>NZ_JAHESE010000040.1 GCF_018598175.1 Dawidia cretensis
TCAGTTGTTTATAAGAGACAGCTATACCGACGACTAACCCGAACCTTACCCGCCATGCCGCAAACCCACTCAGCCCTGATTGTAGACGACGAAAGCCACCAACGCAATGCGCTGGCAGAACTCTTGCAACAACACTTCCCGCAGATCACTCCCGTGACCGCGGCAGCTTCCGTGCCGGAAGCGCTTTCCCTCCTGCGCGAGCACCGGCCCCGGCTGGTCTTTCTGGACATCATGCTTCCACCGTATACCGGGTTTGATTTCTTGCAGCAAGCGCCTGCCATCGACTTCGAGATCATCTTCACCACGTCGTTTGAAGAATATGCCATCAAAGCCTTTCGACTGTCGGCCGTCGATTACCTGATCAAACCCCTGGTGTTAGAGGAGCTCCAACAGGCGATCGACCGATTCACCGAAAAAAACAGCGCAAAGATCAATATAGACCACCTGGCGTTGCTCATGGAGAATATCCAGGCCAGGAACCAACGACCAAAAAAGATCGCGCTGCCAACCCTTACCGGCTATATCTTTGTGACGATAGACGACATTGTTCGCTGCGAATCCGACAACACCTACACTACCTTCTACCTCATCAACAAGGCCAAAGTAATTGTCTCAAAGACCTTAAAAGAGTGCGAGGGCTTGCTGTCGGATTTCTCGTTTTTCCGCGTACACAACTCACACCTGGTAAACCTGGACTACATCCAGGAATATATGAAAGGCGAAGGCGGTGTGATCAAAATGACGGACGGCTCGCACGTGGACGTGTCACGTCGCCGGAAAGATGATTTTGTGAGCTGGTTCAAAGGCGGGAAACTGAAAGCCAATGTCTGACACGCTGCTGTCCGTCTCCCTTTATTTTATCCTGATCCCAACAGCCGCGAGCCTGTTAACCCTCCGGCACTCCCGGCTATCGGCAGTGATGTTTATGCTTTTTGTACTGGGCATCGTTACCGAGCAGATCATGCTACACGACCGGCCGCTGGGCGAGCAGGTCATCTTTGATGTATACTGCCTGGCCGAGTGCGCCATCTTCCTCTGGATCGTGCTCGCGCCACACGATGGCCCGTCGTATCGCCGGTTTCTGATCGGACTGCTCTTGATTGTATTACCGTCGTGGCTATTCTTTATTTTTATCATACCCACTCCCCTCCCCGTCAACGGCCAGTACCTTACCGGAAGTGGACTCTTTAACAGCCTCTACCAGGTATGCATCGCCTACATGGCGGCCGCAAAACTTCTGAAAATAATTGAAATGACGCAGACGCCCTATGAGGCACCGATCTTCTGGATCGTGTTGGGGATCTTTGTGTATTGCTTTGGCACCTTCTTCGAAATGATCTTCCTGTGGAAGAAGCTGCTCGCGCAGGAGATCTGGTACATCCACAATATCATCAACATTGTCACGTATATCATCTACTCCATAGGCCTGGCAAAAGTCTATGAACAAAAGAAACACGTCCAAAAACCGTCACCATAGCTCAGTCACTGCCCGGGTTCTCATGCACGACGCCAGATTCTGGTCGGCGACTGCCGGCTACTGATTGGTGATACCGCGCGCCTCCGTCCGCCCCTACTTTCGCATCACGAACACACCGATATGGCAACACTACGAGCAAGCATCTACGCGGAACAAGGAAACGTCACCCTGCTGTTAAATGCAAAAGTTATCCTCATCGCCACGGGAGACTGTGAAGTCGCGTTAAAGAAAAACTCTGAATACGTTATTCAGTGGTTTGCCGACGGTCAACCGGGCAGCTCGTATACCATTACGGTATGGTCTCCGCCGGAGGCGGGGTTTCAACTGACCCGGGTGCTGGGCGAGACCGGTAAAGACTTCGGTGGAACACGCTTTAGAACATAAACCCTTTAAATAAAATGATATGAAACAGACCATCTTTATTCTCTTTCTTAGCTGCCTGACCTTTTACGCTTGCCATAGTCAAGACAAAAAGAAAGGCGTTGTTGCACCCGACCCTACCCATGTCGACGGAAAAAATACCAGACTGACTGAACAGGATATGGAAAATCTCAGGAAAAAGTCAATAGGAATCAGTCTGGACGAAGCGTTGACAGACATTTCGAATCTACTCAAAAATCCCGACCCATCACTCCAGAAATTGGCAGGCCATGCCATAGGAGGTATATTTTGTGTAAAGGACTTTTTCCCGCCCGCCGCAAGTGACACGCTCGGTGTCCTTATGTGGTACTGTCTGAATGAAACCACGCAACCAACCACTTACCCAAAATTCTTTCTAAGCATCGAGCAAATCGGAGAGCGTCAGGTCGACTCCACGCTGACACCAACCAGGAAAGTGCTTCAACTGCCGTCAAGATCGTACCCATATGAAGGCCGTGGCAAAGATACCGCGGCTGTGCATGCGTTCCTGAAAAAACTTGACGATATCCCTGCCTGCACAACTGGGCTAACCAACGTGTTTCCCAACATACCAACGCAGCAGACATACATAACAGAATACAGAAATTACGTAAGAGTCAACCCCAATACCAGGGGTAGGGAGCATACTGACATGGACTGGGCCTACTTTCAAAACAATATCGACAGCGTTGTTAATAAAAAAACACTAACACATCTCATCACCCAAGCTCCAGACATACGATATATACGTTATTTCTTTGGATACAATAGCGGGAAACAAGGTCTGAACACCATCCGCGTCATCCTCTTCGCCGTTGATGACAAAGGAAGAACCATCACTCAAATCAATGATAAGGGAAAAGCAAAGGATGCTTATATTGTACAAAAATCAATCCCTCCTGTAGGGCTACTGTCTACCAGTAGGTAAGTAAACGATATCGAATAAAAAAAGGGTAACTACAATCAATAGTTACCCTTTTTTGTTTAATAGCTTTTAAGAGGTAAACGCAGTCCCAGCCGTTTTCTCATCCGGTCGACCAATTTCCAATCCCCTTCTACCGTCTTCTAGTTCCACCTCGCTTTACGCTGGCCTCCGCTATACTTTTATTCCGTGATCGACAAAAAGTCGATAAAAAAATAACCTTTAAAAGTAAATGTATATGCAGTACCCCACAGTCTTCCCCGGGCAAAAGCTCGTCATCAAAACATCGTTCTCCTGTGCCCACGAGAACCATATCAGTGTACGCGACTTCGTCTCCGGCAACGAACTATTCAATTCCAACAGTCACTTTGGAAATGCCAGACAATGGGAAGGTCCCGTCAACACATCCGACCAACCCATGATCTACACGATCGCGTCCGCGCACAAGAACACACCACCCAATGGCCGCGAGCCCTGGTATCCCAGCGCCGAACGCATCGTTTTCGCAGGTCCGGACAGCAAGATCATCGGCTACGAAGATGGCAACGACGGTGATTTCAACGACGCAGTGGCAACAATTGTATGGCTAAAAGTATAGTGTATGAACACCTTCGCAGTCATCCCTGTAGACAATTTCCTGGCGGGTCATTGGATCTTGGTATTTTTGCCGACCGAATTATTTATCATCCTGTTATTCTATTTCATGCGCTGGCTTAGAAAGGACGGGTTTAAGCTCGCCGAAGCTCTTTCGGTCGATCCCACGGATCAGCAAGCGCAACAACTTCAAACCGTAGCACTCGCACAAGCGCCCCCTGCCAATGCGGCAGGAGCAGCCCAACCACCACAGCCTCAGCCTGTGGTGAAAAGAAGCAGCAGCCGGCTGGCGGCCTTTTTATCCGCGATCGCCGCGATCGTCATCGGGATCAGCATTACTACATGTTATGCCTACTCCGCGCTAACAGAAGTAAAGGCAAATATCCCCGACTTCCAAAATTTGTGGCCTGTACTCGCCTCATTGGGCATCGGTGTAATTCCCTATGCCACGAAAGTGATCAACGAAAAATAGGTTTTGGATGACGCCCATCGACATTGGCATTCTAATCCCAGTGCGATGGGCGAGTTCCAACCTCGCCACAAAATATCCCCACTATATAAACTCCTAATTATGGAACATCGCATAAAAATTACTGTCGAAAACTCAAGTCAAATAAACAGCGTGACTTTCTTCATAGCTCCCGTCGAGCGGTCGGATAACTGGAACCGGGAGAATGCATTCTCAAAATTCTGGATCGATAACTTCATCGTGGAGTCGGGCACTGATTCGTTGACATTCCGCCTGGACGTGACAGGTTTTAACCACACCAACGGCACATATACCATCGAACGGTTCCAGGGTCAGGGCTTCCAGGTCATCGACTCCGGCACATATGACATTAAGCATGGCGGAAAATGCTCGATCACCAAAACGATCGATCTTCGCAGAAGCCATCTCCAAAATTCTCAAATCCATCCAACCGTATTGGCATGAAACTACCTACTCTTCTGCTCTCATGTTCTATGCTTATTTGCACGAACACATTTGCTCAAACAAATATCCTTCAAGACGATGATGGAAAGTCTTCGCTTAGTATCCTGGGCAAAAACAGCGACGCGCACACACTTAACATCAATGCTGTCGATAAAAGTATAGCATTTGTGCTCAGCAAGAACAACGTCAATCGCGACTTTTTTATAGGTGGCGGTCAACTCAAAGTCTCCGGAAAGGACGGCAAATTTCCAATTCTGAAAAATGGAGTTGCTAATTTTCAATGTGATGTTAGCGGTTCCGCCTATTGGTTAATCCGCGAAACCTTCACCTTTTTTTATATTACTGGAAAGGGTGGAGTTGGTCGTATCCTAACGATCAGTCAACCGGCACCTACAGATACCATTCTGACAAATACTAAAACCTCCATCGGTCGTTCAGTCCAGATCGGTTTCAATCGCCTTTCTTTAGCGACGGGTAAGGGTGATTTCCTCGCCAATCTCGTTGCTGGAATCGCCGTCGAAATGGGTAAAGGTGACAATGTCAGACGTATCGACAAGTTTGAATATCGTGAGATTCAGTATACGGGAACCGACAAAGACGGAAAACCAACGCAAGTGACGAAGGAGGTAAAAGAGGGGTATGCGAAAGATGCCTTCAAAAGAAACGAATCCTTTGTTAGTACCATGGCGGATATCGGCTACCGATTCAAGAATGTTACAGCTGCAGTACATCTTCGGTGGGAGTCTTATCGCGACGACGGCTTTCCGACCTTATTTAGTCCAGGGGTAGGAATCTACCTCACCGAGCTGCACAAACCAACGAAAGCCGTTGTCGGCGTACAATTCTTTGTAAAAGATATTGATGACGTTCAGGAAAAAAAGACAGACACGATAGAGCGAACGTCTATAAACATGGTGATAGGATTCAAATTTTAGCAAGCTTGCGCCAGATACTATTGCTGGCGCAAGTAAATTCTGAATAAACGTTCGATATACACAGATTATACTTTGTTTAATACGTCATACTTTGTTTAGCACGTCACTTTGCTTAGCACGTCAATGTGTAGATATATTCTACAATTCTGAATTAATTCTGTAGATAATCTGAATTCCATATCATCCCATCGCCAGCACCTTTGCCGCGCCTACCCTCCTGGTCTGCAACACCGTTCCATCGCCCAGAAACATACCATACCGTATTCCTACCGACAACATCACGCTGAATTCCAGCTCGGGTGGCCGTTGGGGAAACCGAATCTCTAACGTAGCAGCATCGGCCGGCACTCCTGCCGGCAGCCACGCCGTGGAAGCCATCACAGGCGCGTAGGTAGTATCAAACCACAGTGGCGTAACGTACTTCTTCAGCTCGGCGTCGAACTCCGCGTCCGGCACAATGCCCAGCACGACGGTAACGCTATACATCGATTGGTTGTCCGCGGGGTAAAAATTGACTCCGGGCAATAGCTCCGGCACCGCTATACGCGCCGACAGACCGTCCCGGTCGATGCTTGCCGTGATCGTGCTTCGAATCGTCAGATCGAACAGCGAGGCCTTGCCGTTCAACGAAAAGCCCGCCAGGAGCTGTGGCATGTGTGACAGGCGGATCGCGCGCTGACCGAGCTCGTTCGCGGTATCGCGCCGTTGTACCTGCAGCAGGTATTGATTGAGCTTGGCGCACAGACTCTGATCCGCCAGCGCCCGGTTCGGACCGAACATCATGCGAATGGCTTTGCCTGCCACCGAGCATCCGCCGAGCTCTTGCCCATAGCGCCGCTGCACGGCGAACTTCACGTCGTTTTTTACCATGGCGCGGGACGGTCCACCCTTGCGCCGGAGAATGATCTTGTCACTGCCTTTCTGGGTATAGGCCGTAACGTTGCCCAGACCACCGATGAATGTAATGCCGTTGAGGTATGCCATGGCCTGAAAGTACCGGCTCAAACAAGAGAAAGTCAAGCCGGAGCGTGTATATATTTTTTATAGCGCGGAACCATCTAAAGCACACTGATATATACCGGTATACACACATGAACCGAACATAAACCACCGATAAAGCGACGCCCCTTATATTGGCTCATCTATGCTTTATCCATGCTATATCTTTGGAATATCTATGCTATAGCGACGGCTTTGCCCCGGCGCATCAGAGCCATTCATGACACGGTAGCTTACTATCCTACTACCTCAACCATGCGCATACCGGTATATACCGGTCACTTCTGTATTCCGAGGTGCCGGGCCACATCTTCCTCCGGCAAACCGGTGTGCCGGCAATATTCCTGAATAGAAACGTGCTGGCGTGGTTGTTTACCGAGAGACTTGCGAACGCCGGCCAGGATCGCACGCGATTGTCGTTCACTCCGCCCTGTGATGCGTTCGATGTCCTTTGTACTCAGAATGATCCGGTTCAGACTCATGATTCGAATATACAATTTTCACAGCATAAATATATACTATACCGTCCATTCTGCGCCGGCGAAAACAGGAAATAACAGGAAATTATATACCGAAAGCGGCGTAAAACGGCAGTGCACTTTTTTATCCTCCAGATCTTTCATGCTGTTTTGTGCTGTTGTTGCAACGACGGCTTACCCCGACTGTGCCTGACACGAGGGAACAAAAAACAAATAATACTATACACATGGCAAGACAAGATGGAATCATCAAACTGAAAGGTCAACTGGGCGGCATTTCGTTTTACAAGTCGTCCCTGAACGGACACCTGGCGCGGCAAAAAGGCGGCGTCGATGCAAAACGTATGCAAACCGATCCGGCCTTTGCACGCACCCGCGAGAACGGCCGTGAGTTCGGCCGCGCCGGCACCAATGCGAAACTGCTGCGCACGGCCTTCCGCTCGCAGCTGCTCAGCACACGCGACGGCCGCATGTCGAATCGACTCAGCAGCCTGTTTAACGCGGTGATCAAAACCGACGAGCTCAGCCTGCGCGGTGAGCGCACGGTCGTCAACGGCGACATAACGTTGCTCCGCGGCTTCGACTTCAACGAGACCGGCAAGCTTACGCACACCTTCTTCGCGCCGTATACCGCGGACGTGGACAGTGCCGCCGGCACCGTGACGATCGACGCGCCGGCGTTCATCCCTACCGACATGATCGCCTACCCGGACGGTGCTACGCACTTCCGGCTGGTGGTCTCGGCGGCAGAGGTCGACTTTGCTGAAAACGCGTACAACGTCCAGTCGCTGGAAACCGAGGACATGTTGCTCAGTGCAATAGCGGTACCGCCGGTCAACCTGGTGCTGACGATGAGCGAGGACAACACCGATCCGCTGTTTGTGGTGCTGGGCATCGAGTTTACGCAGCTGGTCAACGGGCAGATGTATACGCTTAACAACGGCGCGTATAATGCTTTGTCGCTGGTCGCCGTCGAACCCGGAGCATAGGCAGGATGGAGCTGGCACTGATCAGGACAAAATACCCTGACGGAACCAATGGGGAGTTTCGATATGAAAGCAACTTGATTTGCTACGCCATCGAGCTCCCCTGGCTCCTGAACAGGCGCAACGTGTCGTGTATACCCGATGGCCGCTATCGGCTGCTATCGCGGTATTCGCCGAAACACAAGCTTCACCTGTGCGTGACCGATGTACCCGGTCGCAGCAGTATCCTGCTGCACCCGGCCAACAACGCGAAGCGTGAGCTGCTGGGTTGTATCGCGCCCGTGCTGGAACTGACCGGCCCCGGCCAGGGCCGGCAGTCGCGGCTGGCAAACGAGATACTGAAAAGCCTGGTACTGCCCGTGATCCACAGCGAAGAAGTGTGGTTGACAATTTCTTCTACTCCAAGTCAAATTTTAAACGAACAAAAAAAATGAACATTCTTGAACGCGCAAAAGCGCCAACCCCTAAATTCTTTCGCGTGCTCCGCACCATAGGCCTGTCGTTATTGGCAGCCGGCGGTGCGCTGGTCGCAAGTCCCATCGCAGTGCCCGCCGTCGTGGCCACCGTTGCCGGATACCTCACCGTAGCCGGCGGTGTACTCGCAGCCGTCAGCCAGGTAACGGTGAAACAGAGTGACGGTGAGAGTGAGAGCGAGAGCGATGATGATCCGGAACAAGATGATGATCTGGAAGAGGACAACCTGTATTAAATGACGAAAGGCCGTTCCCGAAAGGAGACGGCCTTTTTTTTCCATTGATTTTACTTTCCACGCTTGTCGGGCGCTTTTTCATCAAACGCTATCAGGTTCATTTGTTCCCGCAGCCGCGACCGCACGCGGTCGCCATACGTTTTCTCCAGCGTGCCCGCGGACAGGTTGGTCGTGATATGCGTAACCATCCCCTGGCTGGCGTACAAGTCATGCCGGCTTAACAAGATCTCGCCCATGACATTGCAGTCATTGCCGAAATATTTGAAGTTACGCTCCGCCCCGAGATCGTCGAAGCAATAGATCTTCGGCGTGGAGCCGTTGTACGAAAACTTGCTGTACCGGCCGATCACTTCGTACCCCTCTTGTATAAAATCAAGGCTGACCTCGCGACACGGCCGTACGGTATAGTTACGACCGGGACCGGGGATATAGTTCATCAATGTCATCAAGGCCGTCTTTCCACAGCCGACGGGACCCGAAAGCAGGATGCCCTTCGCCAGGTCGATGCCGAGTGTCGTAGCCTCCCCTTCCAGCTGCAGGAAATATACCAGCAGTTTCCGGATGACGGGATGATCTTCACGTCGGATGTGAAAAGACGGACCAAAGAGCTTTTTGCCGTGTCGATCCAGGAACGACACGCACCAATTAAAATCAAAATTTTTCATGTAGGTAGGGAATCAGCGTGAGCGCGAGTGTGAGCGCGAAGAAAAAAAACAGAACACCATCTTCGCTCTCGCGCGCACACGCACGCACACTGTTTTATAGGGGTTCTGAGTAATTTTGCGGGCCCGGTGAAGCCAACGAACCGGGTGTCGGTCCGTTGTGCGGGTTGAAGCGCGGTGCGTTCAGGATCCAGTGCCGGGCCGCCGATCGCCAGTTGTGTACCCTTAACTTCTCACTTATTTTCCAGCCTTTGGCTGCGTAGTAGTGGTAGAATTTTTCGGCTTCGACGCGTGTGCTGTAGAGTGAGGCGAAGAAAAGATAGACGTCGTCGAGGCCGCCAGGGATGGCTTCGGGTCGATCGCCGGCAGGTCGGTCGCCGGCCCCGCCCCCCCGGGTGTTATTTTTTTCTTCCGCGCCGGGCGTCTGCACCGGATGGGTAAAATCGTTACCGAAATCTGAAATTGGATGGGCTTGCTCATTATCATTTAAATTGTTTTGAATGTTTGTATTGTTTATATAGTTTATATTATGTGTACCCCGCTTGGTATCGTCGCTGGACTCACCTGTGGGATCACGCTGAGGCTCACGAACGTCACTCGTCAGTGGCCTGTCGTCGGGCTCACCATTGGGCTCACATTGTGTCTCATAAACGTCTGCATTTTTTCCACCATCAAACCTGCGCATCAACACCAGGCAAGGCTCAAAATGATGGCGGGCCGGCTCGTATGAAAAATAACCCCACTCGGCCAGCTCCCGCATACATTTAGCATACGTCTTACGCGTCCGAATTTTAGAACGTGCCATGAGCTCATCGCGGTAGATCCGCATGGGATTCTGAAACCGGTGCTCATTCCACGTTTGAAACAAAGCCCAGTATAAGCACATATGGTATGTCTCAATCCGACTATCGGCTTCGAGCTTGTACATGATCGCCCGAATGTGTTTGACAAAGTTTACCATAGCGTTTAGGCGTTAACGACCTGCTGAGAAGCCAGGAAGTTGTTGATATCACTTACGCGCAGGTATAAGAGTCCCTCGACGCGTATCGAAGGCAAGCCGGTTTTACGAAGCTTGTACAAAGTGCTGGAAGAAATCTGCATAAAGCGACAGGCCTCTTCCGGGCGCAGGTAGTCAGGTGGTGGCGCATTCGGTCGCTGGGCCACCAGGGTCTGTACTTCGTCGAGCAGGTCTTTGCGTAAATCGCGGTACAGTGCTGCGCGGACTGCCTGCAGCTCATCGGTTGTTAAAGGATGTAATGACATATACATGGATTTAAATATGTCACCAAAATACTGCGGGGCGATACTGCCGCGCCAGCGGTAAGGAGGGTAAAAAAAATTACCCCCCCTTTACCCCCCGCTGTAAAAACGCCGGAACAAGGCATTTTGAACACCGGTATAGCATACTTTTCCTAAAAATATCTCTAACTTTTTTCGCCCTTGCGGAACGCTTCGATCTGGCGGAGAATTTCATGGCATAAATCGGATGCGTATCGACAGGCAGCTTCGGAGGGATTGTTGAACGCTTCTATAACACTTTTCCACGACGGCGCTTTGGCACACGGTGTCGAATATTTCGCGGCGACATGTCGACAGATCTCGCTGACATTGGTCTCTCTATAAAACTTACTTTCAAACAGAAACTTGTAAAATCCTGAAGCGTTGTCAACAGACAGCGCAATGTCCAGTCGCTCCTTCCGGGGCACGTCCTTCTGTGGTATACGATCCTGCCGGGGCTTTACTTTTATCGATGTCTCTGCCAACGTCTGATGATACGCATATTCCTCGTCCATCCATGTCATCAGCCGTGTGTGAAGCGCTTCGTTCTCCGGTAGCAATGCAATTTTCCGTGTAGGGCGGGCATCCATAATCAAGCGACGGTAATGCTTTGTACGGACCGCGTATTCTTCTTCTGCCGACTCACCCCGGTCCAGCTCCGTCGAAATGTATCGCATGCAATAATCCAGGTATTGATCTTTATTGAAGTTATAGCGTATCAGCACATGCAGCAAAGCCTCTTCGGTATCAGCAGCCTGGGTACGTGTGAGATCCTGCAGCTGGCTCCACAGGCCGCGCAGGTATAGCCACTCGCGATGGGTCAGTAGCGGAAACCGCTCCGGCATGATTACTTCGCAGAACGGCTGAATCACGACGTCGCGCAGGTATTCGGAAAGCTCATCCTCCCGAAACCAGCGGAAGATAGCGTCCATCTCATTCGAGATTTTTTCTTTCCACACTTCGCGCTGACCGTCGCACAACGGTATACCGTAATCAAACTGTTTCGGGTAATGATGTTCTATATACTCCAGGAGTCCCTCCAGTTCTTCAAACAGGTGGCTCGCGGGCGAGCAACGGTATATTCCAAGATTTTCCCGTACCTGCTGGATTTCCTGGGCTCCGCCCCGCGCAACGACTACATTGATCAATTCCATCAGCTTCTGCTGTACCCGCCGGACATGGTACCGGCAATCATACTGCTTCGACACGCGCACTAACAACAATTCTTGTTTTATACGCTCGATCTCCAGGTGGAGCGTATTCCTTACATGCCCCATATCCTTGCCGGAGCCTTTTGCATTCCGTTTGGGTAATAGATATTTATGCACCAATTCTGTCAACGACGCTAGAACCTGAAGGAGTGCAGGATTTGTAGAATCTTCCATACAAACAATACTTTAGCATACGGGACGACTGACAGTCATCCGGTTGAGTTAAAAAAATAAAATAGAGGATCGGTCGTCCTTCGACCGATAGGTTAAAAAAAATTATGAATGGATATTATCTTACCGATATACCATAACGATCAACATTCGGCGGAGCGAGGTCTTGCGAGTAACGATACAGTTGAGACATCATATAGTTTAGGGTTTAAGTGACAACAGCTATAGGGGTCTTCTATTTTATAATGTCAATTATACCCGAAAATTTACGAATATCATCTATGCGTGTATGTTTATTTATACTTTTACAACGTTACCGGCCGGTGATTCACCGGCCGGTATATATTTTTTACTAAATAGCGTAAATTTTTCGAGAACGGAACCAGGTCCATCCCAGCAGCACCACGATGATGACGACCAACGGTAGCACCAGGGGAATCCAACAAACGGTGTCCCTGGGCGGCAAATATTGAGGTTTAACGGCTGCCCAGTCTTCGTTTTTCACGGCGGCGCTTTCAAAGATCTTCGGATAGAAATACAGCCGGGTTCGCTCGTGAAACGTAGCGGTACTGTCGAGCAAGCGGATATAGTCGATCAGGCTGGTTTGGGCCAGGTCATTAAAATATAGCTGGGTATGCAGCGTGGGAATGGCGAGCGCCAGAGAACGACTGGTCTCTTCCCGTTGGAGCATCTTTTCGCGCATGGCACGGCTGTCTGCGCGCGCCTCTTCGTCCCCCATTTGCTGCATGGCGTAGTACCACAGCCAGTGGAAGGTCTCGTCAGGAACGCCGTATTTGGTAAACTGGGGATATCGGGCGTAAAACTTGTCCAGCGTAACTTTCTTGTCCTGGTCCCACTTTTCGTGGTAACCGTCGCGTTGTTTGACCATGGTACGGAGCGACTCGGGCACCGGATGCAACGTGGCAACGAGGTTGTTGACCGACGCCGGCAACAGGATGGTCAGCGCCACCCAGATGGCCAGCAGCGTCAGCACTGTAAACCCCGAGCTCTTTTTAAAGAGCGCCAGCCAGAAGGTCAGGGCAAACCAGCATGTACTATAGAGTACGCTCAGCACGACAAACGCCAGGAATGACTCCCCGGGGGGTATGGAAAGGATGATCGCCGCCACCAGCAGTAAAAAGAGCAGGAGCCCGTAAAGAAAGAGCGCCCGGACCAAAAACTTCGCCAGCAAAAATTGAAAGGCCGAACGCGACTGTACCACGATGGTCATCCAGGTACCCGACTCCCGGTCTTCCGACAGGATATTGAAGGTGAATGCAATGATGACCAACGGAAATAAATAGAGGATAACAAACCCGAGGTCGAGGTTTCCCGATTGGAGCTGAACGGGATTCGTCAGGTCGGTGTCATACTTCTGCCCCTCCAGCGTACGGATGGTAATGCTCTGAATACCGGGGTTAACATCGCGTTGTCCGATGGACAGCGCCGACAGCTGATCGGGGGGACTGATGAGGGAAAATTTGAGATAATAAAGCAAGAGGCCCATCTCGTCGTGGGCAGCGACGTTGCGTGCGATATGCTCACGTTGATGTTCCGTTGCCTGGACGATCCGTTCCTGCTGCTGCGCCAGAAATTGTTTTCCCATCAGGATCGACACCAACCCCATGACCAGCAACAGTGCCAGGGCGCCGACCGTGATGCGCGACCGGATAAATTGTTTTATCAAGAGTCTATACATAGCTCAAATTGCTTTTAGTGTTTTTGACAGACGACCGACCCACCAGCAGGAGCCTACGCTCCACAGCAGCAACGCCAGCGCAGAAAACCATGCGCCGCGCAACGACGCACCCAGGGCGATTCCCTTCGGTTTAAAGTCGGGCAGCTCCTTCCAGTGATCGTGGCTGATGGCGAGGGGTTTATCCTGCGGCCCCGGTTTCCGGTTGCTGATCAGCGTCATCTGTAGTGCATTCATTTCCTGCGCCATGGTATAACGATAGGCTTCGGCTTCCCCCTGAAATACTTTATAGGATTCAACGTCCGTTCCGGAAAGCGCCATCGAAAGGTTCCGGATGGCGGTAAACGGATTGACCAGGGCGGCGGCCGTGGTCAGGCTGTTCTGTTTGTCGTAGAGACGAGTCAGTGCCTGTAAATGCTGTTGATAGATCTGCGCGCTGATGCGCTCGCCCTCGCGCATTACAAACCCGCTATAGTTAAAGGGAAGATGCTCGACCGAGTCTACTGCATGTCTGCGCAGCACCGAGTCGCGCAAGTGTTTGTAATGTGGATCGTCGGGGTTGTGGCTATCGCCTTGTTTCAGCACATCCTCTTCGATCGCGGTTTCAAACGCAACCCGGGAGGGTGCCGGGAAAAAGTAGCTTCCCAACGCCTGCGAGGTTCGGGGAAGCAGCACGGCCAGCAGCAACCACACCCCTAACAGCTTCATCAACGCTGCTTTGGACGAATGGCTTCCCGCCGATACGGCTACCGTGATGACACAGGCAATCGCGCTAAAAAGAAAATACGCCAGGGCTAGCCCGGCGAGTCGCCCCACCAGGTCCAGGTCAACGGAAACGTCCGAGGCGATCAACAACAGGGCGGCACAAAAAAATGCGGGAACAACAATGACCATCGCGACGGCGAACAGTCCCAGGGACTTCCCGGTCAGGATCTCGCGCCACCGCGCGCCCTGCGTTAACAGGATTTTCAATGTGCCATTTTCGCGATCGACCGAGACCACACCGAATCCCAGGAACACGATGATCAACGGTACGATCATCTGCAGCAGCATGGCCAGGCTGATCTCGCCAAAACGGAGCAGCCCGGTTGAAAAGCTTGCTTCTGAAAAGTTAATTGTGTTTTGTTTGTGGGCTTCCAGGTACACGGCATTGCCGGTGAAGCTCTCCAGCCCAAAATCAAACAGGCTCAAGGGGTGTTTGATGCGAAAGGCGAACGTGCCGAAGTGCGCCATGCGGTGGGGATGTTTGTCGGGATTGTCCTCCCAGCGCTCGCGGGCTACTCGTTGATAGTGCTCACGCATGTCGTTTTGAACGGTATACATTTTCCACCCGCTGTAGGCCGCGTAGCCGATCATAAGGAACAATATGACCAGCACGCCATAGATCGCGCGCGAATGGAAGGCATTCTTCCAGCTTTGCCGCGCTAATAATACTACGATAGAACGGTTCATGGGTGTTAGAATTTATAGGTGGCTGTCAGCATAAAATTTCGCGGCGCCGCGGGAAAGAGCCGCAGGTAGTTTTGCGCGCCGATCCAATAGGTGGTATTCAACACGTTGTTGACATTCAATGCCAGCTGCATGTTGGCCTTTGACGGCGTATAGTATAACGCCAGGTCCAGAACGGTATAGTCGGGAACCTCGAACGCCCGTGTGAACCAGGGCACTTTTGCGCCGCTATACTGCACGCCCAGCCCTACCCCGATGTCGCGCAGCGCCGCCTGCGAAAAGTTGTAGCGCATCCAGACGCTGGCGCTGTTGACCGGGGTATTCTCTTTGCGTTTGCCATGAAGTGTCTCGTCATCGTCTTCGATGATACGCGCATCGATATGACTATACGACGCGGTGAGCTGCAGGCCCGGCAACAGGTAGCCGGCAAGCTCCCACTCGACGCCGCGGCTGCGGTCCGCGCCACGCTGCACGAGTGAGTCGGGATACTCCGGGAGGTTTGCGTTGATGAGAATGTTTTCCTGGTTGATCTCGTAGGCGGCCACGGTCATGGTAACGCTCCCCTCGAAGAATTCGCCTTTGGCGCCGAGCTCTTTCAGATCGCTGATGAGCGGCTTAAACCGCGCCGGGGAGTTGGGATCCCAAAAGAACGCGCCCGTGCTGGGCATGAGCGAAACGGTATTGGATTGTGGCTGATACCCCTCCAGGTACGTTGCATAGACATGGATTTGTTTGATCACCTCATAGGTGATGCCCACCCGTGGTATCCAGGCTGCGTTTTCAAATGAACCTTCGCCGGGCGCCTCGTAATTTGTGATATCTTCAAACCACTCCCGGCGCAGGCTGAGCAACGCCGACCATTTTCCGATCTTCACATGCTCTTGCAGATAGACGGCATCGGTGCGCGTCATGGCCGACGGTACGGCCGTGCGGCCGTTGAGCACGTAGTCGTCTACGTTGCGGATGGTATACGACGGATTGTTGAGATTAAAATTGGGCACATTTGGCTTCGGCAACGTTTTACCATCCACCGTAATGGTTTGATAGCCGGCGGCATTCGCGGGGACGAACGCATTGGCAACGGTTCCATCGGTGAGCAGGTACCCCCGTGCAGAATTCTGGCCGCCCCCCTTGCTTTTGTTCCAACGGCTGAGGTCGTATCCTGCCAGCACTTTATGCTGTACCGTGCCCGTAGTAAAGTCGACGGTAAAATAGGCGTTCAGATTGTCGGTGTTCCAGTATTGCTGCCGTTGAACAAACTGCATGGTGGCCAGGTTGCTCATCGATTGGTTGTCGATGTCTACGGCGAACGCATTGGTGGTGCGATGCTCCTGGAGATTTTCGGTCCAGGTCTGTTTCATATAGGACACGTTCACCCCGATCTTCTCCGTGAACTTGTGACTTACGCCGGTCATGACGATGACTTCCTTGGATTTAAAAAAGTCGTTGGCGGCGCCCAGGTTCAGGCTGATCGGCGTACTGTTCAAATCGGTTACGCCGGCGGTAGCACCAAAAATGGGCTGTCCCCGGTCGAGCGTGCCGGTGCTGTTGCTGAAGATCATTTCTGCGTTGATGGCCGTTTTGTTGTCGGGTATATAGCTGATCGATGGCGACACCAGCAGCGCGTTGTTTTTTACCAGGTCGCGGTACGACCTTCCTTGTTGCAGACCGGCGTTAAGCCGGTAGAGAAGCGTTTTCGATTCGTTCAGCGGACCGGTAAAGTCCAACGTGGTGCGCAGCGTGCTGAAGCTGCCTACGCTCATGGCGACCTCCCGGCGTTCGGTCGCCAGGGGCTTCTTGGTAACCATATTGATGCTTCCGCCCGGATCGACACTGGAGAACGTTACCGATGCCGGCCCCTTTAACACTTCTACCCGCTCGATGTTGGATGTGATCGGCTGCAGAAAGTAATACTGCCGCGTACGCATGCCGTTGATGATCTGTCCTTCTTCGTTTTGACTGATGCCGCGGATGTTGTACTGATTGTAAAAGCTCGACGGCGCCACGCCGCTGACGATCTTTACCGCATCGGCCAACTGAAACGCCTGCCGATCGGCAATCAGCTCTTTCGTAATGGTGGAGAGCGCTTGTGGAAGCTCCTGATTCCGGATGGCGGACCGGGTAGCGGAAAACGAATAATCGCTTTGATAGTCGCGGTCTATTCTTCCCACCACTTCCACGGTTTGCAGCTCATGGTTGATCAGTACAATCGTGTCGGGATCGACAACCTGCTCCGTCGCGCGCGTCTGCCCAAAGGCCGGAACGCTGAGCGTTGCCAACGGTATTAACATACAGTATACTATTCTATTCATAGCGGTGGACTTAAATCGTTTCGAGGTATAATTGTTGGAGCTGGTTGGCCGTGATGTCGCGGGTAACACGTTCGTGCACCAGGCGGCCCTCCTTCATGATGCCGATGCGCGTGCCGACGTTCACGGCATTAAAAATGTCGTGGGTAGCCATGAAGATCGATTTACCTTCCGCGACAAACTCCTGGCAGAGCACCGTAAACTCCGCGGTTGCTTTGGGATCCAGCCCCGACGTGGGCTCGTCCATAAAGATCACATCGGCCTTTTTCGCCAGGGCGATGGCGATGCCCACTTTCTGGCGCATGCCTTTGGAGAACGTCGACAGCCGCCGGCTGTGCGCCTCCTCTTGTAAGCCCGCCTTGCGCAGAAACCGGGTCAGCTCGCCGGAAGTATAGGTAAACCCCGCCAGCCGGCTAAAAAAATCCAGGTTCTCCTGTCCCGAGAGGTTTCCATAAAGCTGTACCACTTCGGGGATATACGCGATCATTTTATTCGTTTGCGCCCGATGGGACTGTACGTCTTTTCCATTGATGAGCGCCTGCCCGGAGGAGGCCTCGAGAAAACCGAGGAAGATATTGATCGTCGTGGTTTTACCCGCGCCGTTCTGGCCGAGCAAACAGTATACTTCATTTTTGTCAACCGTGAGGTTGACCTGGTTTAATACCGGTCGGGCATCAAACTCTTTGGTGAGATTTATAGCGTGTAGCATATACATAAAAAGTGACAAGGATGGAATACGATTGACAATACAGAACCCCGCCCTGCAGGTCAACTGACCCGCTGGTGCGCATTAGCGTTTGCCGGAGGATGTATCAGGGAATAGCCTACCGAAATGGAAGAATGAACGGCAGGTTCGGAAGGTCAGGCTCGCGCAGGAGGTGCCCGCGACGAAGACAGGACAGCCCAGTAGCTGTCTAAACGTTGTTTATAGCACGAGAAATAATGTTGCGTATAGACCGCCTGTGGAACGATCACCTTGGGAACAAGGATGTAATCGGCGTGGCAAGCTACATCACACATCGGGCATTCGTCCGAATCAATCAAATGGGCATCGTGATCGCAGGCTGCGGCTTCGCCGTGGTAGAGCATGCGGTGACAAGGATCATTCTCTTGCGCAACGGTGTGGGCCATCGTGACCTTGTGGTCATGTAGAAGGGCATGGAGTACCCCCGGAAGAGCCGTGCATACGATATAGAGGAATATTACCAGAAACGAAAGCCCCTGGCGTATGCCCCGCCTGTGTCTCTTTTTGATCATTCCTGGTGTCCCGCTTGCATCAGCGGGCAAGATAGCGGGAAGCTTTTAGTAATGCAACACTATTGCATAAAGAAGGTTTCGCCAGTTATCCCACTATTTTCTGTTTTATTCACTTTGCAATTAAAAGTTCTTTTTATATCTTCGTTCAGTCAAATTTCAAGCGACTAACAAAATCACTACTACATATGACAAACCCTGTGGAAATGAAAATGAATGACCAATCGGTGGGTTGGAAGTTCTTTAACGCTTTCTTCGGCGTAATCGTGATCGGCATCGGCCTGGTAAATGTTTTTTGGGGCAACGACCCTGGATTCGGGGTTTTTCTCCTCGTATTATCATGCGCATACTTTCCGCCCCTGCAGGCACTTTTTAAAGACAAGACAGGACGCAGCATCCCCGGACTCGTCAAATTCCTGCTCGGAATCTTTATCCTGTGGGCTGCCCTCGGCGTGGGCGAACTGTTCCCCAAGGTCAACCTGATGTTAAACGGCCTGTAGCCCCACACCACAAGATATATCTCCCGGTCTGATGGCGCACGCCATCGGACCATTCGTTGTTTCAGTAGTCGATTCATAGCGTCTCTCCCCTCCTGCACGGTTACACCGGCACATTATCTCCTCCCTCCTTCATACGGGAAAAAAGTACAAGCCACATGGACGTTTGTCCATTTTTCCGCGGGTCCGGTTGCCCCACCTTTGTATCATCAAATCATTTACAACAACATCTAAAAACAACAAATATGAATCGTTTAGTAAACAACCGGCTCCGCCAACACTATGCGTTGAAAACAATCCTTTTTGCCATGCTCCTGATTATCGCTATGGCATTCGACGCTTCCGTTTTTGCACAAGGGAAAAGAGTACCCGCCTCGGCCGGCCGGGAAGAGTATATTGAAGTAGAAAAGAATGTGCGCCTGCATGTAACCGACCTGGGCGACGGACAGCCCATTGTATTGATCCACGGATGGCCGTTGAGCGACGCCATGTATGAGTATCAATACCAATACCTGGTACAAAAAGGATTCCGCGTCATCGGCATCTCGCTGCGGGGCTTTGGCAAGTCCGACAAACCGTATGGTCGCTATGACTTCGATGTTTTCTCGGACGACATCAAGGTGATATTAGACAAGCTCAAGATCGAAAATGCCGTGTTGGGCGGATACTCGCTGGGCGGTGCCGTGGTTTTACACTACGTTACCAGGTATAACAGCGCGCACATCGGCAAGCTGGCGTTATTCGCCGCCGCGGCGCCGTCGTGGTTACAGCGCCCGGGCTATCCGTTTGGCCTGACGGCAGAAGGTGCTGCCGGCTTTATTCAACTGACCCGCACCGATCGTCCACAAGTGCTGGATAACTTCGACAAGGCTTTTGGCGCTACGGAAACGAGTCTTTCGAAAGGCATGTCGGAATGGTTGAAGGGGATCAACCTGGAAGCATCGCCGTATGCTGCGACACAATCCATCTCGGCGCTGACCCAGCTCGACTTGCGTCCTGAATTGTCGAAGATTAAAATACCTACTGTCATCTTCCACGGTGTAAAAGACAAGCTGTGTGACTTTGCTTTTGCCGAGGAGCTTCACAAAGGGATCAAGAATTCGTATGTGGTGAAGTTTGAAAATAGCGGGCATGCGCTGTTTGTAGAGGAGATGGAGAAGTTTAATACGGAGCTGGAGAAGTTTGCGTTGAAGTAGCCTTAAATCGCTAAAGTGCTGGCGCGAGTCACGGCCCCTGTTCCGGGGCGGAGACTCGCGCCTTATATAGTTGCCTTCCTCCGAAGTGGACACGCCAGTCTGGAAACTGGCCGCAGTTTTAGGCACAAGTATCGCACCTCCGCTAACGCGGTGCTAATACCTTGCGCCAGCAATCACGACAATGGCACCATTCTCAACTTCTAAACCAATTATTGTCTTTGTACTACGTGAAGAAGAAGGATAATGGCATTTTCCCGCCATACCGGGCACGGTATTTTATGCCTTCGTCTATCAATCCAAAATCATATGAACAATCTTTTCAGAGGACTTATTGCCGGATACGGCGCAAAAAAACTGGGCGGCGGCTGCCTGGGTACAGTTGTTGTTTTTATTATCATCTGGGTGGCACTCGGGCAGTGTAGCTGACGCTACGCGGACCTTCGCGGCAATAGGCGTATATTCCGCCATGAAAAAAATCGTTCTGATGATTGCCGTGTTGGCCCTCACGGGGCTGATACGGGCACAAGAAAAGAAAACAGCCGCCCGCCCGAATGTTATTTTTATTATCTCCGACGACCATGCCTATCAGGCCATCAGCGCGTACGGCAGTACGCTGACAAAGACGCCGAACATCGACCGCATTGCGAACGGCGGCGCGCTGTTGTACAACAATGTCGTGACCAACTCGATCTGTGGCCCCAGCCGCGCGGTGCTGCTCACGGGGAAGTATAGTCACCTGAACGGCTATAAGCTGAACGAACGCAGTTTCGATATTGCACAACCGGTCTTTCCCGAGCAACTGCAAAAGAATGGATACCAAACCGCCTGGATCGGCAAGATGCACCTGGGGGCACTGCCCCACGGCTTCGACTACCTGCACGTATTGCCGGGACAGGGCTCGTACTATAATCCCGACTTTATCAACAGTAAAAACGAAACGGAGACGTATACCGGGTATGTAACGGACATCATCACGCAGTTATCAAAAGAATGGCTCGACAAGCGCGACCGCTCCAAGCCGTTCTTCCTGGTGGTGGGCCACAAAGCCACGCACCGCGAGTGGCTGCCCGCCCTCGAGGACCTGGGTGCGTATGACGACGTTACCTTCCCGATACCTGCGACGTTCTACGATGACTATAAAAACCGGATTGCCGCGCAAAAGCAGGACATGACCATCGACAGCACGATGGTACTGAAGACGGACCTGAAGGTGCACGCTGATTACGACAGTACCAGTACCCGGCGCTATAATCCCTACATGCGTTTTACTGCCGAGCAAAAGGCTGCGTATTACAAGTATTATGAAAAGAAAGTAAGCCGGGAGCTCGATGAGAAAAAGCTTACGGGCAAGGCGCTTGCCGAATGGAAGTATCAGCGTTACCTGCGCGACTATCTGTCTACGGCCAATTCCCTGGACCGCAACATCGGCCGACTGCTCGACTACCTGGATCAAACCAAGCTGTCGGAGAACACGGTTGTGATCTATGCTTCCGACCAGGGCTTTTACCTGGGCGAGCACGGTTGGTTTGACAAGCGGTTTATTTATGAAGAGTCTCTGAAGACACCGTTTGTGATTCGGTATCCGGGCGTGATCAAGCCGGGCACCAAAGTAGACCGGCTCATTTCAAATGTCGACTGGGCGCCGACGATCCTGGATATTACCGGCACCATGATACCGCAGGAGATTCAAGGCGAATCATTCCTGCCCATCGTCAGTGGAAAGCAGGTGCCGTGGCGAACCGCGGCGTATTACCACTACTACGAATATCCACATCCGCACCGTGTGGCCCCGCACTTCGGGATCCGCAGCGAACAGTATACATTGGCCCGGTTCTATGGCCCCGAGGATTTCTGGGAGCTCTACGATATCAAGAAGGACCCGCACAACCTCAACAACCTCTACGGGCAGAATGGCTATGAAAAAATTACGGCTTCTTTGAAAAAAGAGCTGCGTACGCAGATCCTGAAGTATAAAGACGACGACGCGCTGAAACTTTTGGAACAAGCACCCGGCACCACGCCACAGCCGAAATAAGCCACCGATAACACTGCCACGGCCGGGCAAGGAAATCCTTGCCCGGCTTGCTGGACTAACCGATGCGTGTTGCCTATCTTTACCGTATGACGATGCAACGCCGCCCCTTCCTGACAGTCCTAACGTTGAGCCTATTGTTTTCCTGGGAAGCATGGGCGCAAAAAACCACGTCTGCCTCCAGGCCAAACGTGATCGTGATCTACACCGACGACCAGGGGTATGCGGACACCAACCTTTACGGATCAACGGATCTCTATACGCCAAACATGGATGCACTGGCCAAAAGCGGCGTACGCTTTACGCGCTTTTATGCCGCGTCGCCGGTTTGCTCACCCTCGCGTGCGGCCTTGCTCACAGGCCGCTATCCACAGCGGGCCGGGCTGGCAGGCAATGCTTCGTCGCAAGCGGGTGAAGCCGGCATGCCGGGCAGCCAATATACCCTCGGCGAGCTGTTTAAAGACGGCGGCTATAGCACGGGCCACATCGGCAAATGGCATGTGGGCTATTCGAAAGAGACCTTGCCCAACGCCCAGGGCTTTGATTATTCGTTTGGTTTCATGGGCGGCTGCATTGATAACTACTCGCACTTCTTTTATTGGAACGGGCCCAATCGCCATGATCTCTGGCGCAACGGTGCAGAAGTATATGAGCCCGGAAAATATTTCCCCGACCTGATGGTGGCCGAGGCCAATAAATTTATCGAGGCCAACCAGGCGAAGCCCTTCTTTCTCTATTGGGCCATCAACATGCCGCACTACCCGCTGCAAGGCGAGCCGAAGTGGTTGGAGCATTACAAAGACCTCCCCGCTCCGCGAAAACAATATGCTGCGTTCCTGTCGACGATGGACGACAAGATCGGCGCTGTGCTGCTAAAACTGGATGACCTCAAGCTACGCGACAACACGATTATCGTATTTCAATCCGACCACGGCTTCTCCCGCGAAGAGCGTACATTCTCCGGCGGCGGCTCCGCCGGTAATTACCGCGGCTCGAAGTTCAGTGTATTCGAAGGCGGAATCCGGGTGCCCGCGGCGATCAGCTGGCCCGGCCAGATCCCTGCCAACCAAACACGCAACCAGGTGGCCACAAACATGGATTGGTTCCCGACGCTAGCCGAGTATTGCAAGCTGCCGTTGCCCGCAGGCAAGATCGACGGCAAAAGCCTGGTGCCGGTGATCCGCGACGGAACAACCAATACCCCACACGCTACCGTATACTGGCAGAGTCAGGGCTCAAAAGAAAATCCACAGTGGGCCGTACTCGACGGCGACTGGAAGTTGTTGCACAGCCCGGTCGAAGTATCGCGCGAAGAACTGACGACAGACAACCTGATGCTGGTCAATCTCAAGACCGACGCAATGGAAAAACAAAACGTTGCCGGTCAGCATGCTGATGTTGTTTCACGTCTGTTGAAGCAGTACCAGGCATGGATCAACGAAGTTGTTCAACAGTAAGGCACTATTCACTCCGCAAAGAGTTTACGGGATTGGCATGGGCCGCCCGCATGGCCTGTGTGCTCACAATGACCAACGCAAAGATCAGCGACAGTATACCCGTCAGCGGAAATACCCACCAATCGATCGGAGCGCGGATGGCATAACGTTCCAGGTACATGGTCAGCAGCCACCATGCGATCGGCGAAGAGATGGTAAAGGCAATAATGACCAGTATGGAGAAGTCGCGTGAGATCAATTGTACCAGGCTGGGCACACTGGCTCCCAGCACCTTGCGGATCCCGATCTCCTTCGTGCGTTGCGCGGCGGTAAAGGCTGCGAGGCCAAATAACCCAAGGCCTGTGATAACGATCGTCAGCGTGGCAAAAAGGCTGGCCAGCTGGCTGGTGAGGTTGATCGTGGTAAACTTCTTTTGAAACTCCACGTCGGCAAAACGATACTCGAAGGGATAGGCGGGCGTATGTTTTTCGAATACGGCCTTGACGGCATTGATCGACGCCTGCAGGTCGTTTGTCTTCTTGAGCCGTATGGTGACAGCGTTGGTCCACTCGGGGTCGAGTACGGCAAACATCGGCTTGACGGGATCATACGGTGAGCCCATCAGCACGTCGTCCACCACGCCGATCAGCTTGCGCTTGCCACCCCACAAGTCCAGCTCGGTGCCGATGGGATCTTTGAGGTTCATCAGCTGTAGCGCTGTTTTGTTGATCAGGATCGCGGCGGTATCGCTCTTGAAGTCTTCTGAAAAATCGCGGCCTTCGAGGATTTTGATACCCATCGTCTTTGTCCAGTCGTATTCGGTGGCAATCGTGGTAAAGATCACCCGCAGCTCTTCGGGCTTGCCCGGCCAGCCCAGAAAGTTATTGGAGTTGATCTCGGTAATGGCGCTGTTGGCTTTGGTAACGGCTTCTACGGCACCCGACGCCAGCAGGTCTAACTTGATGGCACGGAAATTCTTTTTTACTTCGTTGGTATAATTTACCGACATGAGGTTCTCCTGCTCATAGCCGAGCGTACGTCCCCGTACAAGCTGGATCTGCTGGTAGATCACCAGGGTGCCGATGATGAGCAGGATCGAAAAACCAAATTGCAGCGTCACGAGGATCTTGCGCGGCAGGCCGGCGCCTTTGCCGATGGTGGGCTTACCTTTCAGCACCTTTACCGGCTGGAAGGACGAAAGATAGAAGGCCGGATAGCTGCCCGCCACCAACCCTGTGCCCAGGATAAGCCCAAGCGAGAACAACCAGAACTCACCTGACAGGTAATCGATGGTGAGCTTCTTCTCCACCATGTCGTTGTAATACGGCAGCAACAGCTGGGCCAGCAGCACGGCAATCGCGAAGGCTATAAAGGAAATAAAAGTAGACTCGCCAATAAACTGTAGCACGAGCTCCCGGCGACGGGAGCCGATGCTCTTGCGTATGCCCACCTCGCGCGCACGTCGCTCTGACCGCGCCGTAGCCAGGTTCATGAAGTTTATGCAGGCGATGACAAGTATAAATATAGCAATGACGGCAAAAAGCTGTACGTATTCGACCATACCGCCCGTCTCCACGCCATTGTCGAATGACGACTGCAGGCGCCACCGCAGCATGGGGTATAAAAAGAATTCGGGTTTGGTATCTTTTTCGCCATGTTCCTGTAGCATCATCTTCACACGGCTTTCCACAGCCGCGTGGTGGGCAGGGTCATCCAGCTCGACAAATACCTGGAAGGAATAGTTGCCCCAGTTGGTGGTATTGCGCCGCACCCATTCCTCGCTCTGCTCGTGGAATTTCCAGGTCATGAGGAAGTCGAATTGGAAAGTAGAGTTCGACGGCAGGTTGCGCAGCACGCCGGTCACCTTGAGCTCGTGCTCGTTGTCGACGCGTATGACCTTGTTGATCGGGTCTTCGTCGCCGAACAATGCTTTGGCGGTGGCCTCGGTAATAACGATTGAACGGGGGTCTGCCATGACCTGGTTTGCCTGGCCGGTGAGCAGCGGGAATTCAAACATCTGTAGGAAATCCTCACCGGTATAATATCCTCGCTTGGTGATTCGGTTCTCTCCCACTGTCAGCAAGTGATCGCCGCCCCAGTCCGTTACTGCGGCGCGTTTAATGTGGCTGTCGGCCGTGCGCATGGCCTCATACGTGGGTAGCGGCACGGACGTCCACGAGTTGATCTCGCCGTCAAACTTGGCGTTGGCCCATACCTGGTATAGCCTGTCGGCCTTGGGCAGGAACCGGTCGTACGACACTTCGTCGTGGACCCACAGCAGGATCAGGATGCTGCAGGTAATGCCGGTAGCAAGGCCGGCAATGTTGATGAAAGAGTAGAACCCGTTCTTGAACAGGTTGCGTAGGGTGACGAGGAAGTAGTTCTTGAGCATGACCGTGGCTTTGCATAAAGACTACTGCTGGTTGCAAAAGGTAACAGAAAATGGAAAGTTTTTTTTCGGGGTGTCCGCGGTGGCCGTTATCGGTCGGCTGTCGCGGTGACACGTCCCGCTTCGGGTGCACAAACGAGGTCGTGCTCAGACGTTTTATAGTAGCGCGGAATACTCAGGGCATCCATTTGCTGCATGGCCCATTCGTTGAGCATGTTGATGAACGGAATCAGACCCTGACCGGTGGGCGTGAGTGTGTACTCTACGCGCGGCGGCAGCTCGGCAAAGGCCTGGCGGGTGATCAGGCCATCCGGCTCCAGCTCACGCAGAGCCTGCGTCAGCATCTTGTGTGTGACGCCCAGAATGCTTTTACGCAGTGCGCCATACCGGCGCGTGCCGGCGCCGAGTTGCCAGATGATGCGGCCCTTGTATTTGCCGCCGATGCGTTGAAAGGCATAGTCAACGGAACAGATCGTGCGGATGAAAGGGATCTCGGTGGGAACGCGTGAATACTTTGAAGATTTGGCGCGAGCTGTGGAAGTGAATGGCCTACGGCCGGTGATTAGTCAGGTGTTTCCGATGGAGAAGGTGCAGGAGGCGTTTCGGTATATGCAAGGCGGGAGTCATGTGGGGAAGGTTGTTGTGAGTATCCGTTAAACGTTGGCATTAGCATGCGGCTCCATCGCGGGGCCACGGTAGACCGAAGGGTGCTTCATTCGTGCTTACGGAATTCGAACCTGCAGTCCACCCTCATTGCCACAAAATCCATGCTTCCAAAAAAAATAGCGTTCAGTATCAGTGTTGATAACAACAATTCTTAATTTGGGTGACTGGCAACCATCGAATAATATATTTTCTTGTTGCTTTTGTTCTCAAAAACTAAGAATCGCAATGCAAAATAGAGTACCAAATGACCTGGAAAAGGCTATTTGTAATGACAATTTAATCGTCTTTGTGGGGGCTGGTTTATCGTATGGATTGTTCAACATTAATAAGCAGCCGCTAAAGGGGTGGACGAATTTAGTAGAGCAAATGCTAGGGCATTTAAAACAAAAAGGGTACGATGTAGATTATTTACTTCCAGTATTGTCACGACAGCCACCGATCAAAGTATTGGATTTGATTGAAAGTGACAACAATATTCCGAAGAAAGAAATAAGTGACTTTATCAAGGATTTCCTGGACCTGGCCGAGGATAATGATTTTACACTGCATGAGAAATTGTATCAACTGTCTAACAAGATTGTAACAACCAACTATGATACAGCCTTTGAGAAAGCCATTCCACTTTTAAGAAAAAACAGAGCATACAAAGGCAAGAATTACGAATTGACAAAGCATAAGGAAACCGGGGCACCCCTACTTTTTAAACTTCATGGGTGCTTTGAAGATGTAGACTCGATGGTGTTATTTCCCTCTGCATACCAAAATCTCTATAAAAATCCCACCAGGGATGCGGAACACTCTATTTTGGTGCTAAAAAATATTATTCTCAATAAGTCAATCCTCTTTATAGGTGCGGGGATGGGAGATTTTCAGATAAATAATTTATTTGAGGAGATCAGAAAGTTGCAAGGCGATTATAACCAAAAGCACTTTATCATCACTAAAACCCCTATCGATAGCACCCTGAACTTTCTGACTCCGATTTCAGTGAGCGATTACGCAGAAATAGAAACAATCATCGATCAAATGATCTCCATCAAAAAGAATTCAATAGATAAGGAGAGTGAAGAAATGAAACAGCTTAGGCAACAATTCGAAGCAATTGAAATGAAGCTGTTAAAATTTGAAACGGAAATAAACCCCAACCAAACTAAGTTATTGGAAAGGGAGGCGTTTAAGTATTTGCTGAAAGGGGTTAATTGTAGTTTATTAGGAAAGCATGAAGAAGCCATTGTCGAATATGAAACAGCCGTCGAATTAAAACCTGATCTTCACGAAGCCTTTTACAATTGCGGAAATGCTTTAGGCAATTCAGCCAAGACCAAAACAGGATCTGAAGCTGAAGCACTATACCATCAGGCATTTGATAAATATCAGCAGGCAATTCAAATCAAACCGGATAAGCACGAAGCCTTTAACAACTGGGGAATTTATTTAGGAAATTTGGCCGAGACCAAAACAGGATCCGAAGCTGAAGCACTATACCATCAGGCATTTGATAAATATCAACAGGCAATTCAAATCAAACCTGATCAGCAAAGTGCCTTTTACAACTGGGGAAATGATTTAGGTAATTTAGCCAAAACCAAAACGAGATCTGAAGTTGAGACACTATACCATCAGGCATTTGACAAATATCAGCAGGCAATTCAAATCAAACCGGATAAGCACGAGGCCTTTAACAACTGGGGAAATGCTTTAGGTAATTTAGCCAAGACCAAAACAGGATCTGAAGTTGAAGCGCTATACTATCAGGCATTCGATAAATATCAGCAGGCAATTCAAATCAAACCGGATAAGCACAGTGCCTTTTACAACTGGGGAACTTATTTAGCCGAGTTGGCCGAGACCAAAACAGGATCTGAAGCTGAAGCATTATACCATCAGGCGTTTGATAAATATCAGCAGGCAATTCAAATCAAACCGGATAAGCACGAAGCCTTTAGCAACTGGGGAATTTATTTAGGCAATTTGGCCGAGACCAAAATAGGATCTGAAGCTGAAGCACTATACCATCAGGCATTTGATAAATATCAGCAGGCAATTCAAATCAAACCGGACGAGCACGACGCCTTTTACAACTGGGGAACTGAGTTAGGTAATTTAGCCAAAACCAAAACAGGATCTGAGGCTGAGACACTATACCATCAGGCATTTGATAAATATCAGCAGGCAATTCAAATCAAACCGGATAAGCGCGAAGCCTTTAACAACTGGGGACATGATTTAGGTAATTTAGCCAAGACCAAAACAGGATCTGAAGCTAAAGCACTATATCATCAGGCGATTGATAAATTGCAAAAGGCGATTGAATGTGAGGGAAACTCAGATGATATGGACAATATATATGCCATGAAAATGGAGTATGAACTGGCTTTAAAAAATTTACATGACAGTATTACTTAGTCAGAAAATTACTTCTATAGCTCCATCAAAAGTAGCTCTACATGCTCCGTTAATAATGGTGTTCATTTTATACCTGCTTTAACTCTACCATAAATGCAGGCAGACCAAGACTCGCACCAGATGCCTTTACCCCTTGCCTAAGGATTTGATATGGTCAGTTCCTTTTGTTCGGGCTGGCCGTATTGTTTTAGGAGGATGTCTATGCCACCCTCTACCAGCTCAGCATCGGCTTCTATTGAGATGAGCTTTTCCTCGCCGGGCATGAGCGCGATATAGTTGTCGGACATGATTACGGGGAGTATACGTTCTTGTGTGTTTTTTTTTACCAGGCGCAGGCGGTTGCCGAAGGCCACGGTTTGAGAATTGTTCTTAACCGCTAGTTGTAGTTTGACTGTTTCTTCCTTGATGTCCTTGCTGCGTAGTAAGCAGGTTAGGTCTGCTGCGGGTAATGTGTTGAGTGGCGTATAGTCGAGGTCTTTTACGCCGTTTCTCCAATAGAAGTTATCGGACAGCAGGGTTCCTTTGGCATCTGTCAGCTCCAGCTTGATAAAATGAAGTGGTGTCATGTCCTGACTGGATCTGTCTTGTCCGTATACTTCCATCTCATAAATAGAATAGCCGAATTGCGTTGCGCGCTTGATACCCAGCATGCGGACGTATCGCGTCGATACTGGTTTGATGGCAATTTCTTCGGTTCCGCCTTTGCCGTCCGTTGTTGTGTATACGGTCTTCCAGGTTTTGGCGTCGTCGGAGATTTCGAGGGTATATTCTTTGGCGCAGGCGACTTCCCACTTTAACACCACGGTTTGGATCTTTTGTTTTTTTCCGAGGTCAACGGAAAGCCACTGCGCATCGTTATACTCGCTTTCCCAGCGACTGCCGGCACCGGCGTCTGCCGCCAGGGCGGCCGGTTGGATCGCCGAGGATGCAGCCACGGTTTTGCCATAGGCGAGGTTGTACGGGTTGAAGTTTAGGGTGAAGACTTCGGCGATGTTACTGGATGCGACGTCCACCGTTGCTTCTTTTCTAAAGTGTGCTACTTCTTTACCCTGCAGGTTATAGACGCGGGCTTTTGCAATAGCACCTTTGAGATCTTCGGCCGTGGCGTTAATGGCTTTTATACTGTTGCTCGATGCATTCCACTGTATGTGTAACGGCTCGCAGGCTTTTTTTGCACCCCAGTAGGCGCCCGTGGCATCATAATAATAGTCATAGGTCTGCCAGACGAAAGACGGATATGCCGACTGGCTCATCCAGATCAGCAACCCTGACGCATCGTTCCACATCTTGTCATTCCACGCTTCGTACATGCCTTTCATCACTTCGATGTTGATGAACTGCGACTTTTCGCAGAATGCTTCCAACCCCAACGACTCGCCGAACTGGGTATTTACCGCGGTCTTGTAGTTTATCGGATTGGCGTTTGAGGCTTCCTTTCCGAAGTAGTGTTTGTTCCAGACGTTGTCATCCTCGTTTTTTAATTGCTCGTCCGTCGGCAGCGGCCACAGTTTGTCCTTCGGAATAAACTGGATGACACTTTCATACGTGGGGAACGTCGCCGTGCCGATCTCGGAGCGCAGGCCATAGCCGCGATCGGAGCCGTAGGGGTACGGCGGATTATTCCAGGCCAGGTTGCTGCCCGATGTTTCGAAGTGGTGCTTCGGCGGTTGATTGCCCCACCAACCACTGCCCGACAGGCCATCCTGGTTGGACGATGATTTATACAGGCGGTCGTTGTGATCTTCCTGGGCCACGATGGTGCGCAGGTAGTCGTCGAGCGCGGGCTTGGGGTGCGTTTCGTTGGCGCCGCACCACAGCGCGATGCTGGGGTGATTTCGCAGACGCTGTACTTTGTCGAGGGCATTGGCCTTAAAGTCTTCGTCGCTGGCTACGTCGTTGTAGGCCACGTACAACCAAAAGTCATCCCATACCATGATGCCATACTTGTCGCAATAATGGTAGAACTCGTCGTCGGTTACGCAGCCCGTCCAGAGGCGGATCACGTTGTAGTGCATGTCTTTGTGGAGCCTGATCTTTGTCTCATATTCTTTACCGTGACAACGCAGCAGGTATTCGTCCATACCCCAGCTGCCGCCCTTGAGGAATAATTTCTGGCCGTTGATGTAGAAGGTCATGACGGGCCATCCGGCAGCATTTTTTGTAAACTGGTACTCATACTTCTTAATACCGAATGTGATTTCCTTTACATCCGAGGTCTTACCCTCGACCGAGCACGTCAACGTACAGGTATACAGATTGGGCTCGCCGTAGCCGTTGGGCCACCATAGTTTGGGGTTTCGCACGATGAGCTGCGAAAATTCCTTCCGGTCGATGTATACCGTGGATGTCGCATGCGGATCTAGCGTCACTTTCTTTGAGAACTCGATGTTGCCGGGTTGAATCACGCCGGCCAGCACGACTTCTTTCCTGGAGGCTGATGAATTTTTTATAGCGGAGGAAAGGCTTAGATATGCAAACTCGTTCGATTCGAGTTCTGACCGGACCCAGGGGTCTTGCATCGTTACGTCGCCGGTGACGGTGAGGTATACATTGCCGGTGATGCCGGCCAATCGTCCGGGTACATAGGGCATCCAGTCCCAGCTTGCGGCGGAGAGATAGGTTGGGCTGGCGGTCACGCCAAAGCCTTCTTTATCGTGGCGATGTTTCTTTTGGTCGGCATCGGTAATCAATACAGCTATGGCATTCTTTCCGGGTTCGCGGATCAGGTCGGTTATATCGTATTTCGTCCGGAGCATGTGGCCGCTGACGTCTTTGGTCGAGGTCTTTGTGCCGGATAGTTTTGTTCCATTAAAATAGAAATCGGCATAGCGATTGGTGTTGTCGAAATGCAGCCAGATCCGACCGCGCTTTACAAACGACGGCGGCAGCGCAAATTCTGTTCTATACCAAAATGGTCGATTGTAGAACGACTCATCGACTTTCCAAATATTGTCTGCGTAGTTGGGGTCGGGCACTTTTCCTGCTTCCACGTAGGCTGTGAAGACGACGCCGGGGACGACGCCTTTTACGGAGGTTGGGAATTTATAGCCGGGGGTGGCGATTTCGGTGCCTGCGCTGCGTATATCGGCTTGAGGGGTTAGCTGCCATTCGGTATCGACGCTGTTTAGCGGGATTGTTTCGGTTTGTGCTTGTGCGAATAACGGCATGGCTAGCGCCAGGCTGATGAGCAAGTGTTTGAATGTCTGCATGGGATAGGAAGCTCAGAGGCGTCGCGTCAGGCGAATTCTGTTAGATTTAGTTAATCGTTTTAGCAAATGAAGCGACATTTGGGCTGGAATGCAATGAAGAAGGTTGATTTTTGGATGAATGGAGTGTGTTGGCGAGCACAGGGCATTCCGGTGTTGCTGGCGCAAGGTATTAGCGCCGACCGTTAGCGGAGGTGCGGTACTTGTGCCGTAAACTGTATGCAGTCTTAGACTGGCTGCAGTTTAAGTCACAAGAGACGCACTGCGCGCTACTCTTGCGCCAGCATTTCCCTGGACGCGCCGATACGTGCACGAATTAGCGTGCTGGTATTTGCAGCACTGAATCAGCCTTCACTGGTTGCCCGAAATCCGGGCGGCCGTCTGCCGTCCAGGTGAACCGTTGCAACCGGGGGGAGCGGCGGTGGTCGCAGCCCTGGCCGGGGCCGGTGTTGGCGTGGTATAATAACCAGTTTTCTTTGTCATTGGGGGATTGGACGAAGGCGTTGTGGCCGGTGGCATATACGTTGTGGGCGGGAGATTGTTGGAATACGGGCGTGGATACCTTGGTCCATGCGCCCGGGTCCAGCAGGTTGGCGTTGGTTTTGGCGGCGAGCATGCCGAGCGCATATTCGTCGGCCCAGCATGCGCTGGCGGAGTAGACGACGAATATTTCGTCTTTTTTACCGGCAAGGAATTCGGGACCTTCGAGGATCTGGCGGCCGCCGAATTTTTCCCATGCGTGTGTAGGGGCGGCGATGATGGCTTGTGTTCCTTCGAGTGTCCAGGGATTCTTCATTTTGGCAATGACCAATACGCTTTGGGGGCCGACGTAGGCGGAGTAGAGAAAGTAACGCGTGCCGCGATGCTCGAAGACGGAGCCGTCGAGGCCGGAGTGTTCGGTGTTTACTTTGCCTTTGTCTACCCAGGTGCCTTGTAAAGGATCGGAGGATGTGTTTTCCAGTACGAAGACGTAGCGGTTGGCATCGCCGTCATTCGCCTTGTCGGTGGCGGTGTAGTATATATACCATTTGTTGTCCAGGCGGTGTAGCTCGGGGGCCCAGATGGCTTTGGAGTTTGGGCCGGACGATGGTGGTGTCCAGATGGTTTTGGGGGTGATGTCTTTTAGTGCCGTCAGGTCTTTTGTTTTCCAGAGGGCGAGGCGGTTGCCCAGGGTGTGGGTGTAGTAGTAATAGCCTTCATGGTAGATTGCCCAGGGGTCGGCGCCGGAGGGAAGGATGGGGTTGGTGAAGGTTTGTTGCGCTGATGCGTGGAGCGTGCAGGCCAGGAAGAATGCGAGGAGAATTATGCGGTTAGTCATGTTATTTACTTTTATACTTTACTACAACCTTATTCCACGCCAGTCTGAAGACTGGTACCATGGTGGGCACAAGTCTCCGCCCCGAGACGGGGCTAAGACTTGCGCCAGATGCTGTCGCGAATATACACCTCTTCGCTCTCGCTCTCACACTCACGCTGTTTTATCGCTCACTCTGTTTTTGGTTTGCGTTGTGCGGTGTCACTTGGCGCGGTGTTGGCGATTTGGGGCCAGTCGTTTACCCAGTCGATGCGGTCGAGCATGAGGGGGCGGCGGGTGGCGCCGTTAGGGAGGAGCGGGCGGCTTTTGTCGACGGCGTGGTAGAGGAACCAGTCGGTGCCTTCTTCGTCGGTGATGATCTCGGCGTTGTGGCCGGGGCCGGCGAAACCGGTTGTTACGCCGGGCGACGGATCGCCTTTGAGGAATGCGTTGCCGGTGTGCGTCAGGAGCGACTGGCCTTGTTGGTTTGTGTAGGGGCCTTCGATGGACGAGGCTCTGCCGATCATCACGTTATACGGCGTCTCACGGCCCAGGCAACAGTGGCCGTTGGAGCCGAAGAGGTAATAGTAGTTGTTGCGTTTTACGATGTAGGTGCCTTCCATCCAGTCGCCGGCGATTTGGAATTTGTCGCCGGTGATGGCGGTGCCGTCGGCAGTTAATGAGATGCCGTAGATGCCGCGGAAGCTGCCCCAGAACAGGTACTTTTTATCTCCCTCCTCGTAGTAGAACGGGTCGATGGAGTTTTTCACACCCACCTCGTCGCTCAGCAGTATTTTGCCGCGGTCTTCAAAGGGGCCGGCGGGCGAGTCGCTTACCGCCAGGCCGATGCCGGGATTGGGATCATCCCAGAGGGACAACGAGTAGTATAGGTAATACTTTCCGTTTATGTGGTTGATGTCGGGTGCCCAGACAAAGGCGGGGTTTTTCCACGCGGGCTTGGTGTCGAAGGCATCGCGTACAAACTCCCAGGTGACCAGGTCGCGGGAACGGATCACGGGTACGATGTGCGCAGGCTTGCCGTAGTCCCAGCCGTCTTCGGTGGCATAGGCATAAAAATATCCGTCGTTGGCCTTGATGACCGTGGGGTCGGCGAACGTGGGTATAAAGACAGGGTTTTTATAGTGTCCTTCGGGTATGTCTCCCTCCCCTTCGTCAACCTCGGCGTCAGGATTGTTTTTGCATTGCATAAAACAGGCCATCAACAAGAAGGCCATACAGATGTTTTTAATGAATTTCATGGATGTCCATTTTTGGAAGTAACAAGTTTTACAGAAGACCATGTATAGGGCTTCCCGCTCTCGTTGCCCGACAACGGTTCGGTATATGTATGGCCGGTCGCGGCTACATCGTTTAACACGGCATGGAATCGAATCGCGGGACCCGGTTTCGTTCCCAGCGCCGACCAGGGTATGCGCACGTCGATCCGATAGCCGTCTGATCTGCGCGTGACAGTCTTGTCTATAGTAGCCGATTCCCGGGTGACCCATCTTCCCTTCTCCCCTTCTTCGAACGTCACGGATCCGGCGGCGTCTAGTAAAATTTTGAAAATTCCTTTTACGGGTGCTGCTGTAGACTGATTGCCCGGGTCGAGGTAAAACTGCAATCCATCGTTCACCTTTTGATTATCGACGACATCCGTATCTTTTACCGCGGCCTGGATATAAAGTTGCCGATCGTCCCAGGTAAGTCCCATGCGCGCCTGCGTGGGGCCGTAGCCGCCGATAAACAACGGATGCTTTACGCGCGCGGTATGTCGCGGTGCTGTTACTGGCGGCACCACATAGCCTTTGATCATCCACACGGCCGTGTTAGGCCCCACCCCATTGGTAGAGCCGAGCGCTGCCACGGTGGTGTCATTTAACACGGCGACGGAATTCCAGAGGCAGGTTTTGGTCGAGTCGGCAAAGTAGAACGGCCGCGACTTACGGTTAAAGTTCCGCGCCTCATCATCGCCAATGGCCACCACCATGTCACTGCGATCCCACGGTGCGTTGTGGCGCCACTCGGTGCTTTGATACGAGAGCAGCGTTTCGCCCGACGGCAGTTGGCGGATATACGGTGCGCCGGCATAGGCAGATGCCGGCACGCGGTTGCGGGCTTCCAGGGCATGTGCACGATCGGCGCTTTCCGCCAGCACGGGCGCATTCCTCCACGCGCCGGTAGCCGGTGTGCGAATGATCACGGGCACAAACGACTGGCCGCTCATGCCGTTGTCTTCGATGGCATAGACGATTTCCCGGCCGTTCTTTAATAGCAACGGTACGGGCATGCCGTCGCGGTGCTTGCTGCGAAAGCTTACCGTTTCGCCGGCCGTCCAGTGGGCGCCGTTGTCGTGCGAGCGAAAGAGCGTGATCTCCTGCTCGTTGGTCTGCGTATAGGGGGCTTCGTTGGCTATGAACAATTGGATCTCGCCGGTAGGCAGCTGTAGTTGCGCGGGCTCCCAGCAGCCGTTGCTAAATTCAGGACCCGCGGTATAGATGCGCACCGGGGCCGACCATTGCAGGCCATCGACGCTGCGTCGGACCTCGATGGCGAAACGTTTGGTGGAATCTGTATTGTTGCCCGGCGGGCGCAGGTTGTAGGATACGAGGATGCTGCGGTCGCGCAGCTGCAGCACTTCGGGCACGACACGGGCAATGCCGTTCTCCGGGGCGGCTACGACGGTGGGCGCCGTCCACGTATTGCCCTGATCGAAACTGCGAATGGCGTGCGTAGCGCCCTGGCATTCGTAGACACAGAACAAACTGCCGTCGTGCAATACGATCATGCGGGCATAACCGGCGTATTTCGGGGCCGTTGGCGACAGCTGGCGCAAGGTGCTGCGGTCCCACGCAATGCGAATGCCTTCGACAGGCTCTTCCCGTTGAGCCGGGTCACCGGATATCCCGGGCGTCAGGCAGGACAGGATCCAAAAGAAATAATACAGCGGTATGTTTGCCATGCTATGCGAAGTTTACAACGAAATATAGGAGTTAACGCCAGCTCAAAAAACAAGAACCCGGTCGAACGGCACGGGAAAATACAGCGTGAGGGTGAGTGTGAGAGCGAAGAGAAAAAAAACAGCATACCTGTTCGCTCCCGCTCTCACCCTCACACTGTTTTCTAGTAGGGGTTGTTTTGGTCCAGGTGTTCGTTGTTGTCGACTTCGACCTGCGGAATGGGCAGGCGATGGTTTCTGCCTACGGTAAAGTTGTTGAAGTCAATGTCACGTGTACGCAGCTCGTCGATGCCGGCCTGCGTGGTGAGCAGATCCCAACGTTTCAGATCCATCCACCGGACAGCTTCGAAGCAGAGCTCGAGGCTGCGCTCCATTTGCAGACGCTTCTTGAACAGGTTATAGTCGGTGCCGATCTCGGGGTAAGCATCCTCCAGCCTGGGCAGGTTGGTGCTGGGGCGCTCGCGCACCATGTTCACATATTGGTAGGCGTCGGCGGTCTGGTTTGTTTCGTTCAGCATTTCGGCGTAGAGCAGCAGCACATCGGCATAACGTATAAACCGGAAGTTGTTCGGAGCATGGTAATCTTCGCGGTCGCGGTAATAATACGTCGAGTACTTTTTGATAAAGGTTTCGTTGCCCCAGTCCACGTTGTTCCACTGGCGGTTGTATACCAACGTATCGTTGTTGGCTGCATCCGGGAAGTCCTTATACGCCTGCTTGTAGAATATATTGGTGAGTAACCGGCTGTCGTTTTTACCGTCTTTCGTTTTCTCTTTTTTGTATTCGTCGATCAGCCAGGCGCGGGCTTTACCGTCCTGCCAGCCGATGCCGCCCGGTGCGAAGAACTGCGTACGTTGAAAGCCCATCGAGGCGCTGAGGTTGTCACTGTCATTACCTTTGTTGCGATCGCTGAACTGGATCTCGAACACCGACTCGATGTTGTTCTCGAAGTTATGGGTAAAGTTCTCGCGATAGTTATCGATCAGGCCATAGTATTGTTTGCCGTCACCCACCACGAGCCAGTCCAGCTCGGCTTTAGCCTCGGGGTATTTCTTTTGCTGCGCATAGGCGCGGGCCAGCAGCGCTTTCGCAGCGCCCTTCGTGGCACGGCCCATGTTCGGGTCATCCCACTTCTCGGGCAACCGGTCTTTTGCCCAGTTCAGATCTTCTTCTACCTGCGCCCAGATTTCGGCTTCGGTGCGTTGCTCGGGTTGATCATCGGGTTTGGAAATTTCCAGTACGATCGGCGCATCTTCCCACAGCAGGGCGATCTGGAAATAGTACAGCGCGCGGATAAAGCGCGCCTGCGCCAGGATACGGTCGCGGCGGGCTTCGTCAAAAGGAATGGCGGGCACATAGGTCAACACCTGGTTGGTGCGGAAGATCGCTTTGTAGAAATCGCGCCAATGCCAGTTGTTGCCATCCCAGAAGTTATAGTTGGAATACTTAAAGCGTGTCCAGTCGGCCAGCTCACCCCACGGGCTGGTACTATGCCCCTCGTCGGAGGTGAGGTCATAGCGAAAGTAGATCCAGCGCGTCCAGGTAGACGGTTTATAGAACATGTTATAGGCGGCGTTCAGGCCCATTTCGGCGTCCTGTTCTGTTTTCCAGAAACTTTCTACCGTCGGCGTATTGGGGTTCTCGATATCGAGCAGGTCTTCGCTGCAGCGGGTGCTGGTCATAACGAAGGCTGCAATGAGTATAGGTATATAGAATTTGATGTTTTTCATGTCGCTGTGCGTTAGGGATCAGAAATTAAACTGCAGGCCTACCAGGAATGAGCGCGCATTGGGATAACGCACTTCGTCGTAGCCGCGGCGCCACATGTCGGGTGCGGTGAAATCGGGGTCCAGGCCGGTATAGCTGGTGAACGTCGCCAGGTTTTGCCCCGTTACAAATACACGCGCGTTGCTCACGTGCAGGCGCTGCGCGAGCGGCTGCGGGAGGTTATACCCCAGCGTGACATTGCGCAGGCGGAAATAGGAACCATCTTCCAGCCACCGGTCGATGTCGCCGCGGGCATTGCGATCGTCGCCATACAGCAGGCGCGGGAAGTCGCTGTTGGGATCTTCCTGGTACGGCTTTTCATCGTCGAAGGCAAAGTAGTTCGAGTTGTCGTCAAAGCGCTCGACGGCTGCACGGGAGCCGTTGTATACATCCTGCCCAAAGGCGCCATACCAGATCATCGACAGATCGAAGTTTTTATACTCGAAGTTGGTGATCAGGCCCAGGTCGAAGTTAGGCCAGGGGTTGCCCACGATCTGACGGTCGGCATCGTTGATCTCGCCGCTGTCGTCGAAATCGACATAGCGAATATCGCCCGGCCTCGCATTCGGTTGAATGACCTTGCCTTGCGAGTTGACATGGTTCAGCACATCCTCTTCGCTGCGGAACAAACCATCGGTCTTGCGCAGGTAGAACATACCGATGGGCTCACCGACCGTCGTACGGGTAATGCCGGTGAATACATCATTGCGCCCGTAGCCCAGCTCGAGCACTTCGTTGCGCAGGGTCGATACGTTGGCGGTGATGCTATACTTCAACCCCTGTATATTGTCTTTCCAGGTGGTGGTGATCTCGATACCCTTGTTGCGAATGCTGGCGGCGTTTACCCAGGGGTTACCACCGTCGTTGCCGGTAGAAAACAGGATGGGCATTTCCGTCAATACGTCCGTTGTCGTCGATATGAAATACTCGAGCGTCAGGGCGAGGCGGGAGTTGAGGAAGGCCATGTCCGTACCAAAGTTCACCTGTTTCTTGGTTTCCCAACGCAGGTTGGCGTTCGCCAGCTTAACCTGTGCCGCACCGTTTACCAGGTGCTGATCTGTGCCGACGACCGAAATGATGGTGGCGTTTACCTGCGACAGATAATCCCAGTTGCCGAGGTTGTAGATATTCGAGTTATAGAAGCTGCCGCTATAGCCAATCGTGCGGCCGATGCTGGAGTTACCCAACATACCAATGTTGGCGCGGATCTTCAGGTCGTCTATCCAGGACACGTGGAAGAACTCTTCACCGCTGATACGCCAGCCGGCGCTCACCGACGGAAAATTACCCCAGCGGCTTCCCCGGGCAAACCGCGACGAGCCATCGCGCCGGACGGTGCCGGTGAGATAGTATTTGTCACCATACGAATAGTTCACACGCCCCAGGTATGAGATCAGTGCGTCTTCGTTGTTGAATCCACCCGACTCCGGATCGGATGTACCGGCATCCACCACATCGTAATATTTACCGCCGATGAACAAGAGATTGCGTTTCGTACCCGACAGTTGATCATACTGCTGCCGCTGGAAGGTTGTCCCCACTACAGCATCTACTTTGTGTTTACCGAATTCTTTATTGAAGTGAAGGGTATTCTCCATCAACGTGGACACATACTGCCCACGGTTCTCAATCACGGCCGAAGGATCGAAGGGCTGGTTCAGCGTCCAGTTGCCGATGCGGCGCACGTACTTGTAATGTTCCTGGCTGGATTCCAGGCCGGCATTGACGCGATAGGTCAACACGCCCGGTTTGAGCAGCTCTACTTCCGCGTAGAGATTGCCCCGCAGGCGCAGGTTGTCGTTGGTGGTCTCCTCCAACGCTTCGCGGGCGATGGGGTTTGTTCCAAACGTACGAGCCTTGCCTTCATTGCCATACCCAAAGCCACCGGGATTTGCCGCATCGTGTACCGGGATGGTGGGCAGCATGCGCAACATGTCCCAGAAAGGATTAGTGATCAGGTCATCGGACGCACCACGGGCAATGGACATATTCTCGCCGATCTTAAAGCGGCCGCGCCGGCCTTCCGTATTCACGCGGAAACTATAGCGCTCGAACGACGATCCGACGCTGGTGCCGGTGTTGCCAAAGTAGTTGCCCGATACCAGGTACGTTCCGAATTCATTCCCGCCCGAGACCGTAACGTTGTAATCCTGCGTTTGCGCTGTGCGGAACGTTTCTTCCTGCCAGTCGGTATCGACGCCGTCGGGATATTGCTGATAGCCCTGCCCGATAATCACAGGGGACTTCTCTACTTCAATGGCCTCGCGGTAGGCCATGGTATTATACTTTTTAAAATCGGCGGCATCCATAAAATCATAGCGCGGCAATGTTTGTGCGCCGTAGCGTGCGCTGATGTCCACTTTCATCGGCCCGGACTTGCCCTTCTTGGTGGTAATGATGATGACACCGTTGGCCGCGCGCGATCCGTAGATGGCCGCGGCGGATGCATCTTTCAGAATCTGGATAGACTCTACGTCGCTGGAGTTAAAGTCGCGCGTCGCGATGGTCGGCACGCCGTCGATAACATAAAGTGGCTGGTTGTTGGAGAAGTTACCGAGGCCGCGGATCTCGATGGTCGACTCGCTGCCGGCACGACCACTGTTGCGGATGTTTACACCGGGGGCCAACCCCTGGATAGCTTCCGCCACGGTAGCGGCCTGTACGTTGGCCATGTTCTTACTGTTGATGACCGACACAGCACCGGTCAGGTCTTTCTTCTCCTGCTCGCCGTAGCCGATCACGACGATTTCGCGAATCGTGGTAACATCGGCGAGGAGCTGTACGTTGATAGCGGTCTGTGTGCCTACGGTAATTTCCTGGCTGCTATAGCCGATGAAGGAAAAGATCAGCACGCTGTTCTCCCCCGCCACGTCGAGGCTATAGTTTCCGTCGGCATCTGTCGTGGTACCGTTGGTGGTGCCACGCTCCAGCACGTTTACACCCGGCAGCGCCGTATCGTCTTCATCTTTTACCTGCCCGCGCACGGTAATGGCCGGCGGTCGCAACGCCAAAGATTTTACTTCGCGGGCCTTTACAGAAATGGTTTTGTTTACCAGCTGAAAATCGATAGAGGCCTGTCGTGACAGGTCTTCCAGCACACGGCGCAAGGTGGCTTTTTTGTAATGCAGGGTAACGGTGTTGCGCGAATCCAGCTGTCCCGAATATGCAAAGACAAAATCCGTCTTCGTTTCGAGCTCTTTGAACACGGTCGACAACGTGGCGTGCTGGCACGCGACGGATACCTTTACCTTTTCCAGGCTTTGGCTGTTGATATCCGACGCAAATCCGAGGTTCATACAGACGACCTGTATGATAAAAAGACGCCATGTGTATTTTGATATAAGCATGAGCAGCTTATGTAAAAATTTCATAGGTTTGTTGTGGTTTGAGTTTACGCAATAAGTCTCAGGCTGTAGTCTGGGGATGCCATCGGTCAAAATGTCTCTTCCCCGGACTACTTTTTTTTCACATAGTAGTATACAGCACGACCCGATCAGGGCGGCATGGCATCAAAGGATTTCGGTTTCATATACTTGTTTGTTTTGGGTCTACAGATTTACTTACAGCCAGAGCCTTGCAGCACGATCTTGTTGCCTTCCTGCTGATAGGTGACTTTGAGCATATAGCTGATACTGGTCAATACATTCTTAAGGGTCTCCTTGCGATAGGTAGCGCTGATGGTACAGGTGGCCAATGCATCACCCAGTGTAATCTCTACGCCATACCAATCCTCTAACATTGTTACGGCCTCCCCCAGCGGCATATTGTCAAACCGCAGGATGTTGTCCTTCCAATCGACGAATGCCGCTACATCGACATCGCGCACATGCACCGGTTCACCATGGCTGCGCGCAATGGCTTGTTGATTGGGTTTCAAGATCACCCCGTCTACATCTACTTTTCCTTCTACAAGCGTTACTTCGGCGCTACTATCGGGCGTAAGCCTGACGTTGAACGCTGTACCCAGCACGCGGGTGTTGGCCACGGGCGTATGCACGATGAACGGACGTGCCGTGTCGCGGGCTACCTGAAAATAGGCTTCGCCGGTGAGGTATACTTCGCGTACGTTGCCCTCGAATTGCTCGGGAAATTCAAGTTTACTGTTGGCATTGAGCGTTACCTGCGTGCCGTCTAACAATTCTATTTTCAGCTTCTGGCCACGGTCAGTGACCGCTTGCCGCAGCTGCGCCACCGCCGGTGCGGGTGAATCGCGACTATACCGCGCGACGAGGAACCACGATACCGCGAACAACGCCAGGGCCGCGGCGACGGAATACCCTATCGTGAGCAGGGTTCTCCCCTTCCCTTGCGGTGCACGGGCGGGCAGGTTGGTCGCCAGCTGACGCCAGATCACCTCCCGCACGGCCGGGTCGGCACTGGCCGAGGGCCGGTGGAGCTCGGGATAGGTTTCAAAGAAGTCATCCAGCAGCGTCTTCTCTTCTGACGTGGCGCTGCCCTTCAGGTAGGCGTCGAGAAGTCGCTTAAAGTGTTGTTCGTCTATGCTCATCTACTCCATAGTTGCATACGATTGCATGACCCCCTACGCCAGGACTAAAAAAAATGAAAAAAGATGAAGAGGTTAGAAGAGGTCGGTGAGCAATACGACGGAGACCAGTTTATTGACCGAAAGCCGGAGGATGCGCAGCGCTTTCGTAATTTGGTTTTCGACGGTTTTGGGAGAGATCTGCAGTTGCTCGGCTATCTTTTTATTTGGCAAGAGCTCAAAGCGGCTCAGGTAAAAGATCTCGCGGCATTTCTCCGGCAGCCGGTCCATGGACTGGTCGAGTACGGCCTGGAGTTCCCGGGCGTCGAATTCCTGTTCCGTACTGGTGCTGAGCTCTACCGCGCGGTGGTTAATGTGGTCGATGTGTTTTTGGGAGATGGCGCCGGACCGCAAGTGCATAAAGCTGGCATAGCGCACAGACTGGTAAAGATACCCCCCTACATTTTCAATGTGTTGGTGGGCGCTTTTTTCCCACAGGGAGATAAAACAATCCTGTACAACGTCCTGGGCGGCGTCGGGATCTTCGAGCAGGTTGACGGCTTTATTATATAGTACCTTCCAGTGACGGTCGAAAAGCACGGCAAACGCCCGCTGATCTCCCCGGGCGATGTCGCGGAGCAATGTGTTGTCGTCGGGTATTTGGTCGCCTGGCCGGTGCATGCTTCATCGGTGTTACGTAGGCTTACGTCACGCCGTGACCAAAAGTAAAACATAATCTAAATCGTTTGCAATACAAGGAAGATTATTTTGCCGGCACCGGCAACGTTATCGGCGGCGTATTTATTGAAAGGTGCCGTATCGGGCCGCCGACCTTACAGAGCGTCGGTGGCCGATACTACACGTGGTTGCCTACTGCGAATTTTTCCGTTGGGTGCCCGCTTCCAGCGCTTGTATTCGTTGGGTGAGGTTATCGATGATGGCTTGTTGCTCTTGTAAAGCCTTTACCAACGGCACGACAAATTCCGCGTAGCGCAGGCTGTACATATCGCCCAAACGCTCGATGCTGGGCTGATCAATAGCGCTGAAGTCGTAGCCGATGGCATTCGCTGCTTCCAATACCTCTTGCGCAGCAAAGCCCGTATTGACGCCATCGAAAGTTTGGAAGGTGATCGGCCGCAGACGCGTGATAAAGGCCAGGCCCGGTACATTCTCTTGTGGATTGGACTGCACGCGGCTGTCGGCCACGGCACTCCAGTTCACCTGTCCGCCGATCTTCCGCACGGACTCATTGCCGAAGCGCATTTCATCACTCATCGTTACCTGCGCGCCGTGACCGATGGCCGTAGAATTTCGTACCGGGTTAAGGCCTTGATCATTGAATGCACCTGAGCCGATCGCCGTGTTGCTGGAACCGCGGTTCCAGTTGAGGGCTTCGTGCCCAATGGCGGTATTGCCGCCGCCGGTCTCTACATTATACGCTGCATAGGGACCGATGCCAATGTTGCCCCCGCCGGTGGTATTGCTGCCCAGCGCCGCGTGACCAATGGAAATGTTACGCTCACCCATCGTATTCTTATCCAGGCCGCCCACAGCGACGTTAAACGTGCCGAAAGTGTTGCTTCGCAACGCCCCCAAGCCAATAGCGATGTTGTCTTCTCCGTTGATATTGGAGGATAACGCAGAAGCGCCGATGGCGGTATTGTAACGTCCGCGCTGGTTATTGAACATCGCATTACTCCCGATGGCCGTATTGCCATGTCCATCGCTGATCCGGCTCAGGGCCTGCGATCCAACCGCCGTATTGCCGTCGCCTGTCAGGAGGAGTGACAACGCACCGGAGCCGACGGCTGTATTCTGCTTGCCGATCACGTTCGTCGCCAATGCTTCTTTGCCGATGGCTGTATTATCCACGGCAGTGGTGTTCGCCGCAAGCGCTTTATACCCCACGGCCGTGTTGCCCGAGCCCAGGTTTGCCGCCAACGCCAGTGCACCCAGCGCGGCATTCCATTGGCCCGTGCTATTGGCCCGCAGCGCACGCCAGCCGAACGCGCTGTTGAACGCAGCGCTGGTATTGGTATAAAGCGCCTCGTAGCCCATGGCGGTATTCGAGCCGCCGCTGTTGTTCGAGTATAGTGCGCGATAGCCCGTCGCAGTATTAAAGCTCGTGCCGCTGTTCGAGAAAAGCGCGCCCGCGCCCAGGGCCGTATTGCCCACGCCGCTATTGGTATTGTTAAGCGCCTGATGGCCAATCCCTGTATTATAGGTGCCGCTGCTGACGCCACGCAAGGCGTCGTTCCCCAGGGCAGTATTAAAGCTTCCCGTCGTGGTATGGTACATTGCCGTGACGCCCACTGCAACATTGCCGCCTCCTGTCTGATTGAAGTGTAAGGCATTGTTGCCGACGGCCGTGTTGTTCGTACCGGCAGTATTCGTATACAGGGCGTCGGCCCCCAGCGCGGTGTTATAGCTTCCCGTCACGTTGCTGGTGAGTGTGCGTATACCCATAGCAGTATTCGTGCCACCGCTTTTATTCCGATACAGCGACATGTATCCAATCGCCGTATTGAGCTTTCCCGCTTCGTTGAGTGACCCACTTTGATAGCCGATAAAGACGTTCTGATTGTTGTTGCCGGTATCGTTTTGCCCGGCTTGCTCTCCTATAAAAACCGAAGCGCCGGTATTCAGCGGCTCGAGCTGGCCACGCGTGGAAATACGCAAGCGGGGTATATTATTCGTGCGAATGGTGAGCGGGCGGTTATCGGTCGTGCCCAGAAAATTCTGCACCGTCGTGCCCGCGTTGCCATACAGGCTCCAGAGGCTGTCACTGCTCGCCGCAGCCGATTCAATCGTTCCTGCCTTGAGCGCATAGAGCGCGTAGGGAACACTTAGCAGCTGGCTTGTGCCGAAGAATGTGCCATCGACCGTTACGTGCAGGAAATATGGGCCTGCCTGCCAGTCGATGTCGGCCAGGTTGCTGCCACGGTGGTTGCCCTCCCCTACGGTCAGGTTGATCAGCCCTGTTTCAGTAGAAGTTGTTTGGTGTGTCTCGCTATATACGGGCGAACCCGCCGTGTTGCCTTGTAAAATGCTCAGGCCGATGACGATGGATGCGTTGGCCTTTACTTCACCGGTGACATCGCGTATGACGGCTTGATATTTAAAGCCTGCAGGTGCTTGCGCCAGGATGGTATGGGCCATCAGTATAAAAAGGACTATAGACAGTGTTTTCATGGGATTGTTGGTTGAAGGGTATTATTGTTTGACAATCTTAAAGGACTGCTGCTTGGCAGCGCTCGTCTTAACCTGAAGTGTATAGGTGGACGCTGGTAGACCGTCGAAGGAAATCTCGGTGAGGCCTTTCACAATCCCTTCTCGGACTTTTATGCCGCGTAGATCCAGCACCGTATACTGCCGGGCTGCATCCGGGTGGCGGCTTTGAATATATAGCATAGAACCTACCGGGTTGGGGAAAACCGTTACCTGACTTTTCGCATCTTCGGTGCGTGCGGTTCGCTGCACCCAAAGTATGGGCTGGTGAAATCCCTGCGTGAGCTGATGCGGCCGTGCCGGTAGCGTCTCGATGGCAACTTCACCCAGCGTAAAGCTGAGGTGGCCGGCTTCTGTCGTGAACGAATCGCCGGCAGAAGACACGATTTCATTTTTCTGTGCCAGCAGTGGCAGGGTCAGCAAGATAAAAAGCATGGTGACCGATTGTTTAGGAGGAGCCTTCATATAGATTTTATTTATGTAAACGTTTTGTGTATCGCTTGCGAACATAGACCGAGTACAAGACCAGGGCAACAAACACATGACCTGCACACGGTGCGTTAGTATATCAGAAAATGAATAAGGAGGACGCCGAACGCCGCGGGAAGAAATCTTTTACACTGACTGCTGAACCGGCACAAGAATGCGGCTTCCGGTGCCTGAATATACAGAATAAAGACCACTAAAACCATTGAGCGATCATTCCGCTTGTCCTGCCCGCAGAATCAAGACCCGCCGGGCAATAGGTACGAATAACACTTGCAAATGGTATATTCACTGCTTACATTCGTCAACGCCGCTACCAGTACCGTGTCTGTGTACAGGTAGTCTTATACGAGTTGGCTGATAATAAGGCGTTGTGCGCGATACCCGCCCGTTGAGCTGTATATACTATTCGACTCAGCTTTTCCCCGGCGACCGTGATGATGGAAGTGACAGTGTGCAACAACGTTGTGACCGATACCCGAACATAGTCTTCCACTTAAAACCAGCGTTCTATATGAAACAGAAGTATTATTTGCTTTCCGTGGCTGCTGCATTGTGCAGCCTGGTGAACTCGTGCACGATGCAAGGCCTCGACCCTGGGGATGTATCTCCCCAATTACGCGACGTCGCGCCCCCCGCCACCGTTCAGCCCCTCGCCCTGCCCGCCGCGGGCCAGAACAAAGTAGCCTATTATGTTTTCGATGTTACTCCCGCCGGCCAGGGCATATTGCCCATGACCACGTTTACCGATAATGCCAACGTTGTGGTGGTGTTTGAAGGTACGTTGTGGGAACTGGCCGACACCGTGCACTATAATTCCGGCTGGATGCAGAATGCTTACTACCACAGCAAGCGCCAGATCCTGGCCGACATCCAAACGTTGCGCAGCCGCGGTATAAAAGTACTGATGAACGTAGACGATGCCCCCTCGTGGAGCACGTCCACACCCTTTACTACGTACAACGGCACAGCCTATAATTATCAGCAGTTTGCCGCCTTCATCAACACGTGTGTAAACACGGTAGGCTTTGACGGCATCTCCCTCGACGTAGAGCACGGGGCCACGGACAACACCAACTACCGCAACCTGATCGGCGAGCTCGGCGATTACTTCGGCCCCCTGTCGTCCGACCCCACAAACAAAATGTACATCGGCGCCTTCTATTCCGGCGGCGCCCCCGGCCCGATCTTCCGCGAAGTCGCCCTCAGCCAGTACCTGAACTATGTCATGGACATGGGCTACTTTCAAAACAACACGACGCGCTTTAATTACTGGGCCAACACCCTGGGCAATGCCAAAGTGATGTTGGGCATGTCGTATGACGACAACACCCAGGCCAGCGCCATCACCGAAGCACAACGACACCCGACGCCCGACAAAGCCGGCATCATGGTGTTTGCCGCGAATAAAAACAAGACGTATACGGATGCCATCTTTGCCGCGCTGACGCCAACCACGCCAACCGCGGGGTCCGACATTACAAACTATGGCGGCACGATCACTTCACAGTATACGGATTGGCCCAGCGGGGAGGATATCAGCAAGCTGATCGATAATAGTAGCAGTACAAAGTATCTTACGCAACACGCGGCCGCCTGGGTGCGGTTTCAGTCCAACACCAGCAACGTTGTGAATAAGTATACCATCACGTCGGCGAACGATGTGCCGGCACGCGACCCCCGGAACTGGACGCTGCAGGGCAGTAATAATGGAACAAGCTGGACGACCATTAATACACAAACGAATCAGACCTTTGCTTCGCGGTTTTTGACGAAGACGTATACATTCAGTAATAGTACGGCGTATACGTATTATCGATTGAATGTAAGCGCGGTGCAAAGTGGGTCGATCATGCAGTTTGCAGAATGGGAGTTGTATAGGAACTAACGTGTTGCCGGCGCAAGGTGAATTTGCTGGCGCAAGTTTGGTTCGCCTTTACTCCTTCTATTCAACTACTTTATTCCTTACTATTCAACAACAAAATTTTCGTAACCTTAATATACATTCTATGAAGTTAACATCTCGTAAACACGCCGGCTGGGTGTCGGCATTTCTCCTGGTTATCATTCTCGGATCTTGCGCCAATGAAGTAGATCCCGTTGTCAAAAAAGATATTGACGCCGAAGGCGACGCCGCGGCCCTGCCCGCAGGTCTCACCGTTTCGGTATTCGGTGGTGGGCCGATCTATAAAAACAGAACCGTTACCATCCCAGAACTAAAGGCATCGGGCTTCACCGAAGTGGTCGTCTGGAATATCGCCGTGAGCACCGCGGGTGACTTGAACTTCAACGGTGAGTTTCCCGTAGCCTCCAACGGCACCTACACCGGCGGCAATATGTACCCGAACTTTGCCAGCGATTTGCAAAGCCTGAAGACCGGCACGACTTCGGTGAACCGCGTTACCCTCAGTATCGGTTCTTCCAACGTCGGCGATTTTCAGCACATCCGCGACCTGATCAACGCGCAGGGTACCGGGTCTACGAGTATACTGTACCGCAACTTCCAGGCGTTGAAGACTGCCACGGGCGCGAATGCCATTGACCTCGACGACGAGAACTGTTACGACCTGAGCACCATGGTACAATTCTGTGTGATGCTGGGCAACCTCGGGTATAACGTCGCTTTATGTCCCTACACCAACTCCACGTTTTGGACGTCGGTGGCGTCGCAGACAAACAACCAGCGGCCGGGTACGATCGACCAAGTCCACCTGCAGTGTTATGCGGGCGGTGGCGGCAACAGCCCGTGTAACTGGAACTTTGGCGGTATACCGGTGCATGGCAGCCGCTGGAGCGGTTCGACGTCGTCGGTGCAATCACAATTCACCACGTGGAGAAATACCTGCAACACTACCGGCGGCTGGATGTGGCTGTACGACGAGTGGGTGGGCAACGGCATGGCCGCACAGTACGCCACGGCCATACGCAACGGTCTGGGCGGCACGACCCCGACTACCGGCGTGAAATTCTTCCAGAACAGCAACTACGGGGGAACAGCCACCAGCTTTATTCCGAAGGGAAATTATACTTTGTCGCAACTGCAGGCGTATGGTTTTGTGAATGACTGGGCGTCGTCTGTGCAAATACCGAGTGGATGGTCGGTGATTCTTTATCAACACGACAACTTTACCGGCACGTCGTGGACGTTTAGTGCGAATAATGCCAATTTTGCAAATACTACCGGGTTGAACGACCAGGTGTCGTCGGTGAGGATACAGTAGTTATTGTATATGTAAGGATTGCTGGCGCAAAGTTTGAGTGCCAAGCGTTAGCGCAGGCGCGGAACTTGTGACTGCCACTGCGGCCGGTCTTAGACTGATGTGTCTGGCATTTCGGCGTCGAGCCACGGCAGTCTGAAAACTGCCAGTGGTGTAGGCCACAAGTCGCCCTCCCTTCGGTCGGAAGACTTGCGCCAGCAACCTTACATTTACCGCAGTTTTTTGAAATAGGTTTCGAATACATTGCCCGCGAAGAACTTGCCAAAGCTCGACACTGCTTTGATTTGTTCCAGCTTGGTGTGCGTGTTGACGGCTTTCATCGTAGTAAGCTGTTTGGCAAAGTCTTTCGGTTCGATGATCAACTGGCCTTTGCCAACAACCTTCCCTATAGCCGTTTCTTCGTATACCGTGATGAAGAGCGTCGTGGTATCTTTCCAAACATCCAGCCCCTTGTTGTTTTGCACGTCTTTGAAACCCTCGAAATAATACTTCTTCCCTTCGCGGCTCTGCAGATAAATATTATATACCATCTTTTTCTTCTCGGGGTCTTGCGCATCTCTTACAAAGAGGTTAAACCGGCCGTTGTAGGCCATCAGTGGATGGGCGGAGAGCGCCGGCGCAGTCATGGTGCCGATCATGGGAGCGTCGTGGTCTTTGTTGGAAAGAAGTGTCTCTACGTCTTCAGAGCGGATGGTGAGCGTGAATTCAAATGGCGAGCTCTCCTGCTTGCCTTTTTCGAAGCCTTTGCCGTAGTCGGCCGCTTCGTTTACGGAGAAATAGCCGCGCATGGTTTCCGTGAATTGTACACCCGGTTTCGACTGACCGTTCGACGACGATGCGCGCGGCGGCAAGTCGTACGACAACGACCAGCCCTTCTCTTGCGCGATAAGCTTGCAGTTTCGTTCGGCCAGGGCGCTGATGGTTAAGAGTGGATTGGTTCCGACGGGACGCGGAAAGATCGCACCGTCCATGACGTACAGGCCGGGGTATAGCTCGGTGCCGGTGGCGCCTTTGAATACTTGTCCCTTGTGGTCTACGACTCCCTGGCCGGCGTCTTCGCCCATGGGGCAGCCCCCCAGCGGGTGCACGGTGACGAGATCGTAGTTCAGGATTTTGGTCCAGGTGGGATTGGGGACCACATTTCCCCCCAGGGCCTCCGTGGCGCTGGCAAGCTCGCCGCTTACCTTTTTAAAGATGTTCTGTTTGCCCACACCCTTCCAGTGGATGTTGACTTCATCGTCGCCACTGAGCCCGATTACGCCGTTGCCGTCGTCGTGGGTCATGACCAGGTATATTTGCGTGTGATCTACCGCGCCTTTGAAGGGGCCGCGGAAGATACTCACCACCTCGCGCCACTTTTCGCGGAAGAAGTCACCCAGGCCCCGGTCGGAGTCGCGGCCCATGACGCGGGAGAACGTGACGAGCGCCGACACCAGAATGGAGCGTATAGGCCCCGGGATGCTGCCTTCCTCCAGGGTCATGCCTTCGGTAAACGGCGTGCGCGCGCGCATGTCTATCACGCTGGTGATGCAGGGCCCCACCTGGTCGATGACGCCGGGCTTAAGGGTGTCGCCTTTGCCGACGCCGTGGATGGGTACATCGTTGTTATAGCCAAAGCCCAGCACGTCGCCGTTGCCGGTAAACTTCTGCCCCAGCTGCGGCGAGAGGGCTAAGCCCTTTTTGGCTGATCGCAGCAGAATCTCGGTGCTGCCCAACGAGCCACCGCTGACGAAGACCATGGCAGCCTCCACAAACAACGACGGGGCGTTGAACTTATCGCGGCCGCTGTTCACGGCGTTATAGTATACCCGCCATACGTTGCGGGCTTCATCTCGCTCAATGTGTTTTACGCCCACCTCGGTATAGATCTCGGCGCCAAAGTTTACGGCGTCGGGTAAGTAGTTCATGGCCGTGGTGTTCTTGGCGCCGGTGTTACAGCCGGTCACGCAATCGCCGCAGTTCAGGCACTTGGGCTGGTCGACGCCGACGTGGTTAGGATGCCGGTCTTCGAAGTTGACGTTGATGTTCAGCAGCCGGAACTCTTCGGACATAAACTTTGCCGACGTGCGCATGGCTTCGGTCTTCTGCAACACGGGGTATCCATTTTTACCCTCGGGGTACGGACTGGGCTTCAGCATGTCGCACGCGTGGCGGATGCCGTCCTGAAACCCGGTTAGGTTATTTCGAATCGCGGCGGGCCAGCTGGCGTCCGCCATGACGCGGCTGTCGGGCTCGATCGCGACGTTGGCGTTGACCAACGATGTACCGCCCAGGCCACATCCTTTAATTACGTTGATCTCGGTGCCCAGTACAATTTCATACACGCCATTTTCCGATGCCGGCTCGCGCG
>NZ_JAHESE010000041.1 GCF_018598175.1 Dawidia cretensis
CCCCCGGATATCACCCCCCCAAAGTGGGGGGGCCGGGTGAGTTGTTTATTTGCGCCTGTGGTCGTCCCTCAATGTATCGGGGGGCCCCCGGCGGCCGGGCGGGGCCGGCCCGGCCTTCGCCACGATGAATCTTATGGTTGAGGTATTTCTTCTTGTCCCAGGCATAACATGCCTTCATGGACATGGTAGTTTCTTCGTCGGCCGCCGCGTCGTCTACAATGTAGAGCGCACCTTGATTAGCTTTGAGGTATTTCACCAGGTTGCCGATGATCTCGTCGGCCAACTTGTTGAGGTCGGTATTGTTGGTACGAAGAATCTCACCAAACTTGGCTTGTCCTTCGGTTGCCCAGTTACGCTTTTTGTCATCTTCGGCAACTTTCGCGAGATTGTCGCGCATGTTGATCAGGGCGTTACCCAGTACGTCGTGCTCGCTCAACGGCTGAAATTCCATCTGGTAGTTGCCGTTACCGATGTTTTCGGCAAAGAGACTGGTCGATTTCAGGCCTGTTACCAGGTTGTCCATGGCCACGGCCATTTCGCCAATCTCGTCATTGCTGACATTGGCTTGCTTGTCTTCTACCAGCTCGCCACGGCCGAGCTTGACCACTACGTTCTTGAGGAAATTTACGGGACGAGTGATAGCACGCATCAGGAATATGGCACTCACAATCGCGATCAGGATAATGCCGACGCCGAGCACGACTGTAAAGGTCTTCAGGCTAGCGATCGAATCAATCACCTCATCGTTCGAAGCAGCTGTGATAAGTGCCTGTTGTTTGTCAAGATGGTCCAGACGACGGATGAGGTCAGACGTACGCGGAATGATCTGGCTTTCAATAACATCTTCGGCCAGCAGCTTGGTGATGGGATCTTCGTAGTTCTCAAACGACTGAAGCGGAGCCATGATGGACTCCTTCTGGATGTTGATGAGTGTATCGAACTTGAGGAACACGGTATCCATGGCGCGGCGCTGCTCTTCCGCCTCCCACAAGGGCATTAGCTTTGAGAGTTTGTCGTATACGGCGGGATAGTCGGTCTTTTGAAGTTGCTTGAGGGCCTCTTTGTCTTCCTGGTTGGTTTGCAGGTACACCCAGTTGGTCACCAGCATTTTAGATCGAGTTACCAGGAGCTTGAATTCTTTAATGGCTTCCTGAGAAGGACGATAGTTTTCGTTAGAGCTCTTGATAACGCTATCAATCGCGTTACCCTTCAAAAAAATGAGGACAACAACGAAAATAAACAGTACAATCAGGATGCTGAAACCACCGAGTATCTTGTTGCCGATGGTTAATCGAAGACGCAACTTCTTCTGTTCTTTTTCTTCCATAGGTTAGTTTAGATCATGATGCCCAGCCGGGTCAGCTCGTTGCTGACCTTTAAGTTTTGCCTATTTACTGCCGCCTGGTTTAGTTCGAAAGCCAATTTACCGTCTTTGACGATAAAGTTTATGTCGCTGCCTTTAATGCCAAGCCCCGGCTCTTCGGTCACGATGAGAATTGGCTGGGAGGCAACTTTGGCCAACACGTTATCGATCTGCGTCGACTTGTGCGAAGGCACGTAGAGGATATGGCACCGGCGAATCTCGCCCGGGCTACTGATCCTTGTCACCTTGATGGTGCGATCACCTCCTACTTTTTTAGCGGCTGCCATGTTCTTCAGCTCGTCGTAGATGGGCGAGTCGCCCAGCACCAGGATTTCAAAGTCGCCCTGGTTGTAGGCATCCGGCCATTGCACGTAGCGTGTGAAGCTGTAAATGAAAACGGATTGGAACTTGTGTGTTTGCGTGAATCCCGGCAGAAAGGCAAAAAAGAAGAGTAGAGTGGATAGAGTCTTTCTCATGCTTTGGTAAGTATACTGCTTCTTTGATATGCTTGCAAAAATATGCCCGTTCATAATCTAAAATGTTTAAAATTTCGCTGATTTCTAACGTCTGGTGGGTATTGCAAGAAGTTAGTCAATTTTTAGGACCACGCAATTCCCGGCATTTCTGATGATGCCTGCAGATCGTCTACCTTTGGTGTAAAGCAAAGCGGATGCCATCCGGGCCACCAACCGCTGCTTTCATTCAGCAGATAGTATGTTCATACGAGTATTGATTAAAGTTACTAAATCGTCCGGATGTGGAAAATTTCTTTTGTAACGCGTTTTAACACGATGGCTTTCTTAAAAATCTGGCAATAAGCGTACAGAAGGTACGTAATGCTTACCCGCAGCAATCCACCGTATGGGCTTGCGGTTGGTGGTGTGTCCGATGGTAAAATCTAATGGATAATCCTTAGCTTCGCAAAATTTTCAATAGTCGTGCAGTACGATGTTATAATTATTGGTGCAGGGGCCGTGGGGCTTGGCACCGCAGTGCAAATTCTTCGTCAGCAGCCGAAGGCCCGGGTGGTGGTGGTCGAGAAGGAAACGGCAGTGGCCCGTCACCAGACCGGCAACAACAGCAATGTCATCCACTCGGGTATTTATTACAAGCCCGGAAGTTTGAAGGCTCGCAACTGTATTCATGGTTATGAGCTGCTTCTGGACTTCTGCCGCGAGCACGACATACCGCATACCCTGTGCGGCAAAGTAATTGTTGCAACAGAAGAAAATGAGCTGCCATTGCTTCAGAACATCTTCGACCGTGGCCAGCAGAATGGCCTGGCTGGTTTAAAGATGCTGACCGGTGACGAGGTGCGCGAGTATGAACCCCACGTAGCGGGTATTGCGGGCATCCATGTGCCGCAAACCGGCATTGTCGATTACCGGGTGGTGGCCGAGAAGTACGCCGACGTGATCCGTCGCCAGGGTGGCGAGATTAAACTGGGCGAGAAAGTGGTTGACATCCGCACGAGCCACGAAACGGTAGACGTTGTGACATCTGCCGCTACCTACACGGGCAAGCTGGTGGTGAACTGCGGCGGTTTGTATTCCGATACACTCGCGCGTCTCACGACGCCTGGTCTAAACGTTCGCATCATTCCCTTCCGTGGCGAATACTATAAGCTCAAAAAGGAAAAGGAATACCTGGTCAAGACACTTGTTTACCCGGTGCCCGATCCAAACTTCCCATTCCTGGGCGTTCACTTCACGACGATGCCCGGCGGCGGCGTAGAGTGCGGGCCCAATGCGGTACTGGCGTTCCGACGGGAAGGCTATACTAAAACGGCGATCAACCTGCCGGAACTGGGCGAGACGTTAGCCTGGCCTGGATTCCGGAAGATCGTGGCAAAATACTGGCAGACCGGTATGGGCGAGATGTATCGTTCCTGGTCGAAGGCCGCTTTTACCAAAGCGCTGCAAAAGCTCATGCCCGAGATTCGCGAAGAAGATTTAGAAACAGGTGGCGCGGGTGTACGTGCGCAGGCTTGCGATCGCACGGGGGGGCTACTCGATGACTTTATGATCCTGGAGGAAGCCCGTGCGATACACGTGTGCAATGCGCCGTCGCCGGCAGCAACCTCTTCCCTCTCCATTGGCGAAACAGTTTCACACTTAGCGTTGAAAAGACTTTAGGCCGTATAGGCCCTGACATGAAGAAGCCTTCCGTTGTTGCGGAAGGCTTCTTTGTTTTATGCCGGTTAGTTGTTAGAACTGATCGGGCCATACCTCCCACGCCAGGCTGTCGCGCAATACGCGCAGCTCGTCTTTGGCGGTGTTGGAGATCGGTGCAATGAAGACAGAGCCAAACGGCTGCTGGCTAAGGTACATTTGACCGCCCGTGCGGTTCTCGGCCAGCGACGCCATGTATACCCGGTGGATGACGTTGTTCAGACTGGCGGCAGAGAAGCCCGAGTCGAGAAACATGCGTACGTTTAACAGGTCGTTGTCGACCGGCACCGTGACATAACGGGTTTTGCTTGCGCTTAGCTCGAGGGTTTGCAACAGGCTGTTGTTTGAGAAGTCGATGTACGTGGGGGATATAGCAAAGGCATTGCCGAAATTCAACAAATTGGGAACGTGATCCAGGGTGATGTCGGCCAGGTTGCCATAGCTATAATAGAAGCCCAGCGATTCGATGTCGTTCAGGTCACCCGTAACGCTGACAAAGTAGTACCCAGGACCATCGTACAAATGGGTCAAATAGCACCCACAGTTCGTTACTTCAATGGGGGAACCATCACCCCAATCGATCGAGAGGTCGGCGTCGGTAGCGCCCAGGCTTATCTGTATTTCGTCCTGTCCATTTGTAACAAAGGTGAGTGCCGGCTCCAGGTTGATGTTAAGCACGCGGCCCTTGAGCTCGTTTCGCAGTGCCGCCAGTGTGAAGGTCTTCACAACCTTTCGGAAGGCATCTGCTTTTACCACCAGCGAGTAGAGTTTGTCCGGCGCGCCGTGGAAGGCAATGCGGTCGGTTGCTTTTACAAGGGATTGGCGGTACACGGTGTCTTTTCCGTCGAGAACATATACGCGGGCAGCCTTCTCTGGCGTCGCGGCAGACCTTCTGCCATTCGCGGCCGGGGCGTTTAGTTGAATGGAAATACCGTCTGTGTCGGCTGCGTTCTTCACGCTCTCGTCTTCCTTGCAGCTTGAAAGTGTAATAGCGAGTGCCGCCGCGATGACGACACCATTTGTCCAGTTGATTTTCTTCATACGCTTGTTATTTGAGATGTTGGTTATATGCTAATGGGTGTGGGAAATCCTGTGTGGGGAGTGTACATGATCCTGTAAAAAAAAGGGCCTGACATTACTCCCACCCCACGTGCATGGTGGAGCGGGAGTTTTTTCGCGGCGATGCTAATCAATGTATCCCCATACTTCCCAGCCATAGGAATCGCGTAGCGTCCGCAGTTCCTGGAACGCCTGTTCCGCGGGATAGGGATACGCGATCAGGCTGGAGCCATACGGCGTGTCCGTCAGGTACAGCCAGCCACCCTGCACGTTGTTCGCCACGGCGTGTACGTACGTAGCGTGAATGATCTCACCCAGCGACACCTGCGAGAAACCGGTTTGGTAGACCAGGCTCACATCGTGTAACGGCGCGTGCTCGGGTAGTATAATTTTCTTCACATCGCTCACCGACAACTCAATGGAAGAGATCTGTGGGTTGTGGCTAAAATCAATTACCCCGGGGGTATCGGCAAAGGACATCGCGAATTGCCGGAGCGCTGGCACGTGATCGAGTGTTACTTCTAACGCGGAGCCATCACCATAGTAGAACTCCAGGCCATACAAGCTGCTTAGGTCGCTACCATAGATGCTGACAAAGAATTGACCTTCGCGTCCATAGGAATGCCCGATGTGGTTTGTGCCGTCGCGGATCGCCGAGATCGGCTGCACGTGATGGTCACCCCAGTCGATCAACAGGTCGGTGGCGGGGCCGTGCACGCGGAAGGCAACGTCGTTGCCCCAGCGGGTTACAAAGGTGAATGCCTGCTCGAGCGTCGCCGTCAATGGATCTCCTGCCAGGTCGGCAACGAGGTCTTGCAGGATAAATGGCCGGGTATACTTCCTATAACCGGGTTGCACCAGCACCAGTTCGTAGGGCCGCTCCATGTTGCCGATGAAGGCAATGTCGTGGGTACCCGCCGGCAGCGATTGGCTGTAGATCGTATCGACGCCGTCGACCACGTAAGCATGTGCGGCCGTGAGCACCAGCGTCTCCCCTTCCGGTTTGAATACCGACAGTTTGAAATACGGGAACGGCGCTACGGTGATGTTGAAGCTGACATAGCCAAAATCCTCGGGCGTATAGCCATCCGTAAAGGGAAGCACTTCTACTCCCAGCTCGGTCACGTCATCGTCGTACACCGTAAACGGTACAGGCAACGGGTCGTCCACCCACTGCGCCAACGGCGAGCCTTGTTTCGGGGTGGCGTACGACACCTGGCTGTCGGCCACAATAAACTCGGTAATCGTGTAATTGCCGGGCTCCAGCGAAAGCGGCTGGCTGATGACGTTGTCGCCTACGTTGATCAGCGTCACTTCCTTGAGATCATACACCACTTCACCGGCGGCATTTACCACGGAGACATACAGTGTTGCGCCCGAAGGCAAGGCGGAAGCTTTTCTTCCAGCGATGCCATCTTTACCCGACTGGGGCCGGATCGCAAAACGAACATCGCCCGGCCTGACCGAACTTTTCTCATCTTCCTGACACGACGGGAAGAGCATAGCGCATGCAAGCATGCTCAGACAAAAAAACCAACTGACTTTTTTCATACGATTTAGGGGTTGAATTTTAAGAGATATGCTGTATTAAAAGGGATTGCTAAAATTCATCCGGTGAGATGTTCCATCCATAGACATCGCGCAGGGCGCGCAGCTTTTCGAGCGCTTCGGGCGAAGGGGTTACGATCAACCTGGGCGGAGCCATGTACAACGTTACAAGCCCCAACGTGCCTACGGGCTGTCGCCCCTCTACCGCCGCCCGATAGGACACGTCGATGACATGGTCGAGTGAGCTCTGTAAAAAGGTATTGTTGTTCCCCATCAGAAGAATTTGACCCACGGTCGCATCTTCCGCCAGCACGATAGCGCGGGCGTTGGCCACGATCAACTGGATATCATCTATCTGGGGGTTATGGGTGAAGTCTACTACCGGAGGCGCCTGGGCAAACCCGAGCTCGAATTTTTTGAGCGCCGGCAGGTGGTCGAGCGTAATCTCATCTAACGATCCGAAATCATATGCGAATCCTAACTCGTCTATGTTGCTCAGGTCGTTTCCATATACACTGACAAAATAATGTTCCTGACTACCATCGTATTCATGCTCCGCATAGTTCTCCAGTTGTGGCTGGAGCGGCTCCACCGTACCATCGCCCCAGTCGACCGTCAGCTCATCCGTGGAGCTTCCGTAGAAACGGAAGGCAGCACCACGGTTGGACCACGTTACAAAGGTAAGGGCCGGCTGCAACGTAACGTCCAAGGCTCTTTTGCCCAGGCTTGCCAGACCATCTAACAATGTTGAGAGCGAAAAATACATGACATACCGGCTATACCCGGGCTGCTCCAATACCAACCGATAAATAGTCTGCATATCTCCGACAAACGCGATCTTGTTTGTACCGGCAGGCAACACCTCGCTGTAGATCGTATCGTCCCTCTCGAGGATATAAGCGTGCACCGGTATAAACTTAAACGCATCACCCGTCGGCGCGAACACCGAGAGGTTAAAATAGGGATATGGTGCCACCACGATGTCAAAACCGATGTAACCAAAGTCCTGGGGAGTATGGTCATCTTCAAAAGGCAATACCTGTACGTCCAGGCCGGCGATGGTGTTGTCCTGAACGGAAAACGCGATGGGCAACGGATCGTCCACCCATTGCGCCAGGGGCGAACCTTCCCTGGGTGTCACGTACGACACCTGCTCATTGGCCACCATGAACTCGGTCAACACATAGTCGCCGGTATTGAACGCCAGCGGTTCGCTGATGACATAGTCCCCCATGCTGACCAGGGTCACTTCCTTCAGATTGTAGATTTGCTCTCCGGCGGTGTTTTCGACGCTGACGTATAACCTGGCTCCTTCCGGGAGGCCTTGCGCTATCCGGCCGTTGGTACCGGCAGCCTTTTGTCGAAGTGTAAACCGAACGGTACCCGGCTTAGCTGGGCTTTTCTCGTCCTCCTGACAGGAAGACAATAACACGGCGCAGGCTACCAGGGTAAGACAAAAGAATCCATATATCTTCTTCATGATCTTGTCATTTTTAATATTGTATATTTTTTGTGCGCCGGTAGCATTAGAAGTTGCCCGGCTTGATGGTCCATTGATACTCGTCGCGCAGGATACGCAACTCTTCCAGCGCTTGTGCGGATGGCGGCGCTACAAAATCAACGGACTCTCCGTCTATATAGCGGTCCACGCTAAGCAGGCCACCGCGCACGCCGCTGGCTACGACCGAAGTATAGATGGCGTGCACCAGTTCGTTGAGCCCATCGGACGTCAGCGCTCCATCGGTAAAAACGACCTGGCTTACGTGGTTAGGTTCTGGCAGATAGACCGATTGGAATTCGCTATCGCTCGCGCTGATAGTCATGATCGCCGTGTTTTTGCGCAGGTCGAGTACCGTGGGCGTTGTCCTGGTGTACGTAGTGATACCCAAATTCAAGAGCGACGGCAAATGATCGAGGTTAAGCCGCTGGATGCCGGCCCAGGAATACACGTGGACCGTCGAAACTTCCTCGAGGTCACCGGTAATACTAACCACCCGGTGCCTGACAACGTCGTACTCATGCGGAACATCGGTGCTATACCCCAGGTCACTTCCGTATACATCACGGGTACCGTCTCCCCAGTCCACCGACACTTCACCGCGCCATCCCTCCAGGTGCATACCAGAGAAATTCCAGCCGTTGTCGTCCGACACAATCGTAACGGCCGGTTTCATCGTAACAGCCCAGGGTTCGCCTTGCAGCCTGTTAAGCAAACTATCCAAGACAAAGCTTTGCGCGTATACACCATACGTTTCATCTTCCAGCACGAGCGTGTAGGCCTTGCTGCGATCACCCACAAAGGCAATTTCATGCGTACCGGGCGGCAGCGCCTTATTCACGAGCGTATCGGCACCGTCGAGTAGGTACGCGTGTGCCGCATCGAGCACGGGGCCACCGGGCCCCGGTTTAAAGACAGCCAGGCGGAAGTAAGGATAAGGCACCACCTTTACGCCAAAGGATACATAACCAAAGTCTTCGGGTGTAAAACGCTCTTCATTAAACGGCAGGACCTGAACTTCCAGCCCCGTCAGGATTCCGTTTGACACCGCAAAGGGTATCGGCAACGGGTCGTCTACCCACTCGGCAACCGACGAACCTTCCAGCGGCGCCGCGTAGGTACCACTCCCACCATTGGAGATGATAAACTGCGTAACCGTATACTCGCCAGGAGGTAATGTTACCGGCTCGCTGATGACGTAGTCGTTTAGGATGGCAATGGGGATCTCCTGCAGGTCGAATACTACGTCGCCGTTAGCTTTTAACACCGTGACGTAGAGTTTCCCACCCGGGGGCAACACAGACGCCGCTCTGCCGCCCTTGCTGTCGAGCGGGCGCGAACGGATCGTAAAGCGTACATCGCCCGGCTTGATCGGGCTTTTTTCCTCGTCCTGACACGACGGAAAAAGGATAGCGCATGCAAACATGCTCAGATAAAAGATCCAACTGACTTTTTTCATACCATATAGGGGGGTTGGTTGTGTTGACGCTGTGAAGAGAAAGGAGTTAAAAGTTATTCGGGTAGATGTCCCACTGGAATATGTCGCGCAGTACCCGTAGCTCCGCCTTTGACCGGGGAGTGAGTGGTGCGATCAATTCATAGGTAGCTTGTAAGCCAATGTAGAGCCCGCCGTAATCGATCCGGTTATTTGTTGCCGACCGGTATGCCTGGTGAATAAGATCCTGAAAGCCTTTTTCGGAATACCGCGAGTTGTCGAGGATGTTAACCAGTGTAAGCGGTGCATTCGCGGAGAACAGCATGTTCTGGACATCGGTCCTGCTGACATCGATGAAGGCGATGAAAGGATTCTGCCTGAAATCGAGGATGCGTGGCGTGGACACATTGTGCATAGAGAAGTTCTGCAAGGAAGGCAGATGCTCAAGATTGATCTCCCGCGTGGGACCGTCCTCGTAAAAACTGAGGACACCGATGTTTCCAAGATCGCCTACAATACGCACGGCATACTCACCGGTGGCTGCGTAGCTATGTGAGATGCCTTCCATCGGCTCGCCGTTGATCACTTCCTGCGTGCCGTCGCCCCAATCAATAGAAAGCTGTGTGAAGGGTCCGTAGGGAAAAAACCGAAAGGGAACTTGTCCGCCACGTAAGGCGGTGAACGTAAATTCGGGTGTTACGGCTCCGGCGCGGCCGTGTGCGCCGCTACGTTCAGTAAGGGGTGCGTTGTCCTGTGCCGTTTCCGGCTGTACTTCTTCCTGGCAGCCCAACAACAGGATCGTAAACATAAACATGCAAAAAGAAAGGAACCAACTATTTTTTTTCATAACATACTAAGAGGGTAATTTTTAAAAAATATAGAACACTCACGCGCGTATTTCGCGCGTGCCAAAAGGACTAGCATGAGAAAAGAGCATGCAGTAGCCGTCACAGCACATTGTGTGTGTGTGTGTGCTGCTTGCCCTTTTATGGCAAATAGGTAATCTGTTTACAGACCCTGCGGAGAAATTCGGTGTAGGACAGGGTCCTCTTCCGGCGTTAGGAAGGCCTTGGCGGGTGAAACAAGATTAAGATGCCGACTATAGCTTTTCATATTATAGGGGATTAAAGTATTATCGATTGCTGCTATTACGCATCGAAGGAAGAGAGACGCTATGGCATATCTATATACTGCTATTTCCTCCTATGAGGAAGCGTTTCTACAACCAGTCTATATGCGAGAGACTCCCGGGAAGATCTATCAACGTTCTTACACTTCAACACTTTCTTGCTGGCATCTCAACGGGAGTATGTAAATGTATCACTAATTGCCGTCAATTGTTAACCCGGCTAAAGAAAAAATATTTAGGAAATGTAATGGAAGGCCCCGCCCCCATGGATGTGGGGTGGAGCCTTCCATTACGTACATCATATACGTTGTAACAATACCTTAAAATTCCAGTGGCCATATTTTCCAACCGATCACTAAAGAGAACATCGAAGTGGCGCAGCCCTGGATTATACCGGCGCGCTAAAATTCATATGGCCAAATGAACCATCCATACCAGTCGCGTAGCTCACGTAGCATCGCCAGGGACTCTTCCGTCACGGGCGCCGGAAATCCGCCACTGCCACCGGGGATTAAACTGAGATACAGGGACCCCGTATATCCACGTTCAATTTGCCCCAGATAAGCAGCGCGTATGGCGGCATTCAACGTAGACTCGGAAAATCCTTCATTGCCGACCACGTCTACATGACTCAGTCGCGCACCTTCCGGCAAATCGAACGAGCGGACATCACTATAGGGCAATGAAATCTCTTCGATCAGGGGATTGTGTCTGAAATCCATATATGCCGGCGATTGTGTCTCTACTGCCGCAAACATTCGAAGGTTAGGCAGGTTTACCAGGGAGATTTCCGTGGTGGCTCCATAGCCGTAGTACGATTTCAATTCCGTGATACTCTCCAGATTGCCATAGATGCTGACAAAGTGCAGCAAATGACCATCTTCATAGACATGCTCCTGGATTCCGATGGGTTCCACCACGCCATCGCCCCAATCAATCATCAGGTCTGCGTCACCAACCAGCTCAAAAATATAGGTATAACCGCCGTGATGCACCGAGGTGAATGTCAATGCGGGTGTGAGTGTTACCGAAAGCGGCGCACCGTCCAATGTCGCCAGCAGCTCGCTCAGCACAAATGTCTGGGTATAGCGACGGTAAGAAGGCTGCGTCAACGACAAGGTATAGGTCCGCGAGGGATCGCCGAAAAAAGCAATATACTGCGTACCCGCAGACAGCGTTTGTTTATAGACTGTATCGATGCCATCGAGTATACACGCGCGCACCGGCGAGAACACGAGGGCATGGGCGCTGTCATGCGCAAACACCGAGAGTCTGAAGTACGGAAAGGGTGCGACATCGACGCGAAAGGTAACATAGCCAAACTCCCCGGCACTGTGCTCGCCGACGGCCAGTACCTGTACATCCAGGCCCGTGACGGCATTTTCCGTGACGGAAAATGATACCGGTAGCGGATTTGCTACCCAGCGTGCCAATGGCGAGTCTTGTTTCGGCGTGGCATACAAGGTATTACCGGCGGTATCTGCTATCAGGAAGTCTTTCAGCGTGTACTCTCCGGGCGGCAACAGCAGCGGCTCGCTGACATATTCACTCCCCAGTGTAATTAAGGTGATCTGTTTCAATGTATATACATCGTGACCACCCGCATCTGCGATCGTAACGTACAACGATACACCGGCAGGCAGGGTGCCCCCCACCCGACCGTGATTGGCATTGGCCACGGCACGGGCATCGATTGTAAAACGTACATTTCCAGGCTGCGTCGGACCTTGCGCCTCGTCCTGGCAGCCTGTAACGAGGGCAGCCAGGGCGAGTAACATGACAAACGAAATCCAATGATTGCTTTTTTTCATACGATATGGGTTTAGTGTGAAAATGGTTATTGGAGAAACGTTATGCCCGCGCGCTAAAATTCGTATGGCCAAATAAACCATTCATGCACGTCCCGTAGTTCACGCAGCATCGCCAGTGACTCTTCGGTAACGGGGCCCACAAATCCCCCGGTCCCGTCGGACATCACACTGAAGTATAGATAGCCCTCGTATCCATACGTCATTTGTCCTCGGTAGGCAGCACGAATGGCAGCGCTCAGCGATGCTTCCGACGTCCCCGCGTTGCCGACCAGGCCGACAATACTCAGCCGCGCATCTTCCGGCAGATCGAACGAGCGGATATCACTATGGGGAAATGAAAGCAAGCTGATCCTTGGGTTGTGTCTGAAATCCACGTATACGGGCGATCGTGTCTCTTCTGCCGCGAAGATCAGAAGATTGGGCAGGTTCACCAGCGAAATTTCCGTCGTGGCCCCATACCCGTACGATTCCAGTGCCGTAATACTCTCCAGGTCACCATAAATACTGACAAAATGCAGCATCTGATTATCGGTGTAATAATGCACAACGGATCCGGACATGGTGGTCATCATCGGCTCCACAACACCATCACCCCAGTCGATCGCGAGGTCTGCCACATTGCCCTCCAGCCGGAAAGTATAGAAGTAAGTACCATAGGCGGTGAACGTCAACGCAGGCGTAAGTGTCGCCGAAAGCGGCGCGCCGTCAAGCGCCTCCAGCAGTTCGCCCAGCACAAACGTCTGGCTATGCTGGCGATACGAAGGCTGCGTCAGCGACAAGGTATACGTCCGGGAAGGATCGCCGACAAAAGCAATATCCTGCGTACCCGCCGGGAGCGACTGTTTATAGATTGTATCCGTTCCATCCAGTATACAGACGCGCACCGGTAAGAACACCAGGGCATTAGTGCTGTCGTAGGCAAACACCGAAAGCCTGAAGTATGGAAAGGGCGCGACATCGACATGGAAGGTAACATAGCCAAATTCATCGGCGCTGTATTCACCAATGGCCAGCACCTGCACATCCAGCCCCGTAATAGCGTCTTCGCCTACCGAGAATGACGCCGGCAAGGGATCGGTAATCCACGCGGCCAACGGCGAGCCTTCTTTGGGCGTGGCATAGAGGGTGTTACCGGCAGCGTCCGTAACCAGGAATTCTGTCAGTGTATACGCGCCGGGCGCCAGCAGCAGCGGCTCGCTGACATACTCGCCGGCCAGGGCAAGCAAATTGATCTGCTTCAGTGTATATACATCGTGGCCACCGGCATCCGCGATCGTTACATATACCGATGCACCGGCTGGCACGACCGCTCCGATCCGGCCGTGACTGGCATCCGCCACCGCACGGGCATCGATGGTAAAGCGTACATTTCCCGGCGTGACCGGGCCTTGTGCTTCATCGCGACATCCCGAAACCAGGACCGTCAGTATAAAAAGCACCACGAACGAAATCCAACTATTGTTTTTCATTTGAACTAGATTAGGGTTGACACGTGCGATCGGTATCCTGCTAAAAATTGACAGGGTCAATGTACCAATCATAATAATCGCGCAAGATGCGAAGCTCGTCCATCGCCTCGGGCGACGGCGGGCCAATGAACGTCGTCATGGAGACCGGAAAGCTGTGCGCCACGAACGCGCCATGTATGTGATTATAGTGCACGGCAGTGGTATATAAATGATGGATCATGGCATTGAGCGACGGTACCGAAAAATCAAAATTGCCGAATATCGAAACCTCGCGTACTTTCGGATTATGCGACAGGTCCAGCTCCACAATGTCACTGACGGCAACTTCAATACGTTCCAGGGCGGGGTTGTGCGAGAAATCTACCGTGGGCGGCGTGTGCGCAAAGGTCGCTACGAAGTCTTTTAGTCCGGTCAGATATTCCAGCGAGATCTCGGAGGTGCTGCCGAGGTCGTAAACAAACGCCACCCGTTCGATTTTATTCAACGTGGCGCCGGAGATGCTAACGAAGTGGCTTACCCGGCTCTCATAGACATGTTCCGGATCGCCCTCGCTTGCGTGCTGGGTAATGATCTCTTGCGTGCCGTCGCCCCAATCTATATACAGGGTGTCGATATCGCCTTGCAATTGGAAGCTAACTTCGTGGTACGTTAACCGGAAGGTAAAGGCGGGCTCCAGCCAGACGGTATGCGGCCCTCCGGCCAGCGAGGCTAGCAAATCACCCAGGATAAATGTCTCCGTGTACTTTTTATACGACGCCTGGATCACGACCAGCGTATAGGTGCGGGTCAGGTCGCCGTCAAACAGGATGGCCTCGGGCGCCGCACTGACGTGCTGACGATAGATGGTGTCCGCACCGTCGAGAATGTATACCTGTGCCGGTGAAAAGATGAAGCCCGTGGGGGTTGGTTTAAATACCGCCAGCCGGAACGACGTTCCGGGTACGATGCCTACCTGGAACGTGAGATAGCCGAACGCCGCCGGTGGATACGCACTCGTTGACACCACCTGTACGCTCAATCCGGTAATGGCATTGTCGTTCACGCCAAAGGCCAGCGGCAACGGGTCGTCCACCCACCCGGCCATATCCGAGCCTTCTTTGGGTGTGGCATAAATCACCTCATCGGCCACATTGACGACCAGGAAGTCAGTCAGATCGTAATGACCCGGCGGCAGCGACAGGGGCTCGCTGATATACGCGTCGCCCATCTTCAGCAACGTGACATGCTCCAGGGTATATACATCGCCACCACCTGCCTCCTGAATGCTGACATAGAGGGAAGCGCCTTCGGGTAGCGATGCGGATATGCGCCCGCGGGGATCGGTGGCGGGATTGATCGTAAAGCGAACGTTACCAGGTTTGGTCGGCTGCTGCTCATCGCTACATCCCGACACGAATGCCACCAGTATAAAATATAGAAGCCAGTATTTTGTTTTCATGTATGACTCGTTATAAAGTTGTTCGTTATTAACACGGAATACCTATTGGTATATAATCCAGCCAAGCTCGCCCATATGGCCCAGCAGGTCCATGGCCTCGGGAGAAGGCGGTCCGAGAAGCCCTCCACGGCGATCCACCATTAAATTCAGCTCGCCCTGGTAGATCTGTTGCTCAAACGCATGGTCGTGTAGATTCTGAATCATTTGATTCAACACCGGTACAGGGATATCAACACTACCTTCCAGAACCAATTCTCTGATCAAAGGATTGTGAGAGATGTCAAAGTACCGTATGTCGGAGTACGATAGATTTAGAGCCTCCAGCTTAGGGTTGTGCGAAAGGTCGACCGAATCGGCTTCCTTTACATTTGAGATTCCGAAACGTCGTAACGCAGGCAAGGCGCGCAGGGCGAAGTTGTCGACTGAAGTATAGATGAAACTCAATCTATCCACAGCGGTAAGGTCACCCACCAGGCTTACATGATACCTCCCTGGCTGTGCATAGGTATGCTGTGGCGAATAGCTTATGTTGTCGCTATTGGGTCTTATTGCCTCTTCGGTGCCGTCACCCCAGTTTACGATAAACGGCTGTGTGGTCGCGCCGCTTGCGCTCATCTGAAACTGGAAGTATGGCAAATCATAGAATGCCGTAAACGTCAGCGCATCCTCCAACGTCACCTGTAGCGGCGCGCCATTCAGCTCGGCGAGAAGATCCGCCAGCACGAACGTGCGCGTATAGGTTTTGTATGACTCTTTCATCAGTACGAGCGTGTACGTCGATGCCATATCGCCGGCAAACGCGATGTCGTTGATGCTGGCCGGCAGGTAACGTTGAAGCAACGTGTCACCCTCGGACACCAGGTAGGCTTGTACCCGCGCGAACTCCGGACGGGTGCTTCCCGCGCGGAACACCGAGAGTTTAAAATACGGAACGTGCACTACTTCCACCGTAAAGGTGACAAAGCCGAACTGGCCTGGTTGATAGGGATCGGTCGGCAGCACTTGCACATCGACACGGGCAATGGCATCATCGCTCACGGTAAACGCCTGCGGCAGCGGATCGTCCACCCAACTGGCCATTTCAGAACCTTCTTTGGGTGTGGCATACACGACGTTGCCGTCGCTATCGGCCACCAGAAAATCGGTAAGCTCATAGTCACCGCCCGACAGGGCCAGCGGCTCGCTGATATACTCGCCGCCCAACGTGAGCAATCGCACCGGCTCCAGATTGTATACTTCTTCGCCGCCAGCGTACCGGATGCTGACGTGTAGCGAGGCGCCTTCCGGAAGCGACGTTGCCTGGCGCCCCTGACTGTCGGACACTCTCGGGTTCAATGTAAAGCGAATAACACCCGGTTTCACAACGGCGTCTTCGCGGCAGCCTGCTGGGAAGAGCGCTAACAGTAATACGGTTACTAACCAATTTGTATTTTTCATCGTGTAAATTTTGGCAGGTTAATTGGGATCAGGGAGGACGTTCCAGCCGAGGTTGTTTTTCAGATCCCGTAATAATTCTATGGCTTCCGATGAAGGCGGGCCAATGATGCTACTTTCGCCGCCTTCCAGGTTGACATATCCCTGCTCCAGGGTCAGCTCAAAAGCGTGCTGATGCAGGTCCGCGATCACCTGATCAAGCAGTGCGGTGGAAATGTCATCGGAACCTATTAGCTCCAGCCCGATTATTTGTGGATTGTTGCTGATGTCGAAATAGCGCACGTTTGAGTAAAACAAACTGAGCACCTCTAGCTTCGGGTTGTGTGACAGGTCGAGGGAGTCGGCGCCAAAGTCATATCCCGAACCTGTGCCCAGGCTTCTCAGGTTAGGCAAAGCGTTCAAAAAAATTTGGTCGCTGGCGCCAAAGCCAAATACCAACCCCAGTCGCCACAAAACGTCCAGGTCACCCGACACGGACACATGATAATCTCCGGAGCCGGGGTAGATGTGATGGAATTCTATATATCCGTTGTCGGCCGTGTATTCCCCCACAGTGCCGTCGCCCCAGTCGATCGTAAACGAGCTTCCGGGCATACTTTCGGTCCAGAACTGAAAGAAGTCGAACCTGTAAAGCGCCGTAAAGGTCAGTGCCGGCTGCAACACTACCTGCAACGGTGCGCCATTCAGCTCCGCCACCAAATCTTGCAGCACAAACGTGCGCTGGTATGTTGCAAGCGCATTGCTCTGGATCACAAGCGTATAGGTCGCCTCAGGGTTACCCGGAAAGCGAATCGGCTGGTTACCCGCGGGCAGGTGGCGATGATACACGGTATCACCCTCCAGGAGTAAGTATACATATGCTGGCGTAAACACCGGCGCGGTACTATCCGCACGGAAAACGGCCAGTTGAAAGTACGGAAACGGCACAACGTCGATCTTAAAGGTGACATAGCCAAACTGTTCGGGCAGCTGTGCATCTGTCGGTAGCACCTGTACGTCTACTTGCGCAATGCCGTCATCGCTCACCGCAAAAGCTTGTGGCAGCGGATCGTCCACCCACGAGGCCAGCGCTGAGCCTTCTTTGGGTGTGGCATACACGACGTTGCCATCACCGTCGGCCACCAGGAAGTCCGTTAGCTCATAATTGCCGCCCGGCAATGCCAGGGGTTCGCTGATATACTCGTCGCCGAGCTTCAGCAATCGCACCGGCTCGAGCGAATACACCTCGTCGCCACTCACCCGCCGAATGCTGACATACAGCGAGGCGCCTTCGGGCAGGGATGTCGCGGTGCGGCCCGTTGTGGCTGACTTCGTCCGCAGGGCAAACCGTACGTTGCCTTCACCCGGCCGGGCCGGTGCCTGATCGTCGGAACAGTGCTGCCACAGAAGGGAAAGCACAAGGATACCCAAAATTCGAAAGATCTTTTTCATAGCATATGGTTAAATCGATTCAGGAAAAACTGTCCAGCCAAGATCCTGGCGCAGGCGTCTTAACATTTCTAACGCTTCGGGCGAGGGTGGCCCGATGACCGTGTAGCTGTCGCCTTCCATGTATATATACCCGTGCTCCAGGTGGAGCGCTACAGCATGCTGATACAGATCGGCGATCACCTTGTTCACGACCGATGCGGGAATGCCATTGGCACCCGACATCTCCAGCCCCTGCATCCAGGGATTATTAGCGATATCAAAATATTTTATATTGGAGTCCGAAACACCCAGGTACCGCAGCTCGGGATTGTGCGAAAGGTCAAGAGAATCGGCACCTTCGCTGCTTTCTGCCTTCGAAAAGCTCCTCAGATCAGGCAAGGCATTCAGAAAGATGTCGTCGGCGTTACCAAAGCCAAGCACCAATGCAAACGCCCAAACATTATCCAGTCCACCGGACACGGAAACATGATAGTCTCCCGCGGTGGCGTAGACATGATGGAATTCTATATATCCGTAGTTGTCGGATTCAAGCTCTTCCACGGCGCCATCGCCCCAGTCGATTGTCAGTGAACCCTCCGGCATATTTTCGTTCAGTGACATCCAAAACTGGAAAAAGTCGCGTCGGTACAACGCCGTGAAGGTCAGCGCCGGTTGCAGTGTCACCTGCAAAGGCACGCCGTCGAGCTCGGCCACCAGCTCTTGCAGTACAAAGGTGCGTCTATACGTCGTCAGCGCATCGCTTCGCACCACCAGGGTATAGGTCGCCCGGGGATTGCCCGGAAAGCTGATGGCCTGGTTCCCTGCGGACAGCTGGCGATGGTACACCGTATCGCCGTCCAGGAACAAGTATACATCGGCCGGCGTGAACACCGGCTGCGTGCTGTCGGCGCGAAAGACTGAAAGCTGGAAGAAGGGGAACGGCAATACGTCTACTTGAAAGGCGACGTAACCGAACTGCGCGGGCTGGTGTGCCTCTACCGACACCACTTGCACATCAACCCGGGCAATGGCGTTGTTGCTAATTGTAAATAGCTGGGGCAACGGATCGTCCACCCAGGCAGCCAGCTCGGATCCCTCCTTAGGAGCGGCGTACACTATGTTGCCGTCGCCATCGGCCACCAGGAAGTCTGTTAGCGCATACTCTCCGTTCGGCAGGACCAACGGTTCACTGATATACTCGTCGCCAAGCTTCAGCAACTGCACGGGCTCGAGCGTATATACGTCGTCGCCACCCGCCTGGCGGACGCTTACGTACAACGAAGCTCCGTTGGGAAGCGACGTTGCCACGCGTCCCTGGCTGGCCGCCACGGTGGCGCGCAGCGCAAAGCGTATGGTACCCGGCCGGGCCGGTGCCTGATCGTCGGCACAGTGCTGCCATGCGAATGCCAGCACGAGTAGGATACTCCATCTAAGGGTCTTTTTCATGGCGTCGTATTGTCTAAATACCAGGCGATGGACGTACTGTCCATCCAAGGGTCTGGTTCAGGTATACCAGCATCGCCATGGCGTCGGAAGAAGGTGGTCCAAGAATCTCGCCCGAATCGTAGGATGTCTCCAGGTAAAGCTCGCCCTGCTCTATGTGTTGCTCCACAGCGTTGTGGTGCAGATCGGTAATCAGCTGGTTCAACACAGACGCCGGCAAGGCGGTGTTGGCGGTGACGTCCAGGAACGTAAGCTTCGGGTTGTGGCGTATATCCACGTATTGTATGGTGGAGTGTGCAATCGCCAGCATTTGCAGGTTGGGGTTGTGCGAAACATCTAATGTATCGGCCGCGTCGCTGTATGACACCGAGATGCTTTCCAGACCCGGCAGGGCTTGCAGTGAAATATCGTCGGCAAGGCCATATCCAAATACCAGTGCCAACCAACGCACGGTGGTCAGGTCGCCGGACATGCTGACATGATAATCTCCGTGACTGCCATACCGGTGCTCAAAAGCCAGATAGGTATTTACGGTATAATCTTCCACCGTACCGTCGCCCCAGTTTATCGTAAAAAAAGCATCGGGCACGGTCACATCGGTCGTCAACCAGTACGAAAAGAAATCCGTGCGGGCCAATGCTGTAAAGGTAAAGGCGGCGTCTAATGTTACTTGCAATGGCGCACCGTTTAGTTCTGACAGTAATTCCACTAATACAAAGGTGCGGCTATACGTCATCAAGGCGTCTTCCTGTACGACGAGCGTATACGTCGCCCCGGGTTCACCGGCGAAGTCGATCGGTTGCGTGCCGGCGGGCAGGTGGCGATGATAGATCGTGTCTCCGTCGGAGAGTATGTATACATGCGCCGGCGAAAATACCAGCGCGGTGCCGTCGGCGCGAAAGACGGAGAGCTGGAAGCGGGGAAGCGGCACCACGTCCACGTGGAAGGTAACATACCCGAATTGCTCGGGCTGGTGCGCATCGGTCGGCAGCACCTGCACAGTTACCGGGGTAATGTCGTTATCGCTTACGGCAAATGTCTGTGGTAACGGGTCGTCTACCCACGAGGCGAGCTCCGATCCTTCTTTGGGCGCAGCATACACGACGTTCCCATCACCGTCGGCCACCAGGAAGTCTGTCAGCTCATAATTTCCACCGGCCAGGGGCAACGGTTCGCTGATGTATTCATCGCCCAATTTGAGCAGCCGCACGTGTTGCAGAGTATATACTTCGTCGCCGCTGACGCGCCGGATGGTGACATATACCGAGGCACCGTCGGGCAGGGAAGTTGCCTTACGTCCCTGACCATCGTTCACCACGGTCGGGTTAAGGGCAAACCGGATGTTTCCGGGTTTGGCAGGCTCATCTTCCCGGCAGCTCGGGAAAACAGTAGCCAGTAACAAAAGACTTACGAGCCAACTAATCTGTTTCATGTTGCGTGTTTGTGTTAAGAGGGTACTTTATTTGAGGTCGAAAAGGGCATGCCGCTACCGCCCCACACGTTGTTGACGTATGGACATAGCGATAGCGTGAAAAGCCTACGAGACAATTCAGCCGTGCTCAGCGCCGGCACAGGGCGTTGACACACATGGATAGATTATATCAGGATACGATATCTGGCAGACGGGCACAGGGCCAGGCCAGATTTATAGAAGAAAATACGAAGGAGGGCGCCGCGCGGGGCAGTCGACAAAAAGGCCAGCAACTTGTTTTCATAGACAGTGGGGGTTTGACGTGTGATTACATATTACCAAACAAGATTAAAGACGTTAGGAAAAAAAAGAAATGCCGGGTATAAAACTGGACCTGAAAAGGAAATTCTCGCAGGGTCTGATCACGACCATCACCAGAAGACTCAATATCACCTAATCCCTGGAAGAGTATATAAATGTAGGATTAAATATGGTATTCGCTACGCCGGCAAGAATAAAAATTAAGGAACTCTACAAGCGTTATAACGCTTATACAAACGGTTACCCAACATTGGGTATTTTCAGCAACACGCGTACCTTTGACACAGACATGAATACACTTACGAACGAAGAGATCAAACGCTACGGCAGACACCTGGTGTTAGAAGAGTTTGGCATAAACGGTCAACAAAGTCTGAAGGGCGCCAAAGTGTTGGTGGTGGGCGCGGGCGGATTAGGCTCTCCCTCCCTACTTTACTTAGCCGCCGCCGGCGTGGGCACACTGGGCATTGCCGACTTTGACACAGTTGATCTTTCGAACCTGCAACGACAGGTGTTGTTTACGACAGAAGACATTGGTCGCAACAAAGCCATGGCCGCGGCCGAGCGGCTGCAGCGGCTTAACCCTACCATCACCCTGCATACACATACTACGCGCATCACAGCGGCCAATGCACTCGAGCTCATTACTGCGTACGACGTTGTGTTAGACGGCACCGATAACTTTCCCACGCGGTACTTGCTGAACGATGCCTGCGTGTTGCTGGACAAGCCCCTGGTATATGGTTCGATCCTTCGGTTTGAAGGCCAGGTTGCCGTCTTTAACTGGCAGTATGCCGACGGACACTATAGCGCCAACTACCGCGACCTGTTTCCCGTGCCGCCCGACCCGGCGTCGGTACCTAACTGCGAGCAGGCGGGTGTACTGGGCGTGCTGCCCGGCATGATCGGCAGTATGCAGGCCAACGAAGTCATTAAAATAATTAGCGGCGTGGGCGAACCGCTGGCCGACAGACTGTTGTTATTGGAGAGCACCACCATGCGCCAGCAGGTGATTCGTATCAAGCCCCAGGGCACCCGCAACAGCATAAAACATTTGCTGGATTATGATGAATTCTGTGGGATAAGTGCTGATAAATCCAAATCTTTGAACGTTAATAATCAAGAACATACCATGAAAGAAGTTACCGTACAGGAGCTGAAAGAGATGATAGACTCCGGAGCAGATTTTCAACTGATCGATGTGCGGGAGCCGCACGAATTCGACATCTGCAACCTGCAGGGAGAGCTCATTCCCCAGGCCGACGTGCCGCACAGCGTAGACCGTATTTCAAAAGATAAAAAAGTAGTGATCCATTGCCGCAGTGGCGCACGGAGCGGCAACATGGTACAGTGGCTTGAAAAGAACCACGGCTTTACCAATCTTTACAACCTGCAAGGTGGTATTCTGGCGTGGGCCCGGGACATTGATCCTGAAATGCCGACCTACTAGAAGATAGCGCGAGCGCGCAATTACAAATAAAAAAGGCCGCCCGGATGCTATCCGGGCGGCCTTTTTCAGAATATCACTTCGCGTTATTCCAGCACTTCAAAACTGTAGGTAATCCTGGCGTTCTTCTCCAGCGTGCGCGCCACCGAGCAATATTTCTCTACAGATAAGCTCACGGCCTTCTCGGCCTTCTGCGGGTCGACGTTTCCGTAAAGACGAAAGTGCGCATGCACTTCGGTATATAATGCCGGCACGGCGTCCTTCTCACGCTCGCCGGTAATGGTAATCTTTATGTCGCGCAGGTCCTGGCGTTGTTTCTTTAGTACACTGACGACGTCAATGCCACTGCAGCCACCCATGGCAGCCAATAACATCTGCATCGGGCGCATACCGTGGTTGCCACCGCCGATGTCGGGCGAGCCGTCCATCTCCACGCGGTTGCCCTGCTCATTTACTGCCTCCATGTGGTAGGCGTCGTTCAGGCGATTTACTTCTATCTTTATCATAATGCTTTTACTTCTGCTTCTTGCTGCTGCGGCCGGGCCAGGCTGCCGGTTATCATCGCCGCCAGGCTTACCAGGGTGGCCGGCACCAGGCTGGGCCACTCCGTTTCGTATACTTCAAAGATAATCCAGGTGATCATCCCCAGCACCATGGCCAACAGGGCACCGGTGCTGCTGGACCGCTTCCAGTAGATTCCCAAGGTGAGCGGCACAAACAGCGACACCAGGCTAAGGATGGACGACTCGCCGACGAGCTCATAAATATTGCTGCGCATACATGCCATGGCCGTCGCCACAGCGCTAAAGACGAGCACCGAAAGGCGCGTGAGCAGCAGCAACTGCCGGTCGTTGTAGCGGTGCCTGGTCAGCGGCTTGACCAGGTTTTCGGAAAAGATCGAGGCCGGGGCCAAAATGGCGGAGCTGGCTGTACTCATAATCGCCGACAGCAGCGATCCGAAAAACAAGATCTGCACCGGCAGTGCCGTGTGTGCCAGCACCATATTGGGCAAGGCCATCTGCGGGTCACCGGCCGTCATTTCCGGATAGAGGTGTTTGGTGCAGAGGCCTATAAAGATCGGGAACATGGCAATCGTCAGATATAGAAACGCTGCGAAGTAACAGGAAAGTTCCGCCGTGCGCGCGGAGCTGGCGGACATCGACCGCTGAAACACATCTTGCGAGGGAATGGACCCCAGGCCCAGTACGGCCCACGCGGCCAGGTAGGTCACGATCTCGCGGGCATCCCATGCCGGCAGGAAGCGGAAGGTCCCGGCCGGTACGTCCTTTATGATATTGTCCAGGCCACCCGCCTTGGCCGTCAGGATTACGGCGAGGATGACCATGCCGAGTATGATGATGATGCTTTGGATAAAGTCCGTGATCGAGATCGCCCACATCCCCCCGATATAGGTATATAACGTGACGACTACCGCACTGATCACGATACCCTGCCACAGCACCAGGCCCGTGACAGCACACAGCACCAGGCCCATGGCCACCAGCTGTGCCGCGATGTAGCCTATATAGGGAATGGCCAGGAACAGGCTGGCGGTAAGCTCGGTGGTCCTGCCATAGCGTGTCTTAAAGAAGTCACCCAGCGTAAGCAGGTTCATGTTGTACAGCTTGCGGGCAAAGAACAACCCGAATAAGAGCAGACAGAGTGAGGCGCCAAATGGATCTTCCATAACAGCATACAGGCCGCCCTGGATAAATTCCGAAGAGGCGCCAAAGACGGTCTCCGACCCAAACCAGGTGGCAAACAAAGCGGCCGAGGAAATGGCAATGGGCAGGCTTCGGCCGGCCAGCATAAAATCGCCGGTGGTTTGCACCCGGCGGGATGCCCAGATTCCCACCAGTACGGTCAGGATCAGGTAAGTGATGATAAAAGCAAGCAGCAACGTACTACAAGGTTATGGCATGACTGCTAAAATTAGAAAAGATCACCGGAATTCCGCATGCCTCCCCGCCTAACGGCGGTCTTGTTTCTTCAGCTGAAAGGTGCGCGTGACGTTAAATCCGAGGTGGATCTTACCGTCAAAGAAATCGCCTTGTGTCTGGGTAATGAAGGTACGCTCCGTCAGGCTGGTCGTGTTGGTCAGCACCAGCTGGAACACGTGACCACCGGTCTCGATATCGACACCAAACCCCAGCGCGTTGTACCGGGGCAAGAGCTCCCGGGCCTCGAGCACATCGTTGTCGGGCGGATCGATGCGGTAATAATATTCGGTGGTCAGCGCCACGCTACGGGTAAGCTTTAACCGGCCTCCGATACCGAGCGCTACGTGATCGTTGCGCTCAACGGTCTTGCGAACGGCATTCTTATGAATAAATGTCGGCATGAGCTGCAGGGATAAGCGAGGCGAAAACTTGCGCGCCAGCAATAGCTGCGCGGTGTACGCCAGGCGGTCGGCCGTCCCGAACCCTTCGGGCTCGTTATCGCGCTTGGGCGAAATGCTATAGGCCACGCCGCCCAGGGCCGTCAAGGTAAAGGGAAAGCTGTTCTTGCCGGTGCGCTGCGATAAGGCTTTATACTTCAGGTAGCCGTCCATGATCTTGTCGGCGGAATTGCGACCGATGCTGACCGACAGGTTGTCGGTAATGCCATAGTCCAACCCCAGGCGCACGAAGGCTTCGTCCAGGCCGAACATTTCGTACAAGCCACCGTCGAGCGGGCCAAAGCGGTGGGCGAAGATAAACTCCAGCGTACCTGCCTGCTTGGTCTCGATGGTATGCCCGTTGACCAACCGTGTGCCCTTAAAGGTGGCGATGGTATAATCCGTCTCTTGTTTGGTTTTGTTGAGCTCGTCCAGCAGGTCGTCTTGGGCTTGCGCCAGCAGCGGCAACAGGGTGACAAAAAATAGAATTCTTGTGATCATAGGGTTATTGGGCGCGGTAATTAAAATCGACGGTGACCTCCACCTGCTGGGCGATATTCTGCCAGACAATTTGCGGCACTTTTATGGCATAGTCCTGAAGCTTGATAATAAAGTTCGACTTCATGGCCAGCGTACCGCCTTTGCGTTCGACGGTTCCGGGAAACTGTATGTCTTTGGTCACACCGTGAATGGTCATCTTACCGACGGCGTTAACTTGTTGCACACCTTCCACCGCCGGGTCGAACCCCACGATCTGTCCCTGGAAGGAAGCTTGCGGATATTTTTCCGACTCTACATACTTTTCATTAAAGTGCACCTGCATCAGTTTCTTCTGAAACTGAAAATCTTTCATATTGAGCAGGTAGGCGATATCGCCTTTAGAAGCATCAAAGATGCTTCTAACCTTGGTGTTGGTGGCGGCGATGTCTTCAATAACGCCGTCGGAATAAAAGGATATGGTGGACTGCTCCAGTACAAACCGATGCTGTGCAAAGCCCTGCACGGAGGTGAGCAACAGGCCAATCAGGAATAAAACTGTAAACCTCATGCGCACCTAATCCCCCCTTACCCCGTTTTCGATCCAACAATATAAAGCGTTCTTTTCAGACTCCGTGAGGCTCCCCACCCGCGGCATGTGGGCAGGATCGCTGGCCGGCAACTGGGTGCGACGCTGGATTTCCGCGGCGTGCTCTTGTAAATTGGTGAGCACGTTCCAGTTAGGAATTCCGCTGGCACCGTCGTGGCAGCCCGAAAAAGCACATTTGGTATCGATAATGGGGACAATGTTTTCGGCGTATTGCACGTCGACCGTGGTACAGTTCACGCCGCCGGGAGTCGGCTCGTCCAGGTTGTGGTAGACACAGGCTTGCATGGCGGCAAGCAGTAGTATCCAGGCGCACAGAAGGGTCTTCATACTCAAATATACAGCAAAAAACAGCGTGAGAGTGAGCGCAGGACCGGAAAACCGGCGTGAGCTTGGGATGGCTTACGGATGCCTTTAGTAGGGCGTTAGTAGGGCTTTTGTACGGCTTTGATACGGGTATGACCCCTGCCTGTCATACCTATATCAAAGCTATGGATACCTTTCGGGATGAGCAGACACCTTAAAAAATCGGGTAAACGCAGAAAAGCTCGGTAATTTCTAAAACGGTATAAAATGAGAATCCCCCGAAATCCTGGATTCCGGGGGATAATCACTGTCTATAGTTGGCTTTAATCTTGAATCAAAGATATAGTACGGGGGCTTTTCCGCCAGCATTAAATCGACCACTTGAAAATATCGCAGATGAATGGAATGTTATGGGCGATGAAGAGCATTTAACAACGGTCTATATAATTGAAAATCCCCCGAAGTTCTCGACTAAGGGGGATTGTCATGTCTATAGTTGGCTTTAATCTGTATCAAAATTAGGGTTTAATTCGATTTCTACAACCGATTGCGCAAGAAATTGTACAAAATTTCTATCACCTGACCGTTTCCCCAAAATTATTATTCGATTTCCAACGTTACCGATGGGTTGCCGAGTCGGCGGCGAGCGTGTCGTTTTTTTGCAGATAGGTGTCCTTGATACGCTCCTGTAATTGCGGTTTTGAGCCCGGAAAAGTGGTCCGCCGGCTGATGTCATAGCTTATCCAGGCGATGCCCAACACAAACACGATTGCCATGCCGGCAAAAATCTTTTTACTACGTGTCATATATACTCTACTACTTTGTCCGCCAGCTCGACGTTGTCGGACAGCAGCTCGTAAAACTGGTCTTTATTTAATTTCAAGATCACCGCCGTGGAGGTCGCCAATAGTATATTGGTGTTCACGTCGTTGGGAAAACCCAGCATTTCGCCGATAAACTGCGCCGGCGCGAAGCTGGCCGCGTGCTCACCGCGTTGTTGCAACGCCACCGCTCCTTTTACGAGCACGTAAAAGTGGTTATTGGCTCGTTCGTCCAGCGTCAGCGATTCGCCGCTTTTTAGCCGCAGCTCTTCGCTTAGGTCGGCCAGGTATGACAGGGTCACGCCGGGCACACCTTCAAAAATATCACTCTTCTGGAAGAAGAGTATCTTTTCAAACCGGGTCATGCGCCGTGAGTGGATGATAAGTGTATCGAGATCACGTTTGATGTCGGCGCCTAGCCGTTTCGTGTTCATCTCGTACTCGGTCGCATTGATCTGGTGCAACGCCCACGCCGACACTTCCCGGATGAGCAGGTCGGGGTTGAACAGCTGCGCGATCAGGTCGAGCTTAAATTCTTCGATGCGTTGCGTGCCGATCTGGAACAATACGCAGGCCTTCGTCCACCGGTTGGACTGGGTAAAATCACGGTTGATGATAAACTTCAGCACCAGGCGCGAGTCGAGCTTGATGCGCGGGTAGAAGTTCTCCAACCGGCTGATGCGCTCGGCTTCGGATATGTCATCGAGGATGGGAATCACGCGTTGCTTGAGCTGTTCAGACAAAAAGACGTCAAGTAGCTCGATGGCATACGTCACACCTTCAGCCGTACCGCTGTCGATGTTCTCTTTTACAAGCTGGATCGAGCGCGTGTCGTACAACATCGTCAGCAGCATGTAGATGTGCTCGATGTCACCCTTGATCTCGTGCTGCAGCGCTGTTTTGATCTGCTCGCTGAAGCTTTCGCTGCCGACTTCCTGTATGGCGCTCAGGTTCCAGCTAATGTCGGCCATATCGGATTCAATGGCGTATTTGATACGGGTGATCTGCGATATACCTGCTTTGAAACCGCATTCCCCCAACGAGAGGAGTACCTGCGACACCACCACCTTGTTGGGATAGTCGATCTTGTTCCAAAGGATCTCTTTGGCCCGCTGCCCTCCTACCCGGCCAATAACCTGTACAATGCGCAGCATCATCTGCGTGCTCTGGCCACTGCGGTAAAACGCAGTGTCGAGTGCTTGCAAGGTCGGCGCACCGATCTGCACCAGCGCGTTCATGGCCTGGTTGCTATAGATGGGACTGCCGAGGTTTTCGATCACGGCATTGATGATCTCGGGGGTATATTTCTTGATGGATGTTTTGATGGCCGTATTGCGCACGGTGGGCTCGCTGTCGATCAGTAGCTCCATGAGGAACGACGTACATTCTTCCCGCGAGGTGTGCAGCAACAGCTCGGACGCATAGAGGCGGTCGTTGGAGTTGTTCGACCGTGCCAGCTTGCGAATGCGGGCTTGGGTAATGTCGCCGCCGTGCTGAATGATAAGCTGCAGCTCGCTCCGGCTCAGGATGTTTTTTTGCGCGCCGTCTACCTTGTTCTCGTCCAAACGAATGACGTATTGGTCGGATACCGACAGGCCTTTGAGCTCGTTCATTTTCTCCTGCGCGTAGTGACGCACGGGCTCTGCTTCGTTCTTCATCAGGCTATTCACCCACACCCGGACCTGTCCGGCGTTGATCTTTTCCAGGAGCTTATACGAAAAGACGGCCTTTGATCCCTGGGGGATGTCGAGCATGCGCTCCAGCTTCTGGGTGATTAGCGTAAATCCTTTTTCAAGCTTCTCCTGGCGGATGTCCGATCCCTCGAGCTTGAGGCGGATTTTGTTGCGATATCCGTGGTACATGCCGCCCACGACAAAGAAATAGGCCCCGGCCAGCAGAATGAGAAACGCTGAGATATACAGCATGTTAAAGAACGGCACGAAGGCCAACCCAAAGATGGCCAGACCGGCGACAAAGCGCGCCACCTCGTTCATCAACCCTTCTACTTTAGATTGTACACTGAAACGCAGCCGGTTGTCGAGGGGAATAAAGAAGAGCTTAAATACCGGGTTCTCCAGGGAGTCGCGCAGCGTCCAGTTGAAGAGGCGTGTCAGGGCCACAAACAGGAAGAAATAGATGAAGCCCGTGGGCGCCAGCTCTTTTTCAAAGCCAAAGCTCAGGCCGAAGCCGATACAGCCTGCGGCGAACAAGGCGGTTACAGCCGGCAAAATGATCAACGATACACGTAGACCGTAGCTGCTGATGATGCGTTGGTTCACGAACGTCTGCATGATGAGGCTGATGCCGTACACCGCGCCCACAAAGAATGAGTTGAAGTTCGTGAGCGATCGCTCGTCGGTATATTGTTTGGTTACCAGCTCCTGGAAGGAGTACTGGCCGAGCACAAACATAACCATGGAGATGAGCAGAAACACGCACAGGGTGCGAATGTATTTGTCGCCAAACAGCTTGACCAGTCGTGTCTCGCGGCGGACAGCCTGCCCGAATTCACGCGGGTCATTTTTGGACAACGTAAACGACGATGCGATCGCGAGCAGCAGGATCGATACGATGGCGATGCTGATGGCACAAACCAACAGGTAGTCGGAAGTATCCTCTATAATTTCAGACGTGAACGGAATGGCTACCAGCGTCGCCAGGATGGCGGCAATAAGCTGGCCGGTGTCGATCCAGCCGATGATACGCTTGGATTGCCGGAAGTTAAACAGCCGGCCGAAGATGCCCCAGAAGCTCAGCAGCAAGATGGCAGTCATGGGGCCGGACATACAGTACAATGCGAAGATGAAGTAATTGTGCCAGGCCTGGTCACCAAAGTTCAGCAGCCAGTAGGCACCCAGGGTAAACACCAAAATCAGGCTAACGGCCCCCAAGGCCAGCGTTGTAAACCGGATGCGGTTTTGAAAAAAGGCAAAGGTAGAGGTCGTGATGATGCCCAGGCCCCCGGCCACCAGGAAAGCTTTGTCTAGGTAACTGCCCATGCGGTTCAGGAATAGCGAGTCGGCCGTTACCTGGTAGGTGGCAATAAACACCCCCATAAAAAAGCCTGTGCAGAGCATCAGTACAATCTGCTTCTGCTCTTCGCTTTTGATGCGCAACGCGTTCGCTAACCCTTTTGCCATACGGGGATAATCATCAAAGATAAAAAAATCCGGCCCCGATGAAACATCAGAGCCGGATTTTAGAAGTGTTGTCCGTATACCCTTACGGGTTTACCGGGTTATTTTGTAGCGGCCGAGTCTTTCTTCGGCGTGGTGCCGTTCTTCTCAGCGGTGTATTCGGTGTTCAGGCCCGTGATAACATCTTGCGAGATATCCAGGGCGTTGTTGGCCCACAGCACGTCGCTGGTGGGGTCGTGCTTCAGTACCACCTGCAAGCCTTTGTCCTTACCGTATTTCTTCAGGTACTCGGTTACGCGGGTGTAAAGCTCACGGTTCAATTTAGCTTCTTCTTCCATCAACGCCTGGCTCAGGCTCTGCTGGTACATTTGCAGATTCTGTTGCTTCTTGCCCAGCTCTTCTTCCGTCGAGCGTACTTGTCCCAGGGTCATGCTGGATACGTTGCGTTGATATGCCGCGATCTCATTTTGCAGGCCTTGTGCACGGTTACGGAAATCCTGCTCCATCTTCTGGGTCTTTTCTTCCAGGGTGGCTTTGTTCACCTTCAGATACTCGTAATATTTAAGTACGGTGTCAGAATCGATGTAGGCTACTTGCAGATCACCGGGCTCCAGTGCAGAGGTTGCGGTGCCGCCAGCCGGCTTATCTTTTGAAAAATGCAGGAAAAACAGGACACCAACCGCAATCAGCAGCACGATGTTAAGGATCAATGAAAGATTCTTCATGGTTAAGGTTCAAGTTCAGGGCGCAAATATGGTCAGAATTTAATAAATGGCAAACGGGGCGCCCCGCTGATCCTAATCGGCTTCCTGGGTCTGAAACGTATACAGGGTGGCGTCCAGCTTGAGGGTGTCGTCGTTGAATTCACGAATGAACTTATCGATGACCTTGGGGCTGATGACCTCCACATGCAGGCCTGCATCCAGGCTTACGCCAAACTCGACATTGGCGTCGACATCGACGTGCTCCTTTACCTTGACGGCTTCATCCTCCTCCAGCTCCATGATTACTTCGGCCATAAACAGGCCGATCTCCTCTTCGAGCGGGTCAAGCGCTGCGAGGTTCCCGTTCTCGTCTTCCTCGTAGGAGATCTTTTTATACTGCGGGAAATGTTTGGCGGCGCGGTGTTCGGCAATTTCGTAAAGCTCGCTTTCGTGCTGTAGCCGAAGCGTATAGATCACGGCGTCATATACTACGTCGCGACCTTCGTACTTGCCAATAAAGTAGAAATGGGCGTATTCGTCCGAGTTCTCGTCTTCGTCGTCGTAAACAAAGCTTCTGCCCGAAGCTTCTATCTGGGCCCGGTAGTCGTTCAAAACGTCTTGGGTAAACCCTATGTTCTCTGGTGTTGCCATACCTCGATTATCCTTAAGGATGTCTTTTGCTTTAATTTAAAAAATAAAATGGTAAACGCCGCACGCTTTACGGCGCAATGAAGGGCTTTATTCTCGTTGCAATTTCCGGGGGCTTACGTAAAAAAGCAATGTCAAATATGTGTTTATTTGAACCATTCGGCGTACATCGGATAGTTTCCGGCCGTACGGCGAATCACCGCCCGCATCTCGTCGGTAATGTCTTTGACCCGGCGCGCCGGCATGCCCGCATAGATGCTGCCCGGCTCCACCTTGGTGCCTGCGAGCACCACGGCGCCCGCGGCAATAACCGAATCACTGCCGATCTCGGCGTCGTCCATGACGATCGCGCCCATGCCGACCAGCACATTATCGTGCACGGTGCATCCATGCACAATAGCGTTGTGGGCAATGGATACATTGCTGCCAATGACCGTTTTAGCCTTTTGGTAGGTGCAATGGATCACCGCGCCATCCTGGATATTGGTGTTGTCGCCAATGGTGATGGAGTGTACATCGCCGCGCACCACGGCGTTAAACCACACGGTGCAATTGTCGCCCATGACAACCTCTCCCACCACCGTGGCGTTGTCGGCCAGAAAACAGTTTTTCCCAAAGCGGGGCTCGTGTCCACGAACGGATTTAATCAGCGCCATGTTATCAGGTTGTCAGTACGATATTGGCGGCAAGGTACAAACCGGAATCCACAGTGACTACGCGCATTTGGCGTAAAATCGCGTTATCCAAGACAGGTTTTACTGACAAGATGTCACTTTAAACACTAAAAATTGTATTTTTGCGATTTACTGAGCAACGACCATCGACCATGAAAAACCTGATCGAAGACCTGGACGTCATAACGCCCCGTGAGACCGAAGCGTGCGAGACTTTCCAGGTGTCCAAGGATCAAAATACCGGCAAAGCCCGCAAGCTCTACATTGAGAGCTACGGCTGCCAGATGAACTATTCCGACAGTGAGATCGTCGCGTCCATCTTACAAAAAGAGGGATTTGACACAACCTCGGATATCCTGCAGGCCGACGTGGTTTTTTTAAATACCTGCTCTATTCGCGAAAAGGCCGAGCAAACCGTCCGCCACCGCCTGAACCACATCAACGGCTTAAAGAAACACAAACCTGAGATGCTGGTGGGTGTGCTGGGCTGTATGGCCGAGCGCCTGAAGGCGAAGTTCCTGGAGGAAGAGAAGATTGTCGACCTCGTCGCCGGCCCCGATGCTTACCGCGACCTGCCGGCCCTGATCGGACAGGTGGACGAAGGTGAAAAAGCCATCAATACGTTTCTGTCGCGCGAGGAGACCTATGCCGACATCAGCCCGGTACGATTGAACTCCAACGGTGTTACGGCCTTCGTTTCTATTATGCGGGGCTGCGACAACATGTGCTCGTTCTGCGTGGTGCCGTTCACCCGCGGCCGTGAGCGCAGCCGTGATCCGCAGTCGATCCTGGCCGAAGCACAAGATCTCTTCGACCGTGGCTACCGCGAGGTAACACTGCTGGGTCAGAATGTAGACTCCTACAAATGGAGTCCCGAGAATAACAACAAGGCGTGGATTGAAAAACGCGGCGCCAACGACGTGATCACCTTTGCCGACCTGCTGGACCGGGTGGCACAGGTGAGCCCCGACTTGCGCATTCGCTTCTCGACCTCCCACCCCAAAGACATTACCGACGACGTGCTACACACCATGGCGCGTCACGAAAACATTTGTAAAAATATACACCTGCCCATACAGAGTGGCAACACGCGTGTGCTCGACCTGATGCACCGCGACTACTCGCGCGAATGGTACCTGGAAAAAGTGAGCAGCATTCGCCGTATCCTCGGCGAAGACTGCGGTCTGTCATCTGACATGATCGCGGGCTTCTGCTCGGAGACCGAAGAGGAACACCAGGACACGCTCACGCTCATGGACGCCGTGCAGTATGACTTTGCCTATATGTTCTATTATTCGGAACGCCCCGGCACGCCAGCGGCGAAGAAGTACCCCGACGACATTCCGTTGGCGGTAAAGACCCGTCGCCTGAACGAGATCATTGTCAAACAACGCGCGCACTCGCTACAACGCAACCTACGCGATGTTGGTAAGGTGCACAAAGTACTGATCGAAGGATTTTCAAAAAAATCGGAAGACTTCCTACATGGCCGTAACACGGCGAACAAGGTGATCGTCTTCCCGCGTGAACAATACCAGAAAGGGCAGTATGTACAGGTATTGGTAGACGAGTGTACCGGCGGCACGCTGATTGGCCGCGCGGTGCAATAACAAACAACCGAGTTATGGCAATTACAGACGCAGAAATACAAAGTGTAAAACAGCGGTTTGGCATTATCGGCACCTCGCCGCTACTGAACAACGCCGTAAGTGTGGCCATTCAAGTGTCACCAACCGATATGTCCGTCCTCATCACCGGCGAAAGCGGTAGTGGTAAAGAATCGTTCTCGAAGATCATTCACCACCTGAGCGCGCGCAAGCACGGACAATTCATCGCCATTAACTGTGGCTCCATTCCCGAAGGCACGATCGACTCCGAGCTTTTCGGACACGAAAAGGGATCCTTTACCGGGGCCCACGAAGCCCGCAAAGGTTATTTCGAAGTGACCAGCGGGGGCACTATATTCCTGGACGAAATTGGCGAAATGCCTCTGGGTACGCAGGCGCGCCTGCTGCGCGTGTTGGAAAATGGAGAGTTCCTGAAAGTCGGTTCTTCGAAAGTACAAAAGACGGACGTGCGTGTCGTCGCGGCCACCAACGTCAACCTGATGCGCAACGTAGAGGAAGGCAAGTTCCGCGAAGACCTATATTATCGCCTTAGCACCGTGCCGATCTACGTACCGCCGCTGCGCGAGCGTGGCCGCGACGTCGAGCTGCTCTTCCGCAAGTTTGCATCGGACTTTGCCGACAAGTATCGTGTCAAGCCCATCGCACTGACGGACGACGCGAAGGAAGTACTGCTGAAGTATCGCTTCCCCGGCAACATTCGCCAGCTGAAAAACCTCGTAGAGCAAATCTCCGTGCTGTCGACAGACGAGAAAGAGATCAATGCCGACATCCTGCTGCGCTACCTGCCCAAGCAAAACAGCTTACCGGCCCTTTATAAAACGGCCAACAACGACAAGGACGGCGTGTCGGAACGCGACATACTATATAAGGTCCTGTTCGACATGAAGAAGGACTTCAATGATCTGAAGAAGCTTGTGCTGGACAACTACTCCAACCAGAGCAAGGCACAGGTGGTGAAAGACCACCCGGATCTGTTTGAAGGCCTTGATGCCAACGAGCATCACCCGGCTACAGCCTCTGAACCGGTATTGCTAAATGTGTCGTCGTCTCTGCCCGATGATGACGCCAACGTAGAGGATGTACATGACATCACCCACGAGACCGAGGACGACTCACTCTCGATCGAGAAGAAGGAGAAAGAGCTGATCATGCGGGCGCTTCAAAAAAATAATAACCGTCGTAAATATGCGGCACGGGATTTGGGTATTTCCGAACGAACCCTATACCGTAAAATCAAACAGTATGATTTGGAAGAATAATACCATCGCCTCTGCGCAGGTGAAGGCCTTTACCCTTGTGGCCGTGCTGGCCGTTGTATTGCAGGGATGTGGCGTATACTCGTTCAACGGGTCGGCCACCCAGGCCAAGACCATTTCGATGAGCGAGTTTTACAACAACGCCGACCTGGGGCCTGCCAACATGGGCCAGACCTTTACCAACGACCTGAAGAACTACCTCATTCAGAACTCCAACCTGTCGGTGATAACCGACAATGGCGAACTGCAAATGGACGGGGAGATCACCGACTTTCGCCTGACCCCGATCGCGCCGGTAGCCACGGGTGACCAGGGCCAGTTCAGCAACGCTTCGTCGACACGGCTGACGATCACGATAAAGGTTACGTACGTCAATACCCTGGACGAGACCATGTCCTTCAAGGACAAATCGTTCTCGTTTTATCAGGATTTTACGAACGACCAAAATTTCACTGACATAGAAGAGCGACTGACTAAAGACATTTTTGCACGTCTCGTCAACGACATCTACAACGCGTCTGTTGCCAACTGGTAAAATTTAGTATTTTTACCAATCAGGCCCCTTGACTGTGGAAAAAAACCTCTTCATACACGTACTGAGACGCTACCCCGAGAGCTCTGCGGCGGAAGCGCAGGCCGTCCTTTCTTTGAAGGAGGCTTTCCCCTACAGCCAATTGCTGCACACGCTTTCTGCCCGCGTGGCCAAAGACCACGGGTTCATCAATCATCAAGCCGAGCTGCAACAGGCAGCCGTGTATGCGGCTGACCGCGGTGTGCTCCGCGAAATGATGACGGCGGAAACAGCCCCCAGGCAAATGGCACCGGGTGCGCTTGGCGTCATCCCCTCCGTTACGTATGGCAATCTGCCCGCTACGGTTACACAAGAGGATGACGACAATCTAGCCCAAGAGGTGATCCAGGACCTGGAACGCCTGCATGTACTGAAGGCAAATTTTGAATTATTGTTCTCCGACACCCCGTCCACGATGGCGGTGCCCGAAGTACCCTCCACTCCTGTCTTGTCTCCGATTGGTGATGAAGACACGGACGACGACGATACTGCCGCATCGGACAATGACCAAAGCCCGATAAAGTCCAAAAAGCAGCGTATCATCGAGCTGGCGCGGGCCGCCAGTCAGGAAGTGGAAACGCCTGCCGCCGCACGTAGACGCAAGAAGAAGGACAATAACGGCGAAGAGCTGATCGATGAGATTGCCAATAAAGAAACGCTCACACCCGAAAACGAGAAGCTGAAAGAGCAGCTCGAAATGATCGATCATTTCATCAGGAGTGCGCCCAGCATTGCACAATCCAAAGAAAAACCCCTGCCGCCGCCGCAAGGTGACCTTTCTACCATCAAGGCCGGCGAGTTTGGCGACAACATCGTATCCGAGACGCTGGTCGAAATCTTGCTCAAGCAAGGAAAGAAAGACAAAGCCATCGAGGTTTTAAAGAAGCTTATTTGGAAGTTTCCACAAAAAAAGGCTTACTTTGCGGCTCAAATTGAAGAGTTGAAAAAATAACTTATGTATACAATTGTCATTAGCCTGATCATCCTGTTCGCTGTACTGTTGGTGCTTGTCGTCCTGGCCCAAAACTCTAAAGGCGGTGGTCTTACAAGCCAATTTGGCGGTTCTGCCGCGAGCAACATCATTGGTGTAAAGAAGACCGGCGACCTGCTTGAAAAACTAACCTGGACGTTCATTATCGCCATCATGATCCTGGTACTGTCTACCAACTATATCGGCGTAAGCCGTGGTACAGAAGGCTCCAACAAAATGCTGGACCGTGCTGGTGAGCAAGCTCCCGCACAAACCGCTCCGGACATGAACCTCGGTACCGACAGCGCTGCCGGCGCACCGGCCACTGAAACACCTGCTCCGTAAGAAGGTAACGACTTAAGAATATAGAAAAGACCATCTCAGCAACGAGATGGTTTTTTTGTTTGGAGGGCTCCTGACTTTTGGGAAGGCCGCTTTCGTTTTCTCCAAAATTTACAGCATCTTCGCGACCAAACATCGCCATTTGCATGAGCCAGACAACAGACATCAATAAACTTCGCCAGTTAAGCTCCCAGGTCCGCAGAGACATCGTTCGCATGGTACACGCCTGTCAATCAGGCCACCCGGGCGGCTCGCTGGGCTGTACAGACTTTTTTGTGGCCCTGTATTTTAAGATCATGAAGCACGACCCCAAGTTCAACATGAACGGCAAGGGTGAAGACATATTTTTTCTTTCCAACGGCCACATTTCGCCGGTGTTTTATTCTACGCTGGCACATGCCGGCTACTTCGATAAAAAAGAGCTCGCTACGTTCCGTATGCTGAACTCCCGCCTGCAAGGTCACCCAGCCACGCATGAGCACCTGCCGGGCATTCGTATAGCCTCCGGGTCGTTAGGCCAGGGTCTTTCCGTAGCCAACGGCGCAGCACAAGCCAAAAAATTGAACAACGACGACCGTTTTGTATACGTCCTCATGGGCGACGGCGAGCTTCAGGAAGGACAAGTCTGGGAAGCCGCCATGTACGCTGGCGCAAACAAGGTAGATAACCTCATAGCGACCGTCGATTACAACGGTCAGCAGATTGACGGCCCCGTAGATAAGATCCTGCCATTGCTTAACCTGCGTGCCAAGTGGGAATCCTTCGGATGGATCGTGCAAGAGTTCAATGGCAATAACATGGACGAGGTCGTAGCCGGCCTGGAGAACGCCCAGAAGCTTGCCAAAGGCGGTAAACCCGTCATGAACCTTATGAAAACCGAAATGGGCCACGGCGTCGACTACATGGTCGGCTCGCACAAGTGGCACGGTGTTGCCCCCAACGACGAAGAGCTGAAAAAAGCGCTTGCACAGCTGGAAGAAACACTTGGCGATTACTAAGCCTTAAACATCTCATCATAAAAGAAGCCTGGCTGTCAATCGACGGCCAGGCTTTTTTTGTTTGTACGGATTGGATAATGTTATTGGGGGATCACCTGTTCCGACTTAGTCAAAAACTCCGTCCAGGTTAACGAGATGCCTGGCACCAGGTTCGGCTTTACATCTACGTCCAGGTAACTGGTATGTTCTGGATATTCTCTTAAGCTCGTAGTGAAATCGTTGCCAGTAGCACAACCAGGGGCCAACATTTCATTTTCATAGATACTTAAGGATTAATAGTTATATAGGTAAATATACATGCTTCGTACACTCGCCCTTCATGTGCCACGGGCACGGGCAACGTCTGCCATGTATGTGCACACTCAAGTATATACAGGTAATAATTTCGTATTGCCGCCAGGATTCCTTACCCGAAATATATAATCTTATACTCCAGTTAATATTTATACTGATACTAAACAAGCATTTACATATGAAAAAGCCGCCCGAATGAGGCGGCCTTCTGTGATAAAACCTGGGGTGTAGTCCGTCTACGGCGTTACGAATTGTGTCATGGTCAGGCAGTAGCGTGTGGTGAATTCCGTTTTTTGCAAAGCCTCTTTTAAAATGTATTCCCAATATCCGTTAAAGTCCTGAGACGCTATCAGGGTGACCTGCGCTCCATTTTCATGCGCCAATGTCGTAAACTTTCTTAGTGCCTCCTGATCGCGTATGCCCGACATAGGAACCTGGTCCGGAATATCAGGAATGACGACGCGTTGTTTGCCACTGGCACCATTTATTTCCCAGCTCACGCTGTTATCATCGGAAGAAGTTGAAGCAACGATGCTGACAGCGTCCAGCGCCTGGGTAGCGCTTGTCTCCCAATGAACACTGTTTACGCCTACGGCGAAATTCTCTACGTTGCTTTCCAGCACCGGCAATTCGGCAGGAAGCTCGGAGTATCTCCAAGAGGCACCATACATTTTGCCTGTTTGAGTATTCTTTAACAAAAAAGCAAGCGCATACGAATTGAAAACAGAAGGAGGCATGACAGGAACCTCAAGGCTTGTTCCCGCTAATATCTGCTGGTCTTGTGTGAAATAGTACGGAAACTCACCGTATGGATTAATACCGGTCACCCGTAAGTATGAAATGTCGCCGGCAGGCCTGCCAATTGTTCGATGGCTGCAGAATTCAAGGTAATCTGGATTCAGTGTATAATGCGGGAAGTCCTTAAACAACTCCGTATACTGATATCGATATGGTCGTTCCTTTGACATCAGCAAAAATCCTGACTTGTCGCCTTCGTACCACACCCTGGCTTCCGACGCCGGTTCCGGACCTTCTACATCCTCTACCGTTAAGCCCCCGGGAAAGATCCAGTCAAACCGGTCATCCTCCGTCCGAAAACCCGGAAGCGTCAGGTATGCAGTATTACGATATCCGCTTGTATTGTTATAGTCTGGAAAATGATAGTCTCCCGGGCGCACATCCGTATACGTTGTGACAAAGGTAGTTGATCCCAATTCCCCGAATGTAAAATTACGAACCAGCGTCATCGTAACCGACTCGGTTGTTAGGTTCGACGGGAATCCGAATGTATAGGTGCTCATGCCGTGAAGCTGCTTTGTATCCAATACATTGCCCCCGGCGTCTGATATAACGATCCAATAACTTTCCTCCTGCTGAAAATCATCCGGTGCCGAAAAGCGCAGCACCTTATTGCTCTTTGGATCGTCGTCGTTGTCACAACCGAACAGTGTCACCAGTCCAACCAGTAACGGTAGCCATTTCCGTATCATGTGTCTGTAGAGATTTAACGTATATCAATAACTTTATATCCCGCATGATGCCAATATCGGGCCAATCTCCGTCTTCCCAATATTAAGTTTATACCCGTATAAAAGCACAAGGCCGCCCCATCCCGGGAGCGGCCTTATACTTTGATACTATCGTGTCGTCGACCGACGAATTACTTCTCCTTCGCCAAACGATACAACATAAACATCATCGCAACAAAAAACGCAACTCCAAGCAATTGGTACACATCGGTACCGATACCAGCCACCAGGTGGTGCTCCACATTCATCGAGTCCATAACTGTCGGCAGGAATACGGCCAGGATGGCAACCAGCACGCCCGTCAGGGCGCCACCGGCAATCAGGCCTGTGGCAAACAGGCTACCACGGCTTAGCTCGTCTTCTTCTTTCTTCTCACCCTTGCGTTCTGCATTCCAGTCAATGTATCCCTTCAGCGCACCACCGGCGAAGATGGGCAACGTAGTGGAGAGCGGCAGGTACAGCCCGATGGCGAACGCCAATGCCTTGATACCGCACAGCTCCATGGTAATGGCGATAAACACCCCGACCATCACAAACTGCCAGTCCAGGTTATACGACAGGATGCCCTTGGCCAGCGTAGCCATGAGTGTAGATTGCGGAGCCGGATATTTGTCGCTTCCAATCGCATGCTGCAGGCCTTGCGCGACCATCTCGGGTGTAGGCGTATCCAGAATCTGCACGACCACACCAATGGCAACCGACGAAACGATGGCACCGATAAATAATGCCAGCTGCTGGTAACGTGGTGTAGCCCCCACGATATAACCCGTCTTGAGGTCTTGCGAAGTCCCCCCGGCGTTGGAAGCGGCAATACAGATCATACCGCCTACGACCAGTGCCAGTGGCTCATAAAACTTACCGGACCAGCCCACGCTGGTAAAGATCAAACATGTACCCATCAGCGTGGCGATGGTCATACCCGAAATAGGATTGTTACTCGTGCCCACCAAACCAACGATGCGGCTGGAGACCGTTACAAAGAAGAACCCGAAGACGACGATCAGGATACCGATGATCAGCTTTTGCAAAATATTGTCGCCGGGGATGATGTTATCCGGAAGCATGGCCGTCAGCAATACCAGGGCAATGCTACCGATGATGACGACCTTAAAGGTAAGATCACGTTCCGTACGCACCACGTTGGTCTGCGTGCCCGCGTCGCTGCGCATGGAGGCAATGCTTTCGCGGAAGGAAGAAACGATCGTTGGAATGGTCTTGAGCAGGGTAATAAAACCACCGGCGGCCACAGCACCCGCACCGATCTGGCGAATGTACGCCCGGTAGATCGCATCGGCATAGCTACCAAAGGTATGCGCACCGGCATCCCACGCGCCGGGTCCACCCGACGTGTTGATGTCGGCCAGGTAGCCCAGCTTTACCAACTGGAGGGCTATAGTATCAGGCGACACCAGCGTGGTCAACAGTGGCGTCAGCGCCCACCAGGCCAGCACCGAGCCGGCCACCAGGATGCCGGAAATGCGGGGGCCGATGATATAGCCCACACCCAGGTACTCCGGAGTGATCTCACCGCGGGTCGCTGCCGACGGCCAGTATTTATTGGCCTGCGACGTGACAAACGACGGCACTTCGGCAATGACGTGAAGTACTTTTTGCAGCAAGGCGTAGACTGTGGCCACGCCCATGCCGATAAAGGCGGTCTGTGCAAACACCCCACCCTTTTCGCCGGCCTGCAGCACAGATGCGCAGGCGGTGCCTTCCGGGTATGGCAGCACGCCATGTTCTTTTACGATCAGCGACCGGCGCAACGGCACCATCATGAGCGTACCCAACATACCACCAAAGGCCGCCAGGATCAGGATTGTTAAGTAATTGAAGTAGTGCTCGCCAATGCTCTCGCCACTGGCATCGGGCGACAAGAACAAAAAGCCCGGCAGCGTAAACACCACGCCTGCGGCGATCGACTCGCCCGCCGAACCCGTGGTTTGAATGATGTTGTTTTCGAGAATGGTGGTCTTGAGAAATTTCCGTCCCAGCGTAATGGCAATAACCGCAATGGGAATCGAGGCCGTCACCGTGAGTCCCGCTTTCAACGCCAGGTATACTGTCGACGCGCCGAACAAAATGCCGAACAGCGAGCCGACCAATACGGACTTCACCGTAAACTCCGCCATGGTGGTCTCCGGCGGCACATACGGCTTAAACGTTTTATTTACATCCATAGGTAGGTATAATGAGTTACACAGTCATTAGCGGATGTTGCCCATCAGCTTGCGAATAGGCTTGGCAAACACCAGCACGATCACACCGGCCACAAACATGATCTTCACGATCAGTGCGAACAAGTCGATCATCAGCGAAGGATTTTTTGCGAGCACGTCTTCGCTAAACTCGCCGGCATACAACCCGGCAAACAAGTTGCCCAGGGCCAACGCCATAAAAAACACCCCCATCATTTGGCCCACCAACCGTTTGGGCGCCAGCTTGGTCACACCGCTCAGGCCAATGGGGTATAAACAGATCTCACCGAAGGTATGTAACATATAGGTTATCACCAGCCACGAAATGCCCGGCTTATTACCGTTCATAACAATCTCGGCGGCGCCCATCATGACCAGGTAGCCCAGGCCCATCCAGAATAGGCCCAAAGCCAATTTCACAGGCGTGATCGGATTCAGTTTATGCTTGGCCAACGTTGACCACAACCAGGTAAAGACCGGTACAAACAAGATGACAAAGATGGGCGGCGCAGACTGCAACCAACTGGCCGGCATGTTGAAGCTGCCAAAGAGCCGGTCCGTATAACGGTCGGCAAACAGGTTGAGCGAAGAGCCCTGTCCCTCGTAGCCAGCGTAGAATGCCGTCGTCACGACAAAGAATATAAAAATGGCCAGCACCTTTTTCTTTTCATCGGCACTGAGCTTTTCAAAGATAAACACGTAGATAAAGTATAGCAGCACGCTAATCAGCAACACCACGCCGGAGCCTTGTGCAAAAGCCACCGGGTTGATGGTAATCGTGCGGGTCCACAATAATACCACCAGCGCTACGAGGCCCAAACCAATGATCCACAAAGCATAGCGGATGTTTCTCTCCTGCGTTCTTTGCTGTGCAGGGTCCGCATGGCGTGCCGGTTCCAGGCCTACCGTGCCGAGATAGTTTTCCGTCAGTTTATATTGAATGACGCCCAGGATCATTCCGACGCCCGCGGCCGCAAAACCATAGTGCCAATTTACATTTTGCCCCAGGTAGCCGACGATGATCGGCGAGACCAGCGCGCCGGAGTTAATGCCCATGAAAAATATAGAGAATCCTGCATCGCGTCGCACCTGATCTTCCGGCGGGTAGATCTCGCCCACCATGCTGCTGATGTTGGGTTTCAACAGCCCCGTACCGATCACGATAAAAAGCAGGCCTACAAAGAATGTCTCTTGTGAAGGAAATGCCAGGCAAAAGTGGCCCAGGGCGATGATACACCCTCCATAAAAAATCGATTTGCGCAATCCGAAGAATTTGTCGGCCAACCACCCGCCGGGCAGTGCCAACAGGTACACAAACATGGTGTAAAGGCCGTAAATGGCGCCGCCCGTTTTGTCATCCAGGCCCATGCCGCCGTTTTCAACGGAGGCAACCATGAAGAGTAAGAGCAAGGCGCGCATCCCGTAGTAGCTGAATCGCTCCCACATTTCGGTAAAAAACAGCGTCGCAAGACCACGGGGGTGGCCAAAAAAAGTTTTGTCTGTACTCATGAAAACAGATGATCAGCTTAGGTATAGGTCTTCCGGCAAAATGTTATTCCAAAAACGCCCGAAAGTAGGGCGAGAATTTGGTTTTCGCAAATGACCATTCCGGGCGCAAAGGAAACAAAAAATTCATTGCAAACGATTGAAACACTATCAAAATACCTAACTTTGTTCAACTCATTAACCCAACAAACATGTTAGAATCCGGAACTAAGTCCCGATCCGTCGGGACGGACAGCTTTGGTATTCCCAGAGGAAAAGCGCATTGGAATGTATCGCCCGGTGCGCTGGCGGAGCAAGCGCTCAAGCTGGGACAAGCGAAGAAGACGACAAGTGGCGCGCTGGCAATCGACACGGGTGAGTTCACCGGGCGGTCTCCAAAAGACAAGTTTACCGTCAAGGACGCTTTGACGCAGGACGCCGTGTGGTGGAACCAGTTCAACATCCCCTTTTCCCCCGACAAGTTTGCCCAACTGCATCAGAAGATGCTGCAGTATCTGGAAGGCAAGGAGTTCTACGTGCGCGATGTATTTGCCTGCGCCGACCCACGCTATCGCCTGCGTGTGCGCGTGGTCAACGAATACGCCTGGTCGAACCTGTTTGTGCACAATATGTTCATCCGCCCGACCGAACAAGAGCTTGGCAACTTTGAGCCCGAGTGGCTGGTGCTGAACGCGCCGGGTTTTCACGCCGATCCGGCTGTCGACGGCACCCGCCAGCATAACTTCTCGATCATCGACTTCACCCGCAAGGTGATCCTGATCGGTGGCAGCGGGTATACCGGTGAGATCAAGAAAGGCATCTTTACCGTGCTCAACTTCATCTTACCCCATCAGCAGAATGTCCTCGCCATGCACTGCTCAGCCAACGTCGGCGCGGCCGGCGACACTGCCATCTTCTTCGGCCTTTCGGGCACGGGCAAGACCACGCTGTCGGCCGACCCCAATCGTAAGCTCATCGGCGACGACGAGCACGGCTGGACACCCGACAACGTCATCTTCAACTTTGAAGGCGGCTGCTACGCCAAGACGATCGACCTGACGGAAGAAAAAGAGCCTGACATCTACCGGGCTATACGCGCCGGCGCCCTCCTCGAAAACGTAGGCTATAAAACAGGCACCGACGAGGTTGACTTCGCCAATGGCACACGCACCGAAAATACTCGCGTGAGCTACCCGATCGACTACATCTGTAACACGGTGCAGCCGTCTCTGAGCAGGAACCCGAAGAATATCTTCTTCCTGACGTGCGATGCCTACGGCGTATTACCGCCCATCGCGCGACTCACGCCGGGGCAAGCGGCCTTCCACTTCATCTCCGGCTATACTGCCAAGGTAGCGGGCACGGAAGCCGACGTGACGGAGCCGACCATGACCTTCTCGGCCTGCTTCGGTGCGCCGTTCATGCCGCTGCATCCGGCTAAATATGCCACCATGCTCAGCAACAAGATGCAGGAAGCGGGCGTGCGTGTATGGATGGTCAACACCGGCTGGACGGGCGGCCCCTATGGCACCGGCACGCGCATGAGCCTGAAATATACCCGCGCACTGATTACCGCTGCACTGGAAGGCAAGCTCGATAACGTCGAATACGAAAACCACGAGATCTTTGGATTGGCCGTACCCCTCGCCTGCCCGGGCGTGCCAGACGGCCTGCTCAACCCACGCGAAACGTGGAATGATAAAGATGCCTATGACCACAAGGCGCAGTACCTGGCAGAAGCGTTCCTCAAGAACTTTGAGAAATTCGCCGCCCTGGCCGACGTCGAAATACTCGCCGGCGCACCCAAGCTCAAGGCTGACGCCTGATAATACTGTTGTTGGCTGTGAATAGAAGGGATTGATCGATGCCGCCCCACTGTCTGGGGTGGCATTTTTTTTCCAATAAAAAGCAAAATTAACCGCTCACGGGAAACACGATGGCTTCTAGCTTTTGCGTTAGTATCATGCTTATTAAACGTATCTACAACAATAAAAAAACCATCGCGAGTATGAAGTCAACATTTTTAACGGGAATCTTTTTCCTGACCCTGGCTTCCGCACCACTGTTTGCACAAGATGCGCAGAGCGCGGCTGCCGTAACCGATGAAGAGCTGAAGAAGTATGCAGTGGCCATGGACTCGATCAACGAGATGCAGACTGAACTGTCAGGTGAAATCAAGACCATGGTGAAAGACAACCAGGCCATGCCTGTGGCACGATACAATGAGCTGTACAAGATCATTGGCGACGAGACCAAACTGCTCGAAGCCCAGGCAACGACCGACGAGATCCGCTTTGTAAAAGAAGTCATTGCCCTTCGCGAGCAAGGTACTGCCAAGATCAAGGAAACGTATCAACTGCTGGCCAAGGACTACGTGGGAGTGGCTTCTTTTAACAAAGTGAAGAAAGCCCTTACAACGGACGAAGCCCTGAAGACCAAATACCAGTCCATGATGGATGAGCTGGGCAAAGACAACGCTGTCAACTAACGGCCTGACGACCAGATACCGTCAACCGGCATACAAGAGGCTGCTCTCCGGGCGGCCTCTTTCGTTTTGTACACTTTCAGCGTTCGGAAACGAATGCGACCATCTGTAATGCCGAAAATATTACACCGGTAAAATCCCCTTCGAAGCTTAACTTTTGGATAAAGTGCTAAATTGCTAAAAGTCATATCTTTGTGCCCTGTATGACATTGAAAAAAATGCCTAAATCCCTCCTACTTGCCGCGGCCCTGCTGTGCAGCATATGCTTCACTGCCCAGGCGCAACACAGCTCATTGTTTGCCTCCTATGATTGCCGCGAGCACGCCGAGTTTTTTTACAGCGCCCCGGTAGAGGAAGTGATCGTAACCGATGCCGACGTTACGGTGTCGCTGGAGGTGGAAGAAGCCGTCGAGGCCATCGATACGCTGAATGGTTGGAAACACTGGCAGTATGTGGAGAACTTTCATTTTGGAAAAGACCGTGGTGCCATGCCCATGATCACCGATCTGAATGCGCTGCACCCCTACTTCCGCGACCGCATCAAAACCCTGATCGAAACGTGCGAAGCCAAGGGCATTACCCTGGCAGTCGTAGAATCATACCGCACCCATGCCAAACAAAACGAATACAAGGTCATGGGAAAGAAATATACCAACTCGGGCGCCGGCAAATCCAAACATCAGTATGGCCTGGCGGTGGACGTTGTTCCGGTGGTGAACGGCGTAGCCGTGTGGGACAACAAAGCCCTTTGGAAAAGCGTGGGCGTGGAAGGCGAAAAGCTGGGCCTCCGCTGGGGCGGTCGCTGGCGCAAGCCGTATGACCCGGGGCACTTCGAGTGGACTGGCGGACTTACCTCCTCCCACCTGGCCGTCGGCGTACTGCCGCCTGTTCCCAGGGTAGAAGATCTCTATCCGTGCATGGCGCAAGACGTTCGCGTGCTGCGCCGGTATTGGAAAGAATGGGAGACTGCGCAGAGCGCAGTGACACGCAAATAATCATGAGGCTAACGTTTCCCGAAAAGTTTATCTTCGGAACTAGCACCGCGGCCGTGCAGGTCGAGACGGCCTTCGAGCACGACTGGCAGGGCATCAAGTGCCGTGATGGACACGTGTTCGATCAAACGACCGACCACGAGCTGCGACTGGAAGAAGATGTGAACATCATCGCCACGCTGGCCCCGAGCTACCGCATGAGCCTCATGTGGAGCAAGCTGCAGCGCGAGCCTTACGGCGCCTTCGACGAAGCTACACGCCTGCATTATCATACCCTCCTTAAAAGCCTGAAAGCCCGTGGTGTATCCATCATGATGGTATTGCACCACTTCTCCAACCCACTGTGGTTTTCCAAACGTAATAGCTGGGAAAAGGAGGAAAATATCCCCCTTTGGATCGACTACGCCCGCCGTGTCATCGACGAATACGGCGAGTATGTATCGTATTGGAATACCTTTAATGAGCCGAATGTATACGCCAGCTTCGGATGGCTCACGGGCTTCTTTCCCCCGTTTAAGATCAACCCGCTGGCGGCCGGCAAAGTGGTCGTCAACATGGGCAAGGCCCACGACCAGATTTACGACTACCTGAAATCGCGGTTCCCGCACCACCCCGTGGGCATTTCGCACAACTGCGCCGTCTTCGCAGCCGAAAACATCCTGGGTTGGTTCCCCGCCCGCCTCAGCGACTGGTGGTTCATGGACTACGTGCCCCAGCATTTCGAAAAGGTTGACTTTTTTGGCATGAGCTACTATGGCCGCATTTCGCACGACCCGCTGCCGATTACCTACCTCAACCACCCGCAGAAGATCAAAGACCTGGGCCGCAAACACGACGACATCTGGGAGTACTATCCGGAAGGCCTGCGCACCTGCCTGGACCGGTACTGGAACAAGTATAAAAAGCCCATTATCATCACTGAAAACGGCGTTTGCGACGAGAGCGACTTCCTGCGGCTACAGGCCATCCAGGATTACGCCGCCATCATACACCAGGCCATTCACGACGGCATCGACATCCAGGGGTACTACCACTGGAGCACGTGGGACAATGTCGAGTGGCACCTCGGTCCTTCTATGCGGTTCGGCCTGTATCAAACCGACCCCAAGACCCGTAATCGTTTTATGAAACCCAGCGGCGCCCTCTACGCCTCCCTGGCGCACTCCAAGAAAATTACTGTACAGCAATACCAGGAAGTGGCAATCTGACATTTGTTAAGTACCTTCCGGCAAGCGACCTGAACCTTGAGAACCTATGTACCGAAAACTACGCCTGTTGCCAGTCATCCTGTGTCTGCTTGCCCCAACCATATGGGGATGGGGACAAACCAAAACACAAAAAACGAAGACCTCGGGTAAAAAAGAGCTTCTCTACGTAGGCACCTTCAGTGTGCGCGGCAGTGCCGGGCTGTACGTCTATAACTTCAACCGCGCCAAGCGCACGCTCACGCTGGTACAAACCGCGCCGACACCCGAAAGTCCGTCGTTTGTGGGCATTCATCCCACCGGCAAATTCTTATACTCGGTCAACCGCGGCAGGGCGAAGGACAGTGACCTGGAAGGCTCCGTCAGTGCCTTTGCCATCGACGCCAAGACCGGCCGCCTCAGTGATCTCAACAATCGTTCTTCCTTTGGTGCCGATCCTTGCCACATCAGCTTTGATAAAACCGGTCAATACGCCTTTGTCTCCAACTACGGCGAAGGCAACCTGGTGGTACTGCCGTTATTTGAAGACGGCCTGGTTGGCAACCCCTCCGATTCGAAAAAGTATATTGCCAGCAGCGTCAACCCCGCCCGGCAGGAAAGCTCGCACATTCACTCGGCCCTGATCTCACCCGACAACCGTATTCTCTATGCGGCCGACCTGGGCGCCGACAAAGTCTATAGCTATAACTTCAACCTGAACACGGGCAAGCTCGAGCCCTCTCAGCAGAAAGAAGCCGCCGTCATTCCGGGCTCAGGCCCACGGCACTTTACCTTTCACCCGAACGGCAACTTCTTATACCTGTCAGAAGAGATGACTTCTTCTGTCTGCGCCTTTAAGATCGATAAGAAGACCGGTGCACTGACCGTGCTGCAAGACTCGGTACTTTCCCTGCCCGCGAGCTTCACCGGCAAGAACAGCAGCGCTGATATACACATCACCCCCAATGGCAAGTTCCTGTACATGTCGAACCGCGGCTTTAATGGCATCAGCATCTTTACCGTCGCTGCTACCGGCAAGATCAAGCTGGTGGGCCAGCAGCCCACAGGTGGTCAGACCCCGCGCAATTTCATGATCGACCCGCGGGGCGAATACCTCTTTGCCGCCAACCAGGACACCGACACGATCGTGCTGTTCCGTATAAACGCAAAAACGGGTCTGCTCACACAAGTGGGCAAACCCGTTAAAGTCCCGTCGCCGGTATGCTTAAAAATGCTGACGCACTAGTGCGCCCGTTGCGTTAGTCTTTCAGAATACGCATCTCCACCCGTCGGTTTGCGGCGCGCGCTTCGGGAGTCATTTCATTCCGCAGCGGCTGACTGCCGCCGAAGGCTTTCGTCAGGATACGTTTTTTGGCGATGTCCTTTTCCACCAGGTATTTCTTCACGGCATCGACGCGATCTTGTGAAAGCTCCAGGTTGGCCTTCGGGCTACCGGTGTTGTCGGTGTGACCTTCCAGCTGAATCTCCATATTCGTGTTCTCTTTCATCATCTGCGCCAGCTCGTCTAACTCGCCATACGACTTCGGGTCGATGGCTGCCTTACCCTGTGCAAAGATGAGGCTGCTCAGCACCACCGTCTGGCCTTTGGGCGTCAGCGTGATGTCGCGCAAAATGCGTTTGCTACCGTCAACATCTTTGGGGTCGACAATCACTGTCTTCGGATTATAGCCTTCCGCACCTGCCGTAATCTGGTACTTGGCGGTGCCAAAGATGGGGAATGAAAACGTGCTGTCATTGAAACGGCCGAATATACTGCCGGTAGGAATGCTGCTGTAACGGATGCTGGCCTTCACGCCCTTGCCCGTACGCGAATCCATTATTTTGCCCTGCGCCAGCATCTCGTCCGTCTGTGCAAATGCCGGCAGAAACACGGTGAGCAAAACAAGTGTCATTCCAATCGTTCTCATGGGGGTTGCTTTTAGTTTAAAATGCAAACTTACAGGTTCTATTTGCAAAGTCCTTGCCAATCAAGGATGTATACCGCCGCAAGCGAAGCTTTAACGGGCTAAAAAGCAAACGCCGGAAACCACTGTCTAAGAACAGGGTGTCCGGCGTCTTTTATCTGTGACAGCTACTGCCGCATGGCAGGCTGCGCTTCTTTACCATTCTACGGTTTGCCCGGCGCCGAGTATGTCGCCTTCGTCACCGTCATTGTCTACCGCTTTTTTCGAGGCGTCTTCTTCGCCGCTACTTTCGCTTTTTTGGTCGGCTGCTTGGCTTTGGCTTGGCTCCGGGTTGAGGTTTGGGCTTTGGCTTTGCTTTTCCGCTTGTCCCCCGAAGAGG
>NZ_JAHESE010000042.1 GCF_018598175.1 Dawidia cretensis
GCCAACTTCGTCGGCAGCGTCAGAGGGGTATAAGAGACAGGGACCGGGGGGCTGTTCACAAACGCAACAAACTGATTTACCCCATGCTGACGGGCGGCTTCCAGAAACCACTGCTGCCCGGCTTGCCGGGTCCAGGTATAACTCCCGTCGGCATTGAGAAAGCCCTCTGTACGACGCCATTCATCGACGATATTGTTCTGGGCCGCGCTGCCGGCGCCGATGTTAAAACGCCACAGCGACAAACCAATGCCCTCGGGCTTCCCGTCAGCGTCGTCTTCCATACTGAATAACCAGTCGGCTACCTGCTGGCGTTTGTCGTCGCGCCATCGGCCTACAAACTGACAAGCCCAGGCGTCCGATCCGCCAAAATTATGAATGCTTTGCCGGCGATCGTCTACGTGTATGGTAACAACACGTGCGTCGTTCGTGACAGTGGCCGAATCATTCCGCGAGCAGGCCGTCAGAAGGACCACCGGCACAAGGTACCAGAGTCTGAAATGTGTAAAGAGAGATTGCATGGATGGTATATATCTTCAACATCGATCCCGGGAGCAAGATGCTTCCGGGGTCGACCGTACAATGGCTAGTAATGTGGGCTCTGATTCAGGCGCTCGCCGGACGATTGAATCTCTGCGCGGGGAATGGGGAGCCAGTAATGTTTTTCCTCAAACTTGCGTCCATCGAGTGCTACTACCTTCTGGTACGTCAGAGTACTACCGCTTTTGGCGATCGATACCCCGTAAGCGGGTTCGTTCTCAGTGTCCATGGCGATCATCCACCGCCGCACATCGTAGAAGCGGTGTTCTTCGAACGCCAGTTCCACCTGACGTTCGCGGCGAATGGCGTCGCGCATACCGTTCTGATCGAGTCCCGCCGGTAGAACGGGCATATCTGCGCGCTGGCGTATGCGGTTGATCGCGTCATACACCGAGGCGTCGGGGCCGGCCACTTCATTCTGCGCTTCAGCGTAGTTCAACAGTACCTCGGCATAGCGCAGGTAGATCCACGGCTGTGTGCCGGCAACGTCCCACGGGTTTTGGATAGGCAGTGCATCGTTCAGGAATTTCTTCAGATAATATCCTGTCTTCGAAGCGTTCCAGTTGTCCTGACCGTCTTTGCTGTCTTTGCCGCCGGGCAGAAAGGTTTCGATCTGACGGCCGCGGTAATCCGAGCCATTGTGCAGAATGCTGGCATCGAGACGCGGGTCACGGTTGGCGTAGGGGGCGGCTTTATGGGCTGCGTTGTCCCAATCAAAGGGTACAGCCGTGGTCGCATCCACCTTCACTTCGTAAGCATCCACCAGGTTCTGCAGCGGTGAGTTTCCTGCCCAGCCACCGTAGCCGTTCGGACCGTTGGAAATTTCAAGGCAAACATGGCGCGCGCCGACAGCATACAGCCGCTCGAAAATTATCTCGTTGCTGGAAGGGGACAGGAACAGCGAGCGATAGTCCGGGTGTAGCGAGTAGCTCAGGTCCATCACGTCTTGTGCAGCATCGGCCGCGGCCTGCCAGGTACCGGCGTTGTACAACGGACTGGCGGCATACAGCAGCATGCGTGCTTTCAACGCCAGTGCCGCGCCGCGAGTAGCGCGGCCAAGTTGCCACGCCGAGTTGTTCGAAGCGGGCAACCCGGAAGCTGCTTCATCGAGCTGGGCAACCACGTACTGTACGCCTTCGGCGATCGTCGATTTCTCGAACAACTCCTCGGCAGTCAGGTTGTCGGTAAGGTTATAAACCTTGTCGCCCGTCAGCACCACTGCACCATAGTTGCGAACCAGGTCGTGGTAGCGGTAAGCGCGAATAAATTTCAGCTCGGCCATGAGCCACGCCTTATGGACAGCGCTCATCTGCACCTGGTCGATCACGCTCAACGCGTAGTTACACTCGCGGATACTACGGTAGCTGCGCGCCCACTGCGTGCCGGCAATGCCGACGTTCTCCGGCGCCAGTTGGCCACGCTGCACCACCCAGGTGTTATCATCGTTGTTGTAAATAGCTTCATCGGTAAGCGATGCCCACAGGGCGTATTCAAAGCCGCGGCCAAAACCGGGCGGTGTGCCTTCGGCTTCTTTGTCTTGCAGACGCACACCCATGTAGCGGTTTATCACAAAGTCTTCGAACAACGACGAGTCGTTTACAATCGGGTCGTCGCCGATACGGTCGGTCGCGTCCACGTCCAGCAACCCATCGCTGCAGGCGCTTGCCAGGCCGGCCAGGACCGCCAGCGTCACCGGGTATATATATTTTACGTTAAAGTTCATAGTCATAATGATTAAAACTGAAGATTGACACCCACATTGATGATGCGCTGCTGCGGATAAAACTGACCGCTTTCGCTACTGCCTTCCGGATCGTAATCTTTCACATCGGTAATGGTAAACAGGTTGAAGGCATTGGCATATACACGCAGGTTCGACAGGCGCAGCTTAGAGGCCAATGGAGCAGGCACATTGTAACCAATAGCGATATTTTTCAGACGCAGAAAAGACGCATCGTTCAGCCAGAAGTTGTTTTTATACAGCCCACCGTTGATCGACGCAGATGCCCGGGTGTCTACACGCGGGTAGCTGCCGTCGACGTTCGAGGGACTCCAGCGATTATCGGCCCAGGTGCTGTAAAAGTTACCGACGGTACCCGACTCCGCCAGCACGTACTGGCTCACGCGACTCTGCCCGGCAAAGAGAATGGACACATCGAAGTTCTTCCAACCAGCATTGACATTTACGCCGTAGGTCAGTTCCGGAATGTTACCATACCTGGTACGTACCTGGTCATCGGCCGTAATCTTATCGTCGTTGTTGTAATCTTCGTAGATCAGGTCGCCGGGTTGCGCATTGGACAGGTGCGGGTAGCTATCGAGATCCTCGGCGCTGCGGAAGATACCAATAGTGTTGTACAACAGATAGCTGTTCAGGGGCCTGCCGGTCTGGCGCTGGTAAGGCAATACCGAAGAGGCCTCATCCATAAAGATCACCTCGCTTTTGGCATACGTCATGTTGGCAGAAACGTTGTACCAGAAATCGCCGGTGTGTTTATACCCCACGGTCATCTCGATACCGCGGCTCTTTACTTCGCCGATGTTTTCAGACGGTACCAACGGGTTGTAGGGATTGTTCGGATCCTTCGGATCATAAGGATTGACAATGCCCGAGCTGCCGGGTATCGAAGCGTTGCGCGGTGCCAGAATATTGGAACGGTCTTGCATAAAGTATATAAACTCCAGTGAGAAGTTGCGCAGCACGGTAGCGTTCAGACCGATGTCGGTCTTCTTGGCAACCTCCCAGGTAATCTGTGGGTTGGCCAGCTTGGTCAAATCAATGCCCGGATGCTTGTCGCTGCCGATCACGTACACGTTGTTAAATGAATAGTTGTTGAAATACTGAAACTGGCCTACGTTATCGTTTCCTAACCGGCCGTGCGAGGCGCGAATTTTAAGGTCGTTGAGAAACGTCACGTTGTCTGCAAACCAGCTCTCCTCCGAAATCCTCCACCCTGCAGAAACCGCCGGGAAGGTACCATACCGCTCTCCGCCGGGGAAGGTAGACGAGCCATCGACCCGCACCTGCACTTCGGCCAGATACTTCTCTTTGTAGTTGTACGCGGCGCGGCCAATATAGCTTTGACGGGTATAATTGTAGCTGGATCCGGTGTTGTCGCGGTCGGTAGCCGCTGATCCCCCCTGGGTCAGCTCGGGGGTGAGTGACGTCGGGTAATTCAGACGCGTGGCACCCATATTTTCACGATGCGTTTTACTTTGCTCGTATGCCACAAAGGCATTGATGTTGTGGTCGCCCAGCTGGCGCTCGTAGTTTAACTTACCGTTGTAACTGATCAGGCTGTTGTTTTCCTGCGACTGCGTCATCTTCGCGGCACCGGAAGATCCACCGGTAACCGACCGGGTATAAACATCGGTAGTGCTGGTATAGCCGTAGACAGCGTACGGCTTGGCAAAAGACTTGGAAAAATTCCACGTCTTGTCCACCGCATAAAAGCCATCCACGGAAAGCCCCTTCACCGCCGGAATAGCATAACTCGCCCGAAGGATGCCATTGAACACCTGGATGGGATTTTTGTTCGTACCGCCGGCACTTGTTGCCAGCATAATGGGGTTGTTGTTTTCGATACCCGTGGACGGATAGCCGTTGGGGTAACGCGCAATGACCGTCGGGTACGCACGGTAAATGGACCGGAAAATATCGTTCGCCCCGGTGGTGGGAAAGATGCGGTCCTCCTCGCGGCCGGCCAGCGACAACGATACTTTAAAGTCCTTGCTGATGTTGGCGTCTATATTCGACCGGAAGTTATACTGATTGTATTTCGTCGCGCCGTGGCGGTACAGACCATCCTGGTATATTTTGCCGAGCGATACATAGTAGCGAATGTCTTCCGTACCACCATTAATGGAAAGGTTCTGCTGGTTTTGCAGCGCAACAGACTTGAGCGTTTCGTCAGCCCAGTTGGTGTTGGGATAGTTGATGGGGTCCGAACCGTCGCGGAAGCGCTGCAGCTGCTCTTCGCTATAGTGCTGGTTCATGCCGCCCGCCTTGTTATTATAGTAATCTATCTCGTTTTGAATGGTAGCATAGGTAAACGCATCGGCCATGTCGGGCAACCGGGTGGGTGATGAAAAACCCTGATTGAAGCTGTACGAAATCGTAGGCTTGCCGCTCTTGCCGCGTTTGGTAGTAACGAGTATCACGCCGTTAGCAGCACGACTGCCATACACAGCGGCCGAAGCGTCTTTGAGAATCGAAATACTTTCAATGTCGTTCGGATTGAGCCGTTCCAGGCCACCGAGTTGACCGGGTATACCGTCGATAACCACCAGCACGTCGTTGTTACCCGTCGTGGCCAGGCCGCGGATGTTATAGCTGCTGCCATCGTAGCCGGGCTCACCGCCGCGATTGCTGGCAATGATGCCCGAAAACCGACCCGCCAGAGAGTTGGACACGTTGGTTTGCGGACTCTTGACGAGGTCGCCGCCTTTGACTTGCGAAACCGATCCAGTCAGCGTCTCGCGTTTCTGCTCACCGTACCCCACCACCACAACTTCCGACAGGGTCTCGATATCCGTCACTAGGGCGACATCAATAGAGGTCCTGGTACCGACGGACATCTCCTGAGAGGTGTAGCCGATAAAGGTAAAGACCAGCACCGGCTCCTGGCCAGATACGCGCAGGGTGTAACGTCCGTCAGTGTCGGTAGTCGTGCCTTGCGAGGTCCCTTTCAGAATCACGCTCACCCCGGGCAAGGGGGCATTGTCCTCTTGAGCCGTGATCACGCCCGTCACGGTCACCTCCGTTTGCGCCCGCAGGGAACCGGGGGAAAGCAGGCCGCCACAGACTGCCAGGAGAAGCAGCACCCCGGGCGCCAGGGTGTTTAGTAAATGTTTTTTCATCATAGGTTTGTTTTTGAGGTCTCGGAAATGGCTTCTGCAAACCATTGCATAAAAGTGACCGAAATCGTTTGTTCCGAACGGGGGTAAACTTGTATTTCGTGAGGGGCGGATGGGTAAAGGCCTCAAAAACACTGCGTTGAGGCCTTTTTTAATGATCTATTACCGTAAAAGAATGCGTACAGGGGGCATCGGCTCCGGAGAGGCCAAAGATTAACCCATTTCCCCCGCGTTTTTCAGAAAGTCAGACGGCGAATAGCCAAATTCTTTGACAAAACACTGACGGAAATACTTTAGGTCTGAGAAGCCAACCATGTATACCACCTCAAAGACTTTATATTTTTTGGACTTCAGCAGCTTGGCCGCCTCCTGCATACGGAGAGATCGCAAGTATTCCACCGGCGAGAGGCCGGTTAGCAATTTCACCTTCTTATATAACAAAGAGCGACTCATGTTAAGCGCCTCGCACAGCTCGTTTACATTGAAATCCTTGTGATCGAGGTTGGTCAGCAGCATTTCATAAATGGCGTGCAGAAACTTCTCATCGGGAGATTGTGACGCCGACAGTGCCGTTACCGGCGTCTGGGTCGCAAAGAGGTTGCGGTAAAAACGCTTAAGGGTTTCCCGCGACTGCAGCAGGTTGTTGATCGTCAGCGTAAGCATCTCCGGACTAAACGGCTTGGTAATGTAGGCATCACCACCAATCTCGATCCCCTCTTTGTGGTGAGTGAGCGATGTTTTGGCTGTCAATAGTACCACCGGGATATGGCTCGTACGGATATTGTTTTTCAACTCGCGACAAAAGTCAATGCCGTTCATGCCGGGCATCATAATGTCGCTGATCACGAGGTCAATGTGGTGCTCCGCCGCCAGCGTAAGTCCTTCGCGTCCTTCCACCGCCTCCAGCACGTGGTAGTCTTTCTCAAAATATTCACGCAAAAATGTGCGGATGTCCTCATCATCTTCCACAATCAGCAGGCACCGCTGTCCCTTGCGGCCCGTGGTATCGTTCACAGCCTCTTCGAGCAGCAACGATGAGGACGGCACCGGGGCGGGGTCCGGTTGTAAGAGAAACTTGTTTTCACCGGCGTCAGCCACAATCTCGTTGGGTTTGAAGTGATCCTTACCCAGCAGAAACTTCACGCTGAAGGTCGAGCCGCTTCCCTCCGTGCTTTCGACATAAATTTCCCCCCGGTGCAGGTTCACCAGCTTTTTGGCCAGCGCCAGGCCGATGCCCGAGCTCATCGGCATGAATCTGTCGCCACGGTAAAACCAGTCGAATACACTGCCAAGCTGTTTACGCGGAATGCCGATGCCGTTGTCCTTCACTTTGATCAACACCTTGCCCTGCGGCCACTTTTCAGATGCCTGCCGGTGCAGCGATACGCTGATCTCGTTGCCGTTGCCGATATATTTAAAGGAATTGGAAATGATATTCGTAATCACCATCTCCATCTTCTCCTTGTCAAACCACGCCGGCAGCGACGGCAAATCTGCATGAAACCGGAAGGCAATGTTTTTACGCACGGCTAGTTCCTGAAAGGTAATACAGATTTCCTCGACGAATGCCACCAGGTCGTCTTCCGTGACATGGAGAACGATGTTGCCGCTCTCGATCTTACGATAGTCCAGCAGTTTATTGATCAGGCTCAGCAGCTTGTGCGCGTTGCGATATACCATCTTCAGTTTACGGCCATTCGGAGTATAGCTCCCCTCGCGCACCACCATCTCCTCCAGCGGACCGATCATCAGCGTCAGCGGCGTGCGGAACTCATGGCTGATCTCGGTAAAGAAAGTCAGCTTTTCTTGCACCAGGCGCCGCTCGCGCTTGCGTTGTGCCTTCTCGATCTTGAGCCGCTTGCGCAGGGTAGCCTGTTTTTTGCGCACCGTCACGATAGCAAAACACAATCCCCCGCCAACCACCATGTACAGACTATACGCCAGCGGGGTACGCCAAAACGGCGGCAGAATGGTCACGGCAATATGAGCATACTCATCGCTCCACGCATCCTCTTGGTTGGAAGCCTTGACTTTAAATACATAGTCGCCGGGCGCGACATAGCGATACGTGGCCGAGCGCTGCGCGCCGACATAATTCCAATCACGGTCAAGCCCTTCCAGCTTGTAGGCGTAGACGTTTTTCTCAGGGTAGCTGTAGTTAATGCCGACAAAGTCAAACGTAAACACCGACTGATCGTGCGTCAACGCAATGGCCGGCGTGCGGCTGATAACCTGACGCAACACAAAGTCGCTGCCATTGCGGGCATTTACTTCCACCGGTTTGTTGAACAGCTGAAAACCCGAAATCATCACGCGCGGCTTCATAATATCCTGTTCCACCTGGTCGGGATAAAAAAGATTGTAAGCCATCGTACCGCCAAAGCACATGTACCCCGCCAGCTCATTATACAGCGCCGCTCCCGGGTTGAACTGGCCCTCTTGCAAACCGTCGTTTACATCGTAATTGATAAACTTCTCCGCCGTAGGATCATACTTCGAGATGCCTTTGTTGGTGCTAAGCCATAGATTGTCGGCATGGTCCGCCAGAATAGCGTAGACAGTATTGTTCGCCAGCCCGCGTTTGTCACTAAAGCGGCGCAACGCCTTCCGACCCGGGTTGTAGACACTTAACCCTCCCCCTCCAGTACCGATCCAGAGCATATCCTTGCGGTCGAAACGCAACGCAAAGACCACATTGCTCTTGAGTTGATCTACGGTATCCGACGAATAGAAATATCGTTGGGACCGCGCCGCACCCGCCGCGCGATAATGCACGCCATCGCCATAACAGCCCAGCCACAGGCCACCAGTACTGTCCTCCGCAATCGCGCGGATGTCGCCATCGCGCAGTACTCCCATGGCACCTGGCACCTGGCTATAGCCGCGGCGCGTTTCATCCACCCGGCAAAGCCCCCCACGGTTGGTACCCACCCACAATGTATGCTGAACGTCTTCAAAGATCACACGCACGTCGTGCGCCCCCGTCAGCGCCGGGTCGCCCAGGTAGCGGTAGTGCTCGAAACGGTCGTGCTGTTTGTCATAGCGAAACAAACCCTGTGAATAAGTGCCGAACCACAAGTTGTTATGATGGTCACGAAAAGCACTAAGCACAGCGTTGTCTTTCAGACTCCCCGGCCGGCCGTCAGCCTTGTAGTGCCCGGTGGTCTCACCCGTACTGCGCACGCGGTATATACCGTCGCCATCGGTACCCAGCCACAAGTTGCCGTCAGCATCATAGCACATGCCGTAGTACTGCACATAGCTAAGCGACTCGTCGTTATACTGCTTGCGCTGAAATTTTACAAACTTCTCAGGCAAGCCACTCATCATATATACGCCGTCACCAAACGTGCCCACCCACAGGTTCTTGTTTTTGTCTTCGTACAGCGACAGAATAGTGCGTTTGGAGATATTGTACGTATCCAGATTCTGAATACGCTTAAAAATGACATCGTCCAGATTACGACTCCCGAGCTGCCGCAGGTCCAGCGCATAAAGGCCACCACCCTGCACGCCAATCCAAAGGTTTTCGTGGCTATCGGCCAGTAGGGTAAAGATGCTCTTACCCGCAATGCCGAATTGTGCACCGTTGAAGGTATAAAAAGTATTTTCCTGTCGCTTGTACAACACCAACCCATTGGCCGTACCGATCCAAAGGTTACCCGCCTGGTCCTCCGCAAAACACCGCACGGTATGCGACGGCAGCAACTTCTTATCCGACAAACTTTCGTGTTTCTTCAAAACCGCGCCCTTGCTCACCTGAAACACATCCAGCCCGCCGTTCTGCGTTCCCACCCACAGTAACCCAAACTTATCTTCCAGCAGCGTAAGCGTCTGCGTACTCGTGAGCCCAGACAACGTCTTGTCTGTATAAGGTGTAAAAGTATGGGTAGTCGTATTAAACGACGCAAAACCAGCCCCATACCACGCCACCCACAAATTACGCGCGCCGCCCTCTGCAATGAAACTCACATCGTTGCCATTGCCGGCTGCACCCGCCGGCAATGAGTGTTTGTACAACGTAAACTGTTCCTTGAGTTGGTCGAAGCGGTGCAGCCCTTTTCGGGAAGAGACCCAAAAATCCCCCTGAGAGTCTTTAAAAATGCTTTGAATGAAGTTGTCCGCCAGCCCGCGCGCATTGTCGGGGTCGTATTTAAAGACCTTGAAAGAGTAGCCGTCAAAGCGGTTCAGGCCGTCCTCGGTCGCAAACCACATCAGCGACTGCTCATCCTGCGTTATGCTGTTCACCACGCCCTGCGACAGCCCCTCCCTGATGCCGTAATGCCGAATGCGGTTCTTAGGCTCGTGCGGTATGAACGCCGTCAGCAACAGCACGGACGCAACCAATATAAACCCTCGCAACATGTGCGAAAAACAAAGTCCCTTCGTATCCCGATTCATGGTTCCCACGGATAAGCCAGAGAGCCAAGTTACCATAACCTAACGCGCCGGCAATGGGGGGATTTGTATAAACTATAGGGGGTATTTGGGTTAAAAACGCCTTCCTTCCCAACTCCACCATGTGCGGAAGTATTTTGCCAATGATTTTGATTTCCGTCACGCAGTGAGGTTGGTGATGTCGATAGGTAAACTGCGCTTACGGATACCCGTAGTAGCAAAGATAGCGTTACCCAACGCGGGCGCAACAGGCGGAAGCCCGGCCTCCCCCACACCACCCGGGGCTTCCGCATTTTCGATGATGTACACCTCAATCTTTGGTGTTTCATTTATTCTGAGAATGGGATAGTTGTTGAAGTTGTTTTGCGTGCAAACCCCCTTATTGAAAACAATCCCCGGCTTGATCGCAGCTGTGATGCCCATGATGATGTTGCCTTCTGTCTGTGCTTTTACCGTGTCGGCATTTACATACATCCCACAGTCGATAACAGAAACTACACTGTCAAGCTTTACGCCATTACCGGACTTTGTGGCAGTGATGCAGCATGCAACGATCGTTCCGAAAGCCCGGGTGATTGCAATGCCCCGACCTGATCCTTGTGGAAGTTTCTGATGGTAGTTTGTTTTTTCGGTAAGCGTGGTAAGTACTTTTCGGAACCGTTCGTCTTCAAGAATATCAAGGCGTGCCTGCAGCGGATCCTTTCCTGCAAGGTGCGCGAGCTCATCGATGAAACATTCCTGCCCCCAACCAATGTTTGACGCATTGACCGATCTCCACCACATAATAGGAATGACAGTTTTAACATTCGTCCAACTGATCTTGTGAGCTTCGGTGAACATGTATTTGTTATTGTTCGGGCTCGACTCCTCTCCTATCCATGGATCGGCTTTATCGTCAGCAAGTCCTTTGAATACCTGTCCCAGGATCGACTCTCCAATCATATGATGATGATAGCCTTTGATCTTTCCATCCTTTACAAAACCTTGCATGTGACTGAGTAATGCAGGGCGATAAGGACCTTGACCAATATCATCGTCACGTGTCCAGATCACTTTCACGGGGATCTTAAGTTTGTTTGAAAGAAAACACGCTTCCTTTATAAAATCCATATAGGCTTTCCTTCCGAATGATCCGCCCATTAACGCCACATGAATTTTTACCTTGTCAGTTGAGATGTTCAGATAGCGGGCGACCTCTTCCAGTGTTTCACCCGGCCCCTGAAGCGGTGCCCAGATTTCTACTGAACCATCTTCTTTCACATGGGCTGTTGCTGTTTCCGGTTCGATAGGGACGTGCGACAAGAACGGGGTTTCATACGTCAGATCCAGTTTCGATTGTGGTGTTTCAAACTTACTTTGGAAATCGTTGAACTCCTCGAAACGAATGCCATCTTTCTTTGCAGCCGTGTAACACCGGCTCATATATTCTTCATTATCGAGTATTGTATCAAGTCCATTTTTATCCCAGGTAACTTTCAATGCAGACCTTCCTTTGCTTGCCGCCCACCAGTTGGAGGCAATCACCGCCACCGAATCCGTGGTGGTATAGATCATGGTGCGTTCGCATGGAAGCGTCTTGATTACGCCAGGAATTTTCATCGCTTCGGCATCATCAATGGATACAAGTTTACCGAATATCATCGGACTATGTAATATGGCGGCGTAGACCATTCCGGGAACATCGATGTCGAGTCCATACACTGCTTTGCCTGTCACACGATCATGCAAATCGAAACGCCTGGCTGGTTTGCCTAAAATTTTGAATTCGTTTTTTTGTTTGAGTACGGGCTCTTGCGGAACATTGAGTTTAGATGCCGCCTCAACCAGTTCACCGTAGGTAAAACTCTGACCGTTGTCTCTCCGAAATACTTTAGCGTTTTCAGCATAGCACTGCGTTGGCGATATGCTCCACTTCCCGGAGGCTGCTTCGATAAGCATTTCCTTTGTGGCTGCGCCCGCTTTACGAAGCGGAAGCCATAGTCTTCGGATTGAGCTGCTGTTTCCAGAAGTCTGGGCGCCGTACTTACTTTTACCATCACTCTGGATGATCGTGACTTTCTCCATATCCACTTCAAGTTCTTCGGCAATCATCGCCGGCACTGATTGAATTGTTCCCTGACCCATGCACGGGCGTGGGTTTATAATAGTAATCGTGTTGTCCATGCCAATCAGGATAAAAGGATTTATTTCTACCGGAAGTGCCGCAGCGTTGTTGGACGAAAGGTTGAGAAGATTTGCCTTCGCGTCAAGTCCGATCAATAGGCCGAGTGTTGCAAGACCTGACGTCTTAATGAAATCTCGGCGATTTGTTTTTGGGGATTCTGCCAGCATACATGATTATTTATCTCTTGTCACAACTTCAGCCTCCATTTCTGCGGCCCGATAAATGGCCTGTCGGATGCGCTCATAGGTTCCGCACCTGCAAAGATTTCCCGCCATGGCAGTATCGATGTCCTTGTCTATTGGATTCGGTTTTTTCCTCAGCAGTGCCACGGCGGACATGATCTGTCCTGATTGACAATAACCACATTGAGGGACTTGCAATTCCAGCCAGGCCTGCTGCACGCTGTGGAGACCTTGTTCTCCTATTCCTTCTATGGTTGTGATCTTTGCCGTTGCCGGGACCGTGGCAATTTTTAACTGGCAGGAACGCACCGGGTTTCCGTTCAAGTGAATGGTGCAGGCACCGCATGAGGCGATCCCGCAACCGAACTTGGTACCTTTCAGTCCCACATAGTCTCTCAGCACCCATACCAGGGGGACATCGGGATCCGCCTCAACGATGTGTTGCTTCTTGTTTATCGTCAGAATGTACTTGGGCATAGCGATAATTTGTTTTAAGCGAATAGATAAGCTCAAAACTAGTTAAGCGCTGGGGCGGGATCTATCAAGCAACGTGGTAACCTCTGACGGAAGTGTAAATCCGGTAGCGAAAATGGGCATTTACACTTTCCTAAGAGACTTGCGGAAAGCTGAAGGTGTGGTGGATGTGACTTTTTTGAACGCGATGTTGAAGACCGAAAGGCTGTTGAACCCGCTCTCAAAAGCTATGGTGGCGATCTTCTGATTGTCATACGCGGGGTTTTCAAACAGTGCTTTAGCATCACTGATCCGGTAGCTGTTGATGAAATCCGGGAAATTAAGGCCCGCTTTTTTGTTAATTGTTTCGGAAAGCAGATTCGACGTGACCATTAGCTTGCTGGCAAGTTTGGGCAGTGTCAAGCCGGGATCGCGGGAGGGTTGGCCCTGAGATAACAATTGTTGCAACTGCGAATAACAAACATCGATCTGCGCTTGGGTATAGGAAGAGCTTCGGTATTTCATTTCGCGCATGAAAACAGAACTCTCCTTTAAGGCGAGGAAACTCAGAAAACAAATCACCACGGAGAAGATTACGGGCGAAGCGATATAGGGGACAATCCCGAATACGAAATTGCCAAGATAACCGAACCACACAACCGTCACTCCTGACATCAGGCTGATGAGCCAAAGACGCTGAATTCTGGAAAGACAGCTTTGATGTTTTATTATCAGGTGCACACAGAAAGGCAAATACACCAGCATCGACAAAAGGGAAATTGTATAGCCATTCTGGTTCATCCAGAAATAGTCGGTGAGAAACGGACTGAGCAGCAGCGCAATAATACAAGGAACTAACTGGATAAAATCACGGCGCCAGGAAAACCGATACTCTTTGTTTACAAATGCATTTAGATAAAGCCATAGCAAGGGCATGATGGCCAGGTTAGTGCCAAACCCAAAGTTCATCAGTACGTTAGGGATTACATGGCCATCCGAAAAATAGTATCCGACCGATTTGAATATCCTAATCGCGAAAGCGATCAACAACAGAGCCAGTAATACATCGGCGATCGCGCGCCCTTTGCGAACAGTGAAAAGGTAAACTCCAAAAAAAACACTTTGAAAAGCGCCAATACAGCTGGTGACCAAAAGCATTTCGAACGGCATCTTCATAAGGTTCTAAATTAAGCACTTCCGCTTTACAACCGAAGGGATCATGATAGAAAAACGGCGCGTCACAGGAAAGGTTTGCGCTTTTCGGCAGGTAAAAAGGTGCATTCGCCAGGCAAAGGACCTTTTCTATGCCCAACAGTGAAATATTTTAGGATTGCACCACAAGTAAATGTGGTGACACTCTCTAAGGTAATCTATAACGAAACGCAAAACATGAATACAGACAACAAATACTGTCCGATCGAAGCTCTCACGTACAGGATGCAAGTGACGCTATCTGTCTTATATTTTCCGCGGCCGACGGTTCCTTTTAACGGGGTTTCTAATAGATATTTCATTAATTCTAACCTTTAAACCAGACTTTTGGATCTTTAGGAAAATTTTGTACTACTTTGTTACCCGCGTCGCATAACGCGCTGTCTACCTGCATGAAATTATGAGAAATGATATCAGTGTTTCATTACAATGAAAACAATATTTTGAAAACAAACTGTGAACAAAGTCAAGACTATTCTCCTTGTTTTGCTGCTCTGTTATTTGGTGTATGTGATTATCACCATATTGCTCATGGCATCATTAGACCATCTTGTATTGACAAGTTGGTTTAAAAATAAGTTTCCCGAGGCATACCTCATTTCCGAATTCGAAACTACTTACTTCACAGTAGCTCATCACAATTTTTTGAAGGTCACCAGCCCATGGATCATCGGCTTTCTTGGAGGCTTCATCGCGCTCATGGCCATCTTTTGGAACGACGGACTTCGCCACACAGGAAATTTTATTGGCGATTTGTCATCCGCATTCAACTTCGTACGCCGGTCGTGGCGCTCATTGACACGTAAACAAAAATCAATTGTGACCATTACGCTGAGCGCAATGTTTGGGATCAAAATTGTGTTATTCCTTATCTTGCCGTTCAGTGTCGACGAAGCATTTAACTTTGTCTACTTCGCCGACAAAGGCTTATTCCTAACGACTACCTTTAGTAACAATCATATACTATACAATCTATTTTCGAGTGCCTGGTCGAAAACTGGTCTTGATCCTTTATACACATGCCGGATAACCAGCATCATGGCTGGAATGGTGGTACACTTCGTGATTTTCATTTTGGCCCGCCATTTCTTTTCCTTTACGGTGGCCTTATGGACCATGTTCTTGACAGGTGTCACACTATGGGTCAACGTTCTCAGCACAATCGGCACAACCTATATGTTAATGACGTGCTGCTGGCTCATCGGCATGGCAGCACTAATACGAATTATAAGAAGCCGGGGAAATGCAGGTCAATACCTGTTTATCTTCATTTCAACCATAGGGATGTATGCCAGCAAAATATTCATTATCCCGCTGGGTGGACTGGTGCTTACATGGATTTGCTTTGAAATAAAATTTGGCACCATCAAAAAAAACACGTTAAAAATAATTCTCGTCACCGCAACGATTGCTACTCTCACACTGCTGCTCTATCTTCCCATGTATCTATGGTCCGGTGGTGAAGCCGTATTTGCCACGCATTTAGTCTTACATAGTTTCCCGGAACATTTCCCATTGTTACTCGAAACGATGAGCATCGCAACGGATGTCAATTCCAAAACCTATATCGTTTTAGTGCTCTATCTACTTGTCGGTATATTGTTTTACAAACGAGCAAGCAATAACCTAAAATTCCTATTTACGGTCGCCGCTGCTAATATCTTCGCATTAGCCATTTTCATTCTTGCGGTGCACGTGTATCCACCAGGTCGTGCATTGATCTACTTGAATATTATATTCTTCGGTCTATTGGCTTTGGGAATTTCAGAGTTTATTCCCAAGTTGATTCAAAAAGAACACGAAGTGAATATTTTCTACAGCGTTGCGTTGGCCGCAAAGATATTGGGCAGTATTTACATTTTTCACTACGGATGGCAGACCCGACTCATCGGCGATATCCAAGATCACGCGTTCTACAAACGGCTCGATCAGATAGCGGACTGCATCGTCTCCACACAACCAAAAGCTGTCTACGAGGACCGACAAGACCGTTTCCTTAGTTTCTACACCCGGCTCGCGGCGATTCGCCGAAGCGTCCCACTGGTTTTTGAATACAGCCAGGCACAAGCCGATAGCTGTGACGTTTGCATCTTCTATGAACATCCACCGCATGTGTTAGAAGGGCATCTCCAGGTCTGCGCTTCAGATTTCGGCGACATTTACTTAAAGCGAAATAGGATACCCACCATTGATTCAAGCTGCTTTCAGACCGATGATGGCCTGTAGCTATCCATCCGTATGACTTCGTGTGACCGAATATTTGTAATTTTACCCGCTACTCAGACAAGCAATTGATGGGCGTTTCTCCGGCTAGATCTAGCTTCGTAACATCCAATGCCCCCTGTCTTAAATTCATCATCGAAAAAATGAACTTCATCAGAAAAAACAAAAGATTCAGCCGTAACTCTCGCAGAAACTTTATTTTTGAAACATGGGGCAAATTAAAAGGATAAGTACAAAAAAGCTGCTAATATTCTTCGCTTCAACACTGATTTATGCCTTGTGTCAGATGCTATTCAGCGTTCTGCTGATGAAGGAGGACTTATGGAGCAACTTCCATATTCAATTGTCTGCCCATTATGTAGTGATCTTTACAATGTGCATAGCAGATTACAGATTATTGCTATTCTTGAACAAATATCTGCCCTATTCAAAGAATATATTTTACCGTATCATAGCCGGCACGACAGGGATAACCCTCATCACCTTGATGCTCTTATGGATATTTAATTACATCATCTACGATGTATTTAACATTTCCCGAGAAGGAATGCCCTCACTTCTTATAAAGTTTGCTTTTGGAATGGCTGCAAACATCCCTATCCTACTGGTGTTTGAGCTGATCTATTATTTTCGCTCAGAACAAAAAGCCATAGCCGATTCCGAAAAAGCGAAACGTGAAGTCCTGCTATTCCAGCACGAAACATTAAGAGCACAACTAAACCCGCATTTCCTGTTTAATTCACTGAATGTATTATCTTCTTTAATATATATAAACTCAGACAACGCCAATAAGTTTACAAAAGCACTCTCTAAGACTTATCGGTATGTGCTTTCCCTTACCCGGCAGCCGGTGGTTTCCGTTGCGGAAGAATTAGATGCCCTCGATTCCTATATATTTCTGATGAGAATGAGATTTGAAAACTCCTTCACTTTCACAGTAAACAAAATATCCGATTCCGAAAGGAACAAGATTATTCCTCTTACCCTGCAATTGCTAATAGAGAATGCCTTTAAGCACAATATCGCCACCGAAGAATCACTACTAAATATAGAAATCACTATCGATAATAATTATATCACGGTTAAAAACAATATCCAACCATCAACCGATTCCGATAAACGAGGAATCGGACTGAAATACATCACCAAGCAATATAAACTGTACGCTAAGGACGTCATTATTGAGCGTGCTGCACATATGTTTATTGTAAAAATCCCCTATATACAGCCATGAAATACCTTATCGTGGAAGATGAACGGTTTGCTTCCCAGGAACTGAAACGCATGATGACAAATTTACGTACCGGTTATCAGCTGGAAAAGCAAACTAAAACAGTCATAGAAACAATCGATTTTCTGAAAGCATCTTCTGTCGATTTAATTCTTATGGATATCCGTCTTGCCGATGGCAGTTGCTTCGAGGTATTCAATCATGTAGAGGTAAGCACACCAGTTATATTTACCACTGCTTACGATGAACATGCCATCAAAGCGTTTAAGTTGAACAGTATCGATTACCTGTTAAAACCTTTTGACGAAAAAGAATTAGAAGCAGCGCTAAATAAGTTCGAAAACATCTTTCATAATCACGCTTCTAAAATCGGCCCTAAGAATTTTGAGCAGATACTATCTCTCAAAGAAAAAAACCGCTTCCTGATATCGAAAGGAGAAAACTATCATTACATAGAAACGACGAATATCGGTCATTTTTATAGCGAAGATGGGGTCGTTTTCCTTCATACATTCAATGACAAGCGATATATTATAAACTATACGTTAGACCAGTTAGAGCAACAGCTTGATAGCCGTTTGTTTTTTCGTGTATCCCGCAATTGCATCGGAAATGTAAAAGCTATTGAAAATGTCACCAAACACTTCAATAGTCGGCTGAAACTTTCATTTTCACCTCCATGCCCACATGAGGTTCTGGTAAGCCGCGTACGCGTTCCCGACTTCTTGAAATGGATGGACGGGATTGTGGACTAACGCTGAGCCGGTATCCATCCGATCACCCTTCATACTACTTCTCAGCTACGGAAGTCCCATTCCTTTTATTCTTCTAAATTACGAGACGTCTAAAAGCAGATTGCATACAGGTTTTTTTGCCCTGCTTAAAATTGTTGTACGTAATCGATTCTTAACACCATCTCTCAGGTTGTTACCTCATCAGACACATTTAAGAGCTCATTTCATTTTATTCATTCCACATTTCATCTACCCGATTCTGAAGTCTGCCATCTATTGCTTTCTACTCAACTTCATTCTCTATTCTTTTGTTCAAAATCAGCGCACGTAATAAAAATCTAAAATCACATGAAGTTAACATCATTATTCCTGGGCACATTGGCAACACTCTTATGTCTGGAAGGAAAAGCGCAGACAGTATCTTTTAAAACAGAATACATGGGAAGTTCTGGCTACTATTATCTGCCCCCGGGCGACAAACCAAAAGAAAAAATCGGCAATGCCAAAGGCTCCGCCATGGTTTACCAGGGGTCGCTCAATATACCACTATCTATGAAGTTAAATAACAACAAACGGCCGACTGCCTGGGGCATCGGCTTCGGCGGGGCATATGTTTCGTTGAAAAATAAAAACTTCACGGAATCCATGGTTTCCGAAATTATGAATATCCAATTGGGCATTTATCACCTGCGTCCGTTGAATGACAAATGGTCAATGAAGGCAAGCCTTGGGATGGGCATATTTGCTCCCTCGACTGATTTTTCCAAAATCAGTTTCAAAAATGTGCTGGGAAGCGGAGGCGTTGTCTTCATCCGCCACTTGAAACCTAACCTGGATATTGGGGGAGGTGTGTCTATAAATAGCTCTTTAGGATATCCCATGATATTTCCCGCAGTGTACGTTAACTGGAAGCTTAAAGGAAAATTCGATGTAAATCTTGAGCTGGTCGAAGGTTTGGAAGTATCGGCAGGGTATGGTTTCAGTGATATGTTCAAACTATCGTATGCAATTGAAATGAACGGGCAGGCCGCCTTGTTAAAAGAGGACGGCAAAGACGTAATATTCTCCCATCAATATATCGTTACGGGATTTCGTCCAGAAGTAAAGTTCGGCAAATCAGGGTTATCAATGACCGGTATGGCAGGACTAAACTTATACCGTCCTGCTTCTTACAGCGATAGGACGCTAAAAGGGGTATTCGCATCAGATAATGATTATTATTTCTCCGTCTCCCCGTATATCTCACTTGGTTTGAAAATGAAATTTAAACAATGAAAGTAAGACAAGCCCTGGAGATTGTCGCATATCGAAGTGTTTACGCTGCAACGTACATTCTAAGCCTGCTACCAATGACATTCTTATATGCGATGGCGTCTTTTACTTTTTTCCTTGCTTACTACATTATTGGATACAGAAAAGAAGTAGTAATTCAAAACGTCGCACGGTCCTTTCCAGATAAACAATACGGCGAAGTTCATGCGATTATAAAAAAGTTCTACGCTTGCTTTGCAGCGTATTTTGCCGAGATCATAAAAAGCATCTCCGTTCCTGCGGAGGTGCTCGATAAGAAACTGACGTTCGAGAATTTGGAATTGATAAATCGACACACAGACTCAGGACGAAATGTCATTGCCTGCCTGGGACATTGTGGAAACTGGGAAATGATCAACTTCATCCCCTATAAAATTCATCAGGAGGCATACGCCGTTTACAAGCCTCTTGAATCGGAAACAATGAACAAGCTGATGATCAAACTTCGGTCTCGTTTCGGATTGAAGTTAATACCTGACACAAAAGTTATAGGCCATATTCTATCTAAAACATCACCCCCTTGCGTCTATCTGTTTCTAACGGACCAATATCCTCCTATAAAGGAGGAAAAATATAAGTTTACGTTATTAAACCAGGAAACATACGTTTTTTCTGGCATGGAAAAATCGGCACGTACAAGTGGAGCGGCAGTCATTTACCTTCATATTACACAACTTTCCAAAGGGAGTTACAAGATAACCTGCATACCAGTATGCGTTAGCGCAGAATCCACGAATGATGGCGAAATAACGCAAAAGTATGTAGACTTTTTAACAGAGAATATCAAAGAAGAACCGTACGGTTGGCTATGGACGCATAAACGATGGAAAGGTTAACAATGGTCTACTCAGCTCCCAACCATTGTTTCGCACATCGACGTAGCTTGATTGGCCGAAGGCCTCGGAACTGTACAGCGGGGCCCAGCAGATCGACCAGCCCACCCGTATTTTTGAATTTTCCAAAAGCCGTACAGACCGATTGACAACACTATGAATGGCACCAGGAATGGCAACATGCTAACATCGATAGGCGGGAACATGACTTCATCGAAAAATATCGTTTTGTAAATATATGCCTTGTTCGGATATTGGATATGAAGTTTTAAACTGTTAGTGAGGTGGTGAGGTAACTCCCAGATACTCTTCGCCCCAGTCGCAATTCAGTTGAATGTCTAAGGCGAACAAACGACCAATGCAATATTCTCCGGAACATATTTCTCAACTTGTCGGTGAAATTTATCGAAATAAGTCGCGCGCAGTGTTTGCCACATTGGTCCGCTTGATTAAAGACTTTGACCTCGCCGAAGATGCCATGCACGACGCTTTTAAGACGGCGCTTGAACAATGGGGCAAAAAAGGCGTTCCGTCGAATCCGCTGGCGTGGCTCGTTTCCACTGGGCGGTTTAAAGCAATCGACCGAATCCGGCGCGAATCAAAATTCGACCCCCTGCAAGAGCAGCAAGTCTGGCAAATGGATGCTGAGGCCATTGATCCTTCCAGACTGGTCGACAAAGCTATTGAAGATGATGTGCTTCGGCTGATCTTCACCTGCTGTCATCCCGCGCTGTCGCTCGATGCACGCACGGCCATGATCATGCGTGAAGTGTGTGATCTGACCACCGAAGCGATCGCTAGCGCGTTTCTTATTACGCCATCCACCATGGCCCAACGAATTGTTCGCGCCAAGGCCCAAATTCGGGAGGCAAAAATACCGTTTGAGGTGCCGCCCGGACATGAATTGCCCGCCCGGCTCGAGACCGTACTCCAGGTGATTTACCTTGTGTTTAACGAAGGCTATTATGCCTCATCCGGCAAGTCGGTAACCCGTGTCGACCTATCAGGCGAAGCTATCCGGCTTGGGCGCCTACTGTACATTTTGCTGCCTGATCCCGAGGTCGCAGGATTGCTTGGCCTCATGCTACTGCACGAATCCCGCCGACCGGCCCGCACTTCATCAAAGGGAGATCTCATTCTTTTGGAAGACCAGGATCGATCGCGTTGGAATCGCGATATGATTGAAGAGGGGTTGACGCTGGTAGAACAGGCATTTTCATCCAAACCACCAGGCCCCTATGCGCTACAAGCGGCCATCGCGGCCCTACATGCCGAAGCAGCGCGGCCCGATGCTACGGACTGGAGACAGATTACCGGGCTGTATAGCCTGCTGCTGCGCATAAGCCCATCTCCTATCATTGAATTAAACCGTGCTATCGCCATAGCCATGCTTAAGGGTCCTGAAGCAGGATTGCGGCAGATTGATGCGATCCTCGAGCGCGGTGACTTAAACAGCTATCATTTGGCACACTCCGCACGGGCGGAACTGTGCCGGAAAACAGGCCGTACAGACCAGGCGAAGGCCTCATGGGAACGTGCCCTCGCCCTGGCACAACAAGACCCGGAACGGCGGTTTATAGAACGAAAGCTTAGCGAACTGGGAACGTAATTCCCGACCGTGTAAAAAATCTCAAATATGTTTGTCGATTTTGTCGTCGGCCATTCGACTACCGAATGAAAAGAAAATTAGATCACCATAAAACAAATAATGGATCATGGCTGAAAACAAAAAGAACATCGAAAAAGACAATCAAATGAGAAAATTGGTACTATTCATGCATATATCCCTCGATGGGTTTGCAGCAGACCCGAACCGCGGACTGGATTTTCTTACCTATGATAAAGAGCTGGAGCAATACGCCGATGAACTGGTTAAGACAGTAGGTTCACCGGTATATGGACGAACCACCTACCAGTTGATGGAAAGCTACTGGCCAACCGTTTTGAAAAAACCCGATGCCGACAAGCATGCGCTGGAACATGCCCAATGGGTTGAAAACGTACCTAAAATTGTGTTTTCAAAAACCCTGACCGAAGTAACCTGGAACAATACCCGACTCATAAAAGACAATATTGCCGAAGAAGTGAAAAAACTGAAACAACAGCCCGGAAAAGACCTGGCTATATTTGGCAGTCCCGGCCTGGCGGCTACCCTTATGAACCTGGGCCTGATCGACGAATACAAACTGACGGTACACCCCATTATATTGGGCAGCGGCATCAGCGTGTTCACCAACAATACCACAAAAAGTCTCCTGAAATTAGTAAACTCAAAAACCCTGAAATCAGGCGTTGTTACACTGCACTATACAACTACCCATTAATGTGAACCCTATGAAATACATCTGTCTTGGATATATGAATGAAGAAGTTTGGGAAACACTATCCGAAAACGAACGGAACACCTTTATGGACGAGTGTTTCAGCTATGATAAGGAGCTTCGCGAGAATGGCCACTTCGCAGGTGGCGAGGGCCTGCAGGAAGCCCGGAATGCTGCCACATTGAGATGGCGCAGTGGCAAGGTCTCCGTGACCGATGGCCCCTTCGCCGAAAGCAAAGAACAGATCGGTGGCATCATGATACTGGAAGCCACCGATCTGAATCATGCTGTCCGCCTGCTGTCAAAGCATCCCTCTCTCCGGCTGGGACGCGGAGGTAATAGTTGGGAAATCCGGCCGGCTGTCGACCTGACACCCTTTATGGAAGAGAGCAGTCGGCGAAAGTCATGACTTTTAACGTAACTTTACCTATTTCCATGCTCAACATAAAATCTCCAGTATAAATTTAATAGCGTTCAATAAGCAAATGCCCAGTCGAAAGTTATGGCGTTATGGTCATGTAGGAATACTGCTGATCAGCATCCTGTCTTGCTCAAAAACACGCGAAGACATTCAATGTGACACGTACTCCACAACTGAATTTGGAAGTAGCGCGGCTAGCAAGCCATTGTTTCCATATCTCGCCAGGTGGGTGAATTGGCAGTCTATGGAAGGCCAGGTACCTGTCGCTCAGCGAAGACAATTTATGGATACTGTTTACTGGCACAACTCCATGTACGGACCCATAGACGGAAATGCTGATTATACCCACGTGTTTGATATGAACGCTGACGGTGCTACCGACTATGTTTACTCCGGTCCCGGGCCGGGATTTGATACCAAAGAAATGATAGCCGTCTTTAAGATAAATAACATGGCGTTTTCCGTATTAGGATCGTTGAAGTCAATGGACTTCGAAAGCCGCGTTCTAAAAAGGCTATATTTTGAGCGCACGATCGAGACAGACTCCGCAAATGTTACACAGCAGATTTCCTACGAAATCGACTACAACAATAAAAAGCCAACGTTAAGGAAATTCTTCCAGAGTGAAATGTCCGACACCACTGAGTTGCCAACATCACTATATGAAAAGTATCCGGTCAGAACATTTTGCAGTGATTCCATTATTTTCAGTTCGCGACCGCAGGCTATAGACGCGACTCACAGCCAATTCATAACAACCAGGCGGGGACTGGTTCTTGGAGAAAAAATTGATTCCAATAACAAAAAGTGGCTGTTCATTGCTATTACATCAACGGGAGAAGCCATGGGAAGTGGCGACAACATATATCAGGTTGGGTGGACACCTGAAACAAGACGGAATGATCGTAAAATTCTCGCTCAGGCCTTAGAGATGGAACGCGACCAATAGCAGCAGGGTAAAATCCTTGAGCGCCAGCCGTATGACCTTGAGCGATTTGGTCAGATGATACTCGATCGCTTTCTCGGACAGATTGAGTCTTTCGGCGATCTCCCGGTTGGGAACTCCCTCCAGGCGGCTGAGGCGAAACACGCTTCTGGATTTCTCCGGCAGTGTCTCCACGCAGGTTTCCACAGCTTGCATCAATTCGTTGAATTCCACCTCGCGGCGTGTGGACTCTTCCTGCTGCGGGATAAACGCTTTGTAGTAATCCCAATATTTTTTTCGCACCAGCTGCGCCTCAATATAGTTGATCGATTTATTCCGGAGACAGGTGAAGATGAATGCATCGACATTGCTGATGGACAAGGTGGCGCGTTTGTCCCAGAGGGTAGTAAAAAGATCTTGAACGATCTCCTCCGTGACGGACTGCGAGCGCACTTTGGAATAGGTGATGTGATACGCCTTTTTCCAATAGCGGCGGACAAATTCAGAGAAGGCCTGTGCGTCATCATTTCGTATGGCGCTCAAGAGTTGCTCATCACTATAGGTCTCGCATGCGTTCAACAGAACAGTTTTAGGTTAATACAATGTTACCATACCCGGTTTAAAAAACCAAGCTTCGATTGCACAACCGATTGATTTTACATTTTTTTCAAAAAGAGTTTAGGAATTGCCGCTGGTTCCCTGTCTACCAGTTATGACGCAAGAAGAATTCCGTTACTTATTAAAGAAATACAAGACCGGGGTTGCCACCTCTGCCGAGCGTGAGCTGATCGAGCAATGGTACGACACCCTGGGCCGGGGGGAGCTCACGCACATGAGCCCCGATGAGGAACTGGCCCTGGAAAAGCAGTTTCGGGCACACATCGATCACTATATAGCTACTGCTGCAAAAACCGGGAAACAGCGCTTCCTGGGCTTCTGGCAGACTGCGGCAATCGCCGCCAGCCTTTTACTGGTGTGTGTTTTCCTTGCCTATTTCTATTCACCGGGATCGATACCAGAGCAGGTAACAACCATACCGGTGCGTTCGGCAGAAGATGCTGACGAACTGGTGACCGTGGCTGCCACCGAACTGCGCCGTGTGCAACTTACAGATGGCAGTACAGTAACACTCCAGCCCGGCAGCACACTTAGCTATGATGCACACAACTATAACGATACCCGACGGGAGATCTTTCTGCAAGGCGAAGGCTTCTTTGAAGTGGCGCGCGATGCGCAAAGACCCTTTTATGTATTTACAGGCGAAGTGGCTACCAGGGTGCTGGGTACTTCCTTTACAGTAAAGACCGTCGGTTCCAAGGGGGAGATTATCGTAGCGGTTAACACCGGGCGGGTAGCGGTTGCCACAAGGCAGCGCGAGCTGTTCGGGCTCAAAGCATCCTATCAACAGGAAGCCGTACTGACACCCAATCAACAGGCGGTTTTTAATATCGATAAAAAACTACTTTCTACGGGGCTGGTCGATGCACCGCAGGTGATCTCTCCAGAGACAACGCCCGAGCAAATGGCGTTCGACGATATAGCACTCGCCGAGATACTGGAAGATCTGGAGCAGGCGTATCAGGTCGATATCGTGTTCGACCCCGAGCGGATCAGCGCATGCTTTGTCACTGCCAAATTTGACAAGGAAAACCTCTTTGAACGTCTTGACATCATCTGCAAGGCCGCCGGAGCACATTACGTCGTGTCGGGCGCTCAGATTATCATATCCAATAAAATGCCTTAGCCTATGCACATCGTGTAAGCCACCCGCTATAAAAAAATGAAGCTGCTGATGATTGCACCATCAGCAGCTCGTTGTACCCGCCAGCATCCCAGGGATGCAGGACAGATTTGTTTTTGCCTTTTGTCAACAAAAACCTCGGTTAAGATATGAAAAAACCTATACCTATTCACGATGCACTATTTAAAATCATGCGAATCACGGTAGTACAGATCATACTCGCCGCCGTATGTTCCATCTCCAGTTACGGCTTCGAATCGTTCAGCCAGGGTGTGCTGGACAATACGATCTCCCTGGAGGTCGAAGATATGAGCATCAAAACCGTTCTCAATGAAATTGAGAAGAAAGTGCCTGTCAAGTTCGCATACCGCCTGCGGTTGTTTGAAGGCCGGGACCACATTTCGGTTTCGTTTCAGAACACAGCCCTGCGCGACGTGCTCAACCACCTGGTGGGAACCAACGTCAGCTATGAGGTCGTCGGAGATCAGATCGTCTTTGCCCCCGCAAGCACCTTTACCACCGATATAGGCGTTCCCAAAACCCTGACCGGGATCATTACAGACGAGACGGACGTACCCATGCCCGGCGTGAGCGTATTGGTAAAAGGTACGAATATCGGCACCACGACAAATGTAGAAGGTGAATTTGCGCTGGAAGCAGCGGATGCAGACGTGCTAACCATCACCTTCATCGGATATATAAAACAGGAAGTCACCGTTGGCGCGCAGACCCGTATAAGGGTAAGGCTGATGCCCGACGTTCAATCGCTGGGAGAAGTAGTGGTCGTGGCCTTTGGCGAACAGAAAAAGCAGGATGTCATCGGCTCTGTAACCACCGTCAGGCCGTCAGAACTGAAAGTACCGTCCAGCAACCTGACGACAGCGCTCGCCGGCCGTGTAGCCGGTGTTATCGCCTACCAACGCAGCGGCGAGCCCGGCCAGGACAATGCCGACTTCTTCATCCGCGGCGTTACTTCGTTTGGATATAAAAAGGATCCGCTCATCCTGATCGATGGGGTGGAGCTCACCACCCAGGACCTGGCGCGGTTGCAGCCCGACGATATCGAAAGCTTCTCTATTTTGAAAGACGCTACCGCCTCAGCACTCTACGGCACCCGTGCTGCCAATGGAGTGATCCTCGTCAAGACCAAGGAAGGAAAAACAGGCACGCCCATTGTCAAGCTCCGCCTGGAGAATTCCATCTCCACGCCCACACGCAATGTGCAGCTGGCCGACCCGGTAACCTATATGAGGCTGCAAAACGAAGCTGTGCTCACCAGAGACCCGCTGCAGCCTCTGCCCTATTCGCAAGATCAGATCGACAATACCATACCGGGATCAGGTTCAATGATCTATCCTGCAACCGACTGGCGCAAGGAGCTGATGAAAGACTACACCATGAACCAGCGCGCCAACCTGAACGTGAGCGGCGGTGGGCCGGCAGCACGCTACTATGTGGCCGGCGCATTTACGCAGGATAACGGCATTCTCAAAGTGGACAGGCGAAACAACTTCAACAGCAACATCAAGCTGCAAACCTACTCCCTGCGCTCGAATGTAAACGTAAACCTGTCCAGGACCACAGAGCTGATTATACGTCTGAGCGGCGCTTTTGACGAATACAAGGGTCCGGTATATGGGGGCGCTGAGATGTACAGAAGGGTCATGCGGGCCAACCCCGTGAGGTTCCCCGCCTACTACCCGAAAGACGATGAACACATTCACGTGAAGCACATCATGTTCGGAAACTATGATGCAGGAAACTATACAAACCCCTACGCCGACCTGGTGAGAGGTTACAAGGAGATGTCACGCTCTAACATGATCGCCCAGTTCGAGATCAAGCAGGACCTGTCGTCGCTCATCAAAGGATTGACCTTCAACACCATGGCGAATACATCACGCTATACCTATTTCGATGTGAACCGCTTTTACAATCCCTTCTGGTATCAGATGCAGAATTATGATACCCGATCGGAAGAGTATAACGTGGGCGTGATCAATCCCAATGGCGGCACCGAATACCTGGGTTACTTTGAAGGGCCCAAAACCGTCAACTCGGTGCTTTACCTGCAATCCACTTTGAACTACAACCATCAGTTTGGAGGAAAACATAACGTAAACGGTCTGTTGGTATACATTATGCGCGAGGCTCAAAACGCCAACGCCGGTGATCTGCAGGCTTCGCTTCCCTTCCGAAACCTGGGACTATCAGGAAGAGCCACCTATTCGTATGACAACCGCTACTTCACCGAATTCAACTTTGGTTATAATGGTACGGAGCGTTTTTATAAATCAAAACGTTTTGGATTCTTTCCTTCGGCCGGCGTGGCCTGGACGGTGTCTAACGAAAAGTTCTTCGAACCGCTCAGGGAAACCGTCAATAACCTGAGGTTCCGTGCTACGTATGGCCTGGTGGGCAACGACGCAATCGGCAATGAAAGAGATCGCTTTTTATACCTCTCCAACGTCAATATGGACGCAACCAACCGTACCGCCACCTTCGGCAGAGATTTCACTTATACCCGCAACGGCATTTCCGTCTCGCGTTATTCCGACCCTACCATCACCTGGGAAACAGCCCATAAAGCGAACTACGCGATAGAGATCGGACTGTTCGAAAACGTCAACTTCATAGGGGAATACTACACCGAGAAACGCAATAATATACTAATGACCCGTATGGGCACTCCCGCCACGATGGGTCTGGAGTCACAGCCTCAGGCCAACGTCGGTAAGGCCGAAGCCAGTGGTGTAGACCTTTCGCTTGATTTCAGCCGTAACTTCCGCAGAGATTTCTGGATTCAGGGCCGGGTGAATTTTACCTACGCCACCAGTAAATACATAGCCTATGAAGAACCTCTGTACGAAAATGAGCCATGGAAATCTCATGTAGGCTATCCGCTGTCTCAGCAGTGGGGGCTCATTGCAGAACGTCTTTTCGTAGACGACTATGAGGCTTCCAATTCACCGAAGCAGAACTTTGGTGAATATGGCGGTGGTGACATCAAGTTCAGAGATGTGAACGGCGATGGACAGATCACCGGACTCGATCAGGTGCCAATCGGATTTCCCGACCGACCGGAGATTGTCTACGGCTTCGGCTTCTCTGTAGGGTACAAGCAGTTTGACTTCTCCACGTTCTTCCAGGGCTTGGGTCGCGAGACGTTCTGGATAGATGCCGGCGCTACGGCTCCCTTCATCGACTACGATCCGAATGACACCTACGGTGAGGTGGGAAATACGCAACTGCTGAAAGCGTACGCGGATGACCATTGGTCAGAAGAGAACAGAAACCTGTACGCGCTCTGGCCACGCCTGAGCCCTACGCTGAGCGGCAACAACACGCAGCGGAGCACCTGGTTTATGCGCAACGGTGCCTTCCTGAGATTGAAACAAGTGGAACTTGGATATACGGTTTCTGACGAAAGGCTCAATAAAGTGAGATTGAAGAACCTGCGCATATACGTTAACGCCACCAACCTTTTATGCTGGTCGCAGTTCAAGCTCTGGGATATCGAAATGGCCGGAAATGGTCTCGGCTATCCCATACAGCGCGTAATCAACATGGGTCTGAATGTGACATTTTAATCTATCCGGAATGAGAATCCTAAAACCATTGATCATCGCTTCACTCGTAGCTATTTCCACTTCCTGTGGTGACTTCCTGGACATTGTGCCAGACAACATTGCCACAATAGACAACGCCTTCGCCATGCGCGCCACGGCGGAGAAATATCTGTTTACCTGCTACTCGTATATGCCCCAGCATGCCAGTCTTTCCGCCAACCCCGGATTTATATCGGCAGATGAATTCTGGTTCAGACAAAACTTTACCGATTTCGCCTCACCCGGCCGGCAGATTGCCCTGGGGAATCAAAACGTGGTCGATCCTTTTCTGAACTATTGGCAGGGTGAACAGGAAGGCAGAGACACCTTCGAAGGGATACGTCAGTGCAATATCTTTATTGAAAGCGTCGCGAAGGTGCCGGATTTGACCGAAGAAGAACGGAACCGGTGGATCGCGGAAGCCAAATTTCTGAAAGCTTACTATCACTTCTGGCTGTTCAGAATGTATGGTCCCATTCCGCTGATTAAGGAAAATCTGCCCGTATCCGTCCCTACCGAAGACGTGAAAGCAACAAGAGCAACGGTAGATGAATCTGTGGCCTACATCGTAAGCCTGCTGGACGAAGCCGCCGCATATCTGCCCGACCGAATCATTGACGAAACATCAGAGCTTGGACGCATCACCAAGCCCATCGCTTTATCCATCAAGGCGTATGTGCTCGTAACCGCAGCAAGCCCCTTATTCAACGGCAATGACGATTACAGTCAGTTTACAAACAAAGATGGAACACGGCTGTTCCCTGGCGGGGACGCCACCAAGTGGGTCGTCGCCGCCGATGCTTGTTTACAAGCAATACAGCTCTGCGAAGCCATGGGCAACAGGCTGTATTACTACAGCCAGAGCGTGCAGCAATATTCCGTGTCTGACACAATACGTACACAAATGAATATCCGTAACGCCGTTACTGCGAAATGGAACGCCGAGGTGATCTGGGCCAATACCTCCAGCCGGGCTGAAACTATTCAGCGACAGGCTACACCCCGGGGCCTCGATCCCGCCAAGAAATCCAATACCGATGCGCGTGGCAACCTGGCCGTGCCCATCAAAATGGTTGAACTGTTTTACACTGCGAACGGCGTGCCGATTACCGAAGATAAGAGCTGGAGCTATGACGCCCGGTTCGATCTGAGAGCCGCCACGATAGATGACCGGTTTTATGTAAAACAAGACTATACGACGGCCCAGATGCATTTCAACCGCGAGCCGCGCTTCTATGCCTCGCTGGGATTCGATGGCGCCGTATGGTATGGACACGGCAAATACAACGATAAAGATCCCTGGATCATTCAAGCCAAGAAGACACAAGTGCATAATTATGCCACGCAGGATTCTTATTCGGTAACGGGCTACTGGCCCAAAAAACTGGTCAACATCGCCAGCCTGATCAACGACAGCGGCTATACACTGGAGGTATACCCCTGGCCGGTTTTGCGTCTGGCCGATCTGTATCTATTATACGCCGAAGCATTGAATGAAGTCGACAGAGGCGCGGAGGCGATCCCCTATCTTGACCGTATACGCGAAAGGGCCGGCCTACCCGGCGTGATCGACGCGTGGACGAACCATGCCATAGATCCCAACAAACCCAATGATAAGGAAGGATTACGCAAGATCATTCAACAAGAAAGAACCATCGAGCTGATGTTCGAGGGACAACGCTTCTGGGACCTGCGCAGATGGAAAACAGCCATCGTCGAGTTGAACAAACCAATAACCGGATGGGACATCGAGCAGGAAACCGCAGAAAACTATTATCGCGAGAAGCACCTCTACAAACAGGTATTCAGAACACGCGATTATCTGTGGCCGATCAAAGAGAACGAGCTGCTCACCAACCGCAAAGTAGTACAAACCTATGGATGGTGATATACGCTGGATGTCGTACGCTAAATGACCATGCAATGAAACTCATGAAGAACATACTGACCTATGCCTCTCTGCTACTCGCAACGGCCTGCAGTGACGAACGAGTAATATCACCCCTGAACGGAAACGACGGCGCGCCGGGCCCTGTAAGCATTACGAACGTAGAGAGTCTTGCCGGGGGTGCTAAAATCACGTATAACCTGCCCGAGAGCGAAAACCTGCTATACGTAAAGGCCGTCTTTACAGTCCGCGAAGGACTCACGCGTGAGGTGAAGTCTTCCTTCTATGTCAATAATCTGACGGTAGAAGGATTTCCCAACGCCGACGATTACGAGGTAACCTTGTACGCTGTGAGCCGCGGTGAAATCATGTCGGAACCGGTAACCGTAAGCGTCAGCCCGCTTACGCCCCCTGTTCAAGAGGTCTTTCAAACCCTGGCCATCAAGGAAACGTATGGCGGCCTGAGCCTCTCCTTTCAGAACAGCGGCGAAGCGGCGGTGTCTATTACCGTGATAACCCCCAGTGAGAATGGTGAAGTACGGCCGGTGGAAACCTTCTATAGCAAATCCAAAGCGGCTACCTTTTATTCACGGGGCTTTGAACCTGTCACACGCACCTTCGGGATCTATGTCAAGGACCGCTGGGGCAATGTATCCGACACGATCACGAAGGAGCTGACTCCCATCTACGAAGAATTGCTGGACAAGAAGAAATTTCAGGCACTCAAAACGCTGGGCGGCGATAACACAGCGCCACACTTCACGCAGTGGAGTATGGAGAAAATGTGGGATGACACCTGGAACAACAGGGATAATATATTCCAGACCGTTATAGGCAGTGGCATTCCCAGTAGCTTTACCATCAACCTGGGTGTAAAAGCGCACTTGAGCCGCTATAAATTGTATCACAGAGCGGGTGAAAATATCTACTCCGGCGCCGCCGTAAAGATTTGGGAGGTCTGGGGTAGTAACGAGCCCGACAAAGATGGCGGATGGGTGAACTGGACCAGGATCACGGACTGCAGTTCATTCAAACCTTCTGACGCCGCGTTAGGTACGTATACCAACGAAGACGTGCAGTACGGCATTATCAACGGCGAGGACTTCAACTTTCCCGACGATCTGCCGGCGTATCAGTATCTCCGATTTAAGATTACCCAAACCTGGGGGCAAACCGATTACCTACACATATCAGAATTAACATTCTGGGGCCAGGTTGCCCAATAGACTCATGAATGACAATTTTAAAGTAAACCACAACGTCATGAACCGTCACATACTTCTTTTTATCCTGCCGGCAATCATTGTCTGGATCGCCTCGTGTGGAGAAATGGACGAGCACTATAAAGAATTCCTGGAAGGCGGCGAGAAAATATATCCCGCCAAGGCAGACTCCGCCAAGGTACACCCCGGCAGACACCGTCTGCAGTTAACCTGGCTCGTCCTGGCCGACCCGAAAGTGAAACGCGCGAAAGTATACTGGAACAACCGGAAAGACTCGATAGCGGTAGAAATCAAGAAGACCTCGTCTGTCGATACCGTAAAAGTGATGCTGAATGATCTCGATGAATCGTCGTATGTATTCGAGATCATCGCCTACGATGACCAGGGTCACGCCTCCATGGTGACAGAAGTCGTCGGGAGCGCCTATGGGGATGACTACGAAAAGTCGCTCCTTCTCCGGCCAATACTCGAAGCAACCACATGGGAAAATCGCGGCACCGCGCGTTTCGGCTCGACCGGCCCGGAGGCCATCGGCACCCAGTTTGAATATGAAGATGAATACGGCACTCCTCAAACCTTATTTGTGCCCGCAGAAGAACTCAGAGCCAGGATGTCCAGCTTCAAAGAAGGAAGCGCGATGCGGCACAGAACCGTCTTTAAACCCGGTAAACTCGCCATCGACTCATTCTACACCAAGTGGCAGACGATTACGCCTGCGATACGCCCCGAAAAAATACCATACCCCAAAGGCGTATGGAGCGTGATCGGTTTTAGCTCGGAAGAGCCCTCCAATGACAGACAGGCAGCAAGGCTTATAGACGGGAATAACAAGACCTGGTGGATAGCACGTTACTCCACCAATGCTACATCGTATGCACAGGGCCACTGGGTAACGGTAGACATGAAATCTGAACACGATGTAGATGGTTTCGTGATACTGCAAAAGGAAGGCGACCGGAAAATCAAAGTTCTGGAGCTGCTCAGCAGCAATGACAAAGAGAACTGGGAAAGCCTGGGGAATTTCAACCTGCCCAACACACAAGGCGTGGAGCTGTATTTCGATCTGCCGGCCAGAAAATCATTCCGGTACTTCCAATTGAAACCCCTATCCGGTCATGATGCCAACCAACAACCCGGACTGGCAGAGATCTCAACATTCTATGTCGAATAATACAATAACCGACGCCCTACTTTTTCCCAAGTAATAAACGCACCTGCGATCCCCATCCACCAATCATCAAATCCAGGACCGCATCACCGTTTACATCCCCCACAGCAATACCCCAGCCACGACATACCGTTGTGGCTGGAATTGCTTGACTGGTTACATTCGTAAATATGCCTTTGCCATCATTTTGCAAAGCCTGCACCTGGGCCGCTTCGAAGGGAGGTGTTTTTATAGCACTCAGAATAATATCCGCGTAACCGTCATGATTAAAATCCACGATAGCACCCGAATAGCTGGATAGTTTCTGGGCGGGAATCCTTCTGGCAGTTTCGTCTTTAAAATTTCCCTTGCCATCATTTATCAGCAAGCGAGCCGTAGGATCTTTATCCCATGGACCACCGTTGTTGGTCAGGTTAACAAATAGAATATCCGCATGCCCGTCCCGGTTAGCATCAAACACCAACACATCGCGGGTGTGCAATGGCACCAGGAGCTCAAGATTCTCCGGGCGCTCCGTGAACTTGCCCTTGCCGTCGTTAAAAAATAACCGATTCGGCGGTACTTCATTACCTACTACCACATCCAATGTACGGTCACCATTCAGATCGGCCAGTTTTACTGCCTGGGTTTGGTCTTCAATCGCGGGCAGCCCACCAGTTGTATAGTCACTAAAGTAACCGGGTTTTTCAGGATCGTTGACCCATAAAAAATCCTGCGCGTTTGAACCAGAATTACCGACGATGATATCAGGCAATCCGTCGCCGTTCACATCACCTACGTCCAGGCCATTGGCCTCACTTTTAGCCGGCAGACGGTCGCTTACGTCAACAAACGTACCGTCGCCATTGCCTGTATAATACTCATGTGTTTGGTCGTCTTCCGCCGCAAAAATAATGTCGGCTATACCATCCTTATTAAAGTCGGCTATCCGTACATGCTCTGAATCGTGATTCCTCTCCGCAAAAGCGCCTTTCTTCCATGTAAATTTTCCTTTACCATCATTCAGGTATAAACGGTTGGGCTCCGATTCCAACGCCAGAATCGCATCCAGGTCATGATCGCCGTCGACATCCAGGAAAGCCACGTCCAGCGCATGCTCCCTACCATCCAGGGGTACGTGTGTTGCCGTAACATCTTTAAACCAGGCAGTTTCACTTTGTTGTGCCTGTACTGCCAATGGCACTACGCAAAACAGGCAATTGGTCAAACCTACTAGTAACAGATTTCTAAACATTTCGTCACCTTGTTAACCAGCCAAATATAATGTATTAAGCTTACCATTGTGCAAAACGCTTACCAGCCCTTGCGGCCGGCAAGCGTATGACTACAGATTATCATCAGGCACTACTTCACCAAATACTTCTCCGTCCATACATGCGTCTGATCCTGCATCCGTATCAAATACAACCCCGCTGAAACGGGTGGAATTAAAACCGACACCTTCGAATCCACAACCTTACGCCCGCCACTCATGATCATGCGTCCCTGATCACTGATCAGCGTCAGCTGCACATGATCTGATGGCTTGTTCAACGTAATGACCACTTCATTGCTTTGCCCGCTCCTGCCCGGATTAGGATAGATATGAGTAACCGGTTCTTCACCGCCACCACCCGTAACGCCAGTAGGCCTGATTAGCTTCCACATGCCACTACTCTGATTGAGGTTCTCCCATTGTTGCACATTCCCTCCATTTGCCGTACTGAATCCGGCCACCTCCAGCAATTTCCCACTGTGCTTCGCGATCAGTTTAAAAAAGCCATCGCCGGTAGAGACCGCAACAAACTGCTGATTGAAATAGTCGAAATAACTCCATTGCTGCACGTTGATCCCGTTATCCTTGCCATTCGAATTTACGTCAAGCGCTTTGCCGCTGTTTACGGCCGTGATCTTATACGCGCCATTGCCGGTATGCTCGAATAGGAATTGCTGGTTAGTAGCCTGCGTCACGCTCCATTGATGCACGTTGGCGCCGTCGTTGGTTGAGCCGGTACCACCCGAGATATCCATGTATAGACTACTGTTGCGATTTTGCAGCAGGTAAATTCCGCTGAGGGTTTGATCGCCCGTGGTACTGATGCGCAGCGAGGTCGCCCGGTCGTTCCAGTCCGCCAGCCAGCCCGTATTGGCCGTATAGACGCTGGAGGCCCCACTGAAGTTATCGCCGTCATATACCGTCACCGTAAAACCCTGTGCGACCTTTAACGACGTGACATCATTGTCGGCGATACCCTTCACCTGGAGCTGGGCACGTGTATAGTCACCGACGTCAAGTCCCCCCGCATAGCCGCCAAAGTTGATATCCTGATACACACTCACGGGTGCGCCAATGTAGGCGATCTTTATCGAAGAAATTCTGTCATTCCAATCCGCCAGCCACGTCGCATTGGCGGTGAACGTTTTGGAAGCGCCCGTAAAATTATCATTCTCATACACCGTGACGGAATATCCACCCGGAACGGTCATGGATGTTATGCCATTGTCCGTAACGCCCCTGGCCTGAAGCTGCGCCAGTGTGTACGTTCCCTCGGCCAACTGCGAATAAAATCCACTGTAATTGATGTCCTGATAGGCATGCACTTTCGTCATTCCTGCTAAAGATTCAAACAAGTGGACACCGCTTAGCTCCGTAGATAAATCGATCGTTCCACTCGGCATGGCCGACCATACCGGACTAATCAGGTAGTTCGATTTATTGACTGCATTATTCCATACTGAATTGCCCGTGTAGTTCAGTATCTGTAAGTAGCGATCTCTTTGGCCGCTTGTCAGATTGCCCTTACGAATAAGCTCAGAGAAATACTTCGCAAAGATGCCTTTGAACAACCCGCCATCGCCCTGACCAACTTCATTCAGGAAAAACACACCGCCATTATAGTTTCTGAAATTCATCATGAACTCGGCGGCTTTAATGGCATCGTCCAGATAGGATTGTGTACCCGTCACAATATTCAGTTCCAGGCTCGCAGCAATAAAAAGTCCGGAGTTGTAAGAAAATTGCCAGTCAGGGTCAAAATTACCGGGACTGTCCCAGATACCGCCGTTGGCGTTTAATAGATTGGCCTTCATCCAGGCATGGATATCTTTTGCCATCTGTAAATTGGCGGCATCGTTCTCCAGCTTATAAAGCCTGACAGCCAAAACAATGGCCGGGCTGTTGCCGATCGCATTGTTACAGGGAGTAGTGCAACCTTTCCGCCACGACATCTTTCCCCCACTGTATCCTGTTTTAATTTCAGTCCATATCTGATGAACCGCATCCAGATATTCTGGATCTTTGGTAGCGTTATACGCATTAAAACAGGCCAGGCCCAACCATTCCAAATCATCGTAGTAATCATTATGATACGTGCCGGCACCATATAAATTATATTTCCGGATGCCTGCCAAAATGCTTTTCATCCGGTCGCGATAAACGCTGTTGCGCGTCCGCTGATAGGCGTCAGCCATGGTTTCGAGCCCATGCGCCGTCACCCAATAGCCATAGCCATAGGGATCGTTGTCCGAAGCACTGTTGTGTTTGAAATAACTTCGGTCTGCCGACATGAAGATGTTAAACAAGCCGTTTTGCATGTTCTCGGCACGTGGGTCGTTTGCCTGCGCAAACAGATTGCAACTGCCGAACACAAAAATAAATACCGTAAGATTTTTTAGTAATACAAGTTTTTCTCTACCGCACATGCGCCAACCGAACTGTCGGGGCGCGCCCACAACACTCCATTCATTTTTTTTCATGGGAACTAAGGTTTTGGGTATTCTTAAAAATTGTCGTTCAATACCGGTTTACCGGCTCGAGTAAATGTGGGCCTCTCCAGCCAGGACCAAAAACGGTCCGCCGCCAAGCTTCCCCTACCATAAACTGATATCAATCATTCGGGTTTTGTGCTGACCGAGGATAACAGCACTGAAGCCGGATTGAAAAATTTCACAATCAAATCGCCTCTTTAAACGCCTTGCCAACCACTTCAACCTATAGTGCATAAAACGGCCTGGTTTTACTCGTCTAACCCTAAATATTATGTATTCTAGCTCCCTTACCGGCGAACATGGGGCAAATACAGCCCCCCCTGGAAAAAAATTCGCGAAGCTGTGACAATTCTTCAAAACACGCTACTAATGATCGAAAGATCATCGTACAGATGGAATTGAAACAGCAAAACTTTATCCGAATCATCCGCGAGAACCAGGGGATTATCAAAAGTCTTTGCAAAGCCTATTATGCCCGTTATGAAGACCAACGCGATGCTTACCAAGACATCATCCTGCAACTCTGGAAATCCTTTGACACCTTCCGCGGCGAGTCAAAAATCAGTACATGGATTTACAGCGTTAGTCTCAACACGTTGCTCACCAAAGTCCGGAACGAGAGAAACAAGATCATCACAGAGCCTTTACTACTCCCGGACCTGATTAATCCGCCGGCAATGGCGGATGATGATCGTGAGCTCCTGGGTATCGTGATTCAATCTTTAAAAGATGTGGACAAGGCTATCGTCATCTTATCTCTGGAAGGATACCAAAACAAGGAAATCTCCCTAATGCTGGACTTAACCCCCACTAACGTAAGTACCAGGCTGAATAGAATAACGACCGAACTAAAAGTAAAACTCAAAAACCATCGTCATGAATCTAAACAATCTTAAACCCGCATGGAAACAGTTTCTGCTCGTCAATTCCATGGAGCCACTAAATCGGGAAGAAATCTTATGTATTATAGAACAGACTGATCAACAGTCAATAATAAGATTACCTGGATACATGACAACCATCATATTTATCATTCTAACGACTTGCTGTCAAGGAGGATGAGTTCTTATGTAATTTGGGATATCGACCCAAGGATTTCCGCAGGTGTAGAGTTCTTAAGATGGTATGGATTCTGCTGGGCCATCGGGATGATGCTGGGATACCAGGTCATGCTCAAGATTTATAAGCTTGAAGCGCATGCGCAATCTGGCCTGGATAACCTCACAATTTATATAGTACTGGGGGTCATTATCGGAGCGCGCCTCGGGCACATTCTTTTTTATGACCCCATTTACTACCTGAACAATCCCATAGAGATTCTACCTATCCGCATAAAACCCAAATTCGAATTTATAGGATTTACGGGACTGGCAAGTCATGGAGGAGTCTTAGGTGCATTGTCGACAGTATATCTATATAGTAAAAAACACAAAAAAGATTTCTTGTGGACGCTGGACAGGTTAACCATAGCAGGATCATTACTTGGATGCTTCATAAGATTAGGTAATTTGATGAATTCCGAAATCATCGGAATACCCGCGCAAGCACCTTGGGCATTTGTGTTCATTCGTATCGATCAGGTTCCGCGACACCCTGCACAGCTCTATGAAGCTTTATTCTACCTAACAATTTCTTTAATTTTGTTTCTTTTATGGAAATCGGGGAAGACCCAAAATCACAAAGGTTTTCTCTTTGGACTTGGCTTGTCATTAATCTTCGCACAAAGATTCCTACTGGAATTTTTAAAAGAAAATCAGAAAGCGTTTGAACAAAATTGGCCGCTGAATATGGGACAAATACTAAGCTTACCCTTCGTCATAATCGGAATTTGTATTATGGTATGGAGTTTCAAAAAGTCAACTAGCCAAACCTAAGCAATGAATGGAAGGCGAGCGCAAAATAGAAAGGCCGCTCCAGTCTCGGAACGGCCTTGTATTTTATCTTACTGTAAGTCCAGACACTACTTGCCCCGTAACCTATCGGATAAGATCTTCATATAGAATCCGCCCACCACACTCCGCGCTTTGAAGTTGTCACGGATTCCGGTGTTCGAATCGTAAAAGTCATTGAGCGGAACACGTGAGGGAGTTTCGAGTGCATGTACGTATACCGGTTTGACGAGCGCCTCAAATTGCGCTGGCGTGGGCGCAAATGTGGCCGTCCACAAAATCCAATCGTTTTTGGTATAGGCTCTGCGGCTGTCCAGTGGTATACCGAATTTATTGTTCTTCGTCAGGTAATACCGGGTCTCCGTTTCATAAACTTTCTGCGGGAACAAGTTAAGTTGCAGCACTTTATCCCAAACCAGGTTATACTTTTGACTCCAGGTGTTCTTGTCATCAAACGTCAGGGCGTAGTGGTCGCCGGCATCCGCCATTTCGATCCACTTCGGTACCATGCTTTCAGCAATAGCACTGTATTTTTTTGCAGTTTCGTGTTCGCCCAGCGCTTCGGCCAGCTGCGCATAGCAGGCAATTCCTACAATCGCTTTAACAGACAAGTTGGCATTCCGGGCAAGGTGCCCCGCGAAATCATCCGTACATAATTGCGTCTTGGGGTCGAGGCCCTCCCTGACAAGGTAATCCACCCACGTGGAGAGCGTTTTCCAATGTTTTTTTGCGTAGTCCGCGTTGCCTTGCACCTTTGCGATAGCCGCCGTAAGGATGATCATATTGCCGGACTCTTCTACCGGCATCGGTTCACCATACGTCTGTCCATTCGCCTTAGGATACGTGCCAAGGTCGTGTGCCGCCCACGGATGAGGATATTTTCCTGATTCGCTGAAATAGAAAATACCCGTGAGCATACCTTGCATCAACTCCGGATTGTAGAGCAGGTAAAGCGGAGCAGAAGGATACGTTACGTCTACCGTATTAATAAACCCACCGCTGTTATTTTCTTTCGACAACCACAGAATTTCATCCTGGGGACTTTTCACGAGCGTATGCGCTGCGATGCTTTGACGATATGCAAGAATGCACAAATGCGCATATTGCTCGCCTCCGGCCTTCAATGCCTCGCCGGCAACAGCCTTATCAAAGGCCGCGCACTTCTGCATGACCGCGCTGTATTCGTCCGACGCTTTGGTCAACTGACCCTCTATCGTCTCTTTGCCGGAATTGTTCCAATAGGGTCTCAGGTTAGTATTGAAGTACTGGATGGAATAGATCTCGTCATACCCCAGCTCGACATAGCGCTCCACCGTGGCGTCCCCGACGGTTCCAAAAGGAATCACCGTATTCAGCGACAATGACCGGCCTTTTGACTCGGTCGATTTTACAGTGCCCTTTTTAAAGGCACCGGCCGCTTCAGCGCTCTTGCTGATAAATTGCTCGGCGCCACTGGACTTAGGAGCGGCTACATAGAAGTAGCCCCAGTCAATGCGCATGTCATCGGCGCCCTTTTGCAGCGTGGGCTGCTCAACCGTACCTGTTTTCAGGATCGACAGCTTGTCCGTGGCATACTTTTGAGCCGTGACAGCCTGCGATGGCTGGTATACGGCTATACTCGACGATGCACCAAGAAAAGCCTTCACAGAATGCTTTTTCCCGTCGTTCGCCTTTACGCTATATGTTATGTAGGATACAGGACGCGACAAAAGGTTTAGATCGTTCAGCAAAAGAGGTGACGTGAACGTCACCTGCAAGTCGATCTTTCCGGCGGTGAAATTATAAATAGTCCGCGTAGCCGTTACCTCCACGTTCTTTTGCGCGGCCAGCTGTGTAGTACCGGAATTGTCTTTCACCCTATCCACCAGCCCGAAATCCAGGAACCGGCCACCGGCTGTATTTACCAGATGGATGGCAATGACATTCTGGCCGGCCTTCAGGCTATTCTTACTGATTGGCTGATATTGAAAGCTATTGGTCCATCCCGTTTTCTCATAGACCTGCTCGCCGTTCAGAAACACCGTGACGTTATCATCGTGGTTCAGTTTCAAAAACAATTCATTGATGCTGGCAGGGTTGCCGACATTAAACGACCGTCTCACCCAAATGTCATGAGACTTCCAGAGCGTTTTTGCAGTTTTGTTATCGTCGCCGATCGGCGCCGGGCCAGACTTCCAACCTTCCGCTTTATAGTCAGGTGAGAACCAGTTTCCCTGTGGCGCTGCTTCGGTATAGGCTACCGTATAAGCAGCTTCATCCGACGCATTCAACACAGTGCTGTAATTTGTCTCCTCTTTTCCAAGGAAACGATAGATTTCGCCGTCTACGTTGATGAGCCCCAGCAGCGAATGCTCCGAGCCTGTCCAGTGTGTGGTGGTCGAGGAATTCAGCTCGTCTGTGTTCGACCAAATACTGAAATTGGGGTTGTGCGTGATCAGCGGATAGGCTGGTGCTTTCCGGTCCTGCGCAAGCGCACCGATCGACGCGATGCAAGCAAGCAGAGCCAGAAATCCTGGTTTGTTTCGTGTAAGCATTTAAGATTCGTAGTTATGACGTTTACAAAATAGCGCTTCTCTGCAAAGAAATGCACAGCAAAACTACGCAATCGGTCAGAATTTCATGTCACGGACCCCCTACCACCGCCGGGACACTGGGGCAGCAGCCCTAAGTTGTCTTTTAGTAATTGATTTCTCACGGGGAAAATCGTTTCCCGCACCGCGTAACTATTTCCTATGTGCGTGATCGCCTTTAAGGCTGCTACGCATATGGAATAGCAGGAAGCTATTTGCGATCATCACCAGCGCCGTTACGCCATGCACTAAAAGGTGCTCAAGATCCCCGGCGCCATTCGTGAAGCGTATGATCAGGAAATCGACCACAGGAACGACAATGGCAGTTGTAAACACCCAGGCCGCGGCTTTTCGCATCCGCATGATCAGCAGAGGCAGCAAAACAATGCCCGAAAACACATCACGAATACCCTTGATTTTACCATACACGGCATCCTGCTCATCGCTAAAAGCTACGCCGTAGCCGATCGCACCAACCACGGGCTGCAGAATAAAGCGTACGCCGATAAAAATAATTCCCAGTGCCAAGACGAGCGTGATCCAGTAAGAAACCGAACGCATACCCCAGTAGTGTTGTTGTTGTTTGACTTGTGTTTCCATTATAATATTGATTAATGACACAAATCTCCTACACTGACCAACCTTTCTCGTTCACCCTGGTTAACTAATACAAGAAACGCGGATCATTTTTGCGTGACCATTCTTTTCCGGATCCTGGACAATGACTGAGGTTTGATACCCACATAAGAGGCAATATGATATTGCGGAATCCTTTGCGCAAGACTGGGATAGGATCGCAAAAACTGTTGGTATCGTTCAGCAGGAGAATCCTTATAAAAAGATTTTAACTGCTGCAAGCTGCTTAAAAAAACGTTTTCAATCGCTAACCGCCCTAATTTTTCACCTTCGCTAACGCCTGAATACAGCTGTTGCAAATTTTCATAATTGATAACCTGCAAAGCGGTATCCTCAATGGCTTGTATACTGGTATTAGAAGGTTCCCGGGGAAGAAAACTCTGGTAGTTAGAAACGAATTCACCTTCTTTACTGAAATATAAAGTTTTCTGACTGCCGTTATCGTTCATGTGATAACGTACTAATCCCTCTTCAATGAATCCGACATAACGGCATAGCTGCCCTTCTTCGAGAAAATATTCGCCGGCATTCAATTTAAGCGGTTTGAATAAACCAGCTAGTATTACTTCTTCATCGGCACTGATCTGGATCAGGTTCCTTATCGTAGCTATGAGTCGGGTCATCGGCGTTCGGCAGTCAGTTATTTCTGGTACTCAATTTTGGTAACATGCCAGACAAACTCACCTGCATCTGTTTTCACCACAGCTTCATCACCCACTTCTTTTTTCATGAGTGCGACTGCCATCGGTGAGTCTATAGAGATGTAATCTTTCGTGTCAAAAATCTCATTATACCCTACTATACGGAAGCGTTTTTGATCACCTCTGTCATTTCTAATTTCCACCCACGCGCCAAACAATACTTTCCCTTCCTGAAAGGGTGAATAACTCACGACCTTCAAGTCGTCAATACATTTCCGTAAATAGAGCAATCGCCGGTCAATTTCGCGCAGGCGCTTTTTATTGTAGTGATAATCTGCATTTTCAGAACGATCGCCAAGGCTCGCGGCCCAGGCCACCTTTTGCGTGGTGTCCGGCCGCTCAACGCGCCACAAATGATCCAACTCAGCTTTTAGCTTCTCCAAACCTTCTGGCGTAATCAAGGGCGTTTTCATGGTTTTGTCGTCTTGGCCGACAAGGTATCTATTTTTCTTGTTTCCGTAAAAAACGCCCAAACGCTCCGAGTTTTGATTTTACACCATTGTACTTTTTGTTGTCATCCAGAAATTGTATTTCGACAAAGGGATCCTTGTTTATCTTTTTCCATGTACCGGCTATCGTATTATCAAATAAAGCTATTGGCTTAAATATTCCATTGCCCAACAGGGACTTATCAATATCAGGCGGGAAGGCAATGTTTCTGCCTTCAGAATAACCGACCATATATTCGTCGTAAGCAGGAAGCAGCACCGATATTTTCTTTTTCTGATAATGCGTCTTTTCAAAGTACAAATACTCCAAACCATCCAGAGAAGCGCGCTGGAGGCCCTCGCCCAGTCCGGATATTCCGAATTTTGCATCTGACAGACTCAACCCACTCCACCACATAAAATCTTTTACGGTGGCAGGACTCCTCGAATTGAAATAGACCGACGCGAGTTTTACAAGCGAGTCCTTTTTGGCTATTTTCTCCGCCTGCGGAATCTTTTTATCGAAGAGAGAATAAGTAGCTTTATTTTTCTTTCTTACCCCACTGCACACACGCATTTCCAACTCGGCTCGTATCAAGATCTGCGTAGCCATCAAATTATCAACGTCGATCTTCCTTTTCGCGAGTCGATCCATTAAATCCTCTTTTGAAAGATTGTCATCGCGTTGCAATTCAACTTCGATCACCTTCCATACTTTTTTGAAAACTTCGTCTGTAAGACCTACCTGCCGATCGTAATATTGTGTTGCTTTCTTTACATACGGTGCAGATAACTCCATCATCCAGCGGACATCGTTACGGTTAACAAAATGCCAGGTGGGCCGAAGAACATGCGTGCGGATGATCTCGCCCGAATTGACACACATCTCAATATCCAGGTCGGAAGCCGTGCGCATTCGCATACCCACTGCCCATTTCGCCATGGCGTAATCCTGGGATTGCATGGCACCGAAATGAGAGACAACATCCACACAAGACTCAAACTCCGTAGAGGCTAATCTTTGATTAATCAACCTTCGTTGTATCAATTCTTTAACCGTCATATTAAGATCCACTTTGTCCAAAAACTTCTCTGAGATCCTTCACGAATAATTCAGGAACCTCCATGGCAGGAAAATGACCACCTTTTTCATGAAAGATATAGTGATCTGGTTCTCCGGTCATGGACAGCAGTTTCTTAAAGAGAGACTTATCAGCGCTTTTACCAAACACAGTCATGGCAGAAGGTACCTTCGGTGGCGTCCATTGACTGGAATCCTGTGTCCCACTCTCACTTCCCCAGTTAAAAGCCATGCTCATGTTTTCATAAAGCACCTCAGCGCTCGAAGCCCCGATTTTATTAAACCAATACAAAGAGACATTCGTCAAAATTTGATCTATGCCCATGGCGTCTTCCGGTAATTCCTTGTCCTCATCGGTCCATTCTTTATATTTTTCAACGATCCATGCCAGCTGACCCACCGGACTATCCGACAAGGAATAAGCAACGGTATGTGGTCTTGTCGATTGTATTTCAAGATACGCTGTGCCGTTCTTCTTATATTCTTTCATTCGTTCCAGCCTTAACTTTTCCTCGTCAGATAAAAATGAAGTATCCGATGGAAACATCCCCAGTCCTGCCACGGAGTAGAAATCGGTATTCACGTGTGTTCCGATCAGTTTATTTGCTGCTACTGCCGACATTATACTGGCGATCCCCGCGCCCATATCACCGCCGTGAACGGCAAATTTTGCATATCCTAATTGCTCCATCAGCGTGGCAAAGGCCGCAGCAATTCGAAACATATTCCACCCCTTTTCTCTAACCGGAGTTGAAAAACCAAACCCGGGAATAGACGGGATAACTAAATGAAATGAGTTGAGTCCATTCCCATTAGCAAGTGGCTCAATCACTTGGGCGAAATCTGCGAAGGATCCCGGCCATCCATGAATTAACATAAGCGGAGTTGCGTTGGGATCATTCGATCTTATATGAAGGAAATGGATGTTCTGGCCATCGACTTCAGTTATAAACTGGGGATACTTATTTAACAGCGCTTCTTGCTTTTTCCAGTCAAATTTGTGCTGCCAATAATCCGCCAGTTTTTTTAAATAATCTATTGGCGCTCCTTTTTTCCATCCTTCATTAATCATTTCACCGGGCCAGCGTGTCTTTGACAATCTTTGGTTCAGGTCGTCGATCTCATGCTCAGCAATTTGGATTTTGAATTGTTTCATCGCTTTTGGCTTTTGTTTAAGACAAAGTTGGCTTGAGACACGCCCCTAAAGCGATAACAATTGTTAAGAAATGTCACCTTCTATTTCTAATTCTGCTTAGTGACACGGATGTGATCCCCAGAAACGACGCGATGTAGTGTTGGGGCACTCTTTGCAGGATGTGAGGACTTTGCTGCAATAGCTCGTTATATCTCTCTTCGGGGCTATTTTTAATTCTTGAAAGAAATAGCTTCTGGTAATACATTAATCGCTGAAAGGTCTGGTCCTCCAATTCCTGTTTGATAAGTGAAGAGCTTTCTACCATGGTCACACAATCCCTTTTTTTTAAGGTATGGAGTATGGAAGGTTCAATCGTTTCAATCGAAAATAAGCTCGGCTCATTGCCGCGAAAACTCTCGGCTGATGAAACCCCCTCCCCTTCAAAAAAAAACTGAAAAGTTATATCCTTTCCGTCCTTGTTAAAAGACAGTCTGATACATCCCTTTTCTATGTAAAACATTCTTTCAGAAATCTGACCTTCCTTCAATAAAACTGTTTTGGCAGGCATTTCTTCACGTTTAAAAAAATGCCTGAACCTCTCCCATTCAGCGTTGAGTTGTTCGCGGTCTTTTACCATCGCGAAAATTAATAAAATTCTGCTATTTTCTGGCTGGCGATGTAACGCGAGATGAGAGGCATTTGCAAATCAAAGAGGTTGCCTTTTTACGATGCTTGATCCCGGGTAAGTTAGTATGCTATTACTGAAAGTTAATTTTTAAATGCCCACGAAAGGTCGAGCCTGATCTCTGGATACTTCACCGTCTGGCCATTGAACTTCTGGCTGTGAATACTCCCGTCCAGCTTGATGGCCACCGTAGGTACAGGCCGGTACACCATGCCTGCGGAGGTTTTCGTAAAGACGCCATCGTCGGCCAGGCCGGATTCTTTGTCGCCGCCAAAGTCTTTATTGTTGATCACTTCGGGATGCGACATCCAGTCGAGAAACAGATAGGGCACAAACTGGCCGTAACGGGTATCGATATTATAGGCGAGGCGTATATAGTAGGTTTTGACGTCATATGATACGGGCACGACGACATCGGCGGTAGTAAGCTGGTCGTCCGCTTTGTTGCTGTTGGCGCCCAGGAACCGTTGACGCTGTTGCGGATTGATCCCGGCCTCGCGGACCAGTGTCAGCACATTGTCGGGGTTGCGGAGGGCATCGTGTCTGGCGATCCAGTATTCTACTTGCAGGTTGACTCTGCCGATCTGTTTTTCACCGAAGAGGCCCGTGAGAAAAAAATGATCGCCGTCCATCCAGGGCAGCACGCCGCCTTGGGGAGGCCCGTCGTTAAACTCCACGGTCGATGTGGTATTCCTGCCATTCATGCTGCTGGCAAAACCGGAGGTGCCGAACACCAGCGAATGCCTGTCGGATTTCATACGCAGATCCCAACCGAGGGGCACTACGCCTGGCGCTGCGCCGCCTTCACCATTTTCAGTGGTAAGGGAATATTGAACATTGGTCGATCCGAAATTACGATTGCCATGAAGCATGAAGTTAGTGGTGCGTGTAATGAAGAGGTGGTCCGCATCGAAAATCTCCGGAGGCTCGATACCGGTGAAGGTAGGGATCTGATCGAGCTTTTCATTGTACAACCCGAAACGGCGATACATCTTGCCAACCCTTACCTGCAACTCACGGGTGATCTTGAAATTGCCCCACGCGTTACGAACTTCGATGGTCTCGTCAACATATGCCAGGTTAAAGAGCACGTCGATCTTTTCAGACAGGTATGCGGAGCCGTAAAGGTGAAAGGCTTTGACCGGCACCCATTCAAAAGGGTCGTTTTTTTTGACGGTGATACCGTCGGCACCCACGCTGGGAAAAACAAACTGCTGCTCCGCATTGGTATTGATGTATCCGTACAGCTTGAGCTCCCGGTTCAGTTCCGTTACACTTATTTGCAGGAGCTCTTCCAGCGATAGATCGAATAGGTCATCGGTCTTATAGGTCAACGTATCTTGCGCATGGGCTACACTGCAAAACAAGACCGTCAAAGAAATGAATAACCTTCGGAGGTTAGGGTGAAACAATAGGGTAAAAATATGCATATAATGAGGGGTTAGATGCAATGGTAGGCTCGAAAAAAGTAGATATGATGTAATGGAAGTTAAGATTTTCCATTGACTGTTGCTACAAAGCAATAATAAAAAAGCCCATTACCGCGGCAGGTAATGGGATTCGTAGTCCCTCGTTTCACCAAATTTATATGTATTATAAACAGTTATATATACATTAGTGCACCTCCCCCGCTTCCATTTCTTTCGTGCCCGGAGAACTATAAGTACTGACAACGGAACCACTGAATCTGAAAGTCCAGTATCGTAATGCAGACGGATCACTTACCAATAACGAAGGTAAACCTTACTTGAAGATCGTTAATACGGGAACCACAGCAGTGCCTTACAACCAGGTAACCGCACGTTACTGGATCACACCTGAAAATTTTAAAGGCAGCCTGGGCATGTGGATCGATTATGCACCGCTGGGAAATAGTAAGGTGATCATGAAATATGTATCACTTAGCACTCCAGGAGTGAACGCCCTTGGATACATTGAATACAGTTTCACAACTTCCGCGGGCTCACTTGCAGCCGGAGGTAATTCAGGAGAAATTCAGTCGCGATACGCGAATACAGACTGGTCTACCTTCAACGAAGCAAACGATCATTCCATCGGAACGAACTCTCCGTATGCTGATAAGAGTACGATCACACTGTACCGTAATGGTGTGCTTGTTTGGGGAACAGAACCTCTGACAGAAGCTCCTGTAATAAAGCTAAAGATTTTCTCTGCCCGTCGGGCCATCTGTTTCCAGTACCACCCGGATGGATTCACGCCAGCCTACCTCTACGGTGATGGAGCCACAACCAAAGGAATTTTAAAAAAGTTGCCGTCAGATTACCGTACCTTTGCCCCATGCAAATCACCGCCAAGGCCACCCAGGCTGACTACTTAAAGAATATAGGCATCGAAACACTCAATCCGATGCAGGAAGAAACGATTGCAAAGGCGGCCACTAACCCGAATTTGATGCTTCTCGCGCCCACCGGGTCGGGCAAGACCCTTGCCTTTTTGTTGCCGGTCATCCAGGCCCTGAAACCCGAAAAAGGTGAGGTGCAGGCGCTCATCATCGTGCCTTCACGCGAATTGGCGCTTCAAATCGAGCAGGTGTTTCGCAGCCTCAAGACAAATTATAAGGTTTCTTGCTTCTACGGTGGCCATGCCATGAAAATCGAAGAAAGCAGTCTTAGCACACCGCCGGCGGTGATCATAGGCACCCCGGGTCGCCTGGCCGACCACATTTTGCGCAAAACCTTCGACACCAGAACGATTCGTTGGGTAGTGCTCGACGAATTCGACAAATCCCTGCAAATGGGCTTCGAGCCTCAGCTCGCCGTCGTGTTCAAGTCCCTCACCGGCAAACAGCGTCACTTACTCACGTCGGCCACGTCGTTGGATGTAATGCCGTCCTTTATTCCCTTCTCGCAGCCCGAACGCATCAGCTACCTCCACGACACCGCTCCCACCCGGCTGAAGCTTAAGAGCGTTCACACACTCAGCACAGAGAAAGTAGAAACGCTCATGCGCCTGGTGGCAGGCTTTAACCAGGAAGTATGCCTCGTGTTTTGCAATCACCGTGAAGCGGTGGATCGCATCAGCGCGCTTTTCAGTAGGCATAACTTTGCCCACGGCATCCTGCATGGCGCCCTGGAACAAATCGACCGCGAGAAAAACCTCATCAAGTTTCGCGCCGGCGCGCACAATGTTCTCATCGCCACCGACCTCGCCAGCCGCGGCCTCGATATTCCGGAGATCAAACACATTGTCCATTATCAATTGCCCCAGCAACGCGACGCATTCATTCATCGCAACGGTCGCACCGCACGCATGCACGCCGAAGGGGAAGCGTATTTTGTCCTCGCCGAAGATGAAATAGTTCCGCCGTACATGGATGACGAAATCACCGAGATTAAACTAAGCCCGAAACTCGTGCTCCCCCCGCCGCCGTATTTTGTATGCCTGTACATC
>NZ_JAHESE010000043.1 GCF_018598175.1 Dawidia cretensis
CCAACTCTCATCATTTGTGCAGTATCCAATAAACTTATGGTTCGTTCATACGCCTATCTACGTGACACTCAATAGCCGGTGTTCTGGTCGGTCAACGGGTCCAGCGCTTCGTTGTAGAGCATCTCTGAGTCCGGTATAGGCCAGAAGAGATGTTTCTCTGCCACGTCAATATTTTTTACCTGCTTGATCCGCTGTACCGCGATGCCGAGGCGTTTCAGGTCCAGCCAGCGTTTGCCTTCATACATGGTCTCGAAGCCGCGCTCTTCCACCACCTGGTCGATAAATCCTTGCAGATCGTAGTCCGCGATGTCGAAATCCACGGGCGAAGGGGCATTGGAAGGATAGCCATACGCACGACGGTGTACCTGGTTGAGGCTTTCCAGTGCCTCGGCCGTCGGCGCGCCTGCCGCACGGGCCGCGGCTTCAGCATGAAACAACAGCAGGTCGGCATAGCGATACCAGGGGTAATCGTTCCCGGCGCCGCCCACACCACCTGTGGGTGCGACGGCCAGCGGGTCGCGGTACTTGCGATACAAGACTGTAGTCGGCCCTTTATCAAATACGTCGGGATACAGGATATGCTCGCGGCGCAGGTCGGCACGGTCCCAATTGGCGATGATCGGATTAGCTACGGTGTCGGTATATTGCGCATATACGCCACCCGGCCCGTAATATAGTTTTGTGCGGTGCGCGTAGCTTACCAATCCGAAGCCTTGTTGATGCGAATACTTGAGGTAAAAGATTTCCTCCGGCGTAGAGACCACATCGGGGCCAAAAATATTCTGAAAATCTTCCGACGTCTTCACCTGCACCAACGCATACTTGCCCGAGTTGATTACCTCCTGCGCTTTGTCACGCGCCAGCGCCCATTCGTCTTCGACATGGAGTTCGCTAAAGTCCTCCGGCGTGCTGGCGCGCGTCATATAAATTTCCGCCAGCAAGGTCTTGGCGGCCCATTTGTTCGGCCGGCCGGCGGCCAGGTCGGGCGATGTCCTGTCGGTTAACCCCGCTTCCGCCACCAACGCGTCCGCCAGGATCAGGTTATATACTTCTTCAATCGATGCGCGTGGCAGCGCCAGTTCTCCCATGTTGGTCTCCGTACGCAGCGGCACGCCTTTCCAATTGCGAACCAACACGAAGTAGAGCATGGCGCGCAGATATTTTGCTTCCGCCATCAGCGCGGCAGCGTCCTCTTCCGACACCTGCGCGGCGTTGGGAAGGTTAGCGATGACCAGGTTGGCGTTGCGGATCGACTGGTAGATATTTTCCCACACGGATTGTACACGCGAGACGTTTTGCGGCAACAAGCCCTGATACCCGCTGACATCGGTCTGGCTGCCGCGGGAATAACCGTAGTCTGCCATACCTTCCTGTTGCGCCGGGTAATTGATCCCAAAACCACCGTCTGTCCGCATCGGCACATAAATGGCATTTACCGCCGCGACGAGCTCGTCTTTGGTTTGGTAAAAGTTCTCTACCACCAGCGACTTCGGTTTTTCTTCCAGCATGTCGCTGCATCCCCCCAGGGTTGCCAGCATTAATATCGCTAAGAATGTTTGTTTCATAGTCGTAATACGTTTAATCATGTGACGATCAGAATCCAAGGTTTACGCCGACGGTAAAAGTCTTTGCCGTGGGATAGCTATAGTGATCTATTCCCTGGCGATAAGAGTTTGCGCCTCCGTAAGAGCTTATTTCCGGATCATACCAGGAGTAATCTGTGATGGTAATTAAGTTTTGCGCACTGACGTAGACCTTGGCCCGCGACAGCCAGGTAATATTCAACGCAGACACAGGTACGTTGTATCCCAGTTGAATGTTCTTAAAGCGCATGTACGAGCCGTCTTCCACAAAGCGGTCTGACATTTGCACTTTTATATCCTTATCCATCTTCGGATAGGCTGCCGTGGGATTTTGCTCCGTCCAGGTATTCTGGTATACATCACGCGGCATGTTCAGTCCCTGCCCATAGTCATACGCCTGGTTGATGCGGCTGAGGTTGAGAATATCGTTGCCTTGCGAACCCTGAATAAAAACTCCCAGCTCGAAATTCCTGAAGGCCATGGTTGAATTAAACCCGTAGATAAAATCAGGATTGGGGTCGCCCGTTATCCGTTTGTCGCCGACATCGTAGTTTTTACTATCATTATAATCGTAGTAGGTAGGATTACCGCTGGCATCGTAGCCACTTTCGACATACCCGAAGAAAATCCCCATGGGTTCGCCCTCTCGTAAAATATTGGTAACATCGTTTACCACGGCAATGCCGATGACGTCGCCGTATATATCTTTACCACCATACAGGCTCACAACCTTGTTACGGTTAAAAGAAATATTACCGGATACATTCCATTTAAAATTCCCCTCCAACACAACAGCGTTGGCACCAATTTCAATGCCTTTGTTCTGCACTTTACCAATATTCTGAATGGTATTGGCGTATCCTGTTGATGCCGGGCGGGACACCGGATTGAGCAGGTCACGGGTATTTTTGACGTAGTAGTCGAGCGTAATGCCAATGCGGTTCTGCAACAAGCCCAGGTCAATGCCGATATTCGTCTGCGCTGTCGTTTCCCACTTGAGTGGTCCCGCCTGGCGTGTGCCCGGCGCATAGCTGGTAACAATAGCATCGTTGAATACGGTACGGCCGGACGTCAACACATTAAGCGTTTGGTAGGGATCGATGGCTGTGCTGCCGGTCTCACCATAGCCGGCGCGCAGCTTCAGGTCAGAGACCACGGCTACATCCTGCATAAACGGCTCTTCGCTGATGCGCCAGGCCAGGGATGCAGACGGGAAGTTACCCCATTTCTCGCCTTCGCTATAGCGCGACGAACCGTCCGTACGGAAACTGGCTGTGGCCAGATATTTACCCCGGAAGGAATAGTTTACACGTGCCAGGTACGAGGCCAATGTCCACTCCTGAAAGGATGAGTTACTATTACCCTGGGCGGCAGACTGGATATCGTACGTTTCGGGCGTGTCGCTGATGAAGCCCGCACCGTTGGCATTCAGCGAGGTGGACTGGTAATTCTGGTAGGTAATGCCCGCCACGGCAGAAATATTGTGCTCTCCGAACTCCTTGGTATAGGTAACTGTGTTTTCATTCAACACAGTCGTTGTCTGCGCCGTCTGGACCTGTGCAGAGCCCGTCGAGTTCAAGAACTTCTTGTTGCGGTATATATCGGTACGGTCGTTTGTATTTTCGATGCCGCCCGAGATCTTAATGGCCAGACCGGGAACCGGTGTATAGGTAACGGCACCGTTGGCCAACACCTTATTGGAGCGGATGTGGTCGTTTTCGTTTTCAATGAAATCCAGCGGATTAACAATCACATTGGACGCCCAGCTATATTGGCGCAGGTCGGTGAGGGTACCGGTTTCCGTACGCACAGGCAATGTTGGATACGCCGTAAGAATCGATGAAATGAGTGAGGCGCCGCGATTGCCTCCGCCCGAGTTCTTGCGGTCGGAATCGATGCGACTTAGAATAGCATTCAGATCGAACTTAAACTTTGGACTGACCTCCGTTGTGATGTTGGCACGGACGGAATTTCGCACGTAATTGCTTCCGCGAATAATACCTTCCTGGTCAAAGTTGCTCCCCGACAGCAGAAAGCGGGTCTTATCCGTCCCACCCTTTACACTGATCGCATGGTTTTGAATCGGCGCGGTACGAAAGACCTCGTCTTGCCAGTCCGTTCCTTTGCCAAAGGCGTCTACCTCCTCCTGCGTAAACTTCGGCGTAATTCCGTCGTTCAGGTCGCGCTGCCGAATGGTCGCCGCGTATTCATGTGCGTCCATCAAATCGAGCTTGTTGCGGATCGATTGAAAACCATAGTAGCCGTCATATTCCACCACCGTTTTACCCGCTTTACCACGTTTCGTCGTGATGAGCACTACGCCGTTGGCACCACGGGATCCATAGATGGCAGTAGCGGAAGCATCTTTCAAGATATCGATCGACTCGATGTCGGCGTTGTTGAGCAGTGTCGGGTTGCCCGAATACGGAAATCCGTCTACTACATATAACGGCTCGTTATTACCGAATATCGAGTTCGCCCCCCGCACGCGAACACTGATGGCGCCCCCGGGCGAACCGGTGTTCGGCGAAATCTGCACTCCCGCCGCACGGCCGGAAAGCGACTGCATTACGTTCGTCGTCGGAAAGGCATTCAGTTCTTCGGATTTAACAGAAGCCACAGACCCTGTCAGGTCCACTGCCAGGATGCTCCAATTCCGACGGGGTTTTCCAGGGTCACGTAGACCGAAACCTCTTTATTAAAGCCTACTTTGTCTTCGGCTACAGCCAGTGATTTTATCTCCAGTGCCGGTGCGTAGTCATAATCATAGTGATAATCCACGACGACTTCGCCGGCATATAGTTTGCCGGCGCGCGCGGTAGTTACCGTGCCTGCCGGAAGGTAGGTAAGCAATATGACCTCGTCAGCAGCTATCGATATTGTTGTATTACCCGTTACGCCTTGCGCGATCATCGTTTCGCTAATCGCGTCGTACACATCATAGTGGCCACTGCCGAGTGTCAGTGTTACGGTGCGGGAATTCTGGTGTGGATTAAAAAGCACGTATGACGAAAATGGATGGTTATTGGCAAAGTCGGTTTTGTTCAAGTCAAGTGCCAGGATGCCTTCGACATCCGTAAGGGCCACCACCGATGCAAGATAGCCTACGTGCGAAGAACCATAAAGACCCAGGTTAGTTTGCGCCCAGCCATTGCGTTTGGCATCGCCGGTGCCGTACAGGGCAGTGCCCTGCCAGTTCTCTTTGAGTGCTTCGTAGGCAATGACGGACTGTGGATCATAGGTATTACTCCAGGTATAATCGTCTTGTTGGCTGGCGGAAAGGTAGGCTGGATACAGCAGCCGGCTGGCGTTGGCCAGGTTCAAGACCCATTTGGCGATGGCCCGGGCGTAGCGTTTATCATAACGCGTGAGCGGCACCAGGGCGGCGGCCTGTTGATAGCCGTTCATGAGAAAGGCGTAGTCGTTGCCCTGGTCGTTGGCTTCGCCGATGAGACCGGAGACGTCCTGTCCGTTCCATTTGCCTACGATCGTGCCCCACCCGCGCAGCGGGCCGCGGTCAAAACACCAGTTCAACATTTTGCCGAGATCGTATGAAGCGCCCTCTTTGGCGTTGATCTCCGCGGCCACCTGTACGCCATACGGTAGCTGCAGCTCGTAGGAAGGATTTGACGTGAGGCTTGCCAGGAAGTCCAGTGCCTGGCGGGCGCCGCTCAAATATCGTTTATCCTGCGTGGTTTGGTACGCATGGTATAAAAGCCAGGCGATGGCGCCGGCGGCTTCCGGCTCTTTTACACCTTCGGTGTTGCCTAGGCTTTCTGCCAGATACCAGCCGCGGTAGTTCATTTGTGGTACCGTCCACGGGGCGACCTTGCCGCCCATCTGTTGTACGGCCTCCAGCCAGCGATCGGCGATGCGGGTATACTGTTCGGCAAAGCCTGGTGTAGTAGGATATAGCGTATAGAGCTGGTAAAAGAATACGTTGGGCATCAGGTCGTACCACCAGTCGTTGCCGCTCAGGGCGGAGTAACTGTTGAGGTATACATCCTGGCCATTCCGGGCATTGTAAAAGTCTTTGATCTTTTCTACCCAGTTGATGCCGTCCTGGTGCACCTTGTCGATGCCGACGAGTGACGCGCCGACCACGGCGGGCAGGATGTTGATGGCTTCCGCCTGTCCATTGCTGTTGGTGCCAACATAGGTGTCGAGCAAAATGGGTTGAAGCGCGGGGTAGTTTACACCGGCGGGCGCAAAGCCTACCAGGGGCAAGTGTGTACCGGTCTTGGTTTGTGAAAATACAAAGGCGTCATACTGACGGGCAACGTCTTTCCAGTCGCGCATGACATAGGGTGCCGGCAGGTTGGGCATTTGCTCTACACGCGGTACGGACAGCTGTCCTGTCTGGCCGGCGGCGCGGAGGGCCGGTAATGCCAGCACAATAAGCATAAAAAGACTCCGACGTATAATAGTTAGCATAGGATATACAGGGTGATCGTAACGCTGAAAAAAGCGTGCAGCCGTTAGGCTGCACGCTGCACACCAACTTATCCAACCTTATGGTTTCTCACGGTTGTAAATGCTTTCGATCTGCGGGCCCGACAGGGCGGTGTTATAGATGCGGATTTCATCCAGGTAGCCGCGGAAGTATCCACCCCAGTCGAGAGGAATGACGTGGTCGTTGTCGTAGTTCGAATCGTCTGCGGCATACTTATCGGTGGGGAAGTCCTGTCCAAATACCAGGTTATAGGGTTGGCTGGCGATGGATACGGCGTCGCCGGGCGTATCGTTCCATTCCCTGATTTTTACACCGTCGACATAAAAGATCATGTTACCGTCGCCAAAGGTCGCGGCCACATGGTGCCATTCGTTAATCGGCAGATTCTGCTCGGAATCTTTGTCGATCGCTTTTTCCGCCGTGGCCACGGTCATGAAAGGACGGTTTGCTTCCTGTAGCTGGAATTTATAGCCATGCCAGGAGTGCAGGCCGATGAAGCGGTTGCCCGCGTTAATTTCGTCGGCATTGAGCCACAAGGCAATAGTCAATTTCTTGGGATTCAGCGCAGTGTTGTAGGGCACCTCGATGTTAGCTCCCTCGTTGAAATGAATGGCTTTTTTCGCAATGCCATAACGGTCTTCCGCCCATTCGGGGAAACCTGCGCCCCAGCTTGCAGGGCCGGTCTTAAAGGTACCCGCAAAGTTGTGGCCGCTTTCGTCGCCGGCGGTAGTACCGGTGCCTTCGTCAAACGACCAGTGACCGACGAGGGCTTCGGCGGCTACGGGCAGTATTACTTTGCCGCGATACGCATCCATTGCCTGGTGTAGCGATACCGTCGCATTTGCCACTTGTGTGGCGGTAGCGGCGGTGTTGTCATGCACACCTTGCGCAGCGTCGATAGCATCTTGCAGAATATCTTTTGAGCCATTGGTATATTGGCCATCTTGCACACCTTCTTCAGTGCTGCTTAGGAGGTCGTCGGCAATGTTAATGGAGTCGGCCAGTATAGCCTTCTTTGCCATTACATCCGCATTGTTTCCGTCGCCGCTGTCATCGTCCGAGCACGAGCTGACTGCAAATCCCGCAACGACCGCTGCAGCGATAAGAAACGCAAAGGGTTTTCTCAATAGTGTCCTCATAGTTGTTCTGTAGTTTATTTTGGATTAAGAATATATTTTTTCATAAGGCTGTATTGGTGTCCCGTTCCGACTGTGGGATCGGGAAATACCGGTGTGTCGCGTAGGAAAAGCCGGTGCCTTCCAGCGCGGCCTCGGCGACAAACCTGCCATAGCGCATAAGGTCGAAGTAGCGGTGGAATTCAAAGCCCAACTCTATCCGGCGCTCGTGCTGAATGGCTTCGCGCACGGCCTGTTGGCCGGTGGCCGTTACGTCAGGCAGTAGCCCGTCGGGAATGGCGCCGTAGCCGGGCAGGTCCACATCATACAGGTAGCTTTCGCGTGCGCGCCTACGCACGGCGTTCAGCGGATCCAACGCCTCGGCCGGACGCGAAAGCTCGTTGAGCGCTTCGGCCTTCATCAGAAGGATATCTGCGTAGCGCAGGTATACGTAGTTCAGCCCGGCGTCGCCGATCAGGTTCTTTGAAATGGACTGGCGGTGTTTGCGCACCAGGTACCCGGTGGCGGACCATTCCGGGTCAAACGTTTCACCCAATACCCATGGCTGCCCTTCGCGTCCCACCGTATAGTCCAGGCGTGGATCGACCAACTCGGCCTCGGTGCGCTCAAATGCGTTGACAAACCCCGGCATGGGAACATTAAAGCCGTAACCATTGCCGGGCGACTCGCCAAACCATTGGTTGAGGTGGCTGCCCAGCGTGGGCGTTTGCCGGCTGAGGTGTTGCAGCTCGAACAGCGATTCGCTGTTGTTTTGGGTTGAATCGAGGAAGTTGTTCTTATAGACCGGTTGCAGGCTGTACAGTCCCAATGCATCCACCTGATCAATGGCATCCAGTGTCGCCTGCCACTCGCCACGGTACAGGTGTGCTTTCGCCAGCATGCCATAGGCTGCGCCCTTTGTTACACGGCCTACATCGGCACCGCTATACGTATCGTCCAGTGCTGGCGCGGCTTCTTCCAGATCTTTGATGATCTGGGTATACACCACGTCGACCGAAGACAACGGTTTATTGATCTCGTCGCTGTTGATAGGCGGCATGAGCTTGAGAGGAATCTCACCAAAGACGTTGACCAGGTTGAAATAGAAATAGGCACGCAGGAACTTTGCCTCCCCCAGTACACGGTTTCGCAGCTCGACGTCCATGTCGATGTTGTTGCCGTAGTATAGCAGGTAGTTCGCCCGGGAGATGCCTTCGTAATAATGTTTCCAAAACTTCTCGAGGTAGCTGTTGTTACGCTGATACGTGAAGTCGTCGATGTTTTGAATGTCGGTCTGGTCGCCTGCCTGGCCGCCTTTGGCGGCATCGTCGGAGGCAACGTCGCCAAACACCCAGAGATCGTTGTTGGTGGAGACAAACGACGCGACATTGTAGATGGCGTTCACCGCCAGCAACGCGTGCGCTTCCGTTTTATAGAAGGTTGCGTTGGAGTATGTGCCCTGCAGCTGCTCATCCAGAAAATCAGAGCAGGCAGTCGGCAGCAGCGCTGCCATGATCAGGAAAATGATATATACTCGTTTCATAGAATACAGCGGTTAGAATGAAAGATTGACACCGAGGTTATAAGAACGTGCCGAGGGATAGGTGCCCCAGTCCATACCGGCCGAGCTATCGCCCTGGCCTTTGGCGTTGTCGCTTGTGGTCATTTCAGGGTCGAGCCCCTGGTAGCTGGTAACGGTGAGCAGGTTCGTACCGGAGACATAGATGCGCACGGACGACAAGCCGATCTTGCCCGCCACGGCGGCCGGCACCGTATAGCCTAGCTGCAGGTTCTTCAACCGTGTATACGAGCCGTCTTCCAGGAACCGGTCAGAGAAGACCGACGCGTTGTTACCGGACGCATCCCACGACGCCCGCGGATATTCGTTCGTAGAGCCGGGCCCCGTCCAGCGATGATCGACGTATCGCCGTGTCACATTGAAGGCGCGATAGAATCCTTCGATATCGCGGTTCAACACCGAATAGATCTTTTGGCCATAGGCGCCCTGGAAGAACAGCGAGAAATCCCACTGTTTGTAGTTGAGCGCTACGTTCAGGCCCGCCGTTACTTTTGGAATCGCGCTACCGGCGTGACGACGATCATCCGGATCAATGGTATTGCTGCCGTCCTGGTCTTTATACATGACGTCGCCGGGCTGAATGGTTGGTCCCTGGTAGGCGTGAGTAAAGATCTGGGTCTTGTCCTGGAAGATGCCTTCCGTTTCATAGAGGAAGAAAGAACCCACGGGGTGCCCCACCTCGTTGTAGATCAAATAATCAGACCCGATCTGACCGCGACGGATAGGCGGATCCATGGCCAGGATCTCATTGTATAATGTGGCCGCATTCGCGGAGATACTATAATGCAGGCCACCCACCGAATTACGATAGCTCATCGCCAACTCGAAGCCACGATTCAAAATCTTGCCATTGTTGACGACTGGAGCCGACGCCGTGCCGGCAGAAGAAGCAATGGGCTGTGATACCAGCAGGTCGGATGTGATTTTGCGGAAATAGTCCAGCGACACCGCCAGCTTACCTTCCCAGATCTCTACATCTACCCCAGCGTTGAGCTGCTCGCTCGCTTCCCACTTCACGCCGCTGTTGCCCAGTACGGATGTGGCGTAACCATTTTGGTATACATTGCCCAAGGGATAATTGTAGCCCGACGTAATCATGTCGGTAAAGGGATAGTCGTTGATCTCCTGGTTGCCCACTTTGCCATAGCTCACGCGCCACAGCAAGCGGTCGATCAGATCGTTGTTTTCCAGAAAAGACTCTTTGTCCATACGCCAGCCAAGCGAGCCGGCGTAGAAATTGCCCCAGCGGTTATCGGGACCGAAGCGCGAGGAGCCGTCCCGACGAAGTGTCACACTCGCGAGGTACTTGTCTGCGTAGTCATAGTTTACCTTGCCAAAAAATGATTGCAGCGCGCTGCCGGTTTGACCTTCACTGTTCACGCGCTGGCCGAGACCGTTGCCCAGGTATACCAGGTTTGGGTTTTGATCGGGGAAGTCCTTCTCGCTGGCATTGAGGTAGTAGTTATCGCGCTTGATGGATTCGGCCCCTACCAGGATATTGAGGTTATGTGCACCGAGGGTGCGGGAATACGTCAGGAAGTTGCTATAGGTCATCGTCTGGTTGCGCTGATCGGATACCGAGAGCTGGTTGATGCCGTTGATGCGGTCGCCGGTGCCCCACGTACGGTCGAAGCGCCGTTGGTTCTGTTTGCTATAGTCGACGCCGACGTTAGAGGTAAACTTCAGATCTTTCAGCAGGTCGATCTCTACAAAGAACTTTCCGAAGAGGCGATTGATGAGGCGCTCGTTATTGTTATAGGCCACCATGCCCACGGGGTTGTAGCCGTCGCCAAAGAACTGAAAGTCGTCAGGTTTGTCGACAAAGTCGCCGTTTGCGTCATAGATCGAAATGGCCGGTGTGCGGAAGAAGGCATAGCGAATGACGCTACCACCGTTGCCGCCGGCGCCATCGCCAGAGCTGCCAATGATATCGGTCTTCTCTTTGGACAGGTTTATGTTCACACCAGTACGCAGCCAGGGCTTCACCTCGGTATTCAAATTGATGCGGCCGGAAATGCGGTCATAGTCGCTTCCTTTGATGATGCCCTCCTGACCGAAGTAGTTACCGGATATGAAGTAGCTTGTCTTCCCATCTTTACCTGAAGCAGAAATACTGTGCGATTGGATCACACCTTTGCGCAGAATGGCATCGACCTGGTCTACATCCGGCAAGGTCGAGACCATCTCTTCCGGTATCAATTTCCGGAAGAAGAGCGGGTTTGTTTTGGTGGCGTTGTCATTAGTAGCGGCCTCGTTGTACAGGGTGACGTAATCCCGCGTGTTGGCCATGTCGATCAGGCGGCTGGGTTCCTGGAAGCCCACCTGACTACTTACCTGGATACGGGCGTCTTTAGACGTTCCGGCTTTGGTGGTAATGATCACCACACCGTTGGTGGCACGCGAACCATATACGGACGCAGCACCCGCATCTTTCAGTACCGAGATGTTTTCGACATCCTGCGACGACAGCGCACTGATGTCCATTGTCGGGACACCGTCTACGATATACAGCGGCGAATTACTGCTATTGATCGAGCCGGTACCCCGAATGCGTACCGACACACCTTCACCGGGCGCGCCCGTATTCTGCGATACAACAACACCGGGCGCACGTCCCTGCAAGGCCTGGTCTATCCCGGGCACCGGCAGCCTGCCGATCAGATCGCCGGCAACTGTATTTACGGCGCCGGTGATCTTCTGCCGTTCTTCGACCATATAGCCCGTCACGACCACTTCAGAAAGCGTCCGCGTGTCGTCGGCTAAGACCACCTCGAATTGCGTCCGGCTGCCGATAAACACTTCGTTGGTGGCATATCCCACGAGTGAGAACACCAGTGTAGAATCTTGCAGCCCTGCCGGTAACGATATTGCAAACGCGCCCGTGGCATCGGTAAAGCTGCCGGTGCTGGTACCGCGTATATAGACACTTACACCGGGCAGCGACTCATTTTGCTCGCTCCGCACCGTTCCGCGAAGTGTCGTCTGCGCGTAACTGCAGACTATACCCGTAAACATTGCCAGAAAAAGTAACCAATATTTATTCCGCATAAAATATAGAGTAAGCATGGGTTAAGGTTGTTGATGATCGGGCGCTGTATAGGCGACGGGCTGTTTGCCCACCGAGTATATACTTCCATCCTGCTGTACCTTGCTACCCGCCGGCAGTACCACAATGAGCCGGGCCGCCTTCGGGGGTATAGCAAAGATTTGGTCTGCCTGTATGTTGGCCGCCAGCACCTCTTGCGTCAGCGCGTCGTACAGGTCTACGGGCTCGCGTTTATCGTAATAAAACACGACGTCTTTTGCCGAATCGTATGGATTGTAATACAGGTATGTGGGGTAGCCATCTTGCTGGTAGAAATCTGTAGCATTACAATCCAATTGTAAAATGCCATCCACGTTCGTCTTGCGGATGATGGCGCCATAGATGCCTACCTGTGCTGAGCTATACAGGCTCAGCATGGACACTTCCGGTTGTCCTTTTATCCATTTGGGACCGTCGCCAAGTGCTACGGGCTGTACATCCTTGAGGCGCTCGTTGCCATAGTCATCGGCTTTGCGAATGCCTTCGTAGGCAATGACATTTTTTGATATATCTTTTTGGCCGGGCAGCCACTGGTGCGCGTCGTCGATCTCGTATGGATAGCACAGGCGCGCGGCGTTGGCGGTGTTGAGCATCCACTTGCCAATCGCAGTGGCATACCGGCTGTCATACTTTGTCAACGGCACCAACGGCCAGGCCATGGCAAAGGAGTTCATCAGAAACGCATAACCACCGCCATCGATGATGTTTCCCTGCAACCCGTGCACATCATAGTTACCCCAGCGTTCCGCCACGACGCCCCAGCCCTTGCGGCCGTTGTCGGCGACGCAACCGTCGAAGGTCCAGTCGAGTATTTTGCCGACGTCGTACTGCGTACCGTGCTCGGCGTTGAGCCTGGCCGCGACGTAGGCGCCAAACGGCATAAAAATTTCGTAGAAGCGGCTCTCGGGTAGTTTCACCAGCGCATCCATGGCTGACCTGGCGCCTGCCAGGTAGCGTGGGTCGCCAAACTTTTGATAGGCGCAGTATAATACATAGGCATGGCCCGCGGCAGCGTCCTGCTGGTACGGTATGTGATTGCGCATGCCGGTCATCTTGGCATAGTCGAAGTATGAATAGTCGTAGTTGCCGTGCAGGACGGAGTCCGCTTTATAGAACTGCTCGGCAATGATGTGTTGCAGGCTGTCGGCACGGGGTACGTTGGGAAACTGGTCACACACGGCATAATACAGCATGTTGGGAAATACGTCGTACCACCAATCGCGGCCGTATCCTCCACCCAACATCGCCACGGCGGGGTTGGTGTTGTTCATCATGATATTCCAGCCGTTGTCGTTGTTAAAGTAGGCCTGCAACATCCGCACGTAGTTCATACCGTCTTGCTTTGTCTTATCGATCCCTACCAGGCCGGCGCCGAGGATCGCACCCATGGTGTTGAGAGCTTCGTGAAACTCGGCGTTACCACGGGGTCCCTGGCGTACGTCGCCGATCACGGTAAACATGCCAAAAGCGGTCTGCTTCAGGTTATGACGCGCGCTGTCGATCCAGATAAACGGCAGATACTGCCCTTGGAGCGTACGGTTAAAAACGTACTGGTCGAAGTTGTGCGCCTTCTCATACCAGTCCAGCATTTTATAGGGCTCCGGCCGGTCGGGCATGGCGGCAATGCGCGTCACGGACTGTTGCGGAACAGGTGTATGCCTGGGACCGCACGCGGCCAGGAGCAGGACAACAACAAAAAGCAGTGTATAACGAATCATTTGTCTAAGCGATTACATTCACGAATTATATGGCGCGCCACTGGTATGGAGGCCAACTGCATGACGGCGATGACGATGAGCGAGTATTTCAGTGCAAATTCTTCGGAAACGTACGAGGCCAGTACGATGAACAGTCCCAGGCCGAAGAGACGCCCCAGAAAAAGACCGAACTCATGATTAAAGATGTAGGCGAACTCGTTACGCCCTTCGATCTTCGACACGACGTCGATGACGCGCATTTGGATGGGGAAGTAGGCGATGTCGTGCAGCGGCTGGAACAATACCTTGCAGAGCACAAAGAGGATCACTCCGAGGGCGGAGAAGAGCAAGCCGTTGGCGAGGGTACCCACGAAAAATATCGCCAGCCCGATGGTCAGTATAAAGATGCGATGTTTTGGACCGGTAAAGCGACCGAGGAAATACAGCATAAACGCTGTGACCACGCCACTGATGGCCTGCACGGTGCCGAGCGAGCCTTCGTTGCCGACAAGCCGCATGACCAGGATGGCGGGCGCAGTGACCAGATACCCCTGTACCAGGCCTTTCAGGCTCGCGAGGCCCAGCATCTTCTTCCACAGCAGGTGAAAGCGGAAGTATAAAAAGCGCGGCTGCGTCGGGGTGCGAAATTTCTCCCGCTGAATGACGGCACTGGAAAGGATCGTGAGGATAAATACCACGATTGTTACGACCTGGTAGGCACGGGTGATGTTACCGTTGAACCATGCTGCGCGCTCGGCGTGTGCGATGTATGCGCCGACGGCGAAAGGTACTAGGATGAAGGTGAGCGTATAAAAAAACGTTTCCAGTCCATAATAATAATTGCGATTGCCATCGTTCGTCGTGGCAAGCGCGAGATAGTCGCGGTTGGCCCAGAAGAAACCGAAGGAGCAGCCCATCAGGATTCCGGCCAGGCCCACGCCTGCGGGCGACAGGTTTTCCAATGTCATCATGACGAGCATCGACAACCCACTCAGCAACATGCCGAAGCTGTACAGGTAGGCAATCTTTACGCGGTTCAACAGAAAACCGTTGACGAGAAAGGTGAGCGGGATGCCGGCGTATACCGTGAGCTGGTACAACGCCACGATAGTCGGGTCGTTGGAGCTCCGCATGATATAGGCGCCGACAAAGATCTCGATGACCGGCAGCACAAAGGCATAGATCATGTTGGTGACGAGCAGTACGCGCATGTCGCGCGGCATGCTGAGAAAGAATCGATATTCGTTGCCGGGGTGCAGGATCAACTCTACCAGGCTCACGCGGCGCTGTGCCGGCACCGCGACGCCGGGCAGCTCTATCTCAGAGGATATTTTTTCCATGATAACTCGTTTGTTTTAGCGTATCCAGAATCGAGGAGATCGACAAAGTGGCGCCGCAGATCACCTCGTCGCTGGCGCCATAGTATAGATAGATCGTGTCGCCTTCCACGTGGTGGCCATTGGTAAACACCACATTGCCAAAGAAGCCGGTGCGCTCGTAGGGGGCCGTCGGCTCCACCAGCGGCTGTTCGCTGCGGGCCAATACACGCGAAGGATCTTCCAGGTCCAGCAGCAGTGCGCCCAGGCAGTAGCGGTGCTCACTGTTGGCCCCGTGATATATTTCCAGCCAGCCGTCCTCGGTTTTGATCGGCGCCGCGCCCGCTCCTACCCGCGCGCTGTCCCACAGGCTCGGACGGGTGGTGGCGATACACCGGTGGTTGCCCCAGTGAATGAGATCGGGCGACTCCGCCAGCCAGATATAGTTGCCGCCGAGCTGTGGACTGCTGGGGCGGTGCAATGCGTAATACTTGTCGCCGATCTTGTCTTCGAAAATGGCGCAGTCTTTATTGTGCGGCGGAAAGATCATACCCCGGCGGTCGAAATGTTTCCAATCTTGTGTTTGCATCAGACCGACCCCAACACCCAGGGAAGAGACTTCAGTATACGTGAGGTGATAGGTCTGGCCGATGCGCGTTACACGACAGTCTTCGATACCATACGCTTCCAGCGGGCCTTCGCCGAAGATCGGCGCATAGCCTTCGGGCTCGTAGAACCGCACGCCATCGTCGCTGCACACCAGGCGCAGGTGTGAAAGGGTGGTGAGATAGTCCTTGCCCTGGTAGTGGATAACGCGGGGGTCTGAGAAATCCAGCGCGGGGTCGGACTTGTCGAACGTGCGGATTTCGATGCGTCCGTCGGCATTGTACACCGGGAAGCTTACTTTGCCGAATTCTTGTACAGGCATTTCCGCCACCCGCAACAACAGCCACAATTTCCCTTCGTATGTAAATACGCCTGGATTGAGCAGGCACTCTATCCTCATCCCCGCCATGCTGGGCTTCAGGTCCTGGGGCCGGAGCAGCGGATTTTGTGAAAGTCTCTTCGCGATGTCCATCTTCTGCACATAGTTGGTTTAGTCGCCTCCCGATCCGTGGATGCAGAAAACGTTTGCAAATGTTCCCAGAAATCGTGTGCAGGGCGTCCACTATCTTTTTTATTCCGTACGCCAGGTTGGAAAAAAAGCGTGATCCGAGAACCGGGTGGACAAAAAAGTACCGGGTGGACAACATTGTCCGGTTTGTGATCGCGGGATTGCTTAGGTTTGTTTGCAAACGATTGATCGACGAGGGATCGCGGATTATGATCAAGTACCTGGCTTTTGCATTTCTCTCGCTGGCCGCGGCGACCGGCTATGCCAACCCCTGGCCGTACCAGCACATCGACAAGCGCGATGGTCTTTCCAACAGCGCCATTACCTCTATTTATATGGACCGGAGCGATTACGTCTGGTTCGGCACCTGGGATGGCTTAAACCGCTACGACGGCACCACCATTAAGATCTACAAACCCGATTCCTTTAATAAAGGCACGATCAGTAACAATATTGTCCGGGATTTCCTGGAGGACAAGGATGGGAACCTGTGGGTGGTTACGCACAAGGGTATTAACAAGTACAATGGCGATACCGACACCTTCCAATCCTATCAAACCAGCCTGAACGGGTTGCCTTTCCAGGAATACAGCCTGCGCGCGTGCCTGGGGCCCGATTCAGCGGTGTGGACGACTTTTATCGGTCAGGGCATCAGCCGGTACGCTGCCGCGCAAAATGCCTTTGTACCGGTGGCCTTCCGTGATATCGATTCCCAGTGGTTGAAGAATGTTGCGGGCATGGGCAGCCATCAGGGGCTAATGTATTTACTGGGTACTGATGGAAAGCTCATTTGTACGCTCAACAACAAACCTGTCTTTAGTAAAACACTGGCCGCCCCCGGCGCGATTCGCCTGCACCGTTTCTTTCGCCTGCACAATACATTTTACCTCGGATTGTCTACACGCGAAGGTGGCGTGTTCCTGATCAATCTATCCGACCTGGCGAGTGAGCCGCACGCGCTGCCGCTGTCGGCTTTTCCTGTTTCGTCTATTTCCGAAAACAAAGACCACACGGCAGTGTGGATCGGCACGGAAGCCGGTGACGTATACCGGGTCACCGCCTCTCCTACCGGTGTTTTTACCACCGAGAATATGGCGGCTTACTTTTCGCAGTTTGCACAAGCCCAGCGCAAGATCCTGACGATTACCGAAACGCGGCAGGACCTTCTCTGGATCGGCACGGACGGCGACGGTCTGTTTAAGTTTCTGACGCGCAACAATCCATTCCGGTCCATCGTAGCCGGCCCCGCCGGCGGCGGCAATTTATCGAACAGTATCGTGCGCTCGGTATTTCACGATACCGACGGCACGTTGTATGTCGGCACACGTAGTGGTGGGCTTAACATCCTTCGCCCCGACCAACCGGAAACGACGGTATTAAATACGGCCCGCGGCCTGAGCAACAACACGGTATTGTCGTTACGCAAGGATCGCACCGGCAACCTGTGGATCGGCACGGATGGCGAAGGCATCGACATGCTGGAAAAACGCACCGGCCGCATCCGCCATTTTCCACGAGACTTCGAGAACAACACTGGGCTGACCTTTGGCAACGTCTACGCCATCTGCATCGACGCGTATGGCGCGCTATGGCTCGGCACCAGCGGCCACGGCGTGATCCAGCTCGTCGTTACCGCCACGCCACGGGGCACCTACCGGCTGGAGTCGCACCGCCAGATCACCTATGGCAACGCCGCGGGCGACGAGGCTACTATTAATAGCAACGTCGTGTATACCGTCGTGGAAGAGACGCCTAATATTCTGTGGTTTGGTACGCGGGGAGCCGGTGTATACCGGTACAATTCGCTGGCGGATAAGATCGAGGAACATATCCATACCGGTTCGGGTACACCCAATCGCCTGAGCAACGACGACGTGCTAAGCCTTTTTCTGGGCAGCAAAGAAGAGCTGTGGATTGGCACCAGCGGCGGCCTAAACCGCATTTCGTTGCACCGCCGCCCGTATCACAACCTGCACTACACGCAACACGACGGCTTGCCGAGCAATACCATTCACGGTATCCAGGAAGACTATAGCGGCGCGATCTGGCTCTCGACCAACAATGGCCTGGTGTTATTCGACCCTGTGCGGGGCTCGTTCAAAAGTTTCGATGCCAACGACGGGTTGCAAAACCACGAGTACACCGACGGCGCTTCCTTCCACGCGGCGGGCGCAGAGGCGCTTTACTTCGGGGGCATCAACGGCCTGGACATCATCCAACCCGCGCGTCTCGATACGATCCGGTATTTTCCGCGTTTGACATTAGCCGAGTTCCTGCTCCGCAACGTACCGGTTATGCCCGGCGACAGCAATGCCGTGCTCCGCAAACACATCGACCACACCGCGGCCATCGACCTCGATTACGACCAAAACTTTCTGAGCTTTCACTTCACCACGTTGGACTACTGGAACAAACAACGAACCCAGTATAAATACCGGCTGGAGAACTTCGACAAAGACTGGAACCTCATTCACCAGCAGTCGGTCATCAACCTGACGAACATCCCGCCCGGACAGTATACACTTGTAATTAACTACACCAACGAGAACGGTGTGTGGAGTCCGGCGCCCAAGAGCATCGCCATTACCATTGCTCCACCGTTCTGGAAAACAAACTGGGCATATGCGGTATATTTCCTGTTACTGGCCGGCGTACAGGCGGGCATTGTGCTGTATATCCGCCGGCGTGCCCGGGAGAAGCGAGCCGCCGCCATGCACCATTTCCGCCTGCAGCAGGAGAAGGAGCTTAACGACTACAAGCTTCGGTTCTTCACAAACATCGCGCACGAGTTTCGCACACCGCTTACGCTGATATTCGGGCCAGTGATCACGTTGATTAAAAAAGCATCGTCCGTGCAGGAAAAGAACCAGCTGAATACAATCTACAACAACTCCCTGCGGCTGCAAAAGCTCATCGACGAGCTGATTCAATTCCGGAAGATCGAGAGCGGTAAGGAAAAAGTTAACGTCGCCCCGGCAGAGCTCGTGGCGTTCACGCAGGAGATCGTGGCTTCGTTCGACCAGCACGCATTAGACCACGACGTAAACCTGGAATTTATACCGGCAGCCGAAGCGATGCACGGTTGGATCGATGCACGCAAGCTGGAAAAGATCCTGATCAACCTGGTCTCTAACGCGATTAAATACAACGTCAAAGGCGGCGCGGTGACGGTCCGCTTACACGAGCATGACGGACAGGCTCAGTTTATTGTCGAGGATTCCGGCATCGGCATTGCACCGGATGCACAAGAGAAAATATTTGATGCGTTTTATCAGAATCCGGGCGCGGTGAGCGTCGATCCGGGCATTTCCAAGAGCACAGGCATTGGCCTGTCGCTTACCCGCAGCCTGGTGCAGATCCACCAGGGACAGCTCTTGCTTCGCTCGCAACCCGGCAAGGGCTCTGTGTTTACGATCACACTGCCCATTGCACGGGAGGCCTACCAGGTGCCCGACGATAACAACATTTTCCTGCCGGTGACGAACCTGGCCGAAACGGTATCGCAGGAGTTTGGCTATCGCCCTGTAGAAGCACCCCGGGAGCCGCAGGAACCTGACACGGAGGCACGCCCCTACTCGATCCTGGTCGTGGACGACAACCCGCAGATCGTCATCTTACTGCAAAACATTCTCGCGGATAAGTATCATGTGCTCACGGCCACCCAGGGCCGCGAAGCGTTGCATTTGCTGGAGGAAGAGAAGGTGGACCTCGTCATAAGCGATGTGCTGATGCCGGAGATGGACGGGCTGGCCCTATGTCGCAACATCAAGGATAATATTCAGACATCGCACATTCCGGTTATACTCTTAACGGCCAAAGGCGAGATCGAGGACCGCATTGAAGGTTTGCAGGTTGGCGCGGACTCGTATATACCAAAGCCATTCCACCCAGAGCATTTGTTTATTCGCATTGAGAAATTGATCAAAACGCGGGAGCAGGCGCGGAAACGATTCGCAAATTTGGCGGAGGTAGAATTGGGGCAGCTGTCTACGGGGATTGGTGAGAAGGATGATGAGTTCTTTGGGAAGATTACGGCGTGTATTCAGCGACATTTGAATGATCCGGAATTTACGGCGGATGTTATGTCCGATGAGATTGGGATGAGCAAGGCTTCGCTGTATAAGAAAGTGAAAGCATTAACGAGTCAGACACCGCATGGGCTGATCAAGCAGTACCGGTTGCGAAAAGCAGCGGATTTATTGAAAGACGGGACGATGAGTGTTTCGGAGGTTATTTATGAGACGGGGTTTAATAGCCGGTCTTATTTCTATAAGTCGTTTAATGAGATGTTTCATTGTCATCCGAAGGATTTTGGGAGGACGCGTGAATCAGGGTGAGGGTGAGTGTGAGAGCGAAGATAAAACCAGAGCGAGTATGTTCGCTCTCGCGCTCACACTCACTCTGTTTTAAAACCTGCCCCGGTGCGGGTCAACGCACCGGGAGCAGGAATGCACTTAATCCTCAACCTAACGTGTTATGAGGTTCTTTAGTTTGTCAGGATGCCGGAGAAGGAGAACTCGGGGTGCTCCTGGCTGAAGAAGCCGCCCGTGAGGGCTTCGGTGCCACCGACAAATTCTGCTTTAAAACTATCGCCGTTGATGTATACAAAGATGTTGCTCATGATCGCAGCAAGCGCTTTTGCGTTGTCGTCGACGGCAGTGCCGGACCCAAACGTGTAGACGCCCTCGCCTGACAGCGTATAACGGTAGTTATACTGGGCCGTAAACAAGGTGTTGCTTTGGACGACGCGCACGACCAGGTACATGGTGTTGGTATTTATGTCAAACGCTACGAACATGTCGTAGAGCTCGATGGGGACTTCCCAGGTTTGCAGCTCGGCAGCAGCAGCCTGATACAATTCTGTAAAGAGCGGCGACTGTCCCTTTATTGGTTTATTGACCGATCCGTAGGGTACCAGTACGGCAAAATAGTCGGCACCCAGTATATCCTGAATGGGTATGACTGGGCGGAAAAAGTGCAGGTTGGGATTCTGGACGACGGGCACAGATGCATTGCCAACCTTTGCATAGTAGCGTTTGACGTTATCATCCCACAACAACTCCTGGATGGTTTCGCCATAGGCGCGGATGGGGTTGTTTAATAAGATGCCCTGCATCGAGACAGAGTATGCACGCGGCGTTACTTCAACTTGCAGGCCGTCGTCGGAGATATACTGGGCAGTCAGCGTCTTCGCGTCGGGATTCAGGACAAAGGTGATGGTGCGGTCGCCCGAAAGCGTCAGTTCCAGTCCATCGCCGCTGAGGCCGTAATCGAGTATGTCTTTGATGCGACCTTTGCGGACGAGTTCTTTTTCTTCGGCAGTTGCCTGCACGAGCGTCAGGTGTGAGCCGCGTTGCAGGCCTTCGAGCAGGATGCTGTCGGCAGTGGCGCGCGCGAAGGCAAACTCTACGTCTGACTGTTGCCCCACTCCATCGCCCCCCCCGTTTACCGAGCCTTTGGGATCGGCGGGCATGTGGATGTAAGAGTATGTCGGGAAGCTAAGCGTAGCCGTTTGCAGGGCCTTCAGCTCCCACGTGGCGACCTGCTCGGTCCCCGCGGTATTGACGTTGAAGTCTGACAGCATGCTTACTTTGCCGTCGGTCGCAAAGTCGAGGTAATAAAAGTATTCAATGCCCGTGCCCGTGATCAGCGACGCCTTCCAGCCATAGGGAGCGTCCTGTAGCTGGGCGTTGTATTCGTCGAGCGCTTTCTGCAAGCGTGCTTCGGCGGTCTCGCTAAAGACACGGTCGTAGTCCTTCTCGCAGGAGAAGAGGGTGACTGCCGATGCCAGCAGCACCAGCGTATATCTTTTTAGTGTTTTCATGTTCATACGTTTCGGCTACAGGTTAAGGTTTTAATACACCGAGGCAATAGCTATTCGGCGCATAGACCGGGTACAGGGCCGCGTAGCGATAACCGGAGCAGGTGGTTGCCCAATCAAAAAAGCAGGGACCGACAAAGTAACCGGGGATCCAGACGGCACCATATTTCTCTACCAGCTCGCGGGCGGCATCGTCCATGGCGGGCTGCCCCAGGCTATATTCGCCGATGGCATCGTCCACGGGATCTTCGTGCAGCTCGTATACAAAGTTGGCGGTCTTGTATTCGCGTACCTCCGAGTCGGTGGTATAGTAATACAAGGTTAACATGATTTGATTGGCTTCCAGGAAGGTCAGGCGGAAGTTGTAGTCCAGTGCCAGGTTGTACCGATGTAAAATGTCGTTGTCGACAGCATAGCGGTTCGTGATCTCAGCCGACTCGATCATGGTCATCAGGTCCACGGTAAATGTACCATACTGTTTGCCGTAGCCCCACACGTCCAATAACGCTGGCGGCTGTTCGCCGCCGGGATTACCATTATCGGGCGCAATGGCAGTAATAGCCGCTTGCACTTTTGTTTGCAGCTCGTAGAAGTCGATCTTAAACGCTTTCTGGAAGTATTCTACCACCAGCTTCTCTTTGCGGCGAAGTGCTTCGTACGATGCCGCGGTGGTTTCGCAGCTAAGGATGTTCTCATAGGCGTCGCGGCCTTCGATGAGCATCATGGAAGTCATCTCGGCGAAGTCCTCGTCGGGCGAAGCCATGGCGTAGCTGGTGATAAACCCTGCTGCGCGGGCATCTGCCAGCGGCACGGTGTTCCAGGCGGCCGTGTAGGCACCGGGTGTTACTACCTTGAACTCGGGCTGAAAGGAGACGTTCTGGTTCAGGATGTGCGTAAACTCGTGCTCGATGGTATGCATCATCTGCTTTACTTCGAAGGCGTCGGTCTTCACAAAGTCGTTGATGACATACAGCACTACTTTGCGGCCACCTTCGGCTGTACCCAGTGTAATGGTACCGTCAAAGTTATACCGGGCGCTGCCCACCAATACAAATTGCTTGGGGCAAAGCTTCTTGATGAAGTTGGCGCCGGCAATGTCCACGAAGGGCTCGATCCACACCTGGTCGACTACGTCCATTACCTCCTGTACTTTGTTTTCCCGCGGGGGCACCAGCGTTTTATAGATGTCGGATTCGGAGGCATCCCATTTGTATTTTACTTCAATATTGTACGGCCCCGTGAATGTGTCGAACAGCCAGTGGTCGAGGGCAGTCTTATCGGACGGGTCGCCGTCTACCAGCTCAGGCTCGCGAAGCTGGTCGTTGTAGGGATCGTTACAGGACACTGCGGTCAGCAGCGCCACGATCATCGGAAGTATAAATTTTGTATAGCGCATATACATAAAGTCTGTCATGATTAATGATTAGCGGGCATTGGGACTGAGGCCACCGGTTGTTACCGCCTCGCGCGGCAACTGCAGCACACGGCGTGGATCGTTGGCTTTCAACTCCAGGACTTTCCCATCGTTGGTTACGTGTGTCACCGGCAGGTTGTGGCGCACGATGTCGAACCAGCGCATGCCTTCGTGCAGGAACTCCACCCGACGGAATGCGAGGATTGCCATGATGACGGCATCCTGATTGCTTTTGGCATAGCCGTAGTAATAGTCGGCGATCCACTCCGGCAACATCTGGTAGCGCGGACTGTAGTCCACAATGCGGGTGCTGGCCCATATGTCGAGCTCCTGAACAGCAGTGCCCAGGTTCTTCTGCATGGCATACGCCTCCGCCCGGTTGAACAGCACCTCTTCGGCCGTAAACAACGGCATGATGGTATACACATAGCCGGTATTGGCATTGACGCCGACCTGCACAAAATGCTCGCGGAATTTGTTGACGAAGTATACACCGAATGACCGGTAGAACACGGAATACGCATACTCACCGCCGGCAGGGTTTTCATTGAAAATCTCCTGGTAGCGCGGCGCGCCCGTGGCATAGCGTAATGTGGAGAACGAACGTGTCCAGTCCGACAGCGTCTCGCACAGCAAGATGTTGGCAGTCTCCGTGGCTTTGGTGTAATTGATCAGCAGCTCGGTGGCCGAGTAGCTTTTATAGACGGTATTCCATGGGCGGAGGTAAGAGCGGATCTCCGCCGCCGGGATGGCCGCGTCGGCGTGCTCGATGACCTTTGCATAGTTGCGTTTAAAGAGGTAAAAACGCGAGGCAAAGGCGTGTGCCGCCATTTGTGTGAAGTGGTACTTCACGACACCGGTCGCGCTTTCTCCCTTGGTATACGCCTTGTCGTCGATTAGCGGAAGGCCTTCGGTCAGGTCTTGCTCAATCATGTCGTATACATACTGGACGGTCTTCCGCTCATAGTTTTTAAACGATTGCTTTTCCGGATCGGTGACGTACGGGATGCCGGGATCAGCCGCTGCGGTATTGGGGTTATACGTTTTGGCAAACAGCGTTACGATCATAAAGTGCGCGTATGCACGGGCTACAAGGGCCTCGCCTTTTTGTGCCGCGTACAACTCGGGGGTACCGCTGTTGTTGATGAACTCCAATGCGTGGTTGGCGGAAGCGATCGCTTTGTAGCAGCCGTTCCAGTAGTCTTCCGGCGTGTCCTGATCGGTAGAGGTACCGTCACGCCAGAAGTATGGATCGGCGTTGCGCGGATCTTGCGGTGCCGCAGGGTTGTCTTCAATGTTGTCGGACATGGCTTCGCAAAACATGGCGTAGTTTGTTTCGGGATAGGCTGTTACCAGCAGCTCGGCCAGTTTCTCCTGGGAATCGAGCGTGGCGCGGTTGTCGGGCGACTCGGACAGAAAGTCACCGCAGCCGCTCAGCAGGCCCATCACCACCAGCCATATGGCGGGGCGGATCGAGACCTTCTCTCCTCTTTGTATATAGCGCATTGTATAATTCATGATCTTCATGGCAAGGATTTAAAAACTCAGTTTGACAGAGGCTGTAATCTGTTTGGCTACCGGCATGGCTACACCGCCCGAACCAAAGAACTCGGGGTCTTGTCCATACAGCTCGCGATCGGCATAGAGCAACCAGAGGTTGGTGCCGGTGAGCGTCAACGAGGCCGTTTCGAAGCCCGTGCCGTTCAGCATGCGCGACGGCAGGTTGTAGCCCAGCGATACGGTACGCAAGCGTACGAACGAGCCGTCGGCGACGCGGGCCGTGGAATAGTTGTAGCTGTTATAGGGATATACCGAACCGAGTGAGCCGAGGGTGATCCCATCGGGTATGGACGGGATCTCGGTGTAACGCTCGTCGCCGCGCATCACCCAACGGTCGAGGAACTCGCGGGGCATGGCATCCAGGTCGCTGTACGAGCTCTGAAAGGCCGGATTCAGGCGGATCTTGTTTCCTGCCTGGTAGGTCAGGAAGACATTCAGCGTAAAGTTTTTGTACCGCACGGTGTTCGACCAGCCACCGGTTATCGTAGGGTCTACGGATCCTTCATACTTCAGGTATTGGGTCCCGAGGCTCTGCATGTATACATCCGAGCTTACCTGGCCGTCGTGGTTGATAAACAACGGCACGCCGGTTTTGGGATCCAGGCCCTGGAAGTCGATGGAAAAGAGGCCCCGTACCGGGTAACCCTCCACGGCACCGCCGTCGGGGAACACCATGTCGATGATGCGTGGCTGGTTCTTCAGGTTGGTGATCTCGCTCTTGTTGTGGCTGAAGATAAACGATGTGGACCAGTTCACGTTGCCGCGTACATATACCGGCGCCCCGATCGAGAGATCTACACCGTGTGATTTCATGTCGGCATAATTCACGGCCTTATAGGCTTCACCTCCGACACCGGGCGTCTTGATGATGCCAATCAGGTCGAAGTGATTACGACGGTAGTAGTCGAGCGTGACGGTGTATTTGTTCAGGAAGCCGGTGTTCACGCCGACGTTCAGCTCGTATTGCTTCTCCCACGTGAGGTCGGAGTTTTCGAGTCCTTCGATGATGATCTGTGACTCGTTCTCGTCGAGCGACGGACGCGGCGTTGTGCCGCTGCGGTATACCACGGACGAGTTGGTGGCGTTGCCCGCATTGGCGGTCAGGCCGTAACCGGCGCGCAACGTGAGGAAGTCTACATACCGGATGTTCTCCATGAAGCGCTCGCTGTCGATGTTCCAGGCGCCGCTGATGTTCCAGGTCGGCAGCCAGCGCGCCGTGGTCGATTCGCCCAGGCGGTTCGAGCCGTCCATGCGGCCAGTGGCATTGAGGATGTATTTGCCTTTGTAGGCGTAGTTGCCCGAGGCATAGAAGCTGGCGTACCGGTCGTGCGTGTTGTTCATGCCGAAGTAACTAAAGTTGCCTTCCAGCAATTGCTTGATAATGCGGTAGTCTGTGAAAGCCACGCCGCCTTTGCTGAACTGGTAGCCATAGCCGTTGTTGAACGCGCTCTGACGATCTACCTGGCGTACTTCCTGGCCGGCCACGGCGTGGACAACATGGTCGGTGTTCAGGGTATAATTCCAGCTAAGCTGGTTCTTGAAGTAGTAGCTCACCATCTGGTCGTCGGTGCGGTTGTAGAAACCACCTTCGGGCAGCACGATGACAGGGTCGGCATTCGGAAAGTCGGGATTATAGTATAAAAATTTGTTGCCCTGTTTTACGACCTGGGAATTGGCGGCGCGGTAGGCGTCGGCCATGTTGGACGCCTCGGTGACATTGTGCTCGGTGCTGGTGCGCACCTGGCGGTAGGCGCCGGTGAAGTCGTATTTGAGGTTGGACAGGATGGCATAGCTTGCTTCGCCCTGCAGCTTGAGGTCAAGCTGGTTGAGGGCGATGTAGTTGTTGTCGATCTCGTTCAGGATGTTGAAGGGCGCGTAGTTGCGTGTGAAGTATTCGCGTTTGCCCGTTTCATCAAAAGCGGTCAGCGTACGGCTGGTGTTGAGCGCATAGCTGAAGGGGTTGATGTCGAAGTCGCGGTTAAAGCTGCCTTGCACGGCGTTGGTCTGGCGCGCGATGGTACCGGGCACACGCTGGTCGCGTACGGCGCCGGCAGCCAGGATGCCGAGGCTGAGCTTGTCCGAAATCTTGAAGGTACCGCGGGCGTTGATGGTGTAACGCTTCACGTTGTCGGCCAACGTCCAGCCATTGTCGTTGTAAAAGCTGGACGAGACATAGAGCTGCGACGTCTCTGTACCGGAGGATACCCCCACGGAGTGCTCTTGTACAAACGAGTTCTTAAACAGCAGGTCGAACCAATCGGTGTTGGCCATAGCATACCGGCGCAGGAATGCGTTGCGCGCCTCCGGTGTGTTGGGCAACGCCCACGTGCCGTCGTCTTCGTTGAAGTCGGTATTGATCAGGTCGTACATCTTGCGGAACACCCCACCGTTCGCGCCACGCGATGCGTCGGAGTGGTTGAGCAGACCCTTGCGGTCGAGCTCGCGGTATACCGCCATCTGGTCGGACGAGTTGAGGATGTTGTAGGAGTCGTACGTCGGCTTGAGGTATGTCGAGAAATTGCCGGTATAGGTTACCACGGGTTTGCCGATACGGCCTTTCTTTGTCTTGATAACAATGACGCCATCTTTTGCCCGTGCACCGTACAACGCTGTGGCCGATGCATCCTTCAGAATGGTAAAGCTTTCGATGTCGTCGCTGTTCAGACCCGCGACAGAGGAGCCAATGAGTGTATTGGGATCCCCGGTCGTTAATTGATCGGCGGAGACGTTCACGACGTCTTCCAGCACAACGCCATCGACTACCCACAGGGGTTTGTTGTCGCCGGTAATGGAGGTAGCACCCCGCACACGGATCTTGGGTGCTGCGCCGAAGGTTCCCGACACGTTTTGAACCGACACGCCCGCCGCCTTTCCTTGCAGCATCCGGCTCACGTCGGTGGTACCATCGGTCTTCACATCGTTCGCAGATAAATTCACCACGGAGCCTGTAAACAACCGCTTATCCACTTCCTGATAGCCGGTAGACACGACCGTTACTTCGTTCAGGTGGGTGATATCTTCCTCTAATGTAATGTCGATTGCCGAGCGGTTTGACGCCGGTACTTCCATCGGCTTGTAGCCGATGAACGAGAACACCAGGATAGCGTCGGGCGCGGCCTGGAGCTGGTACTTGCCATCAACGTCGGTGATGGTTCCGACGGTTGTTCCCTTGACGGAAACACTGACGCCGGGCAACCCTTGTTTGTCGGCGCCGATGACACGGCCTTTGATGGGCGTGCCTTGTACGACCGGGTGACTATCGATGGCCGCCTGTGTGCCTTGGGGTAGTGCGATGGACAATAGCCCAAACACAAATGTTCCCCGCACGGCACCCCGGGCCAGACGCAATAAAGCCTGCCCACATGCTGTTTTTTTCATGTTGTAAAAAGATTTGATACTAGGGTAATGAGTACTTCTCCTGCACGAGGCAGGAGAAGCGGTTAATGTTTAAGGATATAGACGTGACGATTAGTCAGCCTTCAGCACAAAGATCCAGGGACCTTCGGCCGAGCCTTTCTTCGCATTGTCTTCATCGCACGTCGCGCAGGTAAACGTCAGCGTGAGCGTGCTGCCATCGAGCGTGTAGGCTACGTTGACACCATCGTCGCGTACGAGTGTTTTAGACGCATCGCTGCCGAAGGTCCAGGTACCGCTGGTCGCCCAGGGCTTGAGGGCCGGCTGGGTTCCCGCTACGGCATAGGTATACGCTCCCTTGGGGCTGTCGGCACGGAATTCGCCGCCGAGCGTAATCGTAAAGTCGGGGTTCTGGAACTCCGCCGTGCGGTTGTCGCTTTGTGTGACGCTCTCGACTGTCCACGTGTGCGTGAGCAGCGCGAGCTTTTCCTTTTCGACCGAGCCGGCATCGCCGGAGTCATCGCTGCCGCAAGCACCCAGGACAATGGCGGCGGCGAGCAGGGTTATAAAATATAGGCTATGAAAAGACTTCATGTTGATTCGTTTGAGGTTAGGAATTATTGACGTGCGACGCGGGTCTTCACCGAGCTACCATCCTTGAGCTTCACGTCTACAATGTATACACCGGCTGGGCTGGACGTCAGGTCAAGCAGACCATCTGTCGGCAACGAGGCCGCTTGCTGTACAACGATGCCCTGTGCGTTGTAGACCCTGATCTGTGCTACCGCCTGCGGGTGTATGCCGTGTAAACTTATCCGCCCGGTGGTGGGGTTCGGGTATACGCGGACGCTGCCGGCGAGCTCACCCGGCTCGATGCCGGTGATGGCGGTCGAGTATGGATCGGATGTGCGTGTACATTCGGTGGGGTTGGTGATCTCCACCCTGAGCGTATGATTGCCCGGCACCAGCGCATTTTTATAGATGAACGCTTGCTGGCCCTCCGGTATCTCGTACTGCTCGTCATCTACAAACCAGTGGATGTCATAGATCTCGCCGGCAAAACCCTCGACGCCGGGCAGGTATGCCGTGTCTGTTTCGATCACGAAGGGACTTGGCATCATGCGGATGCGTGCGGGAGTTCCGGAGTTATAGCCGACGGTCGGGCACTCTTCGGGGAAACCGGTGACGTTGTATCCACCCGGTTCTTTTACCCAGATGGTGTCGTTGTCGGAATTGGGTACCAGTTCACCATCTTTAAACCACTCGAAGCGTACCCAGTTGCCGGCGAACGCATTGGCCAGCCATACCGAGTCACCTTCGGCGCAAAACTCGCCGTTGCCTTGCTCAGCCACGGCGGGCGAGCTGTGGACATAGGTATCGATCAGGAGCGGCACAGAATAGCCTACACAGCCGTTCTCTCCCACTACACGTGCTGTGAGCCAGTTAAGCTCGGGCAGAAAGGTAAATTTGTTTGTGGTCTCTCCTGCTACCGCTTCGCCCAAAGCATAATTGCCGCCGCCATCATAGCGACCTTTGAACCACGTATAGCCGCCGTAGCCTTCGGGTGCGCTGACAGTTATATCGGAGATTCCACAGAATATCACATCTGCGATGGAGTCGTACGGCGCGAGCACCCAGCGACTGACCCTCACAGCGGGCTCTATTGTCAGCTCGGGATTGACGGTAGGCTTGATCTGCAGAGGCTCGCTGGTGGCTTTTGCGCCTGAGGGACAAGACTCGTGATTGGCCTTTACCTGGTAGGTGGTGAATTTGCCCACCTGCGTGGTCGTACCCGAACCTGATCCCGACAAGGGTATATATACCACGTGGTGGCCTGTCGGGCCCGAGTTTACGATGGTCTTTTCAAACCACTGAATGTTTTTCCAGCCGCTGCCGGAAATCGACAGGGTTGCTTTTTCGCCTTCGCAGAGTGTGCTGTGGTCGGTCTCAATATAGAGCGGGCGTGAGGCGTTGTCACGAATCTCCATCGGGAACGACTCGACGATCAGGTCGTCGGCACAGGCGATAGGGTGTGCACGCAGCACATAGTTGCCAGCAGTGTTGACGGTGATGCGCTGGCTCGTCCGGCCGCTCAGGGCACGGTATACGCCATTCGTGAGTGTGTACCACTGAAAGCGGTCATGAGTCTCGCTCATATCTTCTGACGGGAAGATCTCTTGCGTTTGGCTGCCGCATAGATATTCAATGTCGTTGTTGCCCACGGACAGTGAAAACTGCTGGCCGGCGTATGATTGCAGGTATACTTGTGTCTGCGACTCGCAGCCCTGCAATTCATCTTCTGCTTTTACCAGAATTTGCATTTCACCTTCGAACACAAAGCTGTAGGTAAAGCTTTCGTCGGGTGCGACAATCTCCGGTTCCTGACCAAACACCTGCTTGGTCCAGGTATATTTATAGCCATTGTCCGACAGTGTAAGCGAGAGCTCCTCACCGGGGCAATGCGAAGAAAAGTTAGCTACGCCAAACAGCTCAGGGTGTTGGGGCTCATAGAAGAATACATCTTTGGGTTCGGCCGCGCGCCAGATCTCGGGCCACTCGGGCACCGACCCTTCCACGCCATATACACTGGTCTCACTTACATAGTTTTCAGCCGTTCCTTCAAACCATAACTCGCCGTCACGGTACCACTTATAGCTCGTATAGTTGTCTTGTACAGACAGTTTCACGATGTTGCCCTTGCACACCACGCCGTGCTCATTTTCCTGTTCTTCGGCGTTGCTCGTCAGGACCGGTACAGCAAAGATGGCTGTACTCGCGGGACGTGCGGAAGATTGCACTGCACAGCCGGCCTGCACGGCGCGCACGGCATAGTATGTTTTTGTAGTATTGACCGTTACCTGGTGGGTGCGGTTTGTGGCCGCCCCGATCAGGTTCAGCGCTGCCTCGCTGGTGCCACTCAGCCATTGGTATGATGTCAGGCCGTCGGTGGCAGACATGGTGAGCTTGTTGGCGGAGCCCAGCACGCCCGTGAGGGCTACACCGGCTTCGCTCACGCGCAAAGTGTTGGAGAAAACGAGGTTGCCGTTCTTCGGCACCTGTACTTTATATTGTCCGGGTTCGGCGGCATCGTATGTTGCGCTGGTGGCACCAGGGATGGCTTCGCCATCGAGATACCACTGGTAGCTGGTGTACGATCCTGTGATCTGCAACCGTTCTCTGTTGGCGGGCTCGGGGCACACCCAGCCGTCGGTCGAGGTGATGATTACGCCAGACGCGATTTCAATGCGAAAGACATCGGTGTATTGCCAGTAGATAAAACCACCGCCGCCACCGGTGCTCATGCCCGCCCATACATAAATGGGCTCGTTGATCTGGATCTTAAAATTGTAGGTTCCGTCGCCGTTGTTGGTGAAGTTGTAGAGCGACTGCCAGGCGGGGTTCGGGCCTGGCGTCCATCCACCCGTTTCGGGATCTTCGGCAAACGTGAAAAATCTGTGCGGCGCTGCGCCCTGCTGCTCTGACCATCGCAAGGTCACCTCGGTGCCGGCGGCTACCTCGTAGGGCGGCTCGTTCATGCCGGTCGGCGACACAATGGAAAGGTTCGGCTGGGCCTGCAACAACGATAAGCACGAGATGCTTACCAGGACCATCAGTAGAAGTTTCTTCATTAGGTTTTCGGTTAAAGTGATAAACTGATTTGACTTAGGCTCTTGGCCAAATGTACCCTGTGATCCCCCAAACCGGTGGAAAACGACCGTGACAAAGAGTGACACGTGCGATAAAAAAAATAAACGGGAGGTATTTGCGGGTGTTCTTGAGAGAAAATGCGGCTTGGGGAGTGACGAGGGTAATTTTCTACCGTGTCCGTTGGAAAACCAAAATTGAGCTGGCGTGAGGGGGCAGGGCTAGTGCAAACGTTGTATGTTTTTTGTCGATCAGGGCTAAAGGATGTGTTGTGGGGTGGCTTAAATGGCAAATTTTCGTTGGGGAATTTGTGTTCGCTCCCACACTCATACTCGCTCTGTTTTTTTGTAGCGGCTGAGGAGGATTTTGATGTCCTCTTCTTTTTCAAGGTTTAGCTTTTCGCGAAGGCGTTGCTTTTTCTTTCTTACCGATTCGGGGGAGATGTTGAAGATTTGGGCGATCTCTTTGGAGTTCAGGTCTATTAATAGATAGGCGCTGAGGCGGAGGTCATTGGCGGACAAATCCGGATAGGCCTCCTGGAGCTGGTGGAAGAACTGGGGGTGAACTTCCTGGAAGTGGAGCTTGAAGGCCTCCCATTCCTGATCGCTGTTGTCGTTGCCGCGGATGATCTTTTTGGCTTTGTCGAGTTGGGTTTTGGCGATAGGATTGTCTTTTAGCTCGATGGTGGCCAGCAGTTTGTGGATGGACGCGAAGGTTTCGTTCTTATTAACAAGGTGTAGCGCTTTGGAGGCAAGCTCCCGGTCCTTAAAGGTTAATTCCTGGCGCAGGCGTTCTTGTTCGAGGGCGTTGAGGCGCTCGGTGGCGATCATGTCGCGTTCCAGCTGATCGCGTTCAACGCGGTTCTTTTCGAGGGTAAGGCGGTCTACTTCTTGTTCCTTCTGTAGGATTACGTTGCGCTGCTGGAGGTTGATGTACTTTGTGCGCAGGACGGAAATAACGAGCAGGCCGATGACAATGCCGATGAGCGTTACGCCGATCCAGAACTGGCGCTGGCGGCCGGCTTCCTCTTGTAATAATTCTACGGCGGTCTCCATTTTGCCGTATTCATATTTCATCTGCGCTTCCGATGTCCACTTGATTGTCTTCTCTTCCGACAAGGTGTCTTTCCAGGCAAGGGTGAGGTTGGAGAAGTAAAGCGCACGTTCCATGTTGCCCCGGACTGTATAAATTCTGGAGAGCCAACGGTAGCTGTCGATGATGTTCTCCGTGTCCTTCATGCGTTCGAAGCCTTCGATGCTTCTGGCGATATAGGCAGCGGCAGAGTCGTATTGACCGAAATAATAATATGTTCTGCCGAGTGACAGCAGATAGCCGGCCTGGTAGAATTGATTGCGAATGCCCACCGACATTTCGTGTGCCTGGCGATACCGCAACAGGGCGCTGTCATAGTTTTTGGCCGAGTAGGCAATATCGCCGATGTTGTTGACGGTAACCGCTACGTTGGCCGTGTCGCGGTCGTCGCGGAATAAACGCTCGGCCTTATGCAGGTTCTGCAGGGCACCGCGGTCGTCGCCCAGCTTGTGCATTTCGGTGCCGAGGTTGAGCAGGTTCAGGGCGATGCGATGGCGGTTGCCTTGCTTTTCGCTGATGGCCAATGCCTTCTTATAGTAGTCGATGGCTTGCGGTGTGGCATCGTTCGTAGAATATACGACGCCAATGTCGTTGTAGATGGTGTTGAGGATCTCTTCGCGTTTGTATTGCTGGGCGAGCTCCAACGATTGAAAGAGGTAACGAAGCGCCTCGTCGTGTTCGTTGTACTTCAGGTACAGAATGCCCATGTTGATGAGGGCCTGGATTTGTTTGAGCTCATCCCCGCGTTCGCGTGCGAGGATTTCCAGCTCCGCCAGTTCGGCATGGGCGGTTTCGAACTTAAGCTCTTCTGTCTTTCGTACGGCATCGAGCAGCAGCGAGTCGAGGTTCACGTCCGCAGAAGCCTGGTCGGCCGAAGGCGTACAACGAACCAGGGAAACGCACAGCCCGAGCACGGCCAGTACGCGTCCGAGGTACAAACGGTTGCAGTTCATTCCTGTCATGTGATGATACGCATCACAAACGTTTTATATCAGTACGTAGGGTGGCTCCGGGAATGTGTAGAGGGCAACAGTGTCGCAAGTTAATCAGTTTTTTGCCGATCATATCAAAGATTTCAGAGAACTACGCATCTTTGGCCCCGATTTACACGTACCACTTTGGCAAGACCCCCTCATGCCCTGTGGCTATAAACAATTAAACGCCGCGAAGAACGGTGAGAAGGAGAACTGTGTATGCGATATTTTTATGCTGGGGTCGTGGCACTCCTGTTTGCCGGGTGCGACCTCTTTGAATACCATCCTTACGAAGTCAGAATACCTGACAGTGAAACAAATCTGAATGCCAGGGCCATTGCCCGAATTCAGCAAACAACCCCTGCTACGGACACGCTCACCCTTATTTTAATGGGCGACACGCAACGTTTTTACGACGAGGTTGAAGACTTTGTGTCGAGCGCGAACAAACAGAAGGCCGACTTTGTGATGCTCGACGGCGACATTACCGACTTCGGCGTACGCGACGAGTTCGAGTGGATCCACGACATTATGCGCAAGCTCAACAAACCGTACCTGGCGGTGATCGGCAACCACGACCTGTCGGGCAACGGTGAGAAAGTGTATAAGAAGATGTATGGCTTGCTCAACGACTCGTTCTTGTACCGCGACTTCAAGTTTATTTTATTAAACACCAACTCGCGCGAGTATGCCTTTAACGGCAAGGTTCCAGACCTGGACTGGTTGCAAGAGCAGTTGGAAGGTGATGACTTCCAACGCGCGGTGGTGATCTCGCACGTGCCACCTTTTGATGACGACTTTGACAAAAAACTGGCGGCTAAGTACAACGAAACATTGTACAGTTCGGGCAAGGTGAACTTATCGCTGCACGGCCATCAGCACTCCTTCCGCGATACCACGTACAACGAAGGGCATATCCGCTATTTAGTCTCGACCAGTATGAACGAGCGGATGTACCTGCTGATAAAACTCTGGGACGATCAGGTGGATTTTAAAAAGATATTCTATTAATGATGCGCCACCTCTCTATAGTTCTTTTTGCTGCGTTCGTCCTCGTGGGCGGGCCGTCAGCTTCTGCGCAGGACAGCACACAACAGTCTGCCCGCAAATGGTATGTGCCCGATGTGGCCGTGGCCCAGTACGCGGGTAGTATCGGGTTTGTTTCGGTAGGCGCGGGATACTCCGTCTTTCATGATAGAGCGTATGTCGACTTGCTGTTTGGATATGTGCTGCCTTCACAGGCAGGTGGCGAAAGCCTGGAAACGCTGACGCTGAAATTTACGGCGGCGCCCTGGAAGGTGCGGCTTAACGAGCGAACGGAACTGCGGCCGTTGACGATCGGTACGTTTTTTAATTATACGCTGGGGCGGCAGTATTCATCGGATTTGCCTGGGTGGTATCCAAGTGGGTATTACTGGTGGAGTGAGGCGGTGCGGGTGAATATTTTTATTGGTGGAAATATTCGTCGTACGACGCCGCGGTGGAAGAGTGTGAAAATGGCTTCGCTATACTATGAGTTGGGGACGAACGAGATTAAGTTTGTGAGTTATGTGCAGAACACAGGGCATCTCAATATTTGGCAGATTTTGCATGCGGGGATTGGAGTCCGAGCGCACTTTTGAACTGGAGTGTGAGAGCGAATACGAATGATCTTCTTCGCTCTCACGCTTCACACTCACGCTGCTTTTCGCATAGCCATATAGTAGACCGGGATCCCCAGAAGGATTACGATTAGGCCGGGTAGCGTATATTGGCTTTCGAATATCAGAAGTAGTATGGCCAATGCGGAGGCTACAAGGATGTATAGTGCCGGTAAGACCGGGTAGCCAAAGGCTTTGTAGGGACGGGGCATGTCGGGACGGCTTTTGCGCAGGATGTAGATGCCCAGGATGGTTAATACATAAAAGATCAATACGCCGAAGATTACCAGTGCCAATAAATCGTTGTATTTGCCGGTGAGGCAGAGTAACGAGGCCCAGGTGCACTGCATCCAGAGGCTGTTGGCGGGGACGCTGGCTTTGTTGAGGACGCCGGCTTTCTTGAAGAAGAGCTGGTCGGTGGCCATGGTATAAAATACGCGCGCCCCGGAGAGGATCAGGCCGTTGTTACATCCAAAGGTTGAGATCATGATCATGATGGCGATGACTGTCGTACCGCTTGCGCCGAAGATATACTCGGCGGCTACCACCCCTACCCGATCACTCTTGGCAAAGGCTATTTCCGGTAATGGAATCACAGCCAGGTACATAAGGTTAGTGAGGACATAAATAACGGTCACGATAAGCGTGCCCAGCAGCAGGCTCAGGCCGATGTTGCGTTGGGGATTTTTTACTTCACCAGCGATGGACGTGATGGAGTGCCACGAGTCGCTCGAGAAGAGGGCACCTTTCATGGCCACAGCCATGGCGCCAAAAAAAGCAAGGCCGGTGAGGGCGGTCGTGACAATCCCGTCGGTGTTACCGATTGACAAAGAATGTAACGACCAGGCATTTTGCCAGTTCGCATTCCACACGGCGCTGTCGGCTCCCCATATAAAGCCACACACAATCAACCCTGCCAGCGACAGGATCTTGACGATGGTCAGGAATGTTTGGAGGAAAGCGCCTTCTTTTACACCCCGGCTATTAATCCAGGTCAATAATACAATGACCCCGATCGCCACCAGCTGGGAGGCTTTTAACTGAAAATCGCCGGCGGTGAAGAGTATGTTCTCCTCGCCCACGGCGGGCAGCAGGTAGGCGGTGAACTTGGCGAAGGCCACACCAACGGCCGCGATAGTGCCTGTATGGATAATGGTAAAAAATGTCCATCCGTATAAGAAGCCGATGAGGGGTCCGTAGGCTTCGCGCAGGTATACATACATGCCGCCGGCGCGGGGAAACATGGCAGACAGCTCGCCATAGCTTACGGCGGCAATCACGGTAATGACACCGGTCAGCACCCACATTCCTACCAGGTAGCCGGCGCCGCCGACGCTGCGTGCAATCTCTGAGCTAACAATAAAAATCCCTGAGCCGATCATCGACCCTGCCACAATCATCGTGGCATCCAACAACCCCAGGCGGGGCTTGAACTCCTGTTTTGTTTCTTCCATACGGTTAGGTTCGGTAAACCAGAGACACCAATACGCGCCCCGGGGGCGGAGGTACCAGCATTTCCATCCCTAATAATAAGCATGGTTCATGGCCCAACCAAATACCCCGTTCGGAAAACGTCGTATTCGGTACTTTTACTATATTAACCCCATGATCAGACTGTATTATATCCTTTGCCTGCTGTTACTGTTTTCATGCGGCAAAAAAGAGGGAGAAGTCATTACGTCCGCCAACCTGCGGGACGTGTTAACCCGCTATGGGAAAGAGAATCCCGAGACGGAAGTCCTGATAGAAACGAAGCATGGCAACATGCGCCTGCGGCTCTACGAAGATACGCCCTTGCACCGCGCGAACTTCATCAAGCTGATCAAAGAGGGATATTATGAGGATGCCGATTTTTATCGCATCGTCTATGAGTTTATGATCCAGGGCGGCGACCTGAAGAAGAGCCTGGGCTACCGCATTCCATCGGAGTTTAACCCGAAGTATATTCACAAGAAAGGCGCGCTGTCGATGGCCCGTGTGGACGAGAACAATCCGGACCTGGAGTCGTCGGCGGCCGAGTTTTTTATTGTGCACGGTGGCCGTTACCTGCCCGAGGATGTCGACATGGAGGCCCGCAACCTGGGGCTTACCCTTACCTCGGAGCAGAAAGAGACCTACGCCGCCAACGGCGGTTACATGACGCTGGACATGAAGTACACGGTGTTTGGGGAGCTGATCGAAGGCATCGAAGTGGTGGACAAGATTGCGAACGAAAAAGTGTACAGCACGGATAAACCGCTGCGCGAGATCCCTTTCAAGATTAGCGTGGTCCGGTAGACAATGCAAAGATTCTAAGAGAAAAACAATAATTGGGTCGGTGTGCCGTTGGCACATGCGCCCAATGACCGGATTTCGGTTTTATCGACCCTGTGTAGCGTTAAACGACTGAATTTACGGCTTAAAAAAAATGTGTTAGTAAAAAAAACGTGAGTGTCGTATGTTGCGCCACGATCACGACAACTGAAAAGACCACTTATGAAAAATTTTGTAGCCCTGGTAGTGTGCCTGCTGGCCTTGCAGTATGCTTTCGCGCAGGACACCCCTGCCACCACCGAACAAACGACGCCGGCCACCACACCGGCGCAAACCACGCCACCACCTGCCACCACGGCAGCCACCACGGTTACCAAACCCCGCCAGGCCCCCGTGGTCGAACAGATTGATGAAGACCAGGGCAGCTACACGTTGCGTGAGCGCTTCACAATCATGAAAACGAAATCGCAAAATTACCGCGAGTATAAGGTGATTAAAGAAACTGTGCTGGATGGTGTGTGGAAGATCATTCGCGACTCGATCGCCGCGAAAGATGCCGCGATCCGCAAAGCGAAACAAGATATTGCTGCCCTGAACGGGCAATTGGGAGGCGTGCAGGATAACCTGAAGCAAAAAGAGGCTTCGATGACAGAGATCCTGTATGATAGTACACACATTAGCGTGCTGGGGATCGATATGGAGAAAGGTACCTTCCTGACATTGATTGCGGTGCTGCTCGGCGCCCTGGCGGTCGTCGTGGGCACCGTCATTGGCCGTATGAAGCTGATGACCAAAACATTACAAGAGAAAAAGCTGGCGGTTAATATGGTCACCAACGAATATGAAGACTACAAGCGTAAGGCGATGGACAAGCAGACGAAGCTTTCGCGGGAGCTGCAGGATGAGCGGAATAAGCTTGCGGCGATTAATCGTTCTTGATTAGATATCACTTGTATTAACGAGAAAGAGCCAGGTTTCCCTGGCTCTTTGCATTTGGGTATTGATTGGACGGTTAATTTAATCGGGTTCGCCACATGCGTACAGGCCGCTCTCGCTCTCCACACTCACACTGTTTATTGGTAGATGCGGACGTAGTCGACTTCCATGCGTTGGGGCCAGATAGTGGTGTCGATGCCTTCTTTGCCGCCCCAGTTGCCGCCAACAGCCAGGTTCATGAGTAGGTGGAACCGCTCCTCGAAGGGCCAGCCTTTGTAGTCGTCCTTGGGTTCGCGCGCGACGGTGTGGTACAACGTATCGTCTACGTAGAAGTCGATCTTGTCTTTGGCCCAGTCGATGGCGTAGCGGTGGAAGGTATCCTGCGCATCGGCGATGGTGATCGTGCCCTCCTTTTGCGTTTGTTTACCATGATTGTATAATTCGCAATGGATGGTGCCGTGGATCACAGCCGGGTCATAGCCTACGTGCTCCATGATGTCGATCTCGCCGCTGGCGGGCCATCCGCCGTATTTCCAATCGGTGGGCAGCATCCAGATGGCAGGCCATGTGCCCCGGCCACGAGGCAGGCGGGCGCTGACTTCAATGCGCCCATGGGTCCAGTCTCCTTTCGTTTTGGAGATCAACCGGGCAGACGAGTATGGCACGCCCTCGACGGAGTCCTGGTGGGCTTCGATGATGAGTTTGCCGTTCTCCACACGTGCGTTGCGCGCGTCGCGGGTATAGTATTGTTTTTCGTTGTTACCCCAACCGTTGGCGTTGCCCAGGTCGTAGCCCCAGCGGGTGGTGTCGGGCACGCCCGTGGTGTCGAATTCGTCCGACCACACCAATGCGCGGGTTGTTTTCTCTCTGCACGCACTTATTAGCAGCAGCGCACAAAGCATTATCTTCCACGTAGAATACATATTCTTTTTCTGAGGGTTAAGGCCTTAACGGATTAAGGCATTTGCTGAAATACACGCACATAGTCTACCATCATGCGTTGCGGGAACATGGTGTTGGCATCGGGTGAGCCGGGCCAGTTGCCACCGACGGCCACGTTGAAGATGAAGAAAAACTCTTTCTGGAATTCATTCAGGTCTTCGGGTTCGATATTAATGACGTGAAACTGCTCATCGTCGACATACCAGGTAATGGCCTCGGGCGTCCACTCGATCGAGAACACGTGGAACTCATCGCCGAAGGTACCGCTTTCCAGGGAGGTGCTGCCAGTGTAATCGGCTTTGCTACCGTCGCCGGCTTCCCAGTGTGCGGTGCCGTGAACGGTTTTATCGCCATCACCGCCACCCACCAACTCCATGATGTCGATCTCGCCGCATTTGGGCCAGGGATCGGTTTGGTAATTCGCGCCGAGCATCCACAGGGCGGGCCAGATGCCTTTGCCTTGCGGCAGTACGGCACGGATGTCGATACGGCCGTAACGGAATTCTTTTTTCGCCGCGGTGACGATGCGTGACGACGTGTAGTCATAACCTTGTTGAGATTCTTTTTTGGCAGTAATGATGAGCACGCCTTCCTTCACCTGGGTGTTTTCGGGACGATAGTATTGGAGCTCGTTGTTGCCCCAGCCATCCACGCCGTTGCCCAGTTCGTGGGTCCAGTCGGCGGCGTTCAGGGTAGTGCCGTTGAACTCATCGCGCCATACGAGGGTCATGCCGTCATAGCTTTCAGGGGTTTGATGGCCGGAGGTGGGGATGAGGAATTCTTTTACTTCTACGGCCTTTTCGACAGTGACGTAGTCCATGACGGTGGTGTGGGCCTGTACGCGGACGGTATAGGTTCCGAGCTTTGCATAGGTATGTGAGGCTTTTCCATCGGCTGTGCGTGTAGGTGTTTCGGTATCGGAATCGCCGAAATAGACGGTATAAAAATTAACATCTTTGGCTGTTGCCACCACCGATACTTTGGACGGGGCCTTGGCGTCTACGGTGACGGCGGCTTCGAGGTTGGACGGCAGCGTCAATGTGGCGCTGGCTTCGTCATCGCTGCAGGAAGCGGCGAGGCCCAACAGGGCAAAAGAGAAAAGTGCGAACGCTATATGCTTTTTCATGTGTCGTAAGATTATGTACTTAACACCACGCCGGGGGCTTTGTTGATCAAGGCCCCCGGCCGCAGTGGTTCTCGTGTTATTGTACGGCTGGTTGCAGGGCCAAATCGTCGATGAAGAAGATGCCACCGGTATAGATCGCCTCGCCACCGACCTGGATGACGATGGTATCAAAGTCGGTACGATTCGCAGCCGCATCAAAGTCGAAGGTCAACTCGAGCCATTTGTCGGTTTCAAGGGTACGCTGCGCTACTTCTACCTGCGTGGTGTAGGCATTGCCGCCGAGCGTACGGTCCTGGAGTTTGAGCGACACCTGGTGTTGCAGCGTTCGGTAGCTTTGCCAGGCTTCGGCGCCGTTGTCGGTGATATAATCGTTATAGCCCGGCAAGAATACTTTCAGCTTGAAGACGTGGCGCTGGCGCAGGTCCATTTTATAAGGCAGTTGAATCTGTACGTTAGAGAATGCACCGCCGCCACCGGGCGCTTTTACATACTTCCCTACTTTGGCTGTTTCATTGACCGGCACCGGTGCGGGGTTATCGTAGGTGACTACGCTACCACCCGAGTTGGGTACGAAGGTAACATTGCTTGCGCCATCGAAGTTTTCATAGATGTCTTCGATCTTATATTCGGGTTCAGGCTCGGGTTCGGGTGGCTGACGGACGAAGCCTTTGCGGATGAAGCGCTGGTACCACACGTTGCCCGGCACACCACCCTGTACGGAGCGTACCTGCATTTCGTCGGGCGTCAAGAGCAGGATTTCATATACGGGCGCGGCGCCTGAATAGTAGCCCATAAACCCACCGTTGCTGATAGTGAGGAACCACTTGTCGCCATCCTGCGACAACGACCAGGTTTGATTTGCCGGTGGGGTATAGGGTGCGATATAGTCATTTCCGTCCGGCTCTTTGGGCGCGCCGGGGAAATCACCACCGTACGAAGCATTCACGTATACTGTTCCCGGCTCGCCGGTGTTATAGGTAAACTTCGATCCGGCCAGTTGGAAGGTCAGCTCATCATCGTAGAGGCCACGATTTGCCTTTTCGTTGGGTCCGGCCTGATACCACTCGGGCCAGGTTCCTGTTGCAGGGCCTATGCCGAGATGGCCCAGCATTTCCTTGTCTACGACCCAGGTCTTGCCATCGGGCGCATCGAGACCACCGCTGAGGAATTTATACTCGTCGATGTCGACGAGGGTGAGGTCGTCGTTGGCGATGGTGATGGTTTGCGTTGTGGTGGCGCTGCCGCCGGGCATATAGACGACCAGTGTCACTTCGTATGTGCCCTTGAAGGGATATCGTCCCACGACGTTGTCGCCGACAGAGGTGCCGCCGTTGCCAAAGCTCCAGCGCTTGATAAACCCATCCGAAGGGCTGGCGAAGTTGATGATGTTCGGTGTCTGGCTCGACGGTGTAAACGTAAATGCTGCGTCGGCTTCGGTTGCCGGAGCACTCAACGAGAAGTCGTCATCCTGACATGCCGCCAGCAGGGCCAGCAGGCCAAAGCATAGCAGGCCGATGTTAAAAAATATCTTTTTCATAGTGATCATTCTGTAACAGGTGAATTAGTATAGAGGGTTTTGCAGCCAGCCTGCCCCGGCCAGGTCGATCTCGTCTTGGGGAATGGGAAACAGCTCGTGTTTGCCCGCGACGAAGCCTTCGATTTCGTCGGTGGCTTTGCCGGTACGAACGAGGTCAAAGAAGCGGAGGCCTTCGCCTGCAAACTCTACGCGGCGTTCGTGATAGATGGCCTCGGTCAGCGCTGTGCCGGTGACGTTCAATGCCGGCATGTTTACGCTCGGGCGTGTACGCACGCGGTTGAGGTAGGCCAGGGCCGTTGCATTGTCGGCGGAAGGCTTGCGGTTATGCGCTTCGGCAGCCATAAGCAGTACGTCGGCAAAGCGGATAACCTTGTGGTTGACGGGGCTGGTAAGGTCGTTGTCGCCGGGGCCGAGCTCGTCGAGGCGCTTGAGGTATTTTCTATTGTAGTAGCCGGTATGTCCGCCGACGCCCTGTACATATTCTACGGTTTCGGTTTGTTCTGCTTTGAATGCTTCGATGTCGAGTACGGAGAAGCCGAGGCGTGGATCGTTATCTTCAAACGCATCGACGAGGTCTTGTGTCGGCAGGTTGTAGCTGTTACCGTCGCCATAGATCGGGCCCTTATAGCCGCGGATGCCGTGGAAGCCGACGGCGGCAAAACCTTCGAGGCAAACCAGGCATCCATAGCTACCCCCCTCGCTGCCCACGTACTGAATGTCGAATACTGTTTCGGCACTGCTTTCGTTGGCTACCCGGAACATGGTTTCGAAATTATCGAAAAGGTCGTAGGGTCCCTCTGTAATAACGCGGTCGAGCACGGTGGCGGACTCTGCGAATTTATTCTGATAGAGGTATACTTTGCCCAGCAATGCAAGGGCTGCGCCTTTGGTGATCCGTCCTTTCACGGGCACGGTCCACTCCAGCACTTCGGTTGCGACCTGCAGGTCGCTTTCAATCTGCGCATATACTTCCTGTGCGCTGGCGCGCGGGATAGACGACACATCCCTTGGCGCGAGGTTCCTGTCTATGACCAAGGGCACACCGCCGAAGAATTTAACGAGCTCGAAATAGTAATAGGCGCGTAAGAAGGAGGCTTCCGCCATGATGCGCGCTTTGTCGGCGAACTCAATGTTGTCCTTGTTTACAAAGATAAAATTGACGCGCGCTACGCCGGAATACATAAAGCGCCAGAGGCCGCGTAACTCGTTGTTGACGCCGCCGTGGGTCATAGCATCGATTTGGTGCAGGCCCTGGGTGTCCGTGACGCTTTCGCCGCCGGCGATGGAGTTGTCGGAGGCGACCTCGCCGATCCAGAGGTCGAGGTATGACGTCTGCATCAGGTCGTAGGCGCCGATGAGCGCACGCTGGTAGTCGTTGGGGTTGAGGAAATAGTTATCACCGTCCTGCGTATAGCGCGGGTCGATGTCGACAAAATCATCGCAGCTTACGGCGGCGAACAGCCCGCAGATGATCAACGTTCCTACTTTAAATATATGCTTCATGCTACTTAGAAGTTAAGGTTAAGGCCGGCCATGAATGTCTTCGCTTGCGGATAGAATCCGTAGTCGATGCCCGAGGTGAGCGGGTTGTCGGTCGAGAAGTCGGGATCATAGCCCTGGTATTTCGTCAAGGTAAACAAGTTGTTTGCCGCCACATATACCCGCAGGCGCGTGGCACCGATGCGGTTGACGACACCCGCCGGGAGCGTATAGCCCAGCTGGACGTTTTTAAGTCGGAGGAATGAGCCGTCTTCGACGAAAAAGTCGGAGATGACGCCGTTGTTGGAAGCAGCGGTGGTGAGGCGCGGATATTCGTTTGTGGAGCCAGCGCCGGTCCAGCGTCCGAGGTTATAGCGCAGCTGGTTTGACAGCGGTACCTGACGCTCGTAATTCCGGAGGATTTCGTTGCCCAAGGATGCATAAAACATACCCGACAGGTCGATGCCTTTGAAGTTCACACCGAGGTTCAAGCCCATGATGACATCGGGAATGGGCGAACCGATCATGGTCTTGTCGCCGTCATCGCCGAATGTGATGGTACCAGACTTGTCACTATCCACGAATCGCAGATCACCGGGATTAGCACCGGGCTGCGTTATGCCGCGACCTGCAATCTCTTCTGCGTTCTGGTAGATGCCGTCGGTTTTATAGCCGAAGAAATATCCGATGGGATATCCCACCTGCATGCGTGTGGCGGTTTCGCCGCCTACGCTGAAGTTGCCTGATTCGAGAAACTCTACGGGCATCGAAATGACCTCGTTGTGGATGGTCGTCAGGTTATATCCCACGGAAACGCTGACGTCTTTTGTCAGTTGCGTGCGGTAGTCGATGTGCAGCTCCAGGCCGCGGTTGCGGACGTCGCCAGCGTTAACAACCGGCGGACGGCTGCCGGCGCCGTATCCGCCGACGATGGCGGAGATGTCGGGTTGAAAGAGGAGGTCCCGCGTGGTCTTGATATAATAATCCATCGTGACGCTGAGTTTGTCATTGAACAGGCCCATGTCGATCCCGAAGTTTGCCTGCTCCGTGGTTTCCCACTTCAGGTCGGGGTTGCTGATGGTTCCGACGGCAACGCCGTTGCCCAGCAGGTCGTTGAACGGATATACCCCTTCGCCATCGAGCAGGGAGCGGTATTTATAGTCACCGATGCGGTCGTTGCCTGACACGCCATAGCTGGCGCGCACTTTCAGGAACTGGATCTGGTCGACTTGAAAGAATGACTCTTCCGATGCCACCCAGGCCGCGGAAATAGACGGGAAATATCCGAAGCGGTAGTTCTTACCGAAGCGCGTAGAGGCATCGCGGCGGAGAATGGCAGAGACGAGGTATTTTGATCCATACCCGTATTCGGCGCGCGCGAAGAAAGACTGCATGCGGCTGCGGGCCTGCGATGACGACGTGTTGTTGAGAAAGTTCGCAGCCTCTGTCGCGGAGATGTCGGCAAATTCCCAGGAATCGTACGGAACGTTGTACCCCGTACCTGTGAGGCCTTCACTGACCTCGGCAAAGATGGATGTGCCCAGCGTCGCCTTTACCTTGTGTATGCCGTTGAAGGTGCGATTATAGTTCACGAACGCCTCGAGGTTGTAGTTGAAATATGTTGTGCGTTTTTGCTCGACATTGCTATACACCGGAACGAAGACACTGTCTGCCAGCTCGCGCATGTTCGGGTCGAGGTTTTCGTTAAGCGCCGTGTTCATGGCTTTGCCCGCCCCGTAATATGTCAGGGGATTAAAGATTTTCTCGTCTACGATGGCATAGTTGTAGCCGGCACGGCCTGACAGCTCAAAATGATCGTTGATCTTATAGGTAAGCTCCTGTTTTCCGACCAGTTTATTGACGCGGGTCCTGTTAAACGTGTTGGCGATCTGTGCGAGCGGGTTGATCACTTCGCTTACATCTTCCAGGTAGGCATACGTACCGTCGGGATTGAAGGGCGCCGAAGCGGGGTTTGCATTGATGGTATTGAACAACACCGAAGAGATGCCGTTTTCGTTCAATGTGCTGCGACGTTCGTTTGTATACAGCAACACGCTCTGCAAGGTGATCCGTGGAGCCAGCTCGGTGGTGAAGTTGATACGCGCGTTGTAGCGGCGATAACCAGACTTGTCGCCGCCGACGATGCCTTCCTGATCAAGGTATGAACCACCGATGGAGTATGAGCTTTTCTCACTGCCCCCGGTCATGGAGAGGTTGTAATTTTGAATCGGCGCGGATTGAAAAACTTCTTTTTGCCAATTTGTACCTCTCCCCATACTGGGATTGGCGTAGGGAGGCGTTTGTCCACCTGAAGCGTAGGCTTCATTTTTCAATACACCAAACTCATTGGCGTTGAGCAGGTCCAGTTTACGGGACGTTTGCTGAATACCATAGTATCCGCCGAATTCGAGTACCGGTTTGGCGTTGCGCTTACCTTGCTTGGTGGTAATGATGATCACGCCGTTCGCCGCACGCACACCGTAGATTGCGGCGGTGGCATCTTTCAATACGTTGATCGACTCGACGTCGGAAGGATTCAATGCTGCCAAGCCGTCGTCAGAGTACGGCACGCCGTCCACCAAAATGAGTGGAGCGTTGTCGCCGTTTGTGGAAAGGCCGCGAATACGGATGTTCAACGAACCACCGGGCGAACCGGAGACTGCTGAAATCTGTACCCCTGCTACCTGGCCCTGCAGGGCCTGTTCGATGCGTTGTGGATTCAGGGCCGCAAGGTCTTTGCCGTTTACTACCGACACGGAGCCCGTCAGTTCCTTTTGGGTAGTCGTGCCGTACCCGACGACGACGATTTCATCCAGGTTTGTGAGGTCAGGCAGGAGCTTGACAGTGACCATGGTCTTGGTACCGACGGTCACTTCCTGGGACGTGTACCCGATAAAACTGATCTGTAGTGTTGCATCCGCCGGAGCGTTATCAATGCGGAATTCGCCGCCGGCATCTGTGACCGTACCGAGGGTTGTCCCTTTTATAAGGACGTTCACCCCCGGCAGCGGCTGGTCATTTTCGTCTACCACCCGGCCGCCTACGGGACTCTGCCCATAACCAACCAGCGACAGCATCATTAAGAGCGCCAGTAAATTTGCTTTCATGCGTTAATTGTTGTTTGGTTTAGTACTAGGTGCACCGCTGCCGAATTGGGACCGGAAACGTTTGAATGCGTGCTACAAACATTGTAAAACAACCGTTTGCGTTCAATTTAAATACCCCAACATAACTACATCACCCCCCTTTTTCGACTACATCAAAACTACATCAGGTAAGTACAAACATTAATTTTCGATGGATTTCAAACGTTTTTGGAAGTAGCTTTGACTACTACTCCTATGAGACCTAACCTCATCAGCGTCCAAAAAAGCACCGCAATCGGCGGATGGAAAGCCTTTGCCTGGCTTCTCTTTATATTATTGGCACACACGGCACACCCCCAGGCGCAGTCGCCTTTCTCTGGTCTGCCATTCACCCGCAACTTTCAGCCGGGGGATTACCGGGGCGGGATCCAGAACTGGGCGATTGCCCAAAACCGGTTTGGTCTGATCTACATCGCCAACAACTTCGGCCTGCTGGAATTTGACGGCGACCAGTGGCAGACGTACGGAGTGCGGAACGGCACAAAAGTGCGAAGCGTAGCCATCGATGCGCGCGGCCGGATCTATGTG
>NZ_JAHESE010000044.1 GCF_018598175.1 Dawidia cretensis
GTCCCAATATAGCCGGAACAGGGTGCTGTAGACGTGGCTTACGTCGATGCCAAGCACCAGCACGACCCACCAGACGGTAGACACCTCGTGGTTTGCCTGGAAATAATCATGAAATAATACAATGACCGCCACCGGCAGAAAGGCGGGCGCGAGGATGAGCAGGCTTTCGCGCAGCGGGTCTGCGAGCCAGGGTTGACGATATGGTTTTATAGTGTCTGCCATGCTTGCCGGGCGGCGGTGTGGCCCTGGTAAAATGCTTCTTCAAAGATCGACAAGCCGCTGACGTCCGAATGCGCAAAGTATACGGTGTCTTGTAGCGGCCTGGCAGCTTCCGGCCGGTCGGTGCCCCAGATAAAGCCTGGCGCGGGGCGGATCATGCCGTGGCCCCAGATCCAGAGGTCAAGGGAAGAAATGTGTTGTTCAATGCCTGGGTGCGGGCGTTGCAGGTCGGCGAGGATGATGTCGGTCCAGGCGTCGGCCGTGGTGCGTTGTGCCTGCTGGCGGCGGGCAAGCGCGTCGGTGCCGAGCAGGGGTAGGTAGTAGGTTAATACGCGTTCTGTACCTGTGAGGCCGGCCTTTTGATGCACGGCGTTGACATACCCCAGGGACTCGCTGCCGTAGAGTACATTGTCCCAGCAAACGGGCTCGCCGCGTTTTTCGGTCAGGTCGGCGGTAGTAGTGACGTTGGCCACCATCCAGGGGGCGTATTGAAAGGCTTCGGGCCGGAATGTGCGGGTGGTGTCGCCCAGAAGTCGCCGCGCGATAAACTGGGGTGTGGCGACAATGGCGGCGCGCGCCCGGATGCGGCGCGAAACGCCGGCGGTGGCATCGAAATACGTAACGGCTACCTGCCCGCGGCTCCACTGAATGTTGTGCACCAGGCTGCGCGTGTGAATGTGCTCCTGGAGGGGTGTTTGCAGTTGGTTGGTCAGCCACCCGTTCCCTTCCGGCCAGGTCAGTACGGTATCCGACGATGCATTGGCGGCTTTGCCTTTACGCGATGCGAAGTAGTGAATAGCTGCCCAGGCGGACGTATCGGCCGGTGCGGAACCGAAGTCGTCGGCGCAGCAGTATTGTATATACCACCGCAGGAAGGGCGAGGTAAAGTTGTGCTGGGTGAGGAAGGTCTCCATGGAGATGGTATCCAGCTGCCGTAGCACGGGGTCTTGTGAGCTATTGGCGACAGGAATGGCAAACGCTTCGCGGCCATCGCTGCCACGCATCTCTTTGTATTCGTGCATGCGTGCCAGGAAGCGCTCAATTTCGTCGCGGTCGCGGACCGGTATACCTTCGCGCGGTACCAGTCCGGCTTGCCAGTAGCCGTTGATGTAGAGCCGTTCCTGTGGGTCGAAGCAGAGGTGGTATTCGTTGTATACCGGCAGACCGTCGGTATAGCCGGTAATGATGCCGGCCTCTTGCAAGAACGCCACGAGCTCGGGGTCCTGGTCGTTTGGCATGGGCAGGTAGTGCGCACCCCAGGGATACCGTGATACGGCGTTTTGTCCGCCGATGGCATTGCCGCCCGGCTCGGCCGCCAGCTCCAGTAGCGTAAAGTCCGATGTATAGCGTTTTAAGTAGCGCGCGGCAGAGAGGCCGGCCACGCCACCGCCGATGATGACGATGCCGGTTGTCGTGTCAGAGACCGGTGGACCAAAATCCATGGTGCGCAGGCGATGGCCCAGCGCGGCATCCGGGCCGCCCAGCTGCGCGTGCATGGTTTCTGCCGGCCGGCAATGTTGCAGCGTCGGCAGCAGGAGGGAGGCTCCGGCGCCCTGTACCAGGCGGGTCACAAATTTCCGGCGCGTGATCATCGTGTATAGTCAGCCCATTCTTTTTCAAAAGTATTGACCAGCACCTGGTTGTTCAGGGTGTTGGCTTCGCTTGCCAGCCGGTCCATATCGGGTGGAAAGGAATAGAGCGGCGGCAAGGTTGCTGCGCTGATAAACCGCAGGCCTGCAGGCAATGTATAGTTTTCGCGCAGTTCGCCCTGGAAGCCCATCACAAAGCCCCATTCGCCAAACGACGGGACGTAGCAATGATACGGCAGCGTGGCAAAGCCGGTCTTTCGCAAGGTCTCGTCTATGATCCAGAAGGATTTGCGGGCGACAAACGGCGAGGTGGACTGAATGACCAAACAGCCACCGGGTGCCAGCAAGCGTCGCAGCTCACGGTAAAAAGTAGTGGTATAAAGTTTCCCCAGCGAATAATTCGAGGGGTCGGGAAAGTCGATGGTAATAAAGTCATAGGTGTTTTTCTGCTCGCGGATCCAGACAAAAGCATCCTGATTGACGACGGTCACGGTGGGTGACATGAGCGAGTGCTGGTTGAGCTTCATCAGCGCCTCGTTAGATTTAAACAGCGCGGTGATGCTGTTGTCGAGATCCACCAGGGTAATTTTTTTGACGGAAGGGTATTTGAGTATTTCGCGTACAGCCATGCCGTCGCCACCTCCCAGCACAAGTATGTTTTGTGGATGGTCTACACGGGAAAGCCCGGGGTGAATGAGGGCCTCGTGGTAGCGGTATTCGTCCAGAGAACTGAACTGCAGGTTGCCGTTGAGGAACAACCGCCAGTCGTTGACGCTGCGGGTCAATACAATACGTTGGTAGGGGCTTGACTTGGCGTATACGATCTTGTCAGGGTAGGTGAGCGACTCGGACAAACGTGTAAGGTGCTCCGACAGAGCAAAGCCAACCGCCAGCAATAAAAGGCAAACGATAGCTGACCATCGCAACGAACGGTACCGGCGCAGATCGTGTCTGAAACGATACGCCACAATCCAGGCAACACCTACATTGAGAAAGCCAAAGAAGAACGATGTGCGCAGTAGCCCCAGGTAGGGTATAAAGATCAGGGGAAAAAGGAGCGAGGCGAACAACGCGCCGATATAGTCGAACGTAAAGATACGCGACACCAGGTCGCTGAACTCGACGCGGTCTTTGAGAATGCGCATCAGCAGCGGCAGCTCGAGACCTACCAGCGTGCCGGTCAACACGACCAACGCGTAGAGGATGATGCGAAAGTAAACGACCTGCTCGAAGAGTATAAACAACACGCCGGCGCTGAAGCCGCCGACCATGCCGACCATCAGCTCGATGCTGATAAACCAGCCCAGCAGGTTGTCTTTTAGAAACCGCGACAGGTACGACCCAATGCCCATGGCAAAGAGGTACGTGCCGATGATGGTGGAAAACTGCGTAACGGAATCGCCCAGCAGGTAGCTGGCCAGCGTGCCGGCCACGAGCTCGTAGATCAGCCCGCAGGTGGCGACGACAAAGACCGAAATCAGCAGCAGCCACTGGAAGCCAGCGGCGTTACGATCGTCCCGAATCATTTTGTTAACTGTGAATAGCCGAACCGATGATGATGCCCATGGCAATCATAAAGGCCCCGGCCATGATAGCGAGCGCGATGTTGTTCTTTTCCAGGATCTCCTTCCAAAGGTTTTCCGGCGTGATCCGTTCCACCACCCAGAAGGCGAGCGCCAGAATGATGATGCCGATGAGGGAGAATACAATCGATGCCCAAACGTATTTTAATTCCATAGTGTGGTGTTTTAAAGTGATGCGTGGTATTGGTTACTTGTGATAGATATAGCTCCGTCCGTGGGTGCCGGGTGCGCGTTCGCTGCGCTCGCGCTCGGTTTTGGTGGGGTTAAACCACTTCCAGCCGACCATGCCCGAATAAGCAAAGAATGCCAGCAAGGCCACGGCATAGATCAGATAATATTTTAATCCTTTGAGATCGGTCAGGTTCATGGTGTTGTGTTTATTCGTATGGTGAATAGTCGCTGTCCGCCCAGCGTCCTTTTTCTCGTGCCTTCGCCCAGATGATGTAAATAACAGGAAAGATGGCCAGCCCAATGACCACCCAGAGGAGGTTCAACCGGGAAGGAACGTCGCGCCAGATGACCATGTCAAAGCCTGTTACCGTGGTGCCGAACTCCGGGTATATATTGACGTGGTACGCGCCCTCGGGCAGACGCGAAATATAGGCCTCTGCGGTGGTGCCGCCTTCCGACCAATGGATCTCATCTTCGTAGTCGTAACCATGGTAATATTCGATCTCTTTTGTAAAGTTATACTCCTCGCCGGTGGTTTCGTTCACCAGCGCGAATTCGGAAAAGAACCAATCGTTATCGACCGGCACGTGGATGTTAATCTGGATACTTTGCGGTCCGCCCTTTAGGTGGAAAGGTTCCGTCGCGACAAACTTTTGATCTTTAAAATCGGCGAAAGCAAAGCCCCGCTGAAAGACGTTTTCGTCGGCGGAGCGGGTACTGATCATGGATTGGATCACCAGCGCCGCCGCAATCAGCACGATCAGGCTAATAACCAGCGAAGAGATGCTAAAGGAGCCTGTGACGGGTTGGGTATATCCCAATCCGGCGGAACGGGGCATCTTATTGAGCGGTACGGAAAAGATGTCGGCGATCTCCTGGCGTTTAAAATATTCACCTTTGCACCACAGCATACTGTCGTCACTGGATTCCAACGCAAAGAAATACGGCGGATTGATATACTCTTCATTTTGCGTGGAAGCGGTCATGTCGACAACATCGAAGAAGAATTCGCCACGGGCATAAACCACATCGGCGCTGTACTTTTGGTATAGGTGGAAGCGTTGCTCACCTTCATAAAACCCGCCCGGAAAGAGCGAGGCACGCGGATCACTCTCCACCGGCCAGACCATATTCCAATGGCCATCGTACTCTGAGAGAAATGCATAGCCACGGTGGCGGTTAAAGATCAGGTACTCACGCCAGGAGTATTTATACTTTCGCTCAGTCTTGATGACAACCCCCATCACCTCATAAACAAAACCCTCGATCTCGCCTTTGGCGCCGATGGGAAGCACGGGTTCAAAGGTGTAGGAAAGCTGAAATTTCTCCTGCTCTTTGTTCCAGCTGCCGGTGCGGAAATAAACGCCACAGTTTTTACAGGTCAGGGCCCGTGTCAGGGCCTTGCCGCGGAGTGTATGAGAAGTGTTGCAGGCCGGGCAGCTGATGATGTTGTTAGTTCCACTCATTCCACGGAAGGGTATTGGCCAATTTTAGATTTTCTACCGGGACCTTTTTGCCCAGCAGGTAGTGTACACCGCCGACGTTGGGTTTGGTCATAAAAAAAGCGGTACGCGCGCCCTTGCTACCCTGCACGACAAACCACCCGGGATCGACGACGTTCCAGGGTAACAGCTCGCCGGACAAGGCGAGGCCTTCACAGCGCTCCACATACTCGCCCGTGACAGGGACATCCGGCAAGGGGATGGTTTTGTTCGACCGTAGTTTGGAAGCAAGGTCGGTATAGGGTTGCCAGGCGCCGTTGTATACGGCAAAGCTTCCGAACGACTCGGCTATCCAGAAACCGCTGCCTTCTTTACGCACGGCGCACCAGAAGTTTTTATAGTCGTTTCGCAACTGCAGGCGTATGCGGCCGATCACCTCGAACGGAGCATCGTCCAGTACCCCGGTCGTACCGATCTGAACAAAGCTCAGGTCGTCGGGCATGGGCGCTGCCGTCACCAGCGGCCTGGAGGCGTCTTGCGCGATGCCGTCTACCACGGCTTGCGCCCGGCAACGAAGGCATATAAAGCGGCCGGTAAGGCGCAGGCGAAGTGTATACGGGGCCTGACAGCCCGGACAGGTGATACGGGTATGTAGACTCATAACTTAACGATCAAGACGCTGTTCCCAAAGCACCGTGGCATCGAAGAACATCCGCACAGCGTCGTATAGACGGTGCGTGACGGCCCGGTTATCTTTCAAATAGTTGGATAAAAATACGTCGAAGGTCAGGTAGCGCTGCTCGGGCCACGTGTGCACCGACAGGTGTGACTCCGTCAGGCAGACGACACCCGTGAAGCCGCCGCCGGGGAAATTATGGTAGACGTCGCCCACACGGCATAAGCCGAGCGTGTCGATCTGGTCTTCGATAAAGGTGCGAAAGGGTTGAAAATCAATCAGTTTATCCACGTCGTGCACGGAGAAGTTCGCAACGATGTGCAAACCAGAAACAGTTTGGACCGGCTGTTCCGGGGTAGCGGTAATAGGCCTTAACGGATTCAAATGACAGGCATTGAGTGATAAAACTAGCAATTTTCCGGCGTTCATTCAACCGGCAGGAATACCTCGGCGATCATACACCGGGCGCTGCCGCCGCCATTGCGTTCGATGGTATCTAACGGAGAGTGTATAATTGGGTTTCGTTGTTCAATTTGGGAAATTTGTCCCGGGGTAAGCGAACGATACGCCCGAGACGACATAACGAGAAAGCGCTCACCCGTAGCGTTGCTGACCTGCAACATGTTGCCGGCAAAGTGATTCATCTGGTCCAGCGTGATGGTAATGATCTCTTTGTCTGTTCTTTCCAGGCATTTTATTGTCTGTTGTCGCTCGGCGTTGTCGGCAATGGAATCGAGGCAGATCACGGCATAGGTATCGGCAATGCACATCATCACGTTGGTGTGATAAATAGGATAGCCGTTCGCATCCGTGGCGGTAAAGGTATGGGGCGTGTACCCCAGCCGACGGCAGAAATCTTCGAGCACGCCGGCATCGGTACGTTGTGAAAGACAGGCGTAGGCGATCTTATGGGTGCGGTCTAACACCATGCTGCCGGTGCCTTCCAGGAAGCGATCCTGCTGCTCGTATTCCGACAGGTCAATGGGCGTGGTCAGGCGGAAGTGTGAGCGTAACGCTTTCAGTACGTGAGGCTTACGCTCCAGCCGGCGGTTGACGGCGTACATGGGGTATAACACCACGCGGCCGTCGTCATGAAAAGAGATCCAGTTGTTGGGAAAGATCGAGTCGGGCGTATGCGGCGCGGGGGTGTCGTCTACAACGGTCACGTCTATGCTATGCCGGCGCAACAGGGCTACAAACAAATCAAATTCGTGCAGCGCCATACCCTGGGCGTCCAGATCTTCGACGGACTGAAAAGCATTGTTGACCGCGGTCTGCGTGTTGTACCCAAAGTGTACCGGGCGGATCATCAGTATATGCGAAGTTGTTTGCAGGGGCGTGGCCATAGCAGTTCAGGATTGATGCGTTAGGTCTTCCCGCCACAAGGGCAGGCTCATGCAGTGAAAGCCACCGCGGGCGCGTGACAGCTCGGCGGAGGGCATCACGATCAGCGTGTCGCGCAGGGTTGCGGGCTGGAGGGTGCCGGCTTCGAGGCTTGCCAGCAGCGCTTCGGCGGTGATAACGGAAAAGCCTGCCGCGCGAAAGGCTTCGGTAGTCTTGTCATTGCGGTCATATCCCAACACCACGCCTTCGCGCAGGGCCAGTACGTTACAGGAATCTGTCCACTGCTCGCGCACGTCGTACGGAAACTCATTGTTGCCCGAGTATATAAATACCGTTTTTTCGGGGCTCATCAATTCGTTCTCGCTGATATTGATGAGCAGGTCTTCCAGGCTGTCGAACGACACGGGACTCTCCGGGGCGTGCCGGTGAAACTGCGTGATCCTGACCGGGTCGTCCTTCTTTTTGCTTTCCAGAATGCGTTCGATGGGGTCGGCGTTTTCTTTGCGGATGTTCGTGCGCGAGAAGTTGCCCAGCATGACCCACACGTTGCGTTTCACCTGTGTGAAGACCGTATCGATGTGCATGTAGTCTCGCTTCTTCGGAATGCGAATGACCGTGATGGTATCGACGATCTGCCGGGCAAAGAGCAGGTTGATCACCTGGTGAGCGGCTTCCACCGTGGTGCGTTCGCTGATGCCCAGCAACAGGTGCCTCGGGGTGATCATCATCACATCGCCCCCCTCCAACGTCACCTTCTTCTCGTCGGTGTCCTTGGGCATGAGGAAATGATAGGAGGTATCTTCGATCTCCAGGATCTTGTCGCGAAATGTTGTGAACAAGGGGTGGTTGAAGAATATATATTTGGTCAGCAGGGCTTCGCGCGTACGCGCTTTCTTTGCCGGCCGGTTTAAGAGTATATGGTCGTTAATAACCACGCCGATGTCGCGTGTGAAGATAAAGTTGGGAATCGGCGGAAAGAGCATGCGCCCATCGTGCAGGATGCCGCTGATGAGTACTTTCGAAAGCTCGCGTGGTTCCAGGGCGAAGAGGTTGTTCTGCGTTTCATACGAGCAGAACTCGATGGCGCAGACCGAGGCAACCAGGCGCAGGCGTATGCTGGTGTCGGCCAGGATATCCGCCAGCAGCCACTGCAGCTCGATGACATTTTCAGAACGGTGAAAATCGTCGTGACAAGGTTTAAAGAAGGCCCGGCCGTTGCGGGGATCGTCGATGGTCGTCAGCTTTCCCTGAATGCGCGCAGGATCCAGGAAATACAGCAGGATGCGGGTATAAAAATCGTACTCTTTGCGGCGTATAGTGTCGAGGTGAACAATGTCTTCGAAGAGCCAGTCCTGCGCTTTGGACGGCACTACTTTGCCCAGACTGCTGTCGGGGCTGTGCACCAAAAGCCTGCGCAAGGTGCCGATCTCAGAAGTGACGCGTAAGGTTGCGGAGCTCATAAACTACTTTCCGTCAAGAAACGAAGAGGCTATCAGAAAAGCAATTATCCAGCTACACCTATAAATCAGGCTTATTTGTGCGCGGCAACGGACTTCATTTGGAAGCGCGACAGTTTCTTCGCGCTCATACTTCACGCTGTTTAATGCTTCACAATCGGCTCGCGCAGCACTTCGGTATCCTGGTCGCGCAAGGATAAGAAGTATGTGCCGGCGGCCAGGTCGGCGGTGGGGATCAGGATCGTGCCCTGGGTATCAAGCAGGACGTGTTTAATCGTTTCGCCGGTGCTGGTCAACAAGCTCAAACGCCGGTTGGGCGACGGTGCAGCATGGCTTTGGACCTGGAGGATGTCGTGGAATGGATTGGGGTATACTTTCAAACTATAGCGTGCATCGCGAATGCCGTTTTCGGGTGTTGTGGGGGTGTTGTTACCTTCGTCTGCCGGCCTGGCGATTTTTAGATGTTCCAGGATCAGCGCTGTCCACGCGGTATACATTTTGCCGGAAGGATGCAAGCCGTCGCCGGCCACTAAATCCGCGTCAGCGAGTCCGCGGCGTGAGATGCCTGTAATGTCGATATACGTCACGCCCATGCGAATGGCGATGGCTTTGTTGGCAGCGTTAAACCGGTCGATGCCCAGCGTGATGGTAATTTGTTTGTCTTTGCCAAAGGGTGTATAGCCATAGTCGGGAATGGAGACAACAAACACGTGCGCGCGCTGGCCGCCCGCCAGGGCGATGGCCGTACTGAGCAGTCCCTCAAACTCAGGACCATAGGCCTCCACCGACTTACCCTGGTAATAATTGTTGACGCCGATGAGCAGTGACACCAGCGTGTACTCCGGCTTGAGATGGGCCTGCTGAATGGCGTCTTTGAGATTATCCGTGCGCCAGCCGGTAGTGGCAATGATAGTAGGATCGGGGCAGGAGAGCCCTTTTCTGCGCAAGGCCTCGGCCAACTGTACCGGCCACCGCTCGGCGGGAGCGACGCTTTCACCAATGGTGTACGAGTCGCCCAGGGCGAGGAATTTAACCGGATCGACGACGTTCAGTTTCTGTGCCATACTGTCATTCACGGATGCTATCAGTAATATCAGGATAAGTTTCTTCATACTCAAGGAAACGATTGTGTAGTTTCCTGCATGTACGCAAATGGCCGATGGCGCGGATTTCTTCGGGATATTTCCGGATAGGCAAAAAAAGAAGGGGCGCGAAAGCCCCTTCTTGCGGGTTGTATTTCGCTCGTGCGACTATAACTCTTTGTAAAGCAAAACGTTTACATCGAGTGTAATCTGCATGTCATTCTCAGTGGAGTTGTTTACGTCATCTTTGGCGAATCTGAAACTATATTTGAATCTGAGCTCGCCGGTGGCGGCGTTGAACACGTAGTCGGACATGACCGGCTCGAACGCATTCGATGCCGAGGGACTGTAGAAATTCACGCGAAAGTATGTTCGATCGTCAGCAACGATTGTCGTGGCGGCGTTGAGCATCCGGAATGAAACCTCGCCATCTCTCTCGGCGAGCGAAAATCCTGCCATATCTTCGCTAGAGGGGGAACCTGCCCGTCGATAAACATAAATGTTGCGTTGGAGACGATCGTTGAATATCGTTTCGAACCAACTCGAAGTTTGGGGATTGCTGGTTCCACCATCTGTAAATTTGTATTCGGTTGAGTGGTTAAAGGCAAGGCCGTCTCTTCGTGTGCCGGTAAAAGTTGCTTTAATGCTACCCAATCTGGTGGCGGGATCTGGGTCGTCGTCTTCACTGGAACAGCCCGTGAAGAGAAAACTGGTGATGGCAAATGCCGTGAGTAGACAAAGCGTTGGAAGTTTTCTCATAGGAAAGATTAGATCGTTAAAGTTAACGGAGATTGTTTAGCAGAATTCGGGCCAGGGTATTGGAATGGCATGTCCGATGCCGTAATACAAAAAAAAAGAGGATGCGTTAGAGCATCCTCATTTCAAGTTTTGGTGTTATTAGGGCTATTACACTACCGCCTTCTTCCGCCCGCGCATATAAAACACGAGGCCAGCGAAGGCAACCGTGAGTATAATGGGAATAACGAGTGTCACATTGATGATTTCAGGCCCAGCCGCCTTCCGCGCCTCTGCCAGCAGGTTGACGGTTTCAGCTTCCGAGATTCCTGCAGGGATCTTGCTTTTCACCAGGTTATCGTAGTACCCGCCCATGAAAATGAGATACAGTGACACGGCAAACATGCCGGCGCCGCCCATAAAGTTCAGGCCGACAGCCCCCGTGCGGGGCAGGTTCTCGGCAACAAAGCCGATCATCGTTGGCCAGAAGTAGCATACACCCATGCCGAACGCCAGCGCGCCGACAAAGATCATGTTGCCGCTGGTATGGCCCAGCAGGTAGAGACCCAATACCGAAAGTACGGCAGATATCAGCAGCACACCTTGCGGTGAGAACCGGTGTACGACTGGCTCTGCCAGGCCACGGCCTATTACCATGATGCCGGTGGTCAGTGTCAGCACGAGCAGGGCGTTATCGGTTACGCTGCGCAGTAGCACGTCGATCCATTGACCGGTGAACAGCTCGGTGATCGCGGTGCCGAACATGCAGATGATCATAAAGATAAAAAGCGGGCTAAGCAATGCTTTGTACATCTCGCCGGTAGAAACACCCTTGGCGACACGTTCTGTTACCGGGAAAGTAAGGCGTGAGAAAAAGTAGCCGTATAGCAGCGTAGGGATCAGCATGGTGGCTACCTGCACCTGCCAGCCGAGGCCGAGCTTGGTAAAGAAGAATACGATGAGTGTGCCGATAAAAATGCCTCCCGGGAACCACAAGTGAAAGTGGTTAAGCTTGGTGGTTTTGTTGTCGGGGTAAATGGTTGCTACCAGCGGGTTACATGCCGCTTCGACTGTACCGTTGGCAATGCCGATCAGCAACGTGGACAGGAAGAGCGACCAATAGCCGGAGGCAAAGATCGTAAAGATGATGCCCGCCAGGTGGAACAGGAAGGCGACCACCAGCAGACGCTTCATGCCGATGATATCGACCACCATGCCACCGATGATTACCGCCAGCGGAAAGCCCCAGAAGGCTGTAGCGGTGATGACACCCAGCTCGGTGGCGGAAAGTTGAAAAGTAGTACCCAGCTCGTTGAGGATACCGGCGCGGATGCCGAACGACAGGGATGTAACCAGCAGCGCCAGGCAGCTGGCCCAAAACAGGCGTGAGCGGTCAATGGTTTGTTCCATAGGATAGTATATGTTCGATTTAGGTTTAGCGCCCGGAATATGGATGTATTTTTGTTGCTTTCCAACGATTGCAAGCTACAATTATTCCAGTGGGTTATGGTCGTTTAGACTATTATAATAGATCACCGGCCTGGCCACACGCCGTTAGAGCTCGAACGTAAAGCCCTTCTCGGTCAGTTTATCATAGGTCTTTTTGTCGAAACGGTAGAGGCTGGCGGCGCGGTGCGACACATCGGTCTGCTTTTCTTTACACGGCAGTAGCAGGTTCATTTTCATGAGCTTACGCCGGAAGTTGGGCTTGTCCAGCTTTTGGCCCAGCAGTGCTTCGTACAATTCCTGTAGTTGCAGCAGTGTAAACTTCTTGGGCAGCAGGTTGAACCCAATCGGCTCGTGGCGCACCTTGTGTTTGAGGTGCCGCAGGCCGGCGTGGAGAATGGCGCTGTGGTCGTAGGGTAAGGAGGGCACGTCGCCCAGCTTAAACCACTTCACGTCCGACGCAGTGAAGCCGGCACCCAGTGTATAGGCCTCGGGCTTAACCAGCGCATAATACGCAATGGTGATGACACGCTTGGTAGGGTAGCGCTGCACGTCGCCAAAAGCCCGGAGCTGCTCCAGGTAGATCTTCGACACACCGGTAAGGTCTTGCAGAATGCGGGCCGCGGCAGCGTCGGCGCTTTCGTTGTATTTGATCCAGCCGCCCGGCAGCGCCCATTTACCTTTGCTGATCCCTTCGCCGTGTTGTACGAGCAAAATGTCGAGCTCGTTCTTCTGGAAGCCAAAGATCAGACAGTCGATCGACAGAGCATCAATAATCGCATCGGGTGTTTCGTGGGGCATGGGCATAAGTGTGCTGTGGAGGCCAAGATAGAAAATAATTTCGGACACCTTGTAGTCAAATGTACTATAAGTTATATCTTTACCGACATCATCAACCGATTGAACCATTGTTAATATGAAGAAATACCTCCTGGGGTACGATGTCGGAAGCTCTTCCGTGAAGGCCTCGCTGGTCGATGCCGACACGGGCCTGACCGTTGGCGCGGCACATTCGCCTGCCGAAGAAATGGGCATGCTGGCCGTGCAGCCGGGCTGGGCCGAGCAAGATCCCGCCCTGTGGTGGGAGCACGCCGTCAAGGCGCTGCAGGGCGCCCTGATGCAGTCGGGTGTCAACCCCGCGGCCATTGCCGCCATTGGTATTTCCTATCAAATGCACGGCCTGGTCTGTGTCGATAAGAACCAGGATGTATTGCGGCCGTCGATCATCTGGTGCGACAGCCGTGCCGTCGAGATCGGCAAGAACGCGTCGAAGGTGCTTGGCGAAGGCTATGCCCTGCAACACTTGCTGAACTCGCCCGGTAACTTTACAGCCTCCAAGCTGCGCTGGGTGAAGTTGAACGAGCCCGCGGTCTTTGACCGGATCGACAAAGTCATGCTGCCCGGCGACTACCTGGCAATGAAGCTTACCGGCGAAGTCGTAACCACCGCATCGGGCCTCTCGGAAGGTATGTTCTGGGACTACCAGGACGAGGCGCCGTCTAAGCGCCTGCTGGAGCAATACGGCGTTCCCGCCAGCATGCTGGCCCGGCAGGAGCCAACCTTTTCGATTCAGGGAAAAGTACGTGCGGCGGTAGCCGGGCAATTGGGTCTGACGGCAGGTATTCCGGTAAGCTATCGCGCCGGCGATCAACCCAACAACGCATTCTCTCTCAATGTGCTCAATCCCGGCGAGACCGCTGCCACGGCAGGCACTTCGGGTGTGATCTATAGCGTGACCGACAAGAACGCATATGACACGCGCTCGCGGGTCAACACGTTCATTCACGTCAATGATAAACACCCCGCGAAACGCAACGGTGTATTGCTCTGCATTAACGGTACGGGCATTCTTAACAGCTGGCTGCGCAAGATGGCGCGCGGCGAGGGTGATTTGTACGGTTATGACCGCATCAATAGCATCGCGGCCGGTGCACCGATTGGTGCGGAAGGTTTGACGGTGTTGCCTTTTGGCAATGGCGCTGAGCGCGTGCTGGAGGACAAAAACATCAACAGCTCATTGTTTGGCCTGGACTTCAATCAACATGGACAGGCGCATCTCTTCCGCGCGGCGCAGGAGGGTATTGTGTTTGCGCTGAAGTATGGCTTTGATGTGTTACAGGAAATGGGCCTGAAGACACAGGTGATCCGTGCCGGCAATGCGAACATGTTCTTAAGCCCGCTGTTCCGCGAAGCGTTTGTGAATACCATTGGCGCCCGGCTGGAGCTGTATGATACTGATGGTTCGAAAGGCGCAGCGTTGGGTGCAGGCGTAGGCGCGGGGATCTATGGCGCGTTTGAAGATGCCTTCCGCGGACTGAAGCTTATTCGCTCGGAAGATCCGGTGGCCGGCAAGGCCGATGCGTATGCCGCGGCGTATGACCGCTGGCTTCAACAATTACAGAAACAAATCAATTAAGGCTATACTATGAAACTTTCACTTGGAGACAAAGAGTACTTCAAAGGCGTAGGCCAGGTCAAGTACGAAGGCAAGGATTCCGACAACCCGCTCGCGTTTAAATTCTATGACGCCAAGCGCAAGATCGGCAAGAAGACCATGGAAGAGCACTTCCGCTTTGCCATTGCCTATTGGCATACCTTCTGCGGCACCGGCGGCGATCCGTTCGGACCGGGCACCAAGAACTTCCCCTGGAACCAACGCGAAGATGCCGTTGAGCGCGCCTTCGACAAAATGGATGCAGCCTTTGAGTTTATTACCAAGATCGGTTCGCCTTTCTATTGCTTTCACGACTACGACCTGGTAGACGAAGGGTCTACCTTGAAAGAGTCCGAAGCACGCCTGGCGAAGGTGGTGGAGTATGCCAGGAAAAAACAAAAGGCTTCCGGCGTAAAGCTGCTGTGGGGTACAGCCAACCTGTTCTCGCACCCGCGCTATATGAACGGTGCCGCTACCAATCCGGATTTTAACGTCGTGGCCCATGCCGGCGCACAGGTAAAGAATGCCCTGGACGCTACCATCGAGCTGGGGGGTACGAACTACGTATTCTGGGGCGGCCGCGAAGGTTATATGTCACTGCTCAACACCGATATGAAGCGTGAGCAAGAGCATATGGCGCGCTTCCTGCACGTAGCAAAAGACTACGCCCGTGCGCAAGGCTTTAAAGGCACCTTCCTGCTCGAGCCTAAGCCCATGGAGCCGTCGAAACACCAGTACGACTTCGACGCCGCAACGTGTATCGCCTTCCTGCGCGAGTTCGACCTGATGGATGATTTCAAGCTGAACATCGAAGTAAACCATGCCACCCTGGCCCAACATACCTTCGATCACGAGCTGCAGGTAGCGGCCAACGCCGGCGTGCTCGGCAGCATCGACGCCAACCGCGGCGACTACCAGAACGGCTGGGATACCGACCAGTTCCCGAACAACCTGTTTGAGCTGACGGAAGCCATGCTGGTGATTTTACAATCCGGCGGCTTTAAGAACGGCGGCGTAAACTTCGACGCGAAGACACGCCGCAACTCAACCGACCTGGTGGATGTCTTCTACGCACACATTGGCGGTATGGACACGTTTGCCCGCGCCCTGCTGACAGCCCAGTCCATCCTCGACGACGGCACGTACCTGAAGCTGCGCAAAGAACGGTATGCATCGTTCGACAGCGGCAAAGGTAGACAGTTCGAGCAAGGCAAAGTGACCCTGGAAGAGCTGCGCACGTTGGCCCACAAGGCCGGCGAGCCGCAACAGATCAGCGGCAAACAAGAGTACTACGAGAACCTGCTTAGCAAGTTCATCTAGCCGATACACATGAAGGTCGTTCGACACCCTACCCGGTCGAACGGCCTTTGTTTTGGTCCGGCCGTATGGGTGATTGACACCCGTTCGTTACCTTTGGGGAAACTTAACACCCCCATGAGAGGTATTTTTTGCTCTTTGATCCTGGCTTCTGTTTCTCTTTTTGCCCAGGCCCAACCCACCACTACCTACGGCAACTTCAAGGTCGTCGATCAGGAGATCATTTATCAAAAGGTCTTTGTACAAGATTCCGTCACCGCCGAAAAGATGGCGGCATTTTATAAAGCATTGCCCTATGTTGCCAATGTAACCGTCAGCGGCGACGAAGTGTCATTCGATGTAAATGACATTGTAGTCGACTATAAAAAATTTCAATTTACCCAGGTAGCTACCCCGCCCATCATCCAAACGGGAAAGTATAGCGGTAAAGTTACGGCCGCCGTAAAGGACGGAAAGTACCGCCTGACGTTCCGTACGTTGATGGTAACAGGCAACATTGGCTACAAGAACATCAGCGAAAAAGATCGTCTGACAAACTACGCCACAAAGAATAGCGCGACAATTCTGTCGCCGGATTGGTGCAAGCCAAATACTTTAGGATTACTGGATAAAGCCTTTACAGACAAGCTCCAGTACACTGAGCTTCAGAAGAAGAAAGACAGCGATGACTGGTAATGAACCAGTGTCCGTGTGGAAGCGAGAGCGAAGAAAAATACAGCGTTTTTGGCGGATAAAGCGGGGATACCCTAGACTTAAGCTAGTGTTAACCTAGACTTAAGCTAGAGATAAGCTAGTATAGAAAGGACTAGGACAAGTCCGGGTTTACTCCCGTTGACCTCCAGGCGTTGTCTCGCTTAAGTGACCCAATGCAGTGTTTTCTTAGGAATGGGATTCTCAAACGGCTTCCCTTCCTGCTGCGACAAGTCCCACTGCCGTTTCAACTCATGATACCAGCGCGCCTGCGCATCGGGTTCACCCAGCAGCATCAGCGTAGGCTTCGTTTCCAGCCCCTTCTGTAACTTGCGGAACACGCCGAGGTCCTGATGGATAAACTGCTTGCCCAAATAGCGCAGCGGCCACCACAGGTATTTTACAAAACCGAAGGAAGCATAGAAGATATGATTCAGCTCGGTCTCATTTTCGTTGATGGGCGTAAGGCACGTGATAGACACGATCTCATGCTCGCCCACGCGAATGTGCTCAAAGCGATTGCCCGGCAACTGAAAGTTGATCTCCGTAGAAGTCTCACCCTTCAGAATTGAATAGCCCTTGGAGTTCGACGACGGCTTGTGCCTTACCATCTTAAAGCCCAGACCGTCGGGCTCGAAGTGTTTCTCTTTCTGCTTCAGTTTCTTAGCCGAACGCCAGTACCACGATTGGTGTACAAATGTTACGTGGGCGGGGTCGATGAGGCCGATTACGGCATGGTCGACGTCGGCAGGCATCGTTACCTTTTCGACAAATCTGAACTTCAGCTCGGGCTTTATGAGGAGGTCGGGCAGCCGGCTTTCGGCGCCCTCGAGTTGCGTCTTGTTGCGGGGAATGTAGATCCAGATGGTGCCGTTCAACTCGCGGCACGGGTATTTGAAGACCTTGATCTTGGAGCGGTCGAACTTGTCGTCGGCCAGGGCCGGGATCTCCGTGCAGGTGCCGGCATGGTTGAACTTCCAGCCGTGGTAGCAACACTGGATTTCCTTGCCGTCGTACCACCCCATGGACAGGGGCACGCCCCGGTGGGGACAGTTGTCTTTCAAGGCAAAAGGCTCACCCTGTTCGTTGCGTCCGAAGACGATCCGTTCGCCTAAAATCTCTTTGGCAATAAGTTTACCCGGTTTCAAAAACTCGCCGTGCATGGCGAAATACCAAAGATTTCGAAGAAAGAGCGATTCGGTCATGAATATCGGTTACGTACTACGATGGCCAAAGGTAGCGGGAATTTCCCGAAGATTTTGGTGACGGAAATCAGAACGATGAGAATTCACAAAACGTCTGCACGGGACTGGCGACTAACTTTATAGTGGCTTATTCCTGGCTTTGGTATGGCTGAATGTCACTATAAGGTCGCTATAGTGCAGGTGCCAAACTGTAATTTATGAAATACACAAGAGATGCCTCAGCGTTAACGCTCGCCACCAATTGTCACTATGACTATAAGGCGTGGCCTCTGGTTGTCACGATGGCAATGCAAATTTTGCGCAATAGTGTAAAAAATTGCGGACGCGGAAGGCTTTGCAATCGTTTCCGGTAATTTTATTTGTTTACTTTTCAAGCTGAGAATACTTTATTGCAACAAAATACAAACGTATGAAATATCCGACCGGTAAAGACAGGGTAGGCGTCTTTCCGGTAATGGGATAGGATCATCTTAAACCTTAACAACCAATCATTAACACTCATGAAAAGAAAATTACGCATGGGGATGGTAGGAGGGGGACTCACCTCTTTTATCGGCCCTGTACACCGCAAAGCTGTGGGAATTGATGGCGAGATTGAATTAGTATGCGGTGCTTTCAGTGTTGTACCCGGCGAGTCCAAAGCGACCGGGCAAGCGTTATATCTCGATCCGAAACGGGTGTATGAAACCTACCAGGAGATGTTCGAGAAGGAATCACAGCTGCCCGCCGACCAGCGGATGGACTTTGTTTCCGTCGTCACTCCCAACCACGTACACTTCGGCCCCGCTAAAATGGCCCTCGAGTATGGCTTTCACGTGATCGTGGAGAAGCCTATTGCCTTTTCTGTAGACGAAGCCAAAATACTTCGCAAGCTGGTCGACAAGACCGGCCTTATTCTCGGTCTTACGCACACCTATACGGGCTATCCGCTGGTGAAAGAGGCACGCCAGATGGTGCGCGCCGGTAAGCTGGGCAAAATCCGCAAAGTATTTGTTGAATATCCCCAGGGCTGGTTGTCGACCGCTGCGGAGAAGAGTGGTAATGCACAAGCCTCCTGGCGTACCGATCCCAAACAGTCGGGTATGGGTGGTGCAATTGGCGACATCGGCACACATGCTGCCAACCTCGCGGAATATATCACGGGCAACAAGATCACCGAAGTTTGCGCCATGTTGAACACGGTTGTAAAGGGCCGTAACCTGGACGACGATTCGTCTATGTTGCTGCGTTTCGACAACGGTGCCTCCGGTATTTTGATGGCCACACAAGTAGCGGCCGGCGAAGAGAACGACCTCAACATCCGTATCTACGGCGAGCATGGTGGCCTGGAATGGCGCCAGATGGAGCCCAATACCCTCAAGATAAAATGGCTCAATAAGCCTCAGGAAATAATCCGCGCCGGCCAGGGCTACCTGTCTGACCACACCAAGTCGTTTACACGCACACCGGCCGGTCACCCGGAAGGCTACCTGGAAGCGTTTGCTAACATCTATCGCGCCTTTAGCCGCGCCTTACGCGACTACAAGCCGGGCAAGAAGGTTAACTACGAGAAGTATGACTTTCCCGATGTGGAGGATGGCGTACGCGGCATGAACTTCGTGCAGACCGTCGTGAAGTCGGCTACGTCTAACAAAAAGTGGGTACCGCTGAAAGACATCTAGCCTTTCCGTAACACGACAGACACATGAAACAGATACAAGGACCGGCTATATTCCTGGCGCAGTTTCTCGGCGACCAGGCTCCGTTCGATAACCTGAAGACACTCTGCAAATGGGCCGCTTCACTGGGGTATAAGGGCGTGCAGATTCCCACGTGGGACAGCCGCTGCATCGACCTGCAAAAAGCAGCGGAGAGCAAAGACTACTGCGACGACTGGAAGGGCATTGTCGAGTCGACAGGCCTGCAGGTCACCGAGCTTTCGACACACCTGCAAGGGCAGCTCGTAGCGGTAAATCCCGCCTACGATGAGCTGTTCGACGGCTTTGCGCCAAAGGCGGTGCGCGGCAATCCCAAAGAGCGCCAGGCATGGGCCACTGAGCAGCTGAAGTTCGCTGCCAAAGCGAGCCGCAACCTGGGCCTGAATGCGCACGCTACCTTTTCGGGCGCGCTGATGTGGCACACCATGTACCCGTGGCCACAACGCCCGGCAGGCCTGGTGGAAGACGGCTTTGCCGCCCTGGCGAAACGGTGGCTGCCCATTCTCAATGCCTTTGACAAAGCGGGTGTTGACCTGTGCTATGAGATTCACCCGGGGGAAGACCTGCACGACGGTATAACCTTCGAGCGTTTCTGGGAGGCTACCGGGCAGCATACGCGCTGCAACATGCTGTATGACCCCAGCCACTTGCTGTTGCAACAGCTGGACTACCTGCAGTATATCGACTTCTATCACACCTTCATTAAGATGTTCCACGTCAAGGACGCCGAATTTAACCCCACCGGTAAATCAGGCGTGTATGGCGGCTACCAGGACTGGGTAAACCGTCCCGGTCGTTTCCGCTCTCTGGGCGATGGGCAGGTGGACTTCAGTGCGATCTTCAGCAAGCTGACCCAATACGACTACAGCGGATGGGCCGTGCTGGAGTGGGAGTGCTGTATTAAACACCCCGAGCAGGGCGCTGCCGAGGGCGCACCCTTTATCCAGGACCACATCATTCGCGTGACGGAACGTGCCTTTGACGATTTTGCGTCGGCAGGCAAAGACCAGAAGCTAAACAAACGGATTCTGGGCCTCTAATTTTATAAAATCACAGACACAACAGTATAAATCGACTACAGACATGAAAAAATTATTCGTCATCGTGGCCCTTGCAGGGGTAGCCAGTTTTGCGCTTACATCGTGCGGAGGATCGAAAAAAGAAGAAGAGAAGAAAGAGGAAGGTGATGCGTATAGCGACTACGAGACGGCCGAGCCCAAAGCGGCATCGACCGACGACCTGATCAAAGAAGGTCAGGCGCTTGTCGACAACAGCGATTGCAAAACCTGTCACCACCCCACGAACAAGATCATTGGCCCGGCACACGCGGAAGTGGCTAAGAAATACGAGTTCACAAAAGCAAACGTAACCATGCTGGCCGGTAAGATCATTGCCGGCGGTGCGGGCAACTGGGGTGAGATACCGATGACCGCGCACGCCGATCTGTCGCAAGCCGATGCCGAGAAGATGGCCATGTATGTGCTGTCGCTCGACGGCGAGAAACTGAAAGATTGATCGTTCTATCCATCATTTGCTAAACATCCTGAACATGAAAAGAATCATTGTATTGCTGACCGCCATTGCCCTGGTTATGAGCGCACCTACACAAGCCCAAAATAAGCTGACTGCCGCCGAGACAAAGGCCGGTTGGAAACTGCTTTTCGACGGAACCAGCACCAAAGGCTGGAAAGTATTTAACGGCAAGTCTGACGGCACGGCCTGGAAGGTAGCCGACGGCGCCCTGTACCTCGATGCTTCTACCAAAGAAGGCCGTGGTGATCTGATCACTGCCGGTGAATATGAAAACTACGAGTTTTCCTATGACTGGAAGATTGCGCCGAATGGCAACAGCGGTCTGCTGTTCAACGTGGTAGAAGACCCTAAGTATAGCGCGGTATATGTTACCGGTCCGGAAATGCAAGTGCTCGACAACAATGGTCACCCCGATGCGAAAATCCACAAGCATCGCGCCGCCGACCTGTATGATCTGATCGCCTGCTCGGAAGAAACCGTGAAGCCTGCCGGCGAATGGAACGAAGCCCGCATCATCTCGAACAAAGGCAAGTATGAGTTCTGGCTGAACGGCAAGAAGGTCGTGACCTTTACCATGCACGATGCTGCCTGGGACGAAATGGTGGCCGCCAGCAAGTTCAAGAGCATGCCCGACTTCGGCAAGACCAAGAAAGGACACTTTGCATTACAAGATCACGGCGACCAGGTCTGGTTCCGCAACCTCAAAATCAAGGAATTGAAATAACATTAAAAACCTGGAGGCTGCGGCTTCCAGGTTTTTTTATGCCCATCCTAACCTCCTATGAAAAATCTGAGCTTTATCGTGCCAGCGTTATTGCTGTGCCTACTCTTTTCGTGCCAGGAGCGGCCACGCGTCCTGGTGTTCTCTAAAACCACCGGCTACCGGCATGCCTCTATCGGCGCGGGAAAGAAAGCGCTGCTGGAACTTGGCCGGGAACACGGCTTTGACGTCGACACAACCGAAGACGCATCGGTGTTTACCGAAGACAATCTGCGCCGCTACAATGCGGTCATATTCCTGAGCACTACCGGTAACGTACTCGACCTGGAGCAGCAGGGCGCCTTTCGCCGCTACATTCAGGCGGGCGGCGGCTTTGTGGGTGTACACGCTGCCTCCGATACCGAGTATGAATGGCCATGGTTCGGTCGCCTGACCGGTGCGTATTTTAAAAGCCACCCGAAGATCCAGGAGGCCCGCATCGTGGCACTGAAACCAACGTTCGAAGGCGACTCGCTGCAACAATCGGTGTTGCGTACCGACGAGTGGTATAACTACCGCAGCATCGGCGCCGACCTCGAGGTGCTGTACAATCTCGACGAAGCGTCGTACCAGGGCGGCGGCAACGGCAAAGACCACCCCATTGCCTGGTACCACGAGTTTGACGGTGGCCGGGCATTTTATACCGGCATGGGCCACACCGACGAAAGCTATGCAGATGCCTTCTTCCGGAATCACCTGTGGCAGGGCATCCGCTATGCCCTGGGCGAAGGCGACAAGCCGGACTTCGGGAAGGCCACTGCCAAGATTGCCCCGGATGAAAGCCGCTTCACCAAAACAGTGTTAGACTTCAATCTGAACGAACCGACCGAAATGGTGATCCTGCCCGACAGCCGCATCATCTTCCTGGAACGTAAAGGCGATGTAAAGCTGTACGACCCCAAGAGCGGCAAAGTACGTGTCGTAAACACTTTCCGCATAGGCACCAAGTTTGAAGACGGTATGCTCGGCATTGCCGCCGATCCCGGCTTTGACAAAAATCACTGGCTGTATATCTTCTATTCACACGCCGAAAAGTCCGCCAACATCCTGTCGCGTTTCACCTTTGTGAACGACCAAATCGACAGTACATCGGAAAAGGTCATGTTGGAAGTGCCTACGCAACGGGAGAGCTGCTGTCACACCGCGGGCTCGCTGGCGTTTGGCCCCGATGGTAACTTGTTTCTGTCAACGGGGGACAACACCAACCCCTGGGAGTCGCGCGGCTTTAGTCCGTCGGATGAACGCCCGGACCGCGGTCCGTATGATGCCCAGAAGTCGTCTTCCAACACCAATGACTTACGCGGCAAAGTACTGCGCATCAAGCCCCAACCGGATGGCACATATACCATTCCCGCCGGCAACCTCTTTGATGAACAGGAGCCAGACACGCGCCCCGAAATCTACGTTATGGGCTGTCGCAACCCGTACCGTATTTCGGTCGACGCCAAGACGGGTGCGCTGTATTGGGGTGAAGTGGGACCCGACGCCGGCGAAGGTGACTCGCTGCGCGGACCGCGCTCATACGATGAGATCAACCTGGCGCGCCGCCCCGGCAACTATGGCTGGCCCTACTTTGTCGGCAAGAACGAAGCGTATTCACGCTATGACTATGCTACCGGCGAGATCAAAGGCTGGTGGGATCCGGCGCTGCCGGTAAACGAGTCGATCAACAACACCGGTAAACATGACTTGCCGCCGGCGACCCCGGCGCTGATCTACTACCCGTATGCACATTCCGACGAGTTTCCGATGCTGAAGGAGGGTGGACGCAACGCCATGGCCGGGCCGGTGTATCATAGCGACCTGTACAAAGGCGTCTCGACGGCGTTCCCGGATTACTTCGATGATAAGCTGATCGCGTACGACTGGATGCGTAACTGGATCTTCCTTGTAAGCCTGGACGGACAGGATAAGATCATGGACATGGAGCCTTTCATGCCCAACATCAACTTCAACAACATTATCGACATGGCTTTTGGTCCCGACGGCCGGTTGTACATGTTGGAATACGGCACCAAGTGGTTTGCGCAGAACCTCGACGCACGTCTGGTGCGAATCGACTACAACCCCGGCAACCGCGCACCGGTAGCCAGGCTGAAGGCCAGCCAGATCAACGGCGGCGTACCCCTGCAAGTACAGTTCTCGGCCGCGGGTACGTTCGACCATGACAAAGGCGACAAGCTTACACTTACGCTGAAGGCCGCGGGTAAGGACTATGAGGCAAAGGACAGCCTCTTTACCGTGACCTTCGACAAACCCGGCGTCTACCCGGTGCAGCTCAAGGTCGTGGATGACAAAGGCCTGGAGGCCATCACCTCCGTGCAAGTGGCCGCCGGCAATGCGCCGCCCGAAGTGAAGGCGTCGCTGGCCAGCGGCAACAAAACTTTCTTCTTCCCGGGTACGCCCGTGGCATACGTGGTGGAGGCTACGGACGCCGAAGACGGCAGCACCGCAGACGGCAAGATCGACCCGGCTGCGGTAACCGTAACATTCGACTATGTGAAAGGCTTTGACATGGCGCAGGTTGCCCAGGGGCACCAGATGCCGACGGCAGAGTTGCCCGGCAAGGCGTTGATTGCGAAGAGCGATTGCAAGTCGTGTCACACGATCGACCAACGTTCGGCCGGCCCCAGCTACCTGCAGGTGGCCGAACGCTACAAGGGCAACGGTGACGCCCCGGGACAACTGGCCGCGAAAGTCATCAAAGGCGGCGCGGGCATTTGGGGTGGTACCGAAATGGCGGCGCACCCGCAGGTGAGCGTGGACGATGCCAAGAAGATGGTGGAATACATTCTGTCGCTGGCCGATACGAAGGCGCCGGCGAAGTTGCCGCTACAAGGTAAGGTTACGCCGGGCAAAGAAACGGACGGTGTTTATATGCTGACGGCATCTTACCAGGATAAGGGTGGCGCGGGCAATGTACCGGCTTTGTCGGCAAACCAGGTGATTGTATTGCGCAGCGCTGTGCTCACCGCACGCGAGGCCACGGAGATAGACGGTGCGCAACGCCGGAAAGAGAACGATCAGTCGGTGCTGGCCGATGTGAAGAACAACGCACGGGCGGCGTTCAAGCATTTGGACCTGACCGGAATCCGGCAGGCAAAGGTGACATTGATTGTACCAGCCGACCAGGCGGGGGGTGAAGTGGAATTGCACCTTGACAAGCCCGACGGAGCCTTGTTCGGAAAGGGCAGGACTACCGGCAAAGGGTCACAGACAATCGGCATTACGGCGACCGCAACCACCGGTTATCACGATTTGTATCTGGTATTTAAAAATTCCGGTGCAGGTGATCAATCTTTGTTTTATTTTAGAAGTGTGCAACTCGTGAACTGACGGGTGGCATATACCACTACAACCCTAAACAGCCATGAAAAGAAGAGAATTTGTACAGACTGCGACGTTCGCCGCTGCCAGCTTGCTGGCACTGCCGGCTATCGCCGCAGCTGGAAAACGCCAGAAAGGCGTAGGGCTTCAGCTCTACACCCTGCGCGACACCATTGGTAAAGATCCGAAAGGCGTACTAACCCGCGTGGCCAGCTTTGGTTACAAGGAGCTGGAGGCGTATAGCTACAAAGACGGCCAGATCTTTGGCATGGCCTACGCCGAATTCAACACCTTTGTAAAAGGGTTGGGCATGCAGGTGACCAGCGGTCACTATGGCCTCGACCTGATCAAAGGAGACACGTGGAAGAAAGCCGTAGAAGACGCCAAAAAGAACGGCCAGAAATACATGGTTGTGCCCTATATCGCTGAAGAGCAGCGCCAGACGCTGGACGATTACAAACGCATCATCGCGGACCTCAACGCCGCCGGCGAAGTTTGCAACCAGTCGGGTATACGCTTCGGTTACCACAACCACGCGTTTGAATTCGACAAGATCGACGGCCAGGTGCCCTACGACCTGATGTTGAAAGAGCTCGACCCTAAGAAAGTGAGCATGGAAATGGACATCTACTGGGTAGTGAACGCAGGCTACGATCCGATTCAGTATTTTGAAAAGTACCCGGGCCGGTTCGAGCAATGGCATGTGAAGGACATGGATAAGACAGACCGCAACAAAAATGCTGACGTAGGTACCGGTTCCATTGATTGGAAAGCGATCTTCAATAAGGCAAAAGTGTCAGGTCTGCAATACTATTATGTTGAACAGGAGTCGTATCCCGGTGCACCGATCGATAGTGCTGCCTCGAGTGCTAAATACCTGAAGACGATCTTGTAAGTTTGTTTTGTTGACAAGGAGATGCCGGGCATGTTATGTCCGGCATCTTTTGTTTATTTATGTAGTGTAAACTGTATTCTTCGTATGCGTATTCTCAACTTCGTGCTGGCGGTGATGTTTCTGATATTTGCTTTTCTGCAAGTCAATGATCCTGACCCTGTTCTTTGGATCCTGGTCTACGGGGTGATGGCGGTGTTTTGCGTCATGGCCATGTTTTCGTTTTACCCGCGCAAGGCGCTTTGGGTGGTATTGGTAGCCATGCTGGCGTATAGCATCATCTATGTACCGGGCGTGCGCGAATGGTGGGACCAACCGGAGCACTCGGCGCTCTTTGACAATGTTGCCAAGATGGAGCACCTGTACATCGAGGAGGCGCGCGAGTTCCTCGGACTGATGATCTGCGTGATCGTAGTAGTCTTCCACCTGATGGTGTCGCGCCGCAGGACGGCGGCGTAAGATTAGTTTCCATACGATTTTTCTTTCTATCTTCCAGTCGTATGAGAATGGTTTTACTGTACCTTGTAACGGCTTGTTTGGCGCTGGTGTGCTGCACAACGCCGAAAGAGAAAATCCCACCCGCCATGCCCATGGAAGAAGCTTCCGGAAAGGTTATTTTATACCAATTATTACCCCGCCTGTTTGGCAACAAACAAACCGCCAACACTCCCTTCGGCACGATGGAAGAAAATGGTACCGGCAAGTTTGCCGATATCAATGATGCCGCGCTGACAGCCTTTCAACAGCTGGGCATTACGCACGTGTGGTATACCGGTGTCATTGAGCACGCGGTGCTCACCGACTATACCCGCTTCGGCATTCCCCTCGACGATGCCGACGTCGTAAAGGGTCGTGCCGGCTCACCCTATGCCATCAAAGACTATTACGATGTCAATCCCGACCTGGCGACTGACGTGACTAAACGCATGCAGGAGTTTGAAGAGCTCGTTGCGCGTACACACCGGCACGGCCTGCAGGTGGTCATTGACTTTGTGCCCAACCACGTGGCCCGGGCCTATCATTCGGACGTGAAGCCTGCCGGAATAAAAGACCTTGGTGCAGACGATGACAAGACCGTGGTCTTTAGCCCCAGCAATAACTTTTATTATCTGCCGGGGCAGTCGTTCCAGGTACCCGATGGCTATACGCCGCTGGGCAAAAATACATTCCCGACCCTCGACGGTAAGTTCGAAGAGACACCTGCCAAGGTTACGGGAAACGATCAGTTCACGGCACACCCCGGTGCGAACGAATGGTTCGAGACGGTAAAGCTCAACTACGGTGTAGACATTCAGCAGGGGAAAAGCAAACACTTCGAGCCTGTGCCCGATACGTGGAACAAGATGCGCGACATCCTGGTGTTCTGGGCGGGCAAGAATGTAGACGGCTTCCGCTGCGACATGGCAGAAATGGTGCCCGTGGAATTCTGGGCCTGGGTCATACCGCAGGTGAAGGCATTGCGCCCCGGGATCCTGTTCATAGCAGAGATCTACAATCCCGATCAGTACCAGGGCTATATCGAGACAGGTAAGTTCGACTTCCTCTACGACAAGGTATTGTTATACGATACACTGCGGGCGTTGACGACTGCGCCTGACCGCAGCACCGCCGAGATTGCCAATGTGCAGGCGCGCCTGAACGGGATCAACCACCACATGCTGCACTTTATCGAGAACCACGACGAGCAACGCGCGGCCTCCCGGTTTTTTGCCGGCGACCCCTGGCGTGCCATTCCTGCCATGGTGGTAAGCGCAACGATTGACAAAGGACCGATCATGATCTATTTTGGCCAGGAGAGTGGCGAACCGGCACTGGGTGCAGAAGGATTTCAGGGCGAGGATGGCCGCACGACGATCTTTGACTATTGGGGTGTGCCCGAGCATCAGAAATGGATGAACGGTGGTCTGTTTGATGGCGGCCTGCTTTCGCCCGAGCAGAAGCAATTGCACCGGCTATATACCGACTTGCTCAACCTGGCGGGACGCAGCCCGGCGTTGTATGCGGGGGAATATCTCGACATCACGGGCGCCAATGTCACGGCGGGGAATTTTGGCACCAACGTGCACGCCTTTCTGCGGTTTGCCGCCGAGGAACGTTTATTGATCATTACCAGCTTTAACGCGGCCGCGCCTATGCCCGCCACGATACAGATACCGGCCGAGGCCTTTACAAAGATGGGCCTTGACCCCGCGAAGGGCTATATAGCCCGCGATATGCTGTGGCACGAAACGGAAGTGGGCATTGACGAGACCGGCAAATTTGCGCTCACGTTAAAGCCGTTTAGTGCCTATATTTTTAAAATCAAGTAGCCATGCGTACGAAGAAAGTCCCCGCCAATATTCCGACAGCCCAACACTTGCCTCCAACAGAGCAAAACGGGCAGGCGCGTGTTATCATTGAAAATGTACAGCCCCAGGTAGACGGCGGCCGTTACCCGGCTAAACGCACGCCGGGAGAGCGTGTAGACGTTACCGCTGATATCTTTGGCGACGGTCACGATCACATTCGCGCGCAGGTATGGCACCGCATGGACGCGGAAGAATCCTGGCAAACCGTCGAGATGGTGCACACCGGCAACGATAGCTGGCATGCCGCCTTCACCGTGCGCCAACAGGGCCTGCACGTGTTTACCGTGGTAGCGTGGGTAGATCACCTCGAGACCTGGTACGATGGCTTCCGCAAAAAGGTGGCCGCGCGCGTAGATGTTACGCTCGAGCTGCAGGAAGGGGCACAGATGCTCGGCTCGCTGTTGGTCGAGAACCCGTACGAAGTTAAACAAGCTGCCGCGCAACTGGCATTGCCGTATGAACAAGCTATTGAGCACGCCATGGGCGACGCTTTTGCGCGTATCGTCCAACACTATCCGCTGGTGGCCTTTGAAACGCTCTACCAACAGGTGCTGCCGGTCGTGGTAGAGCATCCGAAAGCAAGCTATAGCACCTGGTATGAGCTGTTCCCGCGTTCCGCGGGCGACGGCATCCATCACGGCACATTCAACGATGTAGTACGCCTGCTGCCGCGCGTGGCCGCGATGGGCTTTGACGTACTGTATCTGCCGCCGATACATCCGATCGGCAAGGTCAACCGGAAGGGCAAGAACAACGCGACGACCGCTCAGCCCGGCGAGCCCGGCTCTCCGTGGGCCATTGGCAGCGATGAAGGAGGACACAAGGCAGTACACTCGCCATTGGGCACGCTGGAAGACTATCGTACGCTGATCAAAGAGGCGCATAAGCTGGGCATTGACATTGCGCTCGACCTGGCCTTTCAATGCGCGCCGGATCATCCGTATGTAAAAGAAAATCCTCAGTGGTTTAAACAGCGCCCGGATGGTTCGATTCAGTATGCGGAGAACCCGCCGAAGAAATACCAGGATATATACCCCTTCAACTTCGAAACGGAAGACTGGGTGGCCTTGTGGGAAGAATTGAAATCTGTCATCACGTACTGGATCGACCAGGGCGTGCAGATCTTTCGCGTGGACAACCCGCACACCAAGCCCATTCGCTTCTGGCAATGGGCGATTGGCGAGGTAAATAAACAATACCCCGGCATCACGTTCTTGTCTGAGGCATTTACACGGCCGAAGGTGATGGCGTCGCTGGCCAAGGCAGGGTTTACGCAGTCGTATACCTACTTCACCTGGCGGGTGGGTAAGCAAGAGATCATCGAATACATGAATGAGCTGGTACACGGACCGTCACGCCAATACTTCCGGCCCAACTTCTGGCCCAATACACCCGACATCCTGCCGTGGCACCTGCAACACCAGGGCGAGAATATCTTTATCCTTCGCCTGGCGCTGGCCGCGACGCTGTCGTCCAATTATGGCATGTATGGTCCGGTATATGAGTTCTATGAGAACCAGCCGGTGGAGGGAAGAGAGGAGTATTACAATTCGGAGAAGTACGAGATCAAACAATACGACTGGAACAAGACCAATCGTATGACCGATATCATCACCGTCCTGAACAAAGCCCGCAAAGAGCACCCGGCACTACAGACAACCTGGAACCTGCATTTCTGCCCGGTCGAGAACCAATACCTGCTGGCGTACGTCAAAGCGACCGAAGACTTGCGCGACATTGTGCTGGTAGTCGTCAACCTCGACCCGCATGCCACGCAAACCGGATATGTACAATTGCCCAAGGCGTTGCTGGGACTTGGCGACCATATCAACATCAAGCTGCACGACCTGATGACGGGCGAGCATTATACCTGGACGCAGGAGTGGAACTATGTAGGCATCGACCCACATAAAATTCCCTTCCATTTATTTCACTTAGCCATCCACGAATCCTATCAATGAGTACGCCCGTAAAAGCCGGAGAACCGCTGTGGTTTAAAGACGCCATCTTCTACGAAGTTTCTGTACGCGCCTTCTACGACAGCAATGGCGACGGTATTGGCGACTTTCCAGGACTGATCCAACGCCTGGACTATCTGGAGGACCTTGGCATTAACACCTTGTGGCTGCTGCCGTTCTACCCGTCGCCGCTCAAGGACGACGGCTTCGATGTGACCGACCACACCGATGTGCACCCTGACTACGGCACATTGGCTGACTTCAAGCTTTTTCTCAAGGAAGCGCATCGTCGCGGCATCCGGGTAATCATTGAGCTCATTCTGAATCATACTTCCGATCAACATCCCTGGTTCAAACGCTCGCGCAAGGCGCGTACCGGTTCCCGGTACCGCGACCTGTATGTGTGGAGCGACAGCCCGGATAAATACAAAGAGGCACGGGTGATCTTTACCGATGCCGAAGTTTCCAACTGGACCTGGGACACCGAAGCACGCGGCTACTATTGGCATCGTTTCTACCGCCATCAACCCGAGCTGAATTACGAAAATGCCGAAGTGCAGATGGAGATGATCAAGGTCGTCGACTTCTGGATGAAACTGGGCGTAGATGGTTTCCGGTTGGGCTCGGTAGCGTTCTTGTATGAGGAGGAGGGAACCAACAGCGAAAACATGCCGCAGACACACGTCTTTTTGAAAAAGCTGCGCGCACACATCGATAAGAACTATAAAGACAAAGTCCTCATTGCCGAAGCCAACCTGTGGCCGGAAGATGCCGCTACGTATTTCGGCGACGGCGACGAATGTCACATGAACTTCAACTTCCCGCTGATGCCGCGCATGTTTCTGGCGTTGCGTACGGAAGACAGCTACCCCATAGTCGACATCATTGATCAGACGCCCGATACGCCGTCAAACTGCCAGTGGGTAATCTTCCTGCGCAACCATGACGAGCTGGGGTTGGAGATGGTGACAGAGGAGGAGAAAGACTATTTGTTAAAAGCCTATGCGAGCGATGCCAGCTCGAAGGTCAATACGGGCATCCGCCGCCGGCTGGCGCCGATGCTGAACAACGATCGCCGCAAGATCGAGCTGCTGTATACCATCATGTTTTCCCTGCCCGGTACGCCCGTGATCTATTACGGTGACGAGATCGGCATGGGCGACAACATTTACCTGGGCGATCGCTATGGGGTGCGGACCCCCATGCAGTGGAATATGAACCTCAATGCGGGGTTTTCAACAGCGAACCCACAACGGCTGTTTTTGCCCATTATTACCGACCCGGTCTATCGATATGAATCGGTCAATGTCTCGACGCAGGAGGAAAGCCCGTCGTCATTGTTGTGGTGGCTAAAACACGTCATGGCGATGCGCAAACGCCTGAATATTTTCGGGCGGGGAGAAATGAAGTTTATTGATAGCAGCAATGCAAAAGTGTTGGCCTTTGCACGCACGTACGATAAACAGCGGGTCATTGTAGTAGCGAACCTGTCGCAGTTCTCGCAGGCCACGACGCTGAACCTGTCAGAGTACCGCGATTGTGATATGACCGAGGCGTTTAGCCAGAACCGTTTTATGAACGTAGGCGAGGGCGACTACCCCATTACGATCGGCCCGTACGGCTATTTCTGGTTCCAGGCGGACGCGGCGGAGAAAAAAGAAAAAGCCGACGCAAGCGGTGAGCTGCCGCTGGTGCGTACGGACATCTCGTGGGAACGTCTTCTTGACAATTACAACGAAGTGCGCAACCTGGAGCGTAAGATCTTGCCGCCGTTCATGAAGAAGTGCCGGTGGTTTGGTGGTAAGGCCAAGGTGTTGAATAAGATCGGGATTCATAAAACGATCCCCTTGAAAGTAGAGGGCGACACACACTACCTCACCATTCTGGAAGTGCATTATGTGCAGCGACTGCCGGAGCTATACTTCCTGCCGTTGACGTTTGTGCCGTCGGACAATATCCTGGAGCGCGTGGAGTACACCGTGCAGAGTGTAGTGTGCCGCGCCGAGATACAAGGCAAAGCGGGCTTTATCATGGATAGCAGCTATGATAAAGTATTCCGCGACTTCCTGTTTACCGGCATGGAGAAAGAATTGCATCTGCGTGACGACAGTGGTGGTGAGTTGGAATTTTGTTCCAGTGTATTTGCCCGGTTAGATAAAAACCGCCAGGTTGACTCGAAAATCCTGAAGGCGGATCAGAGCAATACGGCGATCATTTATAATGATAAGTACTTCTTTAAATTCTACCGCAAGCTCGAGAAGGAGATCAACCCCGATTTAGAGGTTGTTCGCTTTCTGTCAGAGCACACGTCGTTCCAGAATAGTCCCAAATATGCGGGCAGCATTGAATACCACGATGCAGAGGGTAAGACCATCGTATTCGGACTTTTACAGGAAAAGGTAGAGAACCAGGGCGAGGCATGGACCATGTCGATGGACTCCGTCGGGCGCTTCTTTGAGCGCGTCATGGCGAAGGGTAAGGGTATGAAACTGCCGAAGCTGTTGAGCAAGTCGGCCATCAAGTTTGAGGAGTCGCCGGAGATCATCCAGGAGTTTATAGGGCGTGGTTTCTACGAGCGGATGGTACGCCTGGGGCAGCGTACGGCGGAAATGCACCTGGCCCTGGCATCCGATGTCTCGAACCCGGCCTTCACACCGGAGAGCTTCACCAGCAACTACCAACGCTCTATCTATTCGTCTATGCGCAAAATGGTGCGCGACCAGTTTAGTCTGCTGGAGAGCACGCTGACCAGGCTGCCGGCCGAAGCACAAGACATTGCGCGCAAGGTGTTGGCGCTGGAAGATCAGGTGCTGGAGTGCTTTAGTGAGATATACCAGGTGAAGATCAGCGCGGTACGCACCCGTATTCATGGCGATTATCACCTGGGGCAAGTGCTCTTTACCGGTAAGGACTTTGTGATCATCGACTTCGAAGGAGAGCCGGGATTGGCCTTTAGTGAGCGCCGGTTGAAGCGCAGTCCGTTGAAAGATGTGGCCGGTATGATGCGCTCGATCCACTACGCGGCGTTTGGTAAAATCCTGTTGAACGAAAACTACCGCGATCGAGACCTTGATTTCCTGGAGTCATGGGCAGAGCAGTGGCAGCACTATGTGGCGCGCTACTACCTGGGCGCGTACATGGAGCGTATGGGCATGGGCAATGTACTGACGCCGGAGTACGACGTTTTACTACGCACTTTCCTGTTAGAGAAGGCCATTTACGAACTGGGATATGAGCTGAATGGGCGGCCCGACTGGACAATTATCCCCCTGCGGGGTATCTATTACATCATGAAGCGTTTCCAAGAGGAAAAGGACGAACGCAAGAAAAAGTGATTACCGGGTGGTTGGCACGCTCTTTTCGGGCTGTCTTTGCACCCTTTTAAGCAACCCCATAATGGCCAAACACGCAATTCAAAAGAATCAGGGCACGGAAGAGTTTTTCACCCTGTTGACAGATTTCGATATTCACCTGTTTAACACGGGCAAACACTTCAAACTGTACGAAAAGCTGGGTGCGCACCCAGCCGCCTTTGATGGTCAGAAAGGCACCTATTTTGCTGTATGGGCTCCCAATGCCGTAGAAGTGTCCGTAATCGGCAACTTTAACCATTGGAAAGGCAAATCACACCCGCTGTCGCCGCGATGGGATGGCTCCGGCATCTGGGAAGGCTTTCACCCGGGTATTCAGCATGGCGAAGCGTACAAATATGCCATTCAATCCGTTACGGGCCAGGCCCTGGAAAAGGCGGATCCCTTCGGAAGGTTTTTTGAAACACCGCCTCGCACCGCGTCGGTGGTGTGGGATGAATCCTACGAATGGAAGGACGCGGAATGGTTGCAAGCCCGCAAAAAACTGGAAGGCCAACCGCAGCCCTATTCCGTTTACGAGGTCCACCTCGGTTCGTGGCGCCGAACGGTAGAAGAGAACCGGTCGCTGTCGTATGTCGAAGCCGCCGACCAGCTCGTAGCGTATGTCGCGGATATGGGTTTTACACATATCGAATTTCTGCCGTTGATGGAGCACCCCTTCTACGGTTCGTGGGGCTACCAACTGACGGGCTATTTTGCGCCGACAAGCCGGTACGGTACGCCCGAAGACTTCAAGTACATGATCGATCGTTTTCACCAGGCGGGCATTGGCGTCATCCTCGACTGGGTGCCGTCACACTTCCCCGGCGATGCGCACGGTCTGTATGAATTCGACGGTACGCACCTGTACGAGCATGCCGATCCCCGGAAGGGATTTCATCCGGACTGGCAGAGCTATATCTATAATTATGGCCGTAACGAAGTTCGTTCGTTTCTGATCAGCAACGCACTTTTCTGGCTTGATGAGTTTCATATTGACGGTCTGCGCGTCGACGCTGTGGCCTCGATGTTATACCTGGACTATTCGCGCAAGGCGGGGGAGTGGATTCCCAACCAGTATGGCAGCAATGAGAATCTGGAGGCGATCACATTCCTCAAAGAAATGAATGAGGTTGTGTATAGTAGTTTCCCGGATGCGATCACGATTGCAGAAGAGTCGACATCGTGGACGGGCGTGTCGCGCCCCACGTTCATTGGTGGCCTCGGTTTTGGGCAGAAGTGGATGATGGGCTGGATGCACGACTCGTTGAATTACTTCCAACTGGATCCCGTACACCGTAAGCATCATCAGAACGCAATTACCTTTAGCATTATGTATGCGTTCACCGAGAATTTCATGCTGCCGCTTTCGCACGACGAGGTGGTGCATGGCAAAGGCTCGTTGCTGGGAAAAATGCCGGGCGATGAATGGAGGAAGTTTGCAAACCTGCGCCTGCTATATAGCTATATGTTTACGCACCCGGGCACCAAGTTGCTCTTTATGGGTGCTGAAATAGCACAGTCGGCGGAGTGGAATCATGAACGCAGCCTGGACTGGCACTTGCTGCAATATCCGCTACACGCGGGCGTGCAGCAACTTCTACGCGACCTCAATAAACTCTATAAGTCAGAGCCGGCATTATACCGCCACGCATTCGAAGCCAAGGGCTTTCGCTGGCTGGATTATGGCGACCGCGACAATAGCGTGATGGCATACTTACGCATAGGTGATAGCAAGGAGGAATTATTACTGGTTGCCTGCAACTTTACACCCGAAGTACGCTATCAGTACCGGTTAGGCGTGCCCTATCGCGGACAATGGCAAGAAATTTTTACGTCGGATGCAACCGAGTACGCCGGCAGCGGTGTACGAAACGAAGGTATTGCGTCGACTTCGCCGGTGAAATACCATGGCTATGATAATTCGATTTCGTTAACTTTGCCTCCGCTCGGCATCACGGTCTGGAAACTCGTGAAACAAGAACAAGGGTTCGGGCTGGGCAGCTAATGATCATCGGAGGAAAAGACCATGGAGGAAGAAGAAGTAAAGACACCTGCCGAGCGCTATATCTGTATTCACGGACACTTCTATCAACCGCCGCGCGAGAACGCATGGCTGGAAGTAATTGAAGTACAGGACTCGGCACATCCCTACCACGACTGGAACGAGCGCATCTCGGCGGAATGCTATGGGCCCAATACAGCCTCGCGCATTCTGAATGAAAAAGGGGTGATTAAAAATATCATCAACAACTATTCGCGCATCAGTTTCAACTTCGGCCCGACGCTGTTGTCCTGGATGGAGGCGTACGACCCGGTAACCTATGCGGCCATTCTCGAAGCTGACCGCGAGAGCGTTAAGAATTTTAGCGGGCATGGCTCTGCCGTTGCCCAGGTATATAATCACATCATCCTGCCACTCGCCAATCGCCGCGACAAAGAAACCCAGATCGCGTGGGGCATCCGTGATTTCGTGCATCGATTTAATCGTATGCCCGAAGGCATGTGGCTGGCGGAGACTGCCGTGGACACCGAATCGCTGGAGCTTCTGGCCAAGTACGGCATTGCATTTACCATACTGGCGCCGCGGCAAGCAAAGTCGATCCGCAAGCTCGACGATTTGCTGTGGACGGGTGTAACGACGGAAAGTGTTGATACACGCCGACCGTATCTGTGCCGGTTGCCGTCGGGAAAAACCATTACACTATTTTTCTATGACGGGCGCATTGCCCAGGGAGTTGCATTTAGTGGTTTGCTGAACGATGGCGCTAAATTTTGTGGCCATCTGCAGGCATCGTTTGACGCCGAGAGTGACGAGCCCCAATTGGTACACATTGCGACTGACGGCGAAACCTATGGTCATCATCACAAACATGGTGATATGGCGTTGGCCTTTTGCCTTGACAATATCGATCGCGACGCAACGTGCAGGTTGACTAACTATGCAGAATACCTGGCCAAATTCCCGCCGGCCTATGAAGCGGAGATTCATGAGAACAGCTCTTGGAGCTGCGTGCACGGTATAGAGCGCTGGCGCAACAACTGCGGCTGCCATTCGGGCGGTAACCCGGGCTGGCATCAGCGTTGGCGAAAGCCGTTGCGTGAAGCGTTGGATTGGCTGCGCGATGAGCTGGTAGTAATTTATGAGCGGGAGGCGTCGTCCATTTTTAAAGATCCCTGGAAGGCACGCGACGAATATATCAACGTGATCCTTGATCGCACGGATGATACCATTCGTAAGTTTATGGCCACGCACTGTACCCGGCAGGTGGAGATGAACCTGGTCTTACGTCTGATGGAGATTCAGCGGAATGCGCAGCTAATGTATACCAGTTGCGGCTGGTTCTTTGACGAAATCTCAGGCATTGAGACCACACAGATAATGCAATACGCATGCCGCGCCATGCAGCTGGTAAGTCAGATCAGCGACGTGAAGCTGGAGGAGGAATTTATGAAACGCCTGGAACTGGCGCCGAGCAATGTGCCAGTGCTGGACAACGGCGCCATTATATATCGCAAGTATGTCTTGCCGGCCAAAACCAACCTGCAACGGGTGGGCGTGCATTATGCCGTGGCGTCGATCTTCGAAGAGGATCCCGAATCGTTCCCAATCTTTAACTACAACACGCGCAATGAAATCTTTATCCGCAAGGAGGCCGGTGAGCAGCGCCTGGCGCTTGGCGTGACGCAGATACGTTCCAATGTAACACGGTCGGAAAAGAAGTTCTCGTTTGCCGTGCTCTACATGGGCAAGCACAATATCATCGGCAATATTTCGCTCGACATGGAGGAAGAGAAATTTGCCGGCATGCAAGGACGGATCGTGAACGCGTTCGAAGAAGGGCGCCTGGGCGATGTCATCGGCTTCATGCAGATGTATTTTGGCTCCGAAAAATATACCATCTGGCAGCTTTTCCAGGATGAAAAGCGCAAGGTGTTCAATCTCATTACCGAGCAGAGCATGAACGACCTGGAAGCATCGCTGCGGCGTATCTACAACCGGGACTATCCGCTGGTAAATGCGCTGGCGAAGAATGATACGCCCATTCCGAACGCCTACCGCACCACGTTTGAATATATTCTCAACGCCGACCTGGTACGTTGCTTCCTGACCGACAAGATCAACATCCGCGAGGTGGAGCGCATCCTGAGCGAATTGGTCAAGTGGAAGCTGAACATTGACGACCGCGAGAAAGTAGAACGCCTGGCTGGTGAAAGCATCTTCAAGGAATTGAAACGGATCAGCGGCGAAGGAGAACGGAGTTCACGGCGTATCGAGCGCCTTAATCGCCTGTTTCCGCTGCTGCGCAACTTCCGCATCAACCCCAACCTGTACAAGACTCAGAACCTGTATTTCGAGATCACTCAGCAACAAGCCAACGAACAACGCTCGGACAACTGGATCGGCCAGTTCAACGCCTTAGGGGATAATCTTGGTGTGAAGGTACAGTAGCCCGCCTGTCGCTTAATGGTGGGCCCGGCAATAAAAAAGCCTCATGATGATCATGAGGCTTTAAGTCGCTACTCGGCATAAGGTGTGTTTGGTTAGTACACTTCTTCCTGGAGCTGTGTCTTATTGTTATCGAGATAGTTCCATACCAGACTGCTGGCACCGATGATCGGCGCGGCCTGGTTTTGGAGGCCGGAGGGGAGAACCTTCACTTTGCCACGGAACAGCGGCATGAGGTTAGCCTCCATGTGTTTGATCGTCGGCTTGAAGATCAGGTCGCCGGCCAGTGACAAGCCACCAAACAGGAAGATCGCTTCCGGATCGGTATGCACCACGGTTTCCGCGAGTTTCATACCCAGGATGCGCCCGGTATATTCGAACGCTGCCAGGGCCACTACATCGCCGCGTACGGCCGACTCGGTAATCATCTTGGTCGTAAGATTGTCGAAGCTGATGCCGCGCAATTCGCTGGGCTCAAGGTGGTCAGCCAGGAGCTTGTAAACGGTACGTTTAATGCCGGTGGCCGAGACATACGTCTCCAGACAGCCGCGCTTACCGCAATTACAAAAACGGCCGGCCGGGTTTACCGACGTGTGGCCTACTTCACCGGCGATACCATGCTTACCATTCAGGAGAATGCCGTTGCAGACAAAGCCGCTGCCCAGACCAGTGCCCAGGGTGATCACGACAAAGTCCTTCATGCCTTTCGCAGCACCGTAGACCATTTCGCCAACAGCTGCCGCGTTGGCATCGTTGGTAATGATAGCTGGAATGCCGAACTCTTCCTTGAACATGTCCGCCAGGGGAATGATGCCTTTCCACTTGAGGTTGGTCGCCCGCTCGATTGTGCCTTTGTAATAGTTGCCGTTCGCGGCCCCTACACCAACACCGATGATCTTGTGAGCAAACGGTATGCTTTCGGTTGCCTTGCGCAAGGCAATGGCAAGTCCATTGAAGTAGTCGCGAAACTCCTCGTACTCAGCTGTAGAAATGCTGCCCTGAAAAACAACATTACCATCGCGGTCGACAATGCCATACTTTGTGTTCGTGCCCCCGATGTCAATACCAATGGTTAATTCTTTCATAGATAAAATTTGGGTTACTGATTGGTTTGGATTGGTTTGGTAGATTGGTTGGTTTTTATCAGATAGAAAGGATCTTTGCGATACGCATCGACTCGGCGTCGATCTCATGGTGTTTTCCAATAACACTCTCAAAAGAGCTGTATACCATGTTATTGTCCTTGATGCCGACCATCACGCCGTTCTCGCCGTTCAGCAGGCCCTCTATAGCAGCCACGCCCATGCGGCTCGCGAGCACGCGATCGAAGTAAGTAGGAGAGCCTCCGCGCTGCAGGTGCCCCAGTACAGTCACTTTTATATCGAAGTAAGAAGAACGCTCGGCTACCTTCTTGGCGAGGGCGTGCGCATCGCCGATCTTCGAGCCTTCTGCTACAACAACAAGATTTGACTTCTTGCTGGTGTCTTCGCCTTCGCCCAGGATTTTATACAGATCTTCGAACGACATGGTTTCTTCGGGAATGACCACCGAGGCGGCACCGCCGGCAATGCCGGCGTGGATAGCGATGTAGCCCGAATGGCGACCCATCACCTCAATAAAGAAAAGCCGGTTGTGCGACATGGCGGTGTCGCGGATTTTGTCAATGGCTTCGACAGCCGTGTTCGTGGCGGTGTCGTAACCAATCGTATAATCCGTACCCGTGAGGTCGTTGTCGATCGTGCCGGGTATAAGGATTGATGGCACCTGATACTCTTCGTAGAACTTGTGCAGGCCGGTAAAGGTACCGTCGCCGCCAATGGCCACGAGGGCATCGATGTTGTGCTTCTTTAAGTGATCGTGTGCCTTCTTGCGTCCCTCGGGAGTACGGAATTCTTTGCTGCGGGCAGACTTCAGAACAGTACCTCCCCGTTGTAAAATGTTACCCACGGCGCGTGCATCGAGTGGTGCAATATCACCTTCGATCATACCTTCATAACCCCGCATAATCCCCACACACTCCAGCTTATAGTATGCACATGAACGTGCCACGGCACGGATGGCCGCATTCATACCGGGGGCATCGCCGCCCGATGTGAACACTCCAACCTTCAGAATTTTATTGCTCATTTGTCGAAAAAATCCATCAAAAATAATGGACGAGTTTAGTTTTACAATCAGTTATTTAATCAAAGAGATTTCAAACGTTTGAAATAGTTGATTAACCCATTCGTCGAAGCATCGTGCGAGGTGATTTCTTCCGTCGACGTCAGTTCGGGAAGGATTTTCTTGGCCAACACCTTGCCCAATTCAACACCCCATTGATCGAAGCTGAAGATGTTCCAGATCACGCCTTGCACAAAGATCTTGTGCTCGTAGATCGCGAGCAGGGAGCCCAGCGTCTCGGGAGTAAGCTTGTGAAAAAGTATACTATTGCTTGGACGGTTGCCTTCGAACACGCGGAAAGGCGCATGGCGGGCAATGCCTTCGGCATCCATACCAGCTTGCTTCAGCTCGGCTTTTACCTCGTCGAGGGTCTTGCCCTGCATGAGGGCTTCGGTCTGCGCGAAGTAATTGGAGAGGAGCTTCGCGTGATGATCACCTACCGGGTTGTGGCTGACAGCCGGTGCGATAAAGTCGCAGGGAATAAGTTTGGTACCCTGGTGAATGAGCTGGTAAAAAGCGTGCTGACCGTTGGTGCCGGGCTCGCCCCAGATCACCGGTCCTGTCTGATACGTCACCGGCTGACCGTCGCGGCCCACTTGCTTGCCATTGCTTTCCATATTGCCCTGCTGGAAGTACGCGGCAAAACGGTGCATATACTGGTCGTAAGGCAGGATCGCCTCCGATGCAGCGCCAAAGAAGTTGTTATACCAAACGCCGATGAGCGCGAGCACCACCGGAATGTTCTTCTCAAAGGGTTCGCTGCGGAAATGGTTATCGACCGCATGCGCGCCCGAAAGCAGTTTCTCGAAGTTGTTGTAGCCAATGGTGGCGGCAATCGACAAGCCGATCGACGACCACAATGAGTAACGACCACCGACCCAATCCCAGAACACAAACATGTTCTCCGGGGCGATTCCAAACGCAGTAACAGCCTTCTCGTTGGTCGATACAGCCACAAAGTGTTTGGCCACGTCGCCTTTGCCACCGGTCTTTTCAAGGAACCAATCCCTGGCCGTGGTAGCGTTGGTCATCGTCTCTTGTGTGGTGAATGTTTTAGAGGCGATGATAAAGATCGTCGTTTCGGGATCTACGCGCTTGAGCACTTCCGTAATATGAGTGCCGTCTACGTTGGACACGAAGTGCGGCGTGACAGTGGTCCAGTAGGGGCGGAGGGCTTCCGTGACCATATAGGGACCGAGGTCTGAACCGCCAATGCCGATGTTGACAATGGCCGTGATCGGCTTGCCGGAGTATCCTTTCCAGGCACCGCCGAGCAGGCTGTCGGAGAACTTCTTTACCTGGGCCAGCACCTGGTTCACCTTCGGCATGACGTCTTCGTCATCCGACATCGTGGGGCTGCCTGAGCGGTTACGCAATGCCACGTGCAGAACGGAGCGGTCTTCGGTTTGGTTGATGGCCTCGCCACGGAACATGGCGTCGATGGCATCCTTCAGCTCGACCTCGTTGGCCAGGTTGAAAAGCTCTTTGAGCACTTCCTCGTTCAGGATGTTCTTGGAGTAGTCAACCAGGATGTCTTCGAATTGCAAATGGAACTTCTTAAAGCGTTCCGGGTCCTCTTCAAAGAGCTCGCGCATGTGCGTGGCCTGCATGGTGAGGAAAAGCGTTTCAAGCTTTTGCCATGCAGCGGTCTCGGTCGGATTGTGGTTTGGCAGCATAGATTTACGGTTGAGGATGCGAATATAAAAGGTTTGCGGATTTGGCAACGGCTACTCCTTTGCGAATGAGTGAGTGATAAAAATCAAGGCTTATTACGACTTTAATAAATAGCTATTAATATATTGATAATCTTTAAGTTAAATATATTAAGTGAAGTAAAACTAAAAGATTAGAGAAAGATTAAAAAGTGTAAATGAAAGGGGATTAAAAACGTAATGAAAAAGCGCAAGCCAGAAGGTCAACCTACCAGCTTGCGCTTGAACGATCCCCGCGAAGGGGACGACTATTTCTTAAACTTGCTCACCAGCATTGCCAGCTTCTCTTCCATAGAGACTTCTTTCTCTTGTGGTTTCGATTCGCCTCGATTGTTTTCGCGGCGCGGCCCTTTCCCTTGCCCTTTATCGTCACGTTTGCCCTTGTTGCTGCCATCTTGCGCCGGCACACCTTGATCAGCAAATGGATCGCTCTTCATCGACAAACCAATCCGCTTACGAGGTGCATCCACTTCTACTACGGTCACCTTTACCTTTTGAGCCACTGTAACAACCTCTTTCGGATCCTTCACAAACTTATCGGCCAGGTGGCTGATGTGCACAAGGCCATCCTGGTGTACGCCGATGTCGACGAAAGCACCGAAGTTCGTCACGTTCGTTACGATGCCAGGCATGGTCATGCCGATCTTCAAGTCGCCGATGGTATTGACACCTTCCGTAAAGCTGAAAATCTCAAAGGTCTGGCGCGGGTCGCGTCCGGGCTTCTCAAGTTCGGCAAGGATATCGTTAAGGGTCGGGAGACCGACTTTATCTGTTACATACTTCTTAAGATCCAACTGGCGGCGTAGCTCGGCGCTGCTCATCAACTCGCGTACGGAACAACCCAGGTCGGCCGCCATCTGCTTGACGATAGAATAGCTCTCTGGGTGTACCGCGCTGGAATCCAGCGGGTTTTCAGCAGCATGAATGCGCAGAAAGCCTGCCGCCTGCTCGAAAACCTTTTCCCCCAAACGCGACACCTTCATCAGCGACTCGCGATCTTTAAACGGACCATTCTGGTTACGATACTCGACAATGTTGCGGGCAAGCGCAGGCGTCAAACCGGATACATAGGAGAGTAGCTCCTTGCTGGCGGTGTTTACTTCCACACCCACCTGGTTTACGCAACTCATCACGACGTCATCCAGTCCCTGCTTGAGCTTGGTTTGCTCGACATCGTGCTGGTATTGGCCCACACCGATCGATTTAGGGTCGATCTTAACCAGTTCCGCCAGCGGGTCCATCAGGCGGCGGCCGATCGAAACGGCACCCCGCACAGTAATGTCTTTGTCTGGGAATTCCTCCCGAGCTACTTCCGATGCTGAATACACCGAGGCGCCGCTCTCATTCACCATCACCACCAGAACCTTGTGCGGCAGGCCGATGGCTTTTACAAAGGCTTCTGTTTCACGCCCTGCGGTACCGTTGCCGATGGCGACGGCTTCAATGTCGTATTGCTCGCACAGCGCTTTGACGAGGGCTGCCGCCTTTGCAGTCTGACGCTGAGGCTCATGCGGGTAGATTACGTCGTCGTAGAGCAGCTTGCCCTGACGGTCGAGACAGGTCACTTTACAGCCTGTGCGGAAGCCCGGATCGAGCGCCAATACGTTACGTTGGCCAAGCGGCGCCTGCAGCAACAGCTCTTTGAGGTTTGATGCAAACACCTTAATGGCTTCTTCATCCGCCTTCATCTTGGACTCCATGCGCACTTCCGTTTCCAGCGATGGGCGCAGCAGTCGTTTGTAGCTATCCTTAATCGCTAACCGCACCTGATCGGCAGCAGCGTTTTCTTCTTTCACGTGTTGACGCTCCATAGAGCTGATTGCCAGCTCTTCAGGCGGATAGATATCAAGAGCAAGAACACCTTCTTTCTCCGCGCGGCGCATCGCCAGCAGCCGGTGGGAGGGCGTTTTGGAAATCGGCTCGCTCCATTCGAAATAGTCCTTATACTTCTGACCATCGTTTTCTTTGCCTTTCAGCACGTGCGACTCCACCTGGCCTTCGGTCCAGAAGATCTCGCGGACGTTTTTACGGGTATCCGGATTTTCACTGACCCATTCCGCGATGATGTCGCGGGCGCCGTCGAGTGCCTCGTTCAGGTCGGCTACGCCTTTTTCGCTGTCCACAAAGGAGGCGGCAAACTCATCCAGGTTAAACTTCTCCTGGTTGAAGAGGCGCTGGGCGAGGGGCTCTAGGCCTTTCTCCTTGGCCATGCTGGCGCGAGTCTTGCGCTTGGGTTTATACGGCAGGTAAATATCTTCGAGTTCCGCCAGGGTTTCGGCGGTAACGATCGAGGACATCAGCTCCGACGTAAGCTTACCTTGCTTCTCGATGGAGCTGATCACGGCCTCACGACGTTTGTCGAGCTCGCGAAGTTGTTCGAGGCGGTCGCGGACGTTCATGATCGCCACTTCGTCCATGCTACCCGTCAATTCCTTTCGGTAGCGTGCAATGAATGGAATCGTCGCGCCTTCGGCCAACAATTCGCCTACAGCTTTAACATTTTTAAGGGGCTGCGCGAGCTCCTTTGCAATCAGTTCTACCCAGCGGTTGAGATTCTCTTGTTCCATCATAGCGTTTCAAAAACAGGCTGGCAAAAATAGAAGAAGGAATGTAACCTGCAATGTGTATTTTTAGACGGATTTGACTTTCTCCATGAGCAAAAAGCACATAGCCCTTGTGGCTCACGACAATAAGAAGAAAGAATTAATTGAATGGTCGAAGTCGCATCATGAAAGTATGGCGACTTGCGAGCTCTACGCCACCGGCACAACCGGCCGCCTGGTATCAGAAGCGCTCGGCATGCCCGTGCACCGTCTGCAAAGCGGACCCCTCGGCGGCGACCAAC
>NZ_JAHESE010000045.1 GCF_018598175.1 Dawidia cretensis
CAAGATCCGAGACCGGCGATGCGCATAACATCGTCGCGGTTGATGCGCATATTGTCCGCGAACTTTTTGCGGTTCCAGTGATAGAAGATCGAGATGTAGACAGCGAAATGCACGGATGTCATGTTGTCATCGTCTCCGAATACGTCACAGGCGCTTTTGAAGTGAAGGATAAAGTTTGGCATGGTTACGTGTGTAAGGTTTGTTATAGGCCAAAGCAACGGTACAGGCTTTTGAAAGTCCATGGTGTTTCGCAGGGGATTTCCCCGATTTCTCGGGGGATGGGTTTTGGCCGTTAAACCGAAGATTTTTCTTCATATTTTTTGATCTGGACTTTCAAGTGGCTCCCGAGCTTTTCCACATAGTGCAGAGCCTTGCGGCAGGCTTTCTCTTCGTTGAATGCACGGAGTATCGTTTCGGCCGAGACGCGTTTGCTGGGTGACGGGATCTGCGATATCCGTTCTGCCCGCTGTTTGTCATTGTCTCCCAGATGGATAACCCGCAACTCATGCGCAGCGTTGGCGATCGCGCCGAATACGGCCGGGTGCATGTAGTGCGTTAGCGCGTTCGCTACCGACATGCCGTCGGGTATATCGTAGTCTTCTGCATCTGAAGAACGCTGAAGAGCGCTAACAGCATTGTTTATCGGTAGCACGGGCGCCGTGGCGGCAATGAGCGCATCGAGCGATTCCATGATTTGTTGGCGCACGCTGTGTTGATGAGGATCGGGATGCCAGGCTAACCGGGTGCTAGAGAAAGAAAGCACCAGCCGGCTTTTGTATTCGCGCAACCGCAATAGGCGGGCTTCCGGTGACGTACAGGTTTCCAGTTGACCTTCCATCACCTCGAGACAATAGGTGACGAATGCCGGCTCATTGAAGTTATGGGCGACCAGCAGCCGCAATACGTCGCCATCACCCGTTGATTGCTGCTTTCCACCGGCAAGCGCTTGTAGTTCCTTTTTAAGCGCGCGCAGGTAGACAGCGTGATAGAATGTGATATAGTCTTTGTGCCGGAGTTCTTCAAACGGTTCGAGAACAATATCGATCAGGCGTGGACTGACATGCAAGGCTGCGAACCGATCGCGCAGGGCGACTAGGTCGCCTCCGAGCATCTGCTGGTACAGCATGCAGGCTGCCGGGGGTAAGAATAGTCCCGGATCGATCTGTCCATTAGCCAGGATCTCCACCGTATAATTCAACAGACTTTCCAGGCTTCGGTACAGATGCCGGCAAATGTCATCCGTCAACGTGCGGTGGGAGAGAGTACTATACAGCTGGATGGGCTGGGTATGTTCCAACAGGTGGCCTACCAGTTCCAGCACGGTGAGCTGGCGCAACGCGAGGTAGCGCGTGTGCGCATGCGCGTCGGCGTGGGCGAGATGTCCTTTATAAATCTCCTGACGGACCTGGTAGAAGCGCTCGTCTATGACGGTGGCGAGCGTATCCGCGGAGGGCGATTCTTTCAGTATGACCGGCACCTCTACTGCAATAAACTTTTGTAGTGCCGCCAGGTGCTTGCCTGGTTCTTCTATAGCGTGTTCCATCGTTGGCTGGCGATTAACGGTAAATCCAAACAACGGCGACCAGGCGGTTTAACTTCCGGGTGATCAGCCGGGTAAGACGTAAAAAGTAAAAGCGGTAACGATGGGGTTATGTGCGGCGGGGGTACGGTGTCAATGCCGCAAAGAGATCATTACGAAGAGAAGAGGGGACAACGAAATAAATAAAAAATGGCCTCATGGCGTCTATGATTGAAGTTTAGGTGTCAGGCAATCATAGAGGGGGTCTGTATACTATGTGAGGGGTAATATATAAAAAAAATTAAAATTTTTGGATGAAAGCACGAAAAACGTGCATGATTCAATAAACGACCGCGTCGTACCTCACCCCACGACACATCGTCAAGGATCGACTGCGCTGTTAAATTGCCCGCCTATGCCACGCGCTGATAAAAGTTTTTTTAAAAAAGTTTCCTGTTCATTTCCTGACAGTTTCCGAAACGCCCGAATCACGATTTAATGCCCCCGCTGACAACGCGCATATTCCACGCAGCTGCTATGCCCAACCGATGCGCTAAGACGTACCGCCGGCCCCGTAGCCAACGCTATACATATGTTTACTAGCTGCATGTTTAATCAGTCAAAGCATCCGTCTCCTCTTACGGTATGATTCCAAGCCCTTCCTGCAGTGGCTTAAGTTAACCGAACGTGAGCGCATCCTCATGATTTTACGAAACACTTTGCAGATAATGCGTGACAAGTTGATCTACGGTACAACGAAAATCGGTGACGTCCTCACTCGTTTTGGCGTAATCCCGGTCTTTTTTATTCCGAAAGACAAAATAATACGGCAATGTGAAGAAATTGTGATCATTTCTTTGCCCGAACACTTATACCACAATCTTAAATCATGCTCTCAGTATTATAGAAGCTACTTAACTGCATGGGCACTCCGTCGGATATGGTTCCTACACAACACCAAATCCTCGAAAGAGAGCTATGAATCCTAAAAGTGCCTGGTTAAGGCTTTTCTGCCGTACCTGATGGTTAAATACAGTTCGCGAAACCGAGACTACGAAAAGGCCGCAGCTTCAGGCTTTCGTCAGACAGATTTCATTTGTTTATCCAACCCTAATCCTATGCATTTACATTTTACTCATTCGCAGAGGCGATTGACAATTCGCATTTTTGCAGTTTTGGTACTATATCTTACGATGGGTTTACAATTACTAAACGCTAATGTCATCAGCACACCTATCGATATCGTAACCTTACAGCTAGCATCAGAACAACAGTTATTAATAATGCCTCTGAAGCTGATTAAAGATCAAAATAACATGATGTTTTTTTTTCCTTCGCAATTGACTGCAAAAAATAACAGTTTGGATCTAACAAGGCGGAGTGAATGTGTACCTGAGCTTTTTACGACTGCATCTGTGAGCGAAAACGCCGTCAACTTTGAGCGGTTTAAAGAGAATCGGACCCCAACCTCTTTGAACAATGGTAAAATTCAGTCGCAAATTGTGACAGGTAACGTGACAGATGCTGGGTCAAAAACTCCACTGGCGGGCGTGAGTGTTTTAATTAAGGGTACAGCAGATGGAACAACTACAGACGCAAACGGCGCCTTTTCTATTTCAGTGCAAAATACTGATGTGCTCATTTTTTCTTTTATCGGATTTACTACCGTTGCCGTTCCCGTCGTAAACAGAACAACAATTGATGTTTCTCTGGTAGAAACTGCTGAGGCACTGAAAGAAGTTGTGATTAATGCTGGATATTACGAAGTTACAGACCGCACCAAAACAAGCAACATTGGCAAAGTTAGTGCAGATGCTATCTCTAAGCAGCCGCTGAACAACATTATGGGTGGCTTGCAAGGCCGTCTTGCCGGCGTGTATGTGCAACAGCCTAGCGGCGTGCCAGGAGGTGGATTTAAAGTGGAGATTCGCGGTCGAAACAGTCTTAGGTTGAATGGAAATGACCCGCTTTACATTGTGGACGGCGTGCCCTACACATCAACATCTATCAATCAGGTATTAGGTGCGCTGACAGACGGTGTCAATCCCCTGAATTTTATAAATCCCGCCGATGTCGAAAGCATCGAGATATTAAAGGATGCAGATGCGACATCGATTTACGGATCAAGAGGTGCAAACGGTGTTGTGTTAATCACCACAAAAAAAGGCAAGCCGGGGCAGGTAAAGGTCGATGTGAATATGTACATTGGTTTCGGAACCGTGTCTCGCAAGATGGAATTACTGAACACGCAGCAATACCTAGAGCTAAGACGGGAAGCGTATCGAAATGACGGCACCACGCCAGCGGGTAATGCCGCCCGGGACCTATTGCGCTGGGATACAACTCGGTACACGGATTGGCAAGATGAGCTTCTGGGGGGAACAGCCAGAATGTCTAACGCACAGATATCCCTGTCGGGTGGTGCTAACAATACACAGTTTATGGTAGGGGTCGGTTATTTCAAAGAGACCACAGTGTTTCCTGGTGACTTTGACAACCGTAGGGTGTCGTCACACTTTACATTAAATCACGTTTCCGATAACAATAAGCTGAGGATTCAGTTCAAAGGGGAATACACCGAAGCGAAGAATACGCTTCCGGCAGATGACCTAACGGCGATTGCACTTTCATTGCCTCCGATTGCACCAAGTGTGTACAACGACGACGGTTCTCTGAATTGGCAGAGCAGTACTTGGACAAATCCGCTGAGGAACACGCAGATCACTTATATCAATAATTCTAATAATTTCCTGGCTAATCTGGTCTTAAGCTACGAATTGATTAGAGGGCTGACTGTTAAACTGAACGGTGGCGTTACCAATGCAACATCGGGTGATCTTCAGCTAGCACCGACTACAGCGACAGACCCGGCTTTCAGTCCAACAGGCAACTCCGTGCAAGGAAATGGGAGTTTAAAGACTTGGATAATTGAGCCGCAGCTTGAATTCAGAAAAAAAATCGACGAGTCAAACGTATCTTTTTTAATTGGTTCAACTTTTCAGGAAAATATCAATGCAATCAGCTCGGTAATGGGATATGGTTATACCAGCAACGCATCCTTAAGAAATTTGCTTGCGGCGCCCCAGATCTATGTGTTGGCGTCGGATGAGACTCAATACAAATATCAGGCATGGTTCGCCCGGGTTAACTACAATTTTAAAGACAAGTATTTCATCAACGGTACATTCAGGCGCGATGGGTCGAGTAGGTTTGGTCCCGACAAGCGCTACGCGAATTTTGGTGCAGTTGGTGCCGGATGGATTTTTTCTGATGAGAGCTTCTTTGAAGCGGTGTATCCGGTGGTTAGCTATGGTAAGATGCGTGCTAGTTATGGGACCACAGGTAGTGACCGCATTCCCGATTATGGTTATATGGATACATATTCGAACACTATGTACACCTATGACGGTGTTCCCGGCCTTATCCCAACACGCCTGGTAAACCCTGACTATGCTTGGGAGTTGAATAAGAAGTTTGAAGTTGCCCTTGAACTAGGCTTTCTTCGCGATCGAATTTTTCTGAATACCTCCTGGTATCAAAATCGCTCATCCAATCAATTGGTAGGCTACGATCTGTCGGTCGTTACCGGTCAGCCAAGTGTACAATATAACCTTCCAGCTACTGTTCAGAACACCGGATTAGAGATTGAGTTGAATACCAGCAATGTAAATCGAGGCATCGTGAGCTGGTCTACGGCATTCAACTTAACTATTCCAAGAAATAAGTTGATTGAGTATCCTAACATCGATGCCTCCAGCTATGCCTCTAGCTACGTGGTTGGACGTTCCTTGAATATCAGAAAAGTGTATAACTTTTTAGGCGTAGATCCAACGACCGGTGTTTATCAGTATGAGGACGTGGATGGGGACGGTCAGATCACAGCGGACAAAGACCGGAATACAATTGTGGAAGTAGGACAAAAATTTTATGGCGGTTTCCAAAACGTGTTGCGTGTCGGCAATATTGAGCTGGACTTTCTCTTTCAGTTCGTCAACCAACGAGGCGATAATGTTTTCTCTGCAGGCAACCTCGCGACGGCCCCTGGGCGTATAAACAATCAACCAGTTCAGGTGTTGGATCGCTGGCGCAATGAAGGAGATCGGACCGATATTCAAAAGTTTACTGCGTCCGGGAATTCTGCTGCGAGCGTTGCATATAGCAATGGGAAAAATTTCGGCGAGCAATCCATATCAGATGCGTCTTTTGTGCGCTTAAAGAATGTTTCTCTATCTTATAATTTGCCCACCTCGCTGCGCGATCGTCTGAAGTTGTCGAGTTGTCGATTTTATACACAATGTCAGAACGTGTTCACGATAACCAATTACAACGGCTTTGATCCTGAAAATATGAATATTAAACTGCCGTCTTTACGGGTATTTACCGTCGGTATTCAAGCAGCATTTTAGTTGTTGATGTTTAGCATGTATGTACATAAATAAAGTTTATGAAATTAAAATCGGCCGTATTTTTAGTGTTTTGTTTTGCATTTTCTTGCAATGATTTTTTGGAGGTAGATGAGCCTGCTTCGCAAATTACCAGCGATATTGTATATGATAGCGATGATACGGCGCTGTCGGCTCTGGCTGGTGTTTATAGCGAAATGATGGGCAATGCATTATTCGCTGGTGGCGGGTTGGCGGGTATCTCGCTTATTTCCGGTATGTCGTCAGACGAATTTATCAATCATAGTGATGATATAGATCGGTCAGAATTTTATACCAATTCGTTACAAGCAACCAATTCCTTAGTCAGTAGCTTTTTCTGGGAGCCAATGTATAAATACATCTATTATTCTAATTCGATTTTAACAGGCCTGGAAAATAGCAACGTTTCCAAGACCGTAAGTGATAGAATTGAAGGCGAGGCCAAGTTTATTCGTGCTTTTTGTTACTTTTATCTGGTCAATCTCTTTGGCGAAGTCCCGATAGTTACTTCCATTGATTACCGGCAGAATAACACCGTAAAACGAAGTGCGGTTTATGAAGTATACGATCAGATAATAGCTGATTTGTTGCAGGCCGAAAGTCTTCTTTCAGAGGACTATCCTACGGCGGAGCGGGTGCGCGCCAATAAATATACGGTAAAAGCTTTGCTGGCGCGTGTTTATTTGTATCAGCGAGATTGGGTGAAAGCAACTGAACAGTCTTCTGCCGTAATCGAGTCCGGCACTTATGCGCTTGATACTGATTTAGATGTCGTTTTCTTAAATACTAGTCAAGAGGCCATCTGGCAGCTAAAACCTGTTGTTGCCGGTTTTAATACACTTGATGGAAATGTGTTCATACTAGAGCAGACACCGTCCAATGTCTCCATTTCTGAATCACTAAAAAATGCCTTTGACGATGGTGATAGAAGGTTTGACCATTGGGTAGGTAGTTTTAATGATGGCCAGGATACATATTACTTTCCCTTTAAGTATAAAATCAAAGTGGGCGAAGAACCGTTTGTTGAATATTCTATGGTCTTGAGACTCGCTGAACAGTATTTGATCCGCGCTGAGGCAAGATGGCACGAAGGCGATATAGATGGAGCGATTGCTGATCTTGATGTAATTCGGGAGCGGGCCGGTCTTTTAACGGTCAAAGAGGCGTTCCCCGGAATTTTAGATGATCAAATAATAGACCTGATTGATAAGGAAAGACAGGTTGAGCTCTTTTCGGAGTGGGGCCATCGCTGGTTAGATCTCGGGAGACGTGAAACTATAGACGAAGTAATAGGGGCATACAAACCTGATGTGTGGCAGGTTACTGATAGGCTATACCCTATTCCTCAGTTAGAAAGAGAAAGAAATAGAAATTTGGGTCAGAATGACGGCTATTAGTCGACAATTAAAATATTGATAGTGAAAAAAAATACATATCTTTTTTTCTTTTTCTGCTTGTTTGTGACAAATGTTAACAGTCAGGATCATGGCCGTTTTAGCATTAAATTAGCAGAAGAATGTCCCGAATTCGTTTTGCAAGACGTAAATTTTTATGACAAAACTACTGTGAAAGTAAGCGAATTCAGAGGTGAATGGCTGGTGCTTGATTTCTTTACAGTGGGTTGTGCGTCCTGCTTTGAAAGCTTGCCGAAGATCAATAAATATCGATCAGACTACAAAGGCAAGGTTGAATTTATGATGATAGGCCTTGATGAACGGGGATTACGTCCGTTGTATGAAAAATTCAGAAAGAAACTCGATCTAAAATTGCCGGTGGCCTATGTTGAACGGGGCTTTTGGCAGAATTTTGATATCGTTGGTGTACCGCACGTCATCATCATTGATGAAAAAGGTCAAGTACGAGCGATCGTAAATGCAGTGTCAAAGGAGATCATCGATGCACTTATAGATGGCCACGATTTGGAGTTGATAAAAAAGAAGGGAGAGTATGAGCTGGAACGCGCTGATTCTCTGTATAACTATACGAGACCCATTTTGGTGAACGGAAACGGTGGGCAGGATGCCGATTTTTTGTTCCGCTCTTTACTTATGAAGTGGGATGGGCAATTTTTTAGCGGTTTTAATCCCGATTGGGTGGAGCGAATACCCTCAGATTCGAATTTCGCACGGTTTGAGGTGGTGGCCTATGATTTGGCGAGGCTTTATCAGATCGCATATGGTGACACGGTCTATACCGCTCCTTATGACGTCCCAAATAGTTATGGGCGGTTCTGGCGGCGGCCTTTACTTGAGGTAGAGGATTCATCTGCTTTTATGTTTAATTATAACTCAACAAGAAACCTTTATAATTACAGTGTATCAGTACCACTCAAAATAGGTACTCGAAAAAAAATACAATCCATCATGCGACGAGATCTCGATAGCTATTTTGGCTATGATGTGAGAGTGGAGGACAGGATGATGCCATTCTGGAAGCTTACTTGTGATGCGTCAGATGGTGAAAAATTGCGCGCGAGCGGTAAAAAATTCGAACACAAGCATCCAACCGCGCGAACGGATATTCGGCTGCTCAATGGTTCTATCGATGATCTGATTGGACGGATGTATATGTATTTTCCCTTTCAGTATCCCATTATTGACAGTACGGGGATTGACCATAAGATCGACGTGTACGTGGAAGGATTAAGGTCTGATTTTGAAGATATGAGGAGAGGTCTTAGTAAGCAAGGCTTGAATTTGATTAAAGGCTACAAAAATATGAAAGTCGTTGTTATCAGAGATCGAAAAGACGTTTAAGAGCATACAGTTTTGCTAAAACACTCGTGAATTGCAGTATAAGATCAATTGCACAATATGTTTGTCGTTGATTTAATCCCATTCGGCTCCAAGCGACTAGGGACGACCGAGGCGATTCGATACTTTTTGATCTTTAGCTTCGATTATCGTCGTATATAGAAAGTGATCTTTTTCATCAATTGTTACTGTACATGCGGTTTCGGGATATTTCCTACACTCATCGTATACTACAGATATAGCGGTAATTACTCCATCCACATTGGCATATGCAGTTTGGATATGGAAACTCTTGTAGGCGACGCCGCTTATAGCGGCTAGGGAAAATGCAAGAGTTGATAAAAGAACTTGGACTCTATTCATGGAGATATGCCGATATTCTGCTACTTAGAGAGGCTTAGTATTGTCTGGTAATCAAATATTAGCGGTCCCGTTATATCAACGGGACCGCTAAACAACATATTATCGACTAAGGATGTCTCAGCCGATTTGCAGGAAGGTTTGTTGTAGCTTCGGCTTGATTAATGTATACCGGGTAAGTAACTTCTTCGATTTCAACTTGGCAAAGTGTTCCAGCTGCTTTTACGCAGTTGTCAGCTACGGTTACGGGCGTGATAGTTCCGCTTACGTTAGCATATGCGGTTTTTACCAGCAGGTTGTTAGCAACAACACCACCGAAAGCGGCAACAGTGAACGCTGCGGCTGTCAAAATAACGCGTGTTTTTTTCATGATTGTTTGATTTTAATTTTAATTGATTGCTTACTTTTTTTCAGGTTTCAGCACCTCCTGTTTGTTCCAAATTTAAGGGTGCACCAGGATAGGAACAGTTTCTTCCATTTGTAGGACTCGAACGTATCGTGTCCCGTCCATTATGTTCTGGACCACATGGGTCCCGATGTTTTCCGTGATTCCAATTTATGAATGGTCATTGCAATGATGCCGAGTATGAGGAACACGATATTGAAGATGAAGTGTTGTGTCCAAGTCATGCTTTGCAGGACACCGGAACAAGCACATGGTATGTGACTGGCAAATTGAGTGATGATGATAATATAGAGCGTAAATATGATCATCAGGCTTGTGGCCATAAAAAGTCCACGTAGTTTCGCTTTTGGAATGGCAATCAGCACGGCTATACCAATTTCCAACAACGGTACTACGATGGCGACTGGCCAGCTAATGTCGCGCAATACAGGTGAGTCCTGAAGTTGTCGTTCAAAGTTCGGGATGTCAGTTAATTTTGCTACACCCGTGTAAACAAAAACGATGATAAAGAGATATCCAATGATGTCTACAATGGTTTCTTTTTTCATATCGTGTATTTTTGCGGTTATTGACGCATAGCATTCAGTGCATTTGCGAATATTTATGAGTCAAAAATACAAATGAACGTTTCCTAGATGTTGACAAAAGTTTACGTTTGCAGGAGCATTTTGTCATGTGTGAACTGAGGAATCAACCGACCACGACAGGCATCATGGGGTAATTATATTTCATTTGATGCAAATTAGTGTTACTAAAAACGGCCCCGTAGAAACTGCGGAGCCGTCGGCGTTTTATCTTGCGGGGCGCTTTAACCTGTTGGCGGGTAGAAGCGTTAGAGCTTCTGCTGGCGTCGCAAACGTGTAATAGTCAGAACCATCAAAGTGCACTAGACAGTATACCACTGAGCCCTTGACGCAAGAGTCGGAAACGGTTACAGGGGTAACTGAGCCCCCCACGTTGCAGTAAGCAGTTTTAAGAAGCAGGTTATTGGCAAAGACGCCTCCAATTATAGCGCCACCAAAAACAAGGGTTGTAAGAATGTGTCGCATTTTATTCATTGTTTTGTTGTTTTGGGTTATGACTTGCGTGATTAAATTTTCGCGGTTGTTTATTATACTTCAAGTTACAAAATGATATTTCCTAAAAGGGGACAATTATGTGGGAAACATATATTTACAAGAGGCGATAAACTGAAAATATAGGGAAATACTGTCCTATATCGCCCGAGGACATCTCACAGTGGAAGCACTTCCAATTCCCGGTCTCGATGATATACCACGTACCTACCAACACGCCTTCCATTTCCGCGAGATAACGCATGAAGTATTTGCTATCGCGCCCGGGTTGTCACCGTATTTGTTAGAGACAAAGGCAGATATGGACGCACACTTGGCGATATCCAATTACACGATGGGAAATTCTAAACCAAGAGCTCGTCCGAGGTGGTCTTGCATGGCACTACAAATACGATTCTTCAGATTCTACCTTGGCTGCGCTTGAGGCCGGCTCGATTGCTAGTAAACTATCCATTCGGTCTGAAAAAGGCCCGATGCCCCCATGGCAGGTAGCCAGCAGAAACGTATGCGCTTCGATACAAGTCAATTATCTTGCAACGATAGTTCGTAATTATCTTGATATATTATCATTAGTATAGTCCAGTTGTAAAGATCTGTGAATGACAAATGAAGAATAGGCACAGATATGCGCTACGCTAAATCGAATTCACCCTGAATTTCAAATAGCGTATGGCACGACGATTAATCGTCAAAATTGATGCGCTTGCTCACATTCTCAATGTGTATACGGTGATTTTTCTCTTCGTCCCGGAGCCTATTCCTGGCTCCCACGATGCGATTCCACTCCTGATTGGCCTGCTCAATGGCGATCTTTAATGTATCCTTGTGGTATTTTTCAACCTCCTCAATAGTGGTTTTGTTCAGGAAGATCGTGTTGCCAATAACAGAAGCAATACCAGGTCGGTGCATCGTTGAAAATGGTCTGGGGCGGTTCCCGCCTGAAAATACATCCGAAGGAACATATCATGTTTATAAAAGATGTAACTTAGCTACCGAGCCTATCTTGTTTCTCGGCGCATAAGTATGCAAGGGAAAGATGGGCTTTTTTATCGTCTAACCTATTTGATTTAAGAAGCTATGGCCAGCGACACCCCCGAGCGTGACCTTGTAAGAGTATTGTCGGCGCTTACCGACGGTACACCGAATTGTGTATCAGACATCCTGTTCGGCTTCCAAAGATATCCCATGTCGGGATCTGAGAATGATGCAAGAGTTCGCGACGTGGAGGAGAGTTTAATCAAACGCGGGTTTGTAACCGTCACGGAACCCAGGGGGACAAATAAAACCCATAACGGCTACGCCTATTTTGTCATTTCCCCACAAGGCAAACGGTATCTAAAAGATCATGAACGGTCTACGAGACCAAAATTTGCAATAACAAATAACCAGTTTGACGATAATCTTGAAGCAGAGGGATTATCGAATTGGGGGTTATTAGGCTATGTCGATAATGAGAAAGATAATGATACTTATCCACTTCGACAGTTCAAGGTCACGTTTCCAAGAGGTGAAGCATATTTCTATACCCTTGACGTAAGCAATGAAAAATTCCAAACAATTGCTCCGATTGACCTCGGTACGCTTGGCTACGCCAGGAAAGATCCTAAAGTAGGTTATCACAAACTATACCGTTTTTTTCACTTCAAGGATCAGTATCACGTTTTTATTACCAATCCCAATCTAAGTGAGCTTCCCCCCGATAAGTTTAAAGATGAATCCCAAGATAATCCAATATATATTCGTTCCTCCTCTGGAGAAAATGGCACGCCAATATTTTTATATTCCAACTCACCTACAATATATTCAACAACATTACCATTTACTGAAGACGACGATAGTGACAGTGATTCCGGTGACGAAACGCCATCCGATTTTTTTAAAAGGGCGTTAACAGTAGCTCTTGTTACAAGGGGGTTCATGTTGTCAGACTTTGTAATGATTTCAGAGGGGAATACCGATATTACTGTTTCAGTTAGGGATGCACTTCATAACTTTTATATAAATCAACAGGATAATAACGTTTATACAGTCCGAAGAAACCCTCCCCCTGATGGTGAGGCGGTAATAATGAAGGATTTAACTGACTGGAATTTTGTCTTTGATCTATTTGTACATTGGGCGAAAGGAATTAGGTCAAGAGATTTGTATTCAGATAAAGCTGTTCAACCCCCATCCCTTGTGTCCGAACGGAATTCAGATAATTCTGCAGAGGTGCCTAGTGTAATAGTCTACGATAACCATTCGATATATATCGGAGATAGTACTGACGTAGAAGCTGCTCTAAATGTGGATGCGATAGCGCAGGAGATCACAACGATCATTAGGAATTTAAAGCCAGACACAGGGAACATGATCGGGATATTTGCGCCTTGGGGCCGCGGAAAGACTCGACTAATGAAGGAAATCTGGAAACTCCTGTCGGATGAAGAAGCAAATGCCTGGGCACGTTTAAAGAAGAAGATTCGAATGCTTTTGCCATGGGGAAAAAAGCCGGTGAAATATTATCAAATAAAGTACCAGGCGTGGAGATACCAAGATACGCCGGCGGCCTGGGCATATTTATATGAGCAATTTTCTCTGGCTTTTTTAGGGAATAATAGAAAATTACAGAATATACCGAGGTATCATTTTCATTTACTTCGTCTGAATATTGAGCGCCATGGATGGTGGGGCTTTCTTGGTTTCGCGGCATTTCTTTTTCTCGCTACGATGGGAGTTTTGGTGTGGACACCTTTGAAAGAGGAGATTGTAGAGATTAGTAGTCGCATTTGGATTTCTATAGCTGGCGTTCTAGTTGGAATTTCGTTCAAAAACTTCCGCCTCGGATATTTTACTAAGGCTATCAATATCATAAACAAATACGGAATAAAGGTATCCTTTAGAAATACTCTGGGCGTACAGGCTGAAATTCAAAAGGAGCTTGTTCACATCATTAATGCATGGGCGCCCAATGGTGCGAAAAAGAAATTACTGCTTGTGGTGGACGACCTCGATCGTTGTAACGAAGAAAAAACTATAGAAATTATTGATGCGTTAAGGATAATACTTGATGATGATGATTTAAAAGACAAACTTTTTGTTCTCACGGCAATTGATGAACGCATACTTAGTTCAGCCGTAGGGCGAAAGTACCATGACGTAAAGGATGTCAAGCTGGACGAGCTTTCAAGGGAATACATTGACAAGCTTTTTATTTTTAGTATAAAGCTTGGGTGCTTAACCGAGTCCGAGACTATGGATTTCTTTGAAAAATTTATCCGAAGAGAAAAACTGACCTGGATAAAGGAGGAGGTCAGTGAGCCGTCAAAAACACAAAGTGCCAACAATGATATACGCACTGAAGCTAATATTAAGAATGCGCCGCCAATTAATCAACAACAAACGGCCTTTGCGGCTACACAGGGAACAGAGAATAAGAAAAAACCAAATCCCACAATAAAAAATCCATCTGACAAGGAACTTCATTTTATAGAGAAGAACCTCAGTAAGGTTGAAAATATTACACCTCGGAAAATTCGAATTTTGTACTACAGATACTTATTTGCTAGGAATCTCATTATTACAAGCAGCGATCAGAGAAGCACGGAAGACTATTGGCTCAACGAATCTCATCAAGAACATTTTGTCGAATTTCTAATTCATTTTAGTGAATCGCCAACGAGGAATATTACGCGAGAAATGGATCGGATAAAAGACCTAACTGGGGAAGGGACTCCGCACTTGAGTCTGTGAAAATTGATCGAAATAACTATTTTCGACTTCTCAGAATTTTAGAGATGACGATCGCCTATTAGAAAGCACCACCTAGACCTCGAAAAATCTTGACCATGGCAGTGCCGGAAGAGGACGTTGCAGCATGGAAGAGTAATTGGGGGTAAGATAGGACATCGCTTCGGTCCCAATATGTCGTTGAGGGGCCGGTTGATCGCGCGTGCCCCGAATAGCGCCAATGCCTCGCCGACGCACAATCCCGCCCTGTTCTGTGCCTCCTTCGCAGGCAACAAAGAAAAAGAACGGTTGCGCGTGGTTGGTTTTGGAGCCGGCACAAAAGCCCCACTCTGGCGTCTTCCCGCGGCACATAGCCTCATGTTTTAGTACACTCAATTTCGCCCTTGTCGTGCTTTTGTCCGACCCTGCTGATTGTTATTTATTGGCTCCTTTGCCCATGTAGCGCTTAGCTTTTTATAACCACCTGTCCTCGCGCGGTTTGGCGAGCCTTTGTGTTTGCTGCTGCGGAAGTAACGAGGCGGAATTATTGTCGTACAAGGGGAAGAAGATCTGAACTCGCGTATAAAATGCGATGGGTTGCGAGTTTTTTAATAGTTGTAATGTCCACCCGGACGGGCGGCCCGGGCATATTTTTTTAAGGCTTTTTAGCATGCCCGACTTGCAGCAGAAAATCGTGAAAGCAGAGCACCGTAGCGACGAGCTGCTCCACCAGAAGCAAATCATTGTATCCGACAACCAGGCGCAGGCCCAACGGTTTGCCGCCCTGCGGCAGGAGCACCAGGCATTGTTACGCCAACATGAAGCCCTGCAGCAAACGTTCGCCCGGGAAAGAAGCCGCCTGGCCGCCTTTCTGGGGAAGACAAACCCCGCCCAGTAGCCTAGATTCCCAAGCATTCGGTCTGTTTCGCACCATTGCCCTGAGGGTGAGGTGGATGGCCATTGCCTTTTTATAAAACGTTTGCGGGACCCAAACTGCAGTTTTGCCCTAATCAAATTCGGGTCACTACGCATTTTGTGAAATTTTGTTTAACAAAATGTTATGGAATACTTATACCCAAAGCGTTTTACTGACTCTTATTTGATAGAAACAAGCCGCTGTTAATTCCGTCAAATCGACAAATTTATACGGTAAGTTTTAGAATCATTTTAGATAAGCGTCATAAATTCTGAGCGTATGTGTAGTTGGAAAATGCCTCACGTGGTCGTCGTCGCCCGCCTGTTCCCCGAAAGACAACATCTAACCCTGGCCGTCCAACGTGCCGGCCAGAATCATAAAACCTTTACACACGGTCATGATCGGCGGTAGCCGGTCACCCCGTTGTGCCTACCTGTTTTTAGTACCTAACACCTAATCCTATACCTATGGACAATTCTACTTTGTGTCCCGATTTTGCTTGCCTTGACATCCCCCCGCCTATCGGCAATGATGGCTAATACATCTGGCCTCTGAGTTGCATTTTTTTGAAAGAAGCAGTGTTGCAGCATTGCTCAAGAAATTAACAATCTATCCAACCCTATGAAGCAGAACTTTACATATAAAGGGCTAGCAAGGCTTTATTTTATTATGCGAGTTTCCTTGGTGAACTTGATTTTACTGGTCACACCTTGTTTGCAGGTGTTGAATGCAAGTCCAGCTAACGGGCAGAATGTACATGATACATTTGTGAGTATCAATGTGGAACATGTCCCTTTGAAGAAGGTTTTTAAAATCATCGAAGATCAGACAGGGCTTTTGTTTGTCTATCCCCCAGACCTTGTGGAGGTTTATAATGACGTAAGCGTTAATGATTCACATATTTCTGTTTACGAGGTTCTCGAATCAACATTGACTAATCTACCCATAGCTTTCAAAGAGTCTGATAATAATATCTACTTTTTTTGGAAATCTAGTGTAGATAAAGATAATAGTGTTGTAGATGGGAAATTTCCTCAAACCATCACAGGTAAGGTTATAGAAATGAGTTCAGGTACAGGGCTTCCAGGTGTAAGCATTGTTATAAAAGGGACAACGAATGGCACAACCACAGACGCAGAAGGAAGATATGCAATTGAAGCCCGAGCTGATGATATTCTAGTCTTTTCTTCTGTTGGATTTAAGAATCAAGAGATACTCGTCGGCGGACGGTCTGTAGTAGATATTCAAATGGAAGAAGACGTGGCATCGTTAAATGAAGTTGTTATCAATGGAGGTTACTACACAACTACGAGTGAAGCAAAGACAGGTAGTATAGTTAAAATATCTGAAAAAGAAATTCGTGATCAACCTGTTACGAGCCCGCTGCTGTCGTTACAAGGACGCGCCGCAGGGGTGGATATATCGCCTAATAGCGGAGTGCCTGGCGGGGGAATAAATATCAAAATAAGAGGGCAGGGTAGTATTCGACTAGATGGCGGATATCCATTATATGTAATAGATGGAGTGCCAGTAGATTCTAGCCCATTGGAATCTGCGTCGTCAGTAATCATTGGCAAGTACGATCCTTTGAGCACTCTCAATCCTGCAAATATCCAATCGATCGAAGTGCTTAAGGATGCTGATGCAACTGCTATTTATGGTTCACGAGGAGCAAATGGTGTAGTACTAATCACGACTAAGAAAGCTAGTGGGGAAAGGACATCCGCTGATTTTAATATTTATCGAGGAGTGGGACAACTGTCGAAAAAAATGAAGATGCTAAATACTCAGCAGTATCTTGATCTTCGTCGAGAAGCTTTCCGAAATAATGACAATGAGATCATCTCTGAGTTTAATGCTCCGGATCTTCTAGTTTGGGATACGACAAGATTCACGGATTGGCAAGACGTCCTTATCGGAGGAACTTCAAATATTACTGACCTGCAGGGGGGGATTTCCGGAGGAACATCGAATACATCGTTTCGACTTGGCGGAGGATACCATAAAGAGACTACAATCTTTCCTGGTGATTTTTACTTTGAACGTTTGACGGGTAATTTATCGATTAATCATCGCTCTAAAGATGGTAAGTTTAACGCTACAGTGTCGAGCAATTATGGTGTTTCCAATAATTATTTTTTTGAATCACCTTCTGCTGCTATTGATGCTCTATCCCTGCCACCTAACGCTCCCAATTTATATAATGAAGGAAGCGGATTAAATTGGGAACTTGCGTCGTTTGGGACGAGCACATGGAATAATCCGTTGGCAGAGTATCGTAAAACAAATGATGCTGAGTCTGCAAGCCTTATATTTAATAGCACATTAAGTTATAATTTGTGGAAGGGAGTAATTGTTAAAACAAATTTGGGATACAATAATTTAGTCTCGTCGGAGATAATAAAAATACCGCTAAGCTCTTATAATCCTGATTGGGCAATGTACAACACACCAGAAAGCACGTTTGGAGACGGATTAAGACGCTCTTGGATAGTGGAACCTCAGATTCTGTTTTCTAGAATGATTAAATTTCATGGTATAGATGCCGTGCTTGGTAGCACTTTTCAAGAGGGAAGTAATAGATATAAGCAAATCACAGGAACAGGGTATGCGTCTGATGCCCTATTGGGCAGTCTGCAGGGCGCCGCTAGTAATCGTATAGTGGTTGATGATAATAGCCAATATAGATATACAGCATTGTTTGCGAGAATTGGATACAATTGGAAAGAAAAGTATTTTCTAAGTGTTACAGGGAGACGAGATGGATCATCTCGATTTGGTCCAGAAAATAGATTTGGAAATTTTGGTTCTCTCGGAGCGGCTTGGATTTTTTCGAAAGAAGATGTTTTTGATCGATTGCCGTTTGTCAGCTTTGGTAAAGTTAGAGCGAGCTTAGGTATTACCGGGAACGATCAGATTGGTGACTATAGGTATTTAGATACTTATAAAGTAACACCGGGCAAGTATCACGGAACAGTGGGACTTTATCCTACTAGTTTATATAATCCTGAGTATAAGTGGGAAGTCAATAAAAAGATAGAGGCAGCAATAGAACTTGGATTGATTAAAGATCGATTATTTATTGAGGTGGCGTGGTATAATAATCGTTCCTCAAATCAATTGACTAATTACCAACTTCCAGGAACGACCGGTTTAGGAGCTGTTTTTAGAAATTTAGATGCAACGGTTGAGAATACAGGTTGGGAGCTGACATCAAATGCGCATCTTTTTAACAGATCTAATTTTAAGTGGGATGTTTCGTTTAATATTTCTCTACCTAATAATAAGCTGATTGAGTTTTTCGATTTAGATCGATCTTCATACGCGAACACCTACGTTGTTGGGGAACCCGTCACGATTCAGAGATTTTATAAGTATACCGGCGTTGATCCCGGAACAGGTGTCTATACCTTTTTGGATGTTGATTCGAATGGCGTTTTGAATGGCGATGATAAAATTGTGACTAAGGATTTTTCCCCAAAATATTTTGGCGGTATTACTAATACTATATCGTATGGTAGCTTTGAGATGTCATTTTTATTTCAATTTGTGAAAAAAGTTGCAATGTCATACCTGCCCGCAAATGTGCCTGGTCAGGCTGTAAACGTTCCTGTAGATTTTTACAATAGTCGGTGGCGGCAGATAGGAGATATTACCGATGTTGAGAAATTATCCACAGGATTTGATTTGTTTTCCTCATTCAATAATAATTATAGTAGTAATAATAGTATACAAGATGCGTCTTTTTTTAGATTAAAGACGCTATCAATGTCGTACTCAGTTCCTGGATCGCTCCTAGACAGGGCTAAAATTAAACAGCTCAGGGTATACTTTCATGGGCAAAATATATTTACGGCTACAGATTTTTTTGGGTTAGATCCCGAAACAGGTACAACGGTAATTCCCGCTTTGAGAATGATGTCATTAGGTGTGCAAATAGGTATTTAACGAAAATCATACGAATATGAGATGTATAGTTTACATAGTTTTATGTTTTTTATTTGCAACGACATCTTGTCGAGACTTTGTAGATGTTGATCTTCGAGGATCACTAATAACTACTGATGTAGTATTTAGCGATGACAACACAGCAACTGCGGCGATGACGGGAGTTTACTATGAAATGGCGACAAATACCATTGCCATTGGTGAACTGAATAGTATGAGTAGGCTAGCGGGGCTTTCTTCGGATGAATTGGTTGATACGAAAGTCAGGGCGGTAACTTCCGAGTTTGAGCATAATTCGATTAGAAGCGATAATCCGGATGTCCTTAAATTATGGAATTCGCTTTTTAAGGTCATTTATGAAGCAAACGCAATGATGGAAGGTTTGGATCGGTCTTCTAATGTTTCGGATGCTACTAAGCGGCAACTATTGGGCGAAGCAAAGTTTATTCGTGCTTTTTGTAATTTTTACTTACTTAATTTTTTTTCCGATATACCATTGATATTGACAACTGACTATAGAAATAATTCTAGTGTTGTTAGGAAATCTAAAACAGAGATATATAATCAGATTGTTGACGATTTAAAGTTGGCTAAAGAACTTCTTGGAAAAGACTATGTGACGTCTGAGCGCATCCGGCCCAATTCGTCAGCAGCGTCCGCTTTACTGGCCAAAGTTTATCTTTTTTTGGAACAGTGGGATATGGCAGATGAGGAGTCTACTAGTGTTATTTCTAGCGAATTGTATGCTATTGTTTATGATATGCCTGGTATTTTTGTAAAAGAAAGTCAGGAAGCGATCTGGCAAATAGCACCGTTGGACAACGTTAGTAATACTGATGAGGCCGCTTATTACGTGATCACAAACGCACCAAAGTCCCTTATTCTTAGAAAAGAATTGGCTAAGGATTTTGAAGAAACAGATTTAAGATTGTTGAATTGGATTGGGAGATTTATTAATAATGGCGATACGGTTTACTATCCTCATAAATATCATGTCCAAGAGACCGGCACTCCAGCAAATGAATATTCTATAGTACTACGTTTATCTGAACAATACCTGATTCGGGCTGAGGCACGGGCAATGCAAGGTGATCGAAAAAATGCAATCGATGATTTGAATATTGTGAGGGAAAGGGCAGGGATAGAACTGGTGGATAGGGACGATACGTTGGTGGATGTACCAGAATTGATAGGAATGGAGCGGCGATTGGAGCTTTTTACGGAATGGGGGAACCGGTGGTTTGATTTAAACAGAACAGAGCAAACTGTCGATGTATTGAGCGATCTGAAAGAGGATATTACGGAAGACGATGCATTGTATCCAATACCACAAGTTGAGCGCGACAGAAATCCCGCCTTGGAGCCTCAAAATTCAGGTTATTGATATTTCTAGTTACGTTTTTTGTATTTAAATGCTATTATGAACTTGAGGGTATTTTGTAATCTACTTAGATTCTGTGGGAGCGTGCTGGCTTTCCTACTATTGGGTCACTCGACACTTGCTCAGAACGGCAAGAAGGTTGATGAAATATTATTACCCATTGATGAGGGTGTACGACATGGGACTTTGGAAAATGGTTTTTCGTACTATGTTAGAAAGAATGATATCCCAAGTAGTTACGCATTAGTATATCTCGCTGTGAAGGCAGGGTATTTGCAAGAGGATGATAGTCAGATTTCCCTTTCGCACTTGCTTGAGCATGTTGCCCTAAAAGGGACAAAGAATTTTCCTAAGGGGGCGAAATATTATCTAGACGAATTTGTCGAGGGCGGAGGAACGGCCGTTAATGGCCAAACGGGATATGACGTTACAATATTTGATATTTCGGTCCCTTTGGAAAAGAAGGGCGCTCTGGATCTAAGTCTGGATATTGGCTATGATTTGGCAACGCAAGTAGTTTTTGATTCAGACGATGTAGATATTGAACGGGAAGCTGTTATCGCCGAAGCAATAAGGTCTTCGGGACGAGAGCATCGGGAGATGGCGAATGTGGTTCCTAAAATGTTAGGAAAATCTTTTTTTTCCAAAAGAGGGATTGGTACGGATCAGGTTGAGACCGTAAGGGAAAGTAAATTGAGTGATCTCGTTAGATATTATCGAGATTGGTATAAGCCGGACTTGCAGGCAATTTTTGTTGTGGGTAATGTTAATGTGGATTCTGTAGTGACAAGAATTAAGAATGTATTTTCGAATATACCTCGTCGAGGTGACGCTCAATTGCGCAAAAAATATTCAGCATTTGCTCCTAGCAAGAATCAACTCATAGTTGTTCCTGACTCTGATCAGAAAGGTATATCTTTTAAGGTGTATGTTAAGTTTCCTAGCCAATCCGTTAGTTCAATTTCTGATATTAAAAGGGAGGTGACTATTGGATTGTATAATTCTATGGTTTTGGAGAGATTTAAAGAAATTGCTAGTCGCCCCCAACCGCCATTTCGGTTTGCACACCATTTTTTTCAAAAAAACGGCGTTTACGGAGTTAACGGAGTAGATGTTCTTGCGACCTTTTTAAGCGTGGATTCCGTTTCTAATCTCAAATCAGAATTAATTTCAGTTAGTAGAGAATTAGCTAGGATTGCAAAATATGGTTTCTCGGAAAAAGAACTTGTAAATGCAAAGGACGTCTTACGGAAGCAGATGTTAAAAAAAGGGAAGTCAGTTACTTCGAAAAAACTGATTGATTCCTACACAAAGCATTTTTTATATGGTTATTCTATGCTGGATCAAGCAGTGCTTTCCGATAAGATGCAAGATGCAATTGGAACCATTTCGTTAGGTGAGGTAAGTAAACAAGCTAATTCTTGGTTAAAGGGGGAGAATTTCGATTTTGTTGTTTTGGTTCCGGATAAAATTAAAGAAAAGCTTCCTAATTTTAGTGAATTGAAATCCATTTTCGAAGATATTCCGTTGCCGGATATTTCGGAATATAGGCCTGTTAATTATAATGAGTATAATATTGTTGGTGTGGAATCGTCCATGGCGCCATCAGTTAATTACAGGCGGAAAGTAAATGGCGTGACTGAAGTAATGCTGAATAACGGAATTAAGTTTGTATTGAAGCCGTTTCGGCCATCAAGTGGAAGAAGAGATGATAATTTGATTCTTGTCCATGGCTTCGCGAATGCTGGCGCAATGCAATATGGTGGTAATGAATATTTTTCGGCGATTGCATCTTTTGATTTTATCAGGAGAAGTGGACTGAGCAACTTAAATGATTTAGAGTTAAGTAAGTTTTTGGAAAAAAATGGTATTGAGCTTAGCCCATATATTACTGATTTTAGTACCGGTATAAAAGGCAGCTGTGATAGTTCGAGGATTGAATATTTGGTAGATATGGTGTGTAATTATTTTAATAATCCAATAAAGATCCGGTCGGCATTTGATAATTGGAAAAGTCTGATGTTGCAGCGTATCATGCAGAGGAATGTCGACGAAGTTTTTATGGATACGGTTTATAGCTGCACTCGCGAACAAGAATTGAGCTTGGGGTATGGGGATTTAGAAAAAGTAGATTTTGAAAGATCGTATGCGATTTTTAGAGAGCAGATGAATGCAAATAAGAATTACACGTTTGTGGTTACGGGTAATTTTAATGAAGATTTTGTTGATCGTATGCTTGTGAAATATTTTGGCAGTATTTCAAGCGTTAAGGCAGGGACTAATGACGTCGGTACCGTCGTCGTAAATACTGACATGGTTGGATGTATGTATGGCCGTGACATAAAAAGGGTATGTGCTTCAGTTGATGGGGCAACAGTACATTTGGCTATGTCCAATGCATTCGAATATAATAGTAGTAATTTATTTCGGGCTCGCGCATTGGAATGTATACTGCAGGATAGAATTACCTTTCGACTTCGCGAAGAGGAAAAAGGAGTTTATGCTGTCTCGGTTGGAATAAAGTGTATAAAATATCCTAATCCAAGATTTGTTTTCTCTATTAATTTCAAGTGTTCGTCTGAAAAAGCGGAATCTCTTATTAACGCATCCATACAGGAGGTTGAGAAATTAGGGAAAAACGGAATAGATGCTGATATATTTGGCCGATACGTTGGGGAGATGGAGCGAAATACAAGTCGACTGCTTAAGAGCAATTCCTTTTGGTCTGAATTATTGTATGACAGGTATTTCTATAATGTTGAAAGGTTCACCGAGGTTTCGAATTTGTCTGTCTCTGGGGTTAACCTATTTGTTAACCAATGGGTGAAACCCAACAAATTTGTTCAATTTTTGATGATTCCGACGGAGAATTGTGGTAAGTTGTGAGATTGCTTTTAATAGAAATGGCCGCATACAAATGAGCCGTTCCTGAGCTTATGATCTTGATAAATTGTTACATTTTTGTGGTGATTTGTGAATATTGAGCTATTCAAATTGTGCGGATATCGGGATTCCGTGAGTATCACCAGTTCTTACAAGACATGCAGGATCGTCATATGCGGGTAGGATTACCTGGGAAGTAGCATTCGTAATACGGACGAAGCAGAGATTTGGGGCGGCGACTTGACATGCGCTAGTAATGGCACGGCAGGTTGTCTCTTGTTTGGCATATTCTGCCGGAGCCATGAATGGTGTAGCTGTTGAGCTGGCGATGCCTGATATAATAGCTGCCAGGCCTACAATCAGATTTTTAGTTCTCATGGGAGGTTAGTCAAGGATTTTAGATGAGAAAAGGTACCCAAATCAACTAAGAGGACCGTGGGTATTGTGATTATTCAAATTGCCCGTTAATGGGAACCATTGAAGTAGTGTTTGTCCGGATCTGACAGGGATCATCATATACAGGTAGAATTACGTTCGGGGTGACATTCGTAATGCGTACCGAGCACAGGTATCCACCTGCGACGTCACACGTTGTGGTAATGGCACGACAGTTAACTCCTTGTTTTGCGTATTCTCCTGGAACCAGCAACGATGATGCGAATGAACTGCCGATAGCGAAAATGACGGCAACTGCGCCGAGAATTACATTTTTAGCTTTCATAGTTGAGTTTAATTATTTTCTAGTTGTTTACTGATAAGAGTATGCTGTGGTTGAATCTTGAAAAAGTCCCCATAGTTGATATGGGGACCGGGGGTATTATGATTATTCAAATTGCCCGTTAATGGGAACTTGTGAAGTAGTGTTTGTCCGGATCAAACAAGCAGGATCATCATATACAGGTAGGATTACATTCGGTGTGACATTGGTAATACGGACATTGCAGAGGTTTCCACCTGCTACGTCACATGTGGTAGTAATGGCACGACAGTTAACCCCTTGTTTTGCGTATTCTCCGGGAACCAGCAACGATGATGCGAATGAACCGCCGATAGCGAAAAGGACGGCAACTGTGCCGAGAATTACATTTTTGGATTTCATGATAGAGTTTGTTAAAAATATTTGTATTTGTTTCCTATATAGGAGGATGTTATGGTTGAATCATAAAATAAAGATCCCCATATTCTTGGGGATCTTTATTAAGATAATTACTCAAATTGTGCTGGTACTGGAATGGCCGAAGTTGTTGTCGTGCGGATCAGACACGCGGCGTCATCAAATGCAGGGTAGTTTACATTTGAAATGCGAACTGTACAAAGATTAGCGCCTGCTACATCGCAAGAAGTGGTGATAGGACGACAAGTAGCACCCTGTTTTGCAAATTCTGCAGGAACCAGTAAGGCTGATGCAAATGATCCGCCAATTGCGAATACTACGGCAATTGCTCCTAAAATCAAATTTTTAGTTTTCATGTTGTTAAAATGTTTATAGTTGTTTGATAATGCCTACTTTTTTTCAGGTGTTCGGCTTCCATTCCTGTTTCTACCGGTAAGAATATTTTAGCTGAATGATGCGAATATCGATCTTGTGTCTTAGTTGAGATCTCTTAATATGAGATATTTACTATAAATTGTTATTAGCTTTTTTCTCTTGACTCTGAATTCAGATAATGGGAGGTTTTCGTGATTGTATAGATTCATGCTGTATTCATATTTACCATTGCTAGTGTTATATACATCTAAGGTTGCTCCTTCGACGAATGATTTCGCATTTTCATTCTTAGCGAGAATGTTGGATTTTATATATAAATGATCGTCGTCAACAGAACTCAGAGAGTTAACTATCGTTGGTATTCCTGTTAGCATTTGGGATTGTGATGATTCTGTGTTTAATACCTTAATTCTGGGGTGCCTGAATGTGTCGATGGTGTTTGATCGGTATTTCAGATTTAAGCTGGTATCCATTACGATGTATTGGTTTCTGTATGTATATACGTATACTATTTCGTTTTTTGACTTATTGCTATGTAACATTCCTTCTACGCAGAATATACCATCATTTACCTTTTCTAAAATGTCATAGTTGTATTTTATACCAAGTGAAGTGCTAGTCTCTTTTGCTAGTTCTAGACTTTTGTTCTTTGTGCTATACGTCTTTAGGATAAAAGACGATTTACCTATTGGCTCTGCATCTGAGAAAAACGCTGAATCATTCATGAAACGGATTGCTTCTCTTTTATTTAGATCACCTCTATAAAGCGCTGGCATAGTACCATGTGTTAAATAAAAATACGGCGAGTCTACTTTTAGTTTGAATCTATCTATGTCTTTGAACGTGTCTTTGTTCTTGATTCTTAGTGTCACATGCTGAGAGTCAAGTGTTTCCGTATTAAGTACTATCATGTGGAAATGATTTGTCCAATTTCCCAAATAGATATTATGATTAGATACTCCTGCTATATAGTATGAGTTGTATGGAAGTTCTATGACTTTTTCGTTGACGGAACTTTGATTTTTAAATGTTCGGTCGAATCCACCTCTATATATGCCTTTGGTTAGCGGTGAAATGGCGTATAGACCGGCAAGCGTCAGTAACATTCCTGATGCGCAGCAGAGCAATATGAAGAAGTGTTTTTTGTTCATAATTTATGTGGTTGCGATCTGAACTCTGTCCTTTTGTTGGGATAAGTTTAAGTGTATTCCAACGACGGCTAGAAGGGTAAATATGATGTTAAATACTAGGTGTTCTGTCCATCCCATTTTATCTAATATGCCGCCGCAAGAACATGGTACATATGGACTGAAGGTTAAAATAAACCATATATAGGCCGAGAAAAGAAACATTAAAGAGAAGGCTGCATACAGCGCGATTAGTTGGAGCCTCACAATTAAAAGAGAGACTGCGATTGCAATTTCGATCAAAGGCACCAGAAAGGCTATCCAACTGGCATAATCCATAATTAACGGAGATTTTCCAATTTGCCCTTGAAAGGTTTCATATTCCCTTAGTTTAGAAAATGCTGCATATATGAAGAGCATAACAAATAGAAATATTATTACATCAATTATTTTTGAGTTTTTCATTTTTATGATTTTTAACGAAAATATTTGTTTATGCAATTTCGGTGTATATGTACCTTGTTTGTGTGATTCCTGTCATACGCTTCCATATTCTATAACTGCCATATTGGAAACTGCGGAATTTTCGATGCGTTTAATGATTTATGCTCAATAAGTTTCTTGGTGCTCTAACTTGATGTAAAGGTATGGATAGCCGTTTCCTAGATGTTTACAAAATTTTACGTTTGCCGTAGCATTTTTTTTTTTCGGGATATCGGCGTTGAATACGGATCAAAAATACAGCATGATATTTCCCAGATGTTGACAAAAGTTTATGCGAGCGGGAGCATTTTTTGTGTTTGCGGTTATTTCTTAAAATGTGATTTACAGTTTTCCTGGTGAATCGATAAGGTGCGGAAACGATCGATTCTGTGAACTGTGCGGGGCGTTTGTTGCTGTATCGTGGACTTGGAGACAGATGCACGACCTATGATTAAGCCGTACGCGCTAATAATCTATACCTCCGTATCTCATGTAAGAGATGGAAGAGATGGGGAACTGAGATATAGAGGTTGGAGGAAGTATTAAGGGCGAATGCGTGCGTCCCGATATATTGAGTGCTTTGATATCTTCTGCCGCGTATGCGCTAGGCGATGCCCTGACAAGATAAGCCTATTGGTGATCGATGCGGAAGGAAGTTTTATGGTTTCGGAATATGAGGACGGTGTGGCGTAGGTCGTGCTTGCGGAGTGTTCGCGCCCGCTCTATGGATTTCACTCCCTTAATTTTCAGGTCTGTGGGGATAATCTTTGCTTTGATGGAGCCGGCGATTACACCACTGATTTCATCACTCGCTCTACCTTCATGCCGAGCTTCGCCAACGCCTCCGCAATGCGAGCGATGTCTTTGATATGCGTATCGTAGATCGTAATAATGATTCCCATATTAAATCAGGAAGTAAACACGATGCCGACACCGGCGTCACTGGTCCGGAGGTCTAGCCCACGTGCACCGTCCACCAGCTTCTTCCAGATAGCGTCGCCTGTGACGTTCGGATACTTTTCCCACAACAACGCGGCCATGCCAGCGACAAAGGGTGTGGCCATCGATGTGCCCGAGAGCACATCATAGCCTTTCTTCGTGCAGCTGATGATATCGACGCCCGGTGCTGTAATGTTCACCTGGTTGCCTTTCTTGCGCGAGCCGCCACACGAGAAGTCCGCTACCTGGTACTGATGATCCACGGCGCTGACGGATAAAATCGAAGGACAGTTCGCAGGATGATTCACGGGCTTGATGACACCACGCTTGCGGCGGCTGTCGTTGCCTGCGGCGGCAATCAGCAACGTGCCGGATTTTAACGCGCGTCGCGCCACGGTCTCATAGCTTTCATAGTATGTTTCCCCATTCTTCACAGCAGACCCCAGCGACATAGAGATCACCTTGCATTTATTCTCCAATGCCCACTCGATGCCCGCGAGGACAAAGTTGTCTTCGCCCTCGCCGTTGTTCTTTAAAACCTTCGCGACAAACAACTGCGCCTGCGGTGCCACACCATACCGGAATCCATGCGAGTGGCTCACGTGCCCCGCCGCAACACCGGCACAATGCGTGCCGTGGCCATCCAGGTCGTTGGAGGACTTGCCGACAAAGGAGACGGCGCGGATCTTACGACCTTCGAAGTCGGGATGCTCGGCATAGATGCCGGTGTCGAGGATGGCGATGCGGACGCCTTTGCCGGTATACTTCGACTTGAGCACGTTGATGGCGTGGATGCCCCAGGTGGCGTGCTCGTCGTCGAGATAAGATGTCAGCGGCTTTTTGGTCGGGCGCTTGGCGAGGGCATACACGTAGCGTTCGCGTTCCTGGCCGAGGAAGATGCGGTCGCCGCTGCGGGCGGTGGTGAGGCGCTGTACTTGCTCGGTGTGCGGGGCGTTGACGACGGCGACTTTTAATTGATCGAAGACTACCCCGTCGGCTTCGGAGAGGGCTTTGGAAACGGCGGTGAGGGGCGAGGTAGCGCTTTTATAGTCGCGCAGGTTGGCCATGCGCAGGGAGGCGGTTTGGGCTTTGCGTTCGATGGCGGTGCTGCCGGCGGTGTCGTTTAATACCACAATATCACGGCCGGTGAAGCGGTGACTGCCGGCTTCTTTTTCGGCGGAGACGACGGGTTCACGTTTGGACGAGGAAGGGAGGAAGTTGGCCATGCGGAAAGATAATACTTGGCGGGAAAATGAAAAATAAAATTCCATCCAGCCAACTGGCTGATAGCGCTAAGGTTGCTTTTTTACTAAACTTGTATAATGCTCAAGCATATATGAAACTATTCGATGAACGTACACGAGAAATAGTAATGAGAAGTGGTTGGTTTGAGGGACGTCAAATAAACACAAGTGCATTTCAAGAGATGGCTTTAAACGAGGGGTATTTTTGGTTTGATAAGGCCGATCAGTTGCTTACTGAATTTGGAAATCTGAAGATTCTCTTCAATACTACGGTTGGCGTAGATGAAACCGCGCATTTTGATGCGATAAAGGCAATGAGAGATATTGATCCAAAATGGATAAAGGAGAGTTATTTTTTACGAATAGATAGTAAGCGTCTATGCCCGATTGGACAAGCCTACAGTAATCACATGACGTTGATGGTGGATACAGAAGGTGATATATATGGTGGGTATGACGATTTTCTTTGTCTTGTGGGGCGTGATGTTCAAGAAGCGCTGACAGCAATTTGCGCAAATAAAAAATTTCCGGAACTTCCTTGAGTTTAAGACAGAAACGTCTCCTGGAACACTAACCACGTGTCGAGCAACACCGGTATACCACGTTCCGCTCTTATCCGGCAGTGTCGTTCAATTGACTTCTCCTGCGCGTGCCACGGCATTATGTTGTTTCGCCCACTTTTCTAAAATATGTAGGCCATTTTTTATACCCCCACGGCCATCTCTTTTGTGACCAGATTTGTTTTTGTCGACGCCGCTCAAGTCTATCCTTCTCGTTCAATAAGTATAACTTCTTCCCGAGGTGATATAGCCTATTACTAAATCGATCTTTGTCTTGCACACGAGAACTTAGCAATTGTTGAGGGAAATCAGATTCGCAAATACTATTTGGAAGTTTATCAGCTGATAAAAATACAGAGTCAGTACTATTTCCTCTTCGTAATGTATCGTAAACGTCAATGAAAGAAAAATGGAGTGTTTTGCCAGAGAGTTTCCATTTGCCCATTGCCCAATTTTGGATTAAGTCAAATTTCCACTCAAACGTGAAGGTAGAATCTTTATTTAGTTCAAGACATGTCCCAAAATGATCGCAATATTTTCCAATGAGTCCTTGGGCATAGGTTGTTGTATAAAAGCAAAGGAACACTAATAATGAAATTACCTTTATCATATCAGGCAAAGATATAATAACCGCATTGATGGAAACGATAAAATTGTTTTATCAGGCAGAGGTCCCCCCGCATGGGGGCGCTCAGATCTGTGCCAATTGCTGTCGCAAGTTAGCTATAGCGGTCATTCCGCCACGGATAAGCCGTGTTCGAATACCCGCGCTCTTCCCAGAACCCAGGCTGATCGGCGGTTATAAACTGAATGCGTTTGATCCACTTGGCGCCCTTCCAGGCGTAGAGCTGTGGCGTAATCATGCGCACCGGCCCGCCATGTTCCTGGGGGAGGGGTTTGTCTTCGAAGGTGTGCACTAATAATACATCCGGCTTCAGGGCTTCTTCCAGAGATAGGTTGGTGACGTAGGTGTCGTAGCCATAGCAGAGGATATGCGTGGCTTTGTCGCGTGGATGGACCAGGGCAGCGAGGTCCATCAGACGGACGCCTTTCCACTGCATATTGAGTTTTGACCAGGTGGTGACACAGTGGAAGTCGGAGGTGTCGTCGGTTTGGGGCAGGGCCAGGAAGTCGTCCCACGTGAGGCGGACGGGGTTTTCAACGGCGCCGTCGACGATGAGGCGCCAGCGGGTCAGGTCTACGTCGGGTTGATAGCCGAGGTCGAGTACGGGCCACTTTTCGGTGATCGTTTGGCCGACGGGCACTTCGGGCATGCCGTGGCGATTGAGCTGGCCGCTGCCCTGGGGCTGCGTGTCGGCGACGGAGGGGGTGTGTCGGATCTTTTCTTCAAACCGCGCCTTCAGCTTCATGCGGGCTTCGACGATGCGGGTGAGCTTGTCGGGGTCTTCCATGTCCACGGGTGTTTGTGGACGCGAAGATACGAGGATGGATACTTAGTTCGAGCATTGCTCGCCATGGATGATGACGACCGATTCACGTCGGTCGTATTTCATCGTGCCGAGTGCCAGCGACACTGTTTGGAGGATGTTGTCCAGGGTGACCTGCTCGTTTTCAAATTCGGCGGTGATGGTGCATTTCTTGAGCTCGTCATTTTTAATGATGACAGTGGCGTGGAAGTGGCTGTCCAGGGTGCGGGCGATTTCTTCCAGCGTGGCGTTCTGGAAACTAAGTTTGGGGAAAGGCCAGCTTACCCGATTGGGATCAAAGGATTCGAGGCGGGTGGTTTGAGTACGGGTGTTCAGTGTGAGCTGGTGTCCGGGCGTGATTTCGATGTCCTCGTCGTGGAAGTGCACCACCACCAGGCCGTGTGCGACGGCGATGCGGGCGATGCCTTGCTCGGGATCGGCCGACACATTAAAGCCTGTACCTTTTACTTCGACGGTCGCGGCGCCCAGGGTGTTTACCAGGAATGGCTTGGTCGGATCGGGCGCTATTTCAAAATACGCGGATCCGCTTTGCAGGTTTACGACGCGGCGATGGTCTTTGTTGACCAAGGTGGGCGCGTAGCACAATACCGTGGCGGTAGAGGTGATGATAGAGCTTGCGTCGGGAAGATCGAGTAGGCGCTCTTGACTGACGACGACCTTGTCATCGCAGCTTTCCGCGCGATCGCCTTTCAGCCACACGAACAGGAAGGCCAGCAATGCGGCGCTGCAAAGGGCGATGAGTGATAGTACCGGAACGCGTGACACGGCAGGCGTTGGTTCTGCGTTTATCATGACAACTCAGGTTTTGGGGTTTGGAAGAGAAAGCTAACGGTTCTGTATACTTTTTCATACAGATCCTACACTAAAGACACCTGGGTTATGTGGCGGTATTAGACAAGTACGATAAAAAATGTCAAAAATGACAATAATTTCCGTTGTGATACCCGATGCAAGGTATCATAAGATTGAAATATAAGGTTGGATAAGTTTATTTCCCGTTACCCAGGTCGTCGACCGTGAAGGTTGTGACCGGCTTGATCTTTAGATTGTTGGTTTCATAGGATAGAAAATACTCCGCCAGTCGCCGCTGCTCTTTGTCCTTAGAGCGTTTCATGTCGGCGATTTTGAGCTCCAAATTTTCGAGCTTCGTAAAGTCTTCTTGGGTGCGGATCAGCACCGTTCTTCCTCCAATGGGTTCAAATACGGTGGACACACCTGAAAAGATGCCTTGCATCACAGGTGGTTGTTCGCGAAAACCGATTTTATAAACATGGTGGATCTCCTTTCCACCGGTAGCCCGCATGCAAATAAACAGGCATCCATTTTTTAGTAACATTTCGCCTGCATACAGCCATGTTGGTCCCTGAAGTTCAAACCAGATTGTATTGTTCTTTTCGATGATCCTTACCGGCGATCGCATGACGACGCCGATCTCTGCATTGCGGCGTACGTAACAGTAATAATTGCCGAGGCAACTCATGAGCACCGGGCTTCGCTCTTTATCCAGTTGATCGCATAATACGATGAAACTTTTTGCACCCAGATACTGCGCAAGCACGTCAAGTTTTGACTGGTTTAACGGCACCGTTTCAATGCCCGATTCCCGGGCTTTCTTTGTTTTCAGGTACATACTCTCATATAAATACTTCTTTGTAATACCCTCGCTGATTTCTATTTCCATCGCGATAAATCCTTTGTTGTCCAGTCGCTGCTTCGTTTTTGCGGCAAGCATTTCCATAAGGCGTTCGATGTAGGTGATATGTACGTCCATGTTGATAAGGGTATAACAATTAGTGGATAAAAAAGGAATAAAACAGGAAATCATCGGAAAGTCACGGGTAGGCTATCGTACGGCCTTTATTCACCTTTGAACTACGTTAACGCGATCGATCGATCAACGCTTGCGACGAGATGTTTACGCGGTGCTGCTTTCATGGAGGCAGCCACGGTAAAGATCTCCGGCAAGTCACACACTCCATGGCTTAAGTAAAGTTCCAGGCAACTGGCGAGAAATCCGCACGGGATTGAAATGACAGGTCCATCCAGACCTGCCCCGGGACTTCCATGCCTTTTCCGCCAGCCTTCTGGAGAATCTTCCGAAAACTAAAACTAGTAACAAAAATGAAAACCTTTAAATATCTATTGCTTGTCGTGTTTATTTCTATCACTGCTGTAAGCTGCACGGAGGAGTATGTTGCTCCTACGAATAACGAGGACATTCCGATCGTTATTCCGCCCCCGCCCAAACCGTAACGGGGCCTTTTATACGGTGGAGTCCTTGAGGACTTCACCGTTTTCTTTATCTTAGTATGATCTAACCAGCCTTGTGCTCTATCCGTATGCGTTTTATATCTATAGGATGTGTGGTATTTGTACTCACGTTTACTAGCGCCGGTGCTCAGGATCGAAAGCTGGACAGCCTCCGGCGCGCCGTGCAGACCGAGCAGGCTGCCGGTAATCGGTATCGGACGTCCTTTTCCTTGTCTCATATCGGATTCTACTATAATAGTCTCAAGCGCGATGACAGCGCTTTTTATTACTATAAATTGTCGCTTTCTCCACGGTTTAAGTCTGCCAACGATACCCTGAATGCTTCGTCGCTGAACGCGCTCGGTACGTTGTTACAGCGCAAGGGTATGCTGGACAGCGCTATTTATTACTTTAGCGATGCGCTTTACCTATACCAACAGCATGGTAAACGCGGCAACGCGATGGCCGTAGAGATCAACCTGGCAATGGTCTATAAAGAGATCGGTCTCTACGAAGAGGCACTTGATACGCTGTTAAACGCGCTCGACTATCTCGAACGCCGACCACCGGGTGCGTACCTGATCATCGGCTACAATACACAAGGCAATATTTGCCTGAAGACAAGAGACTATCAGGATGCCCTCGTTTCTTTTAATAATGCCGTACACGCGGCACGGGCGGCGGGTATCGACGCTTATATTGCGCCGCTACTCAACAACAAGGGCGAAACGTTTCTACGCCTGCATCGATACGATAGCGCCTTGAGCTGCTTGATCCGCGCTGAAAATATAAAACGGAATGCGCGTGATACCAAGGCATTGGGAAAGACGTTAAACCTGCTCGGAGAAACATATATGGCACTGGGAGATGAGCGCCGTGCAACATCGCTTTTGCAGGAAGCCCTCGCCATTCATACCGCAGCCGATTCCCGCATCGACGAGATTATTGTACTCCATAATTTGATTGAACTGCAGCTGCGCCAACGACGATATGCGGAGGCGGGTGAACTGCTGGACCGCGCCGAAAGGCTGGCGCGCGCAGGGCGTGCCCCCGATTACCTGCGCCAGTTATTGGAGCAACGACTGGCATTGTATCGCGCGATGCATCCAAACGACCTCACGGTAAAGATCGTGGAGGAATTGTTGATGGTTAAAGATAGTTTGCTGAACAAAGACAAGGCGCAGAGCCTTCAGGCCCTCAATATTCAGTATAAAACCCGGCAAAACCTGGAACAACTGGCGAAAATGGGCCAGGAGGCCATCCAGCATCAGCAATGGATCAATAGACTCATTGGGCTGGCCATGGGGGTTACCATTGTGGTTATTGTGATATACCTATTGTACAGGTCCAGCCAGCAAAACAAGAGAAAAGCAGAGACGCTGTTTAAGGAGCTGAACCATCGGGTTAAGAATAACCTGCAAATATTGTCGAGCGTGCTAAGCCTGCAGTCGCAGAATGTGAAGGATGAAGACGCGCTGCTTGCGATTAAAAGCAGCGAGAGCCGCGTCAACGCCATGGCGCTTATTCATAAGAAGCTTTACCGTGACGATAACAACCGCACCATCGATATGAAAGAGTATGTCGAAGAGCTGGGCGACTTCCTGGTGCATACCTATGGATTTACGACGGACCGACTGCAGCTGCGGATACAATGTGACGCGGTGTCCATCGATGTTGACAAGGCTATTCCCATCGGGTTGATCCTGAACGAGCTGGTCAGCAATGCGCTGAAGTATGCGTATGACAAGCATCCGGCACCCGCGCTGGAGATCCGCTTACAGGAGCCACGCGCAGGGGAGGTGCGGATCGATGTGCGCGACAACGGCGTGGGCATGGGTCCGCAGAAGACACGGGAGGGATCTGGCTCGTTTGGCCTGAAGATGGTGAATATGTTGATTAAAGAGTTGAAGGGAAAGGTCGATGTAGAAACCCAGGCCGGTACCGCCTATCGTATTGTATTACCCCTATAAAGTTATGACTGCTATAAACGTACTCATTGTGGAAGACAAAGCCCTGATTGCCGAGGACATTGCGGGCAAGCTACGCAAGCACGGACTGGAAGTTTCCGGCATATATGACTCCGGTGAAGCTGCCCTGGAGGCTGTGAAGACAACGCCGCCGGATCTTGTGCTGATGGACATTGAGCTGGCCGGCGCCATGGATGGTATTTCGGCGGCCCTTGTGCTGACACAAGAATACGACATACCGGTGATTTACCTGTCTGACTTTGCAGACCAAAAGACGCTGGAGCGCGCGAAGAAAACGCAACCCGCCGCCTATATTACCAAACCTTTTAACGAGGCTGACCTGGTACGGGCCATTGATATTGCTTTTACAAATGCCAATACGCATGCGGCCAGGCGCCCTGTTAAGAAAGACCATGTATTTTTACGCGAAGATAACCAGGTGTTCCGCCGGCTGAAGCTCGACGACATTTTATACCTCCAGGCGGATCGTGCCTATTGTAACATCGTGACGGAAACAAAGGAGTACACCTTTTCCACCAGTATGAATCACATTTGGGAGCAACTGGGACAGGAGGATTTTGTGCGTGCGCATCGCTCGTATGTGGTGAATTTAAATCGTATTGCGTCGCTCGATGGTAACGTCATTCATTTTGGTAAGAAGCAGGTGCAGATGAGCGATGGCTATCGGGAGGAAGTGCTGGGGAGACTGAAAATCATTCGGTAGACTTCGGAAAAGTACCCGTTGTACCCGGAAAGTGGGTTTGTGAGTTATTCCTGTTTAGTAGAGTATTAACGCTAAATACGAAAGGGATGGCTAAAGCTAAATACCGGTATGACGTCTTCATCTCGCACGCGGTGGAGGATAAGATGGCTATTGCCAACGAATTGTACGATGCGCTGGTGGCGAAGGGAGTAAAAGTATGGTATTCGGGCAAAGAGCTCAGTATCGGCGAGCGCTTAATTGACACCATCTTTCAGGGACTTGATAAATGCCGTTTCGGCGTCGTGATCTTAAGCCCGACCTATCTGACCAAGATCTGGGCATTGGGTGAGTTTTTCACCTTTTTGCGCCGGGAGCAACAGGAGAATAAAAATCTGATCCTTCCGGTACTATATGATATTACACCGGAAGAGCTGGCGGCACGGTATCCGCTGATGGCGGATATTGTTGCTGTACGGGCAACAAAAGGAATCGACTACGTCGCTACGGAGATCTGTCGGGCTGTGGGCATATGCCCGGAAACGCCGCCGCCACCGGTTTTCAACTGGAAACGAATCCTGCTGATAGCCTGTGCCTGTCTCCTGTTAACGCTGGCCGTGTACGGCATCATACCCTTCTTTTCTCAATATCCTAAAGCAGCCATCGTGACGGAAGCGATTGAACATCGCATCCATGATTTGCAACGGGCGACAGATCAGAATTTGCAAGGGCTTATCCGCCGGCAGCAGATGAATCCTGAGGGGTTGTCGCGTGCCGTCGTTTTATATGATAGCTTTTTGAATACGAATTCGTACTACCGAAACGAATATACTGTGGTCTGGCCCGGCAAAGAAGTTTCCGGGCGACATAACGTCGAGATGACACTGAAACGACCCATGAAGGAGTTCACGCCGGCTAATCAGTATGGCATGGTTAATCCACAAGTGTATGCAAGCGCTTCCTCCTGGGTGTTTTATAACCCGCAGTCGGTCACGTATACAACTATCGTTGCGCCCGAGCAGGGGGAAGGTTACGCCGTGACGGTGACGTATTCCGAGGGAGTACGCATGGTATACACCACGCTCGACTTTCCGAAGTCTGCGAGCGACACCAAACGCCATCAGGTCACGATCACCGCCTTGCCCCCTACGGAGACCTACACGTTTGTACAAGCGGGCGATGCCTGGGTGCTGCAGGGCGTGAAATAGTGTGGAAAGCTTATTTTGTCCAAGGGAAAAAATAGCGTTTCGTCCGGAAAGTTGGGTAGCACGAATTGCGGCGGTAAAGCAGTTTTAGCGCATAGTTAACCCCTATGTGTTATGAGCTTAAGTAAAGTATTAGAGGACTGGTCCGATTATGATAACCGGAAACAAAAGAAGGAGGACTCACACTTCTTTTCCTGCACCGAAAAATGGGAAATAGATTACCTTGTCGACAAGATCCACGAAGCTTTTGGCTACCTCGACCGGCTGGCCATTCGCGATGCGATAACCCATTTCTGCAACCGCAGCAACGCCCCGCACCCCCGAAAGATCTTTGTCACGAGTGTACTGATGCGGTTAGGAGTCGTCGCCTCATGAAAAAGCTAACGTTGTTTATCTGGTGTCTGTGGCTGTTGGCTTGCACCGCGCCACCGGTCGAGGCCCAGACGGTATATGTTACGAAGACAGGCAAGAAGTATCACGACGACTACTGCCAGTACCTGCGTACCAGTAAGATCGAGATCACATTGTCGAAGGCGCTGGAGCTTGGCTACGACGCCTGCAGCGTCTGCAATCCCGCGGTGGAGGTGGACGACGCTGCTGAGGCTGACGAGGCGACCCCTGCATCAGAGAAATCTGACGATCGTAATACGCCGGCCCCTTCATCAAAACCAGCTCGCCCGGCACCGGCGAAGAAAGCGACGACTTCATCGCAGTGTAGTGCGTTGACAAAAGCCGGTGCGCGTTGTAAGCGTGCCGCCAGCGCCAATGGTCGTTGCTGGCAACATCAGTGACGATCGGAAAGCTCTCAGCCAGGGCAGGAAGACGCGTGATAGGGTTGGGAAAGTACGTTGTTCGAAAGCCCGCCGCCATCGCGTACTTCATATCGTCAACGCACCAACACCATGTATCGCGCTATCTTCCTGTTCCTGCTGTTATTTACGCACTGTAGCACCGCGGATACTCCGCTATGCCCCGATAAGACCTGTGATGACTACGCCACGCAGGCTGAAGCGCAAGCCGCTTTCGACGCCGATCCATCGTGCCTGGGCGAACTTGATAATGACAACGACGGCAAAGCCTGCGAGCATCTCACAGATGGTACCACGCCTGGTACGAACTGCCCATCCACGTCATCTTGTGGTTGTTCAGGGAAGAAAAAAGACAACTGCGGCGGGCCGTGTTGTGAGTGGACGACAGGAAGCGGCTGTGGATGTAAATAGTAATATCAAGAATCACCTATTAAATACTATAACCATGAACAATCCCAAATTCGAAATCTTCAAAGCTAAGAATGGCGAGTTCTACTTCCGCTTTAAGGCCGGAAACGGCAAAATCATTATAATTAGTGAAGGATATGTTGGCAAACCTTCCTGCGTCAATGGCATCGACTCTGTGAAGCGCAACGCTCCGAATGACAATCGTTATGAACGGACCGATAAGACAGATGATTATCGGTTTAATTTGAAAGCAGAGAATGGCCAGGTGATTGCACGTAGCAGCGAGGGATATACTACTAAAGTAAATCGTGAGAACGCTATTGACGTTGTCAAGAAAGAGGCCCCGAACGCTCCTACCGAGGATCAGACTGTCTAACCATCTTTTGTATATGGCTTGGTCTTTCAGAAAGTCGAAATCTTTTGGCCCATTTCGTTTTTCATTCTCCAATCGAGGGGTGGGTATGTCGATGGGTGTGAAGGGTGCGCGGATCGGGGTGAACAGTCGGGGTACGCATGTTACGCTTGGTGCTAACGGCATTTATTATCGAAAGAATATTCGTGGTAAATCGCGTATTTCTGCCGTAGATACCTGGTCGGTCAAACAAGCCGAGTTTGAAGCAAAGGTACGCGACGTGGAAGACGATGCTGCGATGAACAGTCTGACGGATGTGGACTCGCAGGATTTTGTATCCGAATTGGAATCAAAGGCTGGCCAATTTGCATTTTATAAACCGGTTCTTATTGCTGGCTTGATCGGAATGATGCTGTATGTTGGATTCTGCCAGTCTCGGTCAGCGGATATGCCGATATTTCTGGTGTTGGGCATCGTGTTGATGGCCGGGTGGGTAACGTCTCTTGTCTGGATTCGACGATGGGATGAGCGACGAAGAACGATGTTTGTGGACTATACCATGGAGGAAGGACATCGTGAATTGTACGATAAATTCATTCTGTCTTTTCAGGAATTCGCCACGACATCCCGGATTTGGCATAATGTAGCTACCGAGACCCTTGAGGATCGCCGTCGCCATGGTGGCGCCAATCAATCGGTGGATCGTACTCTGATCAAGGAGATTTCGTCCCACCGCCTTCCATCACCGCACCTGGTCATGAACGTGTCGGTGCCTTACATGCACCTGGCTGATAAAGAGGTATACTTTTTTCCCGAAAGGATTATTTTCCGAAGGGGGCGGCAGCTTGGGGCGGTGTTTTATAAAAACATTCAGATCAAGCGGGAGGACGTTCGGTTTCAGGAGAGCGAAAGTTTACTGGCGGACGCGACCGTAGTCGATCAACGGTGGCAATACCTAAACAAAGATGGTGAGCCGGACCGACGCTTTAAAGGCAATCGGCTATTATCAATCTGCCTATATACGGAATACACCTTTACGTCCGGGCAAGGATGGAACGACACGATCATGACCTCGCGCACCGGCGCCATGGATCGGTTTGCCGAGTTTATCAGATTGATAGGTGAATACCAGCGAAAAGCTACATAATATGGAAAGTCGGTTTCATGTCGGTAAGATCCGGAACAGCTCGCTGACCCGGTCGCGTTTTGGCGACTATGATTTTAAAGATCAGATCGTGGCGCAGATTGAGATTGAATTGCCAGAAAAGGGTCACGGTAGTTATGGGAAACTATTGTTTGACAAGCGCTGGTTTGCCCGCCGGGCTGAAATTCTGGAGCGCGATAATAGTTGCTGCGTGCTCTGTGCCAGTGGTGACAAGCTGCAGATACATCACCGCCAATATCACTACATCGTTTCTCTGCGACAGTTTAAGGCCCCGTGGGATTATGCCGACAATTTGATGATCACGCTCTGTGAGCGTTGCCACGGTCGGGGCCATGCCCAATATCACGTACCTATTATCTACCTGTAATCTACTTGTAATATGAGCTTATTTAATTTTACTAGAAGTTCCAACGGTGCCGGCACTGTTGAAGAAGTAAAAACGGAAAAAGTGTTGACCCTGCACGGCATCGCCTCCGAGCCGGTTACCAGGACGGCCACGCCGGAGGTGCCGGAGCATGTGTTTGTCGAGGCTTCTAAAAGCAAGCCAGCCAAGACATCGCCGGAGCAGCCACAAGCACGCGCGGCTAACGACATTCACACCTTGTACCAATACCTGGAGCAAAACCTGGAAAAGCGAGGATATGAGGATGCTCTCATTAATCCGGATACCAGTTATATGGAAGAGAACGTGCTGTACATCAATAACGACCTTCAACTGTTGATTGCCCGGGTGAAGATGTATTACACCGGATACCTGCGTACGATCGATTTTCACATTGATTCCCGCAGCCGGAGCGGTATGCTGGAGACTGTCGACGAGCTCGTGACATTCAAGAAAACAGTCGAACAGGAAATGAAAGAAGTGGAAACCATTGGTAATGATGCTGACACGGGCAAAGGGTTGTGTCAGAACCTGGTACTGGGATACAAAAAAGGATTTCGCAATGGGTTTGCGGCAATCACATACAACGCAATCTTTGGAAGAAGACCTAATCCTTAATAGATATGAGAAACGGATGGCTTAAGTTTGGGTGTTTTCTTACGGGTATCAATTATAAGATACTCAGCTCTTGCAGCGAACTGTCGAAGAAGCGGTTGTTGAAATATACTTCAGCGTTGCTGATCATCTGTTTGTTATGGATGTTTATCGGGTATGCTTTTACGGAGCGCTATTTGAAGGGAACCTGGTATATGTGTCTGGCGGGTTCGATCTTGATGATATTCTTAATTGTGCAGATTGAGCGTCAGGTGATTCTGGCTTCAAAGAGTAGTTGGTTGATGGGTGGGTTTCGTACGTTGATTGCACTCTCCATGGCCATGATTGGAACCGTTATTATAGACCAGAATATGTTTAAGGACGACATCGAAAAACGGAAGATAATGACAATAGGAGATGAGGTAAAGAGGGTCTTTCCAATACGCGCGGAGGAATATCGGCGCCAGTTGGCAGAGATTGATTCTACGATCGTTTCTAAAGAGAAGGAGAAAAGGCAGATTATCGATGAAATCTCAAAAAATCCCTTTGTTAAAATCGTGGAACAAGATATATCGTATGACACAGCCAAGCGGAAAAGTACAAACGTGTCGATACGAAAGTTGCCGAATCCCCAGGCAAGCCTGCTTGAGCCTATGGATAAAATGATCCTGGCATTACATAAGGAAAAAGCAAAGAGGGATAGCTCATTGATCGGACTGCGTCAACAAATTGAGGGGGAAATTAAGGCCAACGTTGGTTTTTTAGATGAGTTAGAAGTGATGTTTTCGCTACTGTCCGAATCTGGTATTTCATTTGGTGCCTGGCTGATCTGGTTTATTTTTCTCCTGGCGCTGGAGCTGTTTATTCTCGTGAGTAAAATCGGGGAGTTGGAAACCGACTATGACCGCCGCATGCAGCAGCAGATGGAGCTCCATTACAGACGTATAGCCTTGTTAAAACAGCAGGCTGAATAGGGTATACGTTTTTCTGGTACAGATATTGTTACTTTCAGGATACACCTATCTAACCTACCTGCGTATGGGCATCTTTCTACAGGCGCACCCGGTGAGCTCGCTACTCACGTTGTTATTTTTGTTGTTCTGTATTCCGGCGGTCAGTGCCCAGCTTGAAAAAGTTGATACGACCGATTTTACGCCGATGCAATTGGAAACCCTGCAGGTACTGCGAAACAGCCAGGAATCGCGGCCACGCGGTTGGCGATTGTCGCGCGACCGCATACGGCCTATCGGCACGCCACGCGGTGCCGACATACACCTGAAACGTATGGTGTTGTTGCCGACGTTCGCCGCGCCTTCGCTCAATGGTAGTTCCAGAGAAACGCGATCGGGCGGCTCATCTTCATCTTCGTACCAATTTAGTTTGATCGTGGGTGTTGGCGCGCATGTACGGTGGGAACGTGTCGGCTATGATGGTTATTCGGTGGAGGTGAAGAAGCCCATTGGTGTAGAGCCGCAAATGTTGTTCTACCAAAGGAGCCGTAAAGACGCCCGGGTATTTGAGAGGGTGTATGCGTTGTCGTTCACTTTTTTGGGATATGCTTCGATTGGGTATGGATACTCGACAAATAATACGTTGAACGATAAGAACCGGCACATGCTATTGGCCGGTGTTACCGTCCCGCTGGAAGATTTTTTCCACTATAGATAGAACGAAAACGTATCTGGCGCAAGGTACTGTCATAAGGACCAAGTGTCAGGTTAAGATTTTTTACTAATTTTATCGTCTTAAAGAGGAC
>NZ_JAHESE010000046.1 GCF_018598175.1 Dawidia cretensis
TGATATTATAGCGCGGATCGAGACCCCGCACCAGCACAAAGTTGTTCAGCACCGTAACACCCGGCACACGCCGCATCACATCCGCCGCGTCGCGATCCAAACTGCGCACAATCTGCACATTGCTGATCCCGGTAACGATGTTATTGCTCGAACGCATATCCGACAGTAACGACTCTTCCGTGCTGTGCTGAATCGGCGTATACCGCACATCCACGTCCGCCTGCACGACCACTTCGGCCAGGTTAGACGCCGCAGGCGCCAGGGCCACAGTGACGGTAGACGCATTATTACCGGTTACCGTGATATTTTCAACTTTCTTGCTTTGATAACTGATAAACGATACCAACACCGTGTAAGTCCCCGGCATAAGCTTCGCCAACTGAAACTTTCCGTCTTTATCAGTAGACGCACCCTGACCGGAGCCTTCGATCATCACGTTCGCGCCGGGCAAGGTCAAACCCGACTCGCTGTCGGTCACAACGCCCTGTATACTGCCCGTCGCCTGCCGCAACTGCGGCAACGGCTCCGCCACCAGCACAATGCTGTTACGCACCTGCCGCGCACGCATATGTTTAGCCGCAAGCAGCTTCCGAAGAATATCGGAAACCGACGTGTTGTCGACAGACAGCGTCACCCGCGTGCGGGTGTCAAGCTCCGTCCGGTTATACACAAACCGGAAGCCCGTGCGCCGTTCGATATCCTCCAATACGTCCGACAACGGCATGTTTGTCACATGCAGGCTCATGCGGGTGTTTTGAATGCCCTGTGCGGATCCCGTTTCCGCAAAAAGAAGAGTGCTGCAGACACAAATGAGAAGACCAACAATCGAGGTGTACCGCATAAAAATGAAAAAGACATTCCAGAATCCTTTCCAAAGGATTTTTTCCATATACTTGAAATAGGTTTTAATACTGCGTTCTACAAAGATTAAAGCCGCTTCCCGTTCTGCCGCCAAGCCTATCGGGAAGCTTTGGCAACCGGCAGGGATTCCATCCCTTCCGGTTGTTCTTTTTTATGTCAGGTGAAAGTCCGATGCATAGCGTTCGTAAAAGATATAGTCATAGGTTAAGTATTTACTAATGTCCGTTTTACCGGGTTGTCGCCGAGCAACCGCGGCCGACGATCTTCACCTGGTGCGATTCAACCGCATAGGTAAATCCAACCGTCATACCGATCGTCTTCAGCACGTTCGGCAACGATTCATTCTTAAAGCTGGCATGGATTATACACCGGTTGATCGCGGGGTCTGATACCGTAATCGTCACCCCATACCATTTTTCGAGGCGCTTTAAAGCCTCCTGGAACGTCAGGTTCTTGAGATTCAACACGCCATCCTTCCAGGCGGCATAATCATAAGCCTCCACCTGCAGGCGTGTAACATTACCCGTCTGCCGGTTGTAGATCAGTTGCTGATCCGGATCCAGCAACGCCAGCTCTTCCGACGTACCTTGCACACTGTCCTCCCGTGCTACGGATACTTTCCCCTCCAGCAGCGTCACCGCGATGTTGTCCTCAGCTTGTTCGGCTTTTACATTAAAGTGGGTGCCCAGTACACGCGTAGAAAGTGTGGAAGTCGCAACGATAAAAGGCCGCTGGGTGTCGCGGCGCACTTCAAAGTAGGCCTCCCCTACCAGGCGCACACGGCGGTCCTCTTTATTATAGTTACTGGAATATGTCAGCCGGCTGTAGCTGGCCAGCCAGATCACCGAGCTGTCAGGCATGGTAATCTGCTGGCGGTCGGCCTGCGAAGTGATTGTATAATAGTGTGTGGGACGTGAACCCCGGAAAAAGAAATATCCCCCCACGAGCGCCCCGATCAGGATTGTCACGGAAGCTGCTATGCGGAACGCCGCTCCGCCAAACCAGGGACGGGAGACAGTTTTCTGTGGCGCTTCGTCCACAGCAATTCTTCCTTGAATATCACGGAACATTGCTTTTCGGTCCGCTTCCGCCAGGGGTACGCCCTCTGCCGACTGCGCCCAATAGTCTTCTAAAAGCCCGGGAATCGCAGCGTCATCCCGCTGCAGCGCTTCCTCCACAAACCGCTCCTCGCCAGGAGTACAGCGGTTTTCGAAATAACGTCGCAACAGGTCTTCGGTAAGGTGCATGTATTCGTTTTATTGTAATACACGCCACCTATACGGTTTCCTATACGCGCAAAGATTAAGGATATGTTACGGAATCATGATCCGTTATTCACATACACGGCTAACGTCCTGCTTGACCATGTATAAACGGATCTGTTTCATGGCTTTGGCGACTTGCACTTCTACCGTGCCGTCGGAAATTTGCAACGTGCTGGCAGCTTGTTTATACGAGAGCCCCTGTATTTTGCACAACTCGAAGATCCGCTTGCGCTTGGGTGGCAGCGTCTCAATAGCCTCTTCCAATAAAGCGGAATAGGTGTCCTCTGTTCCTTCCTCGGCCGACAACGTCACCGACGGCTGGTCACGTTGGTACTCTTCCACCACACCCGCCTGGCTTTTGCGTTTGCGCAAAATATTGAAGGCATGGTTGCGGCAGATTGCAAAGAGATAAAAAGAGAGCGCACGATCTTCCTGCAGCTGTTCACGGCTGTCCCACAACTTCACAAAAACGTCCTGCGTAGCTTCCCGGGCATCTTCGCCCGACCGCAACAACGTGTATAGAAAGCGATACACACGGTCCACGTACGCGGTATACACAAGCTCAAAAGCGCGAACCGAACCTTCTTTAACAGATTTTACCACTTCACGATCGACTGACATAACGGACTGTTTAGGTAGCCAAGTATACCGGTAAAACTTGGAATTTATATTACTTGATTATTAAGATTTCGATTGAAATCCGGCTGGATCCCATGGTGGCGGAATTGCCGCATTGCCATCTACAGGTCAAATATACCACTAAGCGTTGTTCGTATCCGTTGATAAACCAATTGAATATACCGCGACACCATGGAATGAAAGACGTCGTGTCAGCAGTCCGGGGCATCCATAACGATAAAATAACATCTTTCCAACCCCATCGTCGCCTGGACCGATTAGCTTTGTTGTAGTAGTAAGTTTATTCCTTTGGGTTAGTGTTTCCCTTCAGGGTGGTTCCTGAAGGGATTTTTTTTACCTTACACCCACCAGACAACAAAACCCTCTTGTATGAAGACTGAAAAAGAAAAGATGGTGGCGGGTGAGCTGTATTATGCGCTCGATCCCGAGCTTGTGGCCGACCGCCGGCGGGCCAAACAACTGCTACACCGGCTCAACATCACCGAATATGTGGTAGGGCCCGGCGCACTGGCCGTCCTGCGCGAGCTAATGCCGAATACCCATCCATCGCTATATATCGAACCGCCTTTCCAATGCGACTACGGGTATAATATTTACTGCGGCGAGAACGTTTACTTCAACGTGCAGTGTACCATCCTGGATGTAATGCGCGTCACCATCGGGTCGAATGTGATGTTTGGCCCGGGGGCACAGCTCTATACCGCCACGCATCCCCTCGATGCCATGTTGCGGCGCACGCAGGAATTTGCCAGGCCCATCACGATCGGCGACGACTGCTGGATTGGCGGCGGCGCCATCGTCTGCCCCGGCGTAACCATCGGCGACCGGTGTGTGATCGGCGCCGGCGCCGTGGTCACACGCGACGTACCGAGCGATTCGCTGGCGGTAGGCAACCCCGCCCGCGTCGTTCGCAACCTGACGGCTAATGGTACATTGCCGACCGATCCATCGTAGTGTTCTCACATGTTCTGTATGCCTGATAAAAAGACAAAAAAAAATCAGCTCCCCGACCGCTTCTTTGACCGTGACCTCAGCTGGCTGTCTTTCAATGCACGCGTGCTGGCCGAAGCCCAACGCGAAAGCGTGCCGTTGATGGAGCGCATCCGGTTCCTGTCCATCTACTCCTCCAACCTCGACGAGTTTTATCGTGTGCGGGTACCGACGCTGATGGCCCTGCAAACGCTGGCCACCAAAAGCGGCGGCCGCGACCTGGTCGATGTCTTGCCCGACGTCACGCAAACCATTCACACGCAGCAAGAACAGTTCGGACAAACCATGATCACGCAGATCCTGCCCGCGCTCCTGCGACACAACATCCGGTTGCTCTACAACGAGCCGATCCCCGACGTGATCTTACCGGCCGTGCACGACGCCTTTGCGCACGACGCCGCTACCTTTCTGCACATCATACCGCTGTCCGAACGCACGGACTTCTTCCCCGAGAACAATACGCTATACCTGGTCATCGCGCACGCGGACCCCGACGGCACCGAACGCATCAGTCTGGTACGCGTGCCCACGCATCACCTGCCACGGTTCTATAGCTTCCACCACGGCGGCACGCAGTATATACTTTTCCTGGAAGACATCATCCGCGCCAACCTCGGCAAGGCATTTGGTGAAGACCGCATCCTCACCTGCCACAGCTTTAAGGTGACCCGTGATGCCGAGCTGGACCTGAACGACGAGTTTGAAGGCAACCTGGCCAAGAAGATCGAGCGCAAGATCACGCAGCGCGAGCTGGGTTTCGCCACCCGTTTCCTGCACGAGCCCGGCATCCCATCGCACATCCTGGCCTATCTCAAAAAGCAGTTGGGGTTGAAGAAGGCCACCTTTGTACAAGGCGGCGCACACCACAACCTGAAAGACCTGGCATCGCTGCCGCTAAAAGATCCGTCATTCTCCTACGAGCCCTGGACCACCCGGCCCTACATTCCGCATAACCCCCAAGGCTCGCTCTGCGAAGAGATCCGCGACCGCGACATCCTCCTGCATCCGCCCTATCACACCTATCACGCCGTACTGCGCTTCTTTAACGAAGCGTCCATCGATCCGTACGTCACCCGCATCTACGTGACCTTGTATCGCGTCGCCCACGATTCGCGCATTGCCCATGCGTTGATCAATGCGGCTCGCAACGGCAAGAAAGTAACGGTCTTTGTCGAGCTGAAGGCCCGGTTCGACGAAGCCAACAATCTACATTGGATGAAAAAAATGAAAGCCTCGGGCGTACAGGTCATCCAAAGCCTTCCGGGCTTAAAAGTACACGCCAAAATGGCCATGCTCAAACGCAAGACCGTCACCGGCACCGAATACCTCGGCCTGCTGGCCACGGGCAACTTCAACGAAAGCACCGCGCGTTTTTATACGGACCATATTTTATTTACCGCCCACCAGCCCATGCTGCTGGAGATCGAAAAGGTGTTCCGGTTCCTCAAACAAAAAAGACGTCCCGGCGCAACGCCTTCCATCGCCTTCCGCTACCTGCTGGTCGGCCAATTCAACTTACAGCAACAATTCCTACAGCTGATCGAGCGCGAGATCGCCTTTGCCCGCAAAGGCATTCCGGCGGCCATCACCATCAAGCTCAACAACCTGGAAGACAAAGTACTGATCAGTAAATTGTACGATGCCTCGCGCGCCGGCGTACACGTGTCGCTCATCGTGCGCAGCGTGTGCTGCCTCATCCCGGGTGTGCCGGGCATGAGCGAGAACATTACCGTGCGCCGCATCATCGACCGTTACCTGGAACATGGCCGTGTGTTTATCTTCCGCAACGCCGGCGACGAAGAGATCTTCCTCGGCTCGGCCGACTGGATGAACCGGAATATATACCGGCGGGTAGAGGTATGCTTTCCCTTGCGCGACAACGCATTAAAAACGGTAGTTAAAAATATCGCACAATTGCAGCTTCAGGATACCGAGCAGGCCGTGCTCCTCGACGACCACTTGCAAAACATACCCGTCACACGGCCGCCGGGCGTTGCACCGGTGCGCTCGCAACAGCAAATCGCGGAAATGATCTAGCGCGAAACGCTAGCGGATCGTTAGCATCCCTTTCTGCTCTGGGATGCAGGCGCCTGTCAGGTGATAGAAATATATGCCTGGACTCAGGCCGCCGCCATTCCAGTCGTTCTTATAAAACGGCGCCCGATATACCTGCATGCCCCAGCGGTTATACACCCGGAGTGCGACCGGAACAGCATCGGGATTCGGTATAGCGATAAAATATTCATTCCGGTCGTCGCCGTTCGGGGTAATGATATTCGGTATAAATTCCGGGACATAGTGTAGCTTTGTAAAGGTCACCGTATCCTGCATCACGCCGCAGCCATTGCGCACCTCTACCCAATAACGCCCAAATTCTTTGACCGATAAAGTCGGTGAGGTTGATCCATCCTGCCAGGCGATGCTGGCCCCGGGCGGCGCCGTTGCCAGCAGCATCCTCTCCTCCATTTCACAAACAATCTCGTCCTCCCCCAGGGTAAAAGGAACAGGCGAACCATCCATTGTCACGCGAATGGTGTCTGACTGCTGCGTGCAGACATTTTCCACCGTCACCCAATACTCCCCGGTCGTCGTCACATCAATCGATGGTGTCGTAGCGCCTGTATTCCAATGGAATGTCCTTCCGGTGGCGGGCAGATTTGTAGAGAGTTGCACCAAGGGCTGGTCGCACACACGCTGCTCTTCACCGAGGTCGAACACAACGGATTCTTGTGGCTTCCTGGCAAACTCAACCGTGTCACGGTCCATACCGCACGCGCCTGTCACCTGCACCCAGTAGATACCAAAATCCCGCACGTCGTATACCGGCTGCGTGGACCCATCCTGCCAGGCGAAGGCATAGTCATCGGGAACTGTTGTCACTGGCTGGAGCTTACGCGGCATCAGCTCACAAAGGATCTCGTCCACGCCGAGCGATACAGCAGGCTTCCGGCGGAAGGTCATCTCCGCCGTATCCCGGTCGAACCTGCAGCCGTTCATGAGCTTGACCCAATAGGATCCCGAAGCGTTGACGGTAATGGTGGGCGTGGTCGCACCCGTGCTCCACAGAAAGGTCCCTGCATCCGGCGTAGTCGCTGTCAAGGAGCGCGAAGGCTGGTCGCAAATCAGCTGGTCAGGCCCCAGGTCCACCGTTATTGGAGCAGACGACTGGTCACTCCGCAGAATCTCAAACCGCTCGGAAATGCCGGTGGCCGTGGCCACCGACGTCCAGGTAGGTCCCCGGTTGTCGGTGCGGGCATTCAACGCACATGGTGCATGGCCATTGTACACGTATTCCAGGTCGAACGTATACCCGGTGCCGCTTCCAGCAGAAAACACACCAAAATAGGGCTGCTCGACGTCCGCCAGATTTAATCCACCTGTCTGGCTGGGCAAGGCATTTACCCGGTACAACTGCATGCCTTGCGGCGCACCCTTCACATTCTTGACCACCAGCTCGTGTGTTCCGTCAGCCGAGACCATTGCCGTTGCGTTGGTCCACGGAGCAGCCGGATAAAGATACGTGCTCTCGTCGCCGATCGCCGCGCCGGAATATACCCGCGTGGGATTGCCACGAAGTATTCCATCGTAATGTTTCGACGAGTTATCTTTTACTGTTGTCCCGGATGTCTCATCGAAATTCCAGTACCCGATCAGTCCGCTTTCGGTGCCCGTCAGTTTCTTGCACATCGTTGCCCGGATCTCCGTGTCAGTCAGTGCCCGGTTCCAGACACGCAGGTCGTCCAGCATACCCTTGAAGTGATACACCGCGCTATTGGTGTAGTAATATCCTATTTTAGCGATGTCATTCGGAAAATTTGACGCCATTGGCAAATTGCTTGAGCCCGCATAACTGCTGCTCACCAATACACCATTCAGATACAACCCCATATCACCGGCGCTACGCATCACCGCGCACAAATGAACCCAGCGTCCCCGTCTGTCCAAATAGTCCGACCTTATCCCACGCCGATACACGCTGCTCCCCTCTCCCATGCCATCACCGTATTCAATGGCAAAGTTCTCTTCAGTCACCTGAAACCAAAACCCATTGTAGACCGGTGCATTGTCCTGGCTGACAAAGATCGGATTTATGCCCGAAGCCGAGTTGTCCAGGTAAACCCATGCCGAGACTGTTAGGGGCAGTGTAAGATCATCATAGATGTTGCCCAGATCCACATAATCGTCGATACCGTCGAACTGCAGGGCACGTCCGGACCCGACAGGATCGATTGTTTGTGCAAAAGCCGAAGAGGCAAAAGACAGGAAAACCACGAAAAGCACCGAAAACCGCATAAAAACGAGATCTAACGCAAAATTCTTTGACGCAATGTAACCATAAATCCGTCTCGGCCACACAACGGCTATGATGCACGCCGACGTGCGCATTTCCGGCCCCGGAATATATACCGCCAACCAGCATGTGGGACGTCGCGATGGCATTGAGAAAGGAAGACTGCTGCATGCATAACTGTATAGTACACACCAGAAGATAATGATTTGATAATACGGTATATACGTCAGCCCAACACCAGCCCGTTACTTTTGTGTCATAGGATTTGGGTTAATGAAAAAAGGGAGCGGCTTTCGGGTTTGCTCCTTTTTTGTTTTATCCCGTCCTCCGGTAAAACAGTATATGAATTATACCATTTCATCAATAATAATTTCATAACACCGTATAATTCGAATTTTTCCGCCCGGCGTGTACCTTTGTATCATTAGGACTAGGTTATGATAAACGGAAAGTAGCGGTCGCGAGATCGCTACTTTTTTTTAAGCCCCGTTGTAAGACTAGCGTGCACCAAAGGCTTTGTTGATTGCTTCCGTACGGTTCTGTACGTGGAGCTTCCGGTAGATATGATGAATATGTTGACGCACCGTGCCGGTGCTGATGCCGAGCTGATCGCCGATCTCTTTGTATAACAGTCCCTTGGCAAGATACTCCAACACTTCGCGCTCGCGGACCGATAAGCCGCTGTTGTCCGGTACGGCCTCTGCCGGCCGGAACGATCCCACCACTTTACGGGCGATCGCCGTGCTCATCGGCGCACCACCCTGGTGCAGCTCGCGGATCGCTTCGATGATCTTGTTGGGTGAAGCGTTCTTCAATAAATAACCGTTCGCACCGGCCGAGAGCGCCTGGAAGATCTGCTCGGCGTCTTCGAATACTGTAAACATCAGGAACTGCATCTCGGGACGTTTAGCCTTTACCTGTCGCATGCATTCAATCCCGCTCATGCCCGGTAAACTGATATCCATGACCACAATTTCCGGCGGGTTCTGCAACAGCCCGGCAAGGCCTTCTTCGGCCGACGCATAGGCAACCGGACACGTAAAGTCCTTCCCTTGGTTCAACAGGAATTTTAAGCCTTCCCGTATCTCCAAAACGTCCTCTACAACGGCCAGGTGTATCGTATCCATAAGGCAAGATGGGTTAAGCCAAACCGCTCGATCAATAGAACAAAAGTTATACAGGTAAAACCGTCTCCAATTGGACGACGGTTCCGTTGTCGCCAAATACTTTTAACGCACCCCGCAACTCGTGTGCACGCTTTTGCATATTGCGTAACCCGTTGCCCATCAGGGCGTCGGGTGTCGCCGGCAGGCCCCGGCCGTTGTCACGGATGCTGACGCGCAACGGGATGAAACTGTGAAAGTCAATTGTCACGGCGTTGGCGCGGGCATGTTTGACAATGTTGTGCAGGGCTTCTTTCACCACCAGGTAGATCTGATGACGATCATGTTGCGATAACTGGATCTCGGGGATCGGGGCATGCACCTGGCAGTTAAACTGAATGTCGGCATTCTTGAGCATCTCGTCCGCCTGTACCCGGATATACGCCACCAGGTCGGCCAGCGTGTCGTTTTCATGGCTCATCGCCCAGATGATCTCGTTCATCTTATCGATGAGCTTAGAGGCAATGGTTTCCATCCTGGTCGACAACGTGGCATGCTCTTCCGGCGCCTGGCGTAAGGCGCGACTGATAAACAACATGGACGTGAGTCCGCCCCCGAGGTCGTCGTGCAGCTCTTCGCTGATGCGCTGCCGCTCTTGTACCTGCCCATCCAGCGTCGCTTTCAACCGGATGGCCTCCTGCTCGGCTTGCAGGGATTGGAGCGCAGTCTGGTGCAGCTGCCGCCGTTGCCGATAAAACAATACGGCTAACACCAGCAAGACCAGCATGAGCACGCACACAACAATCGCCGCGATCAACCAGAAGCGGTGTTGCGCTGTTTCCGCTTCCCGCTGCTGGAGCAGCAGGTCTTTGCGCAAAAGCTCGTTGCGCTGCTCGCCTACTTTGTACAGGGTCTCGAGCTCCTGTACGTCTTTCAGCAGCGTGCCGTTTAACAATACGTGGTTGAGCGAATCGTGTCGCGCCCGGTAGCGGTCGGCCGCATCGTAGTGATGCAACACCAGGTGAACATCTGACAGCAACAGGTAAAGCGCGGCCATGACTTCTTTCTGATCGTGCTCGCGTGCATATTCCAGCCCCTGCCAGATATAGGCATCCGCTTCCTGGAACTTGTGTTGCTGGAACAACCCCGTGGCTATGCCCTTATAGACAAAGGCCTTACCGGACACGTCCTCCAACACATCGGTCAGGGGCAGCGCGCGCAGGAAGGCATCCATGTATTGCGGCACCAGGTCTTGTTGGATATACGCCTCGCCGAGATTGATCAGGGAAGTCTCCTGCATGTGCAGATCGCCTGTGTCCTGGCCGATCTTTAACGTGCGTTGATAGGCTTCGATCGCTTCATCGATGCGGTGCAAATCCTTGAGCGCGTTGCCCAGGTTGATGCAGCCGTTGCCAATGGCGTAAGGGTCGTTATGGCGCTCGCCGAGGGCCACCGCCTGTTGCGCATAGTCGAGCGCTTTTTCCGGCTGCAGCAGGTTGCGGTACAAGCCGCACAGGTTGCTGTATAACATGGCCTCGGCCTGGTCCTGGCCGAACGACCTGATGATCGGCAATGCCTTCAGGTAGTAGTCAATCGCGGCGCGGTAATCTTCCTGGTACTGGCACACAGCTCCCAGGTTGGCGTAGGCCTTTCCGAGCTGCAGTTTTAAACCGTGGCGACGGGCAACGCCGACAGCCTCTTCGTTGAGCTTGCGCGATTCGGCAAACTTACCTTGCACATTCAACACGGCCGTGATGTTGGCATAATATGCCAACACCCCCGCGGGATAGCGGAGCTTGTCGCTGAGCGTCCGGGCAGCCGTATAATAATATATGGCGGTGTCCTGGTGAGACATTTCGTATTGCTGCCCCGTGGTGATCAGCGCATGCACCTTGTTGGTGTCGTCGGGCAGGCGGCGCAGCACCTGCCGGAGGCTGTCGGTATCCAGGCCCATCATCATCTGCGCTTCCAGGGATATAGCCATCCCTGCCGCTACCAGCAGGGCACCGACCGTCCAAACACGCCGCCATACTATCCGAATGAGATCGCTCATATCCCGAAAGATACGATCCGGTGACTTTTTATTGAAATCCGCCATGCGGGCTGTCACAGAAAATTCCGACGATAAAAAGCCACGTACAGACCGGCTACGTAGGTCTTGGCATCCTGAATGCCGCCTTCTTGTAAAAGGTGCCGGAATTCAGCCGTCGTCAGCTCAACAAGCTCGATGTGCTCATGCTCGCTCTTAAGCCCACCCCCACCGTCCTTCAGCTTGTCAGCATCGGTCACGGCTGCGTAATAAATGTTCAACCGCTCGGAGCTGTAGCCCGGCGAAGCAAAACACGACACCAGCAGCGACAGCTGTTCCGGCCGGATGCGATACCCTGCCTCCTCTTCCGTCTCACGCAGCGCCGCCGCCTCCGGAGTCTCCCCCGCATCAAGCCGCCCCGCGACAATCTCCAGAATGGACTCGGGCATTTTAACCGCCACCGCATACCGGAACTGGCGGGTAAGAATGATCTTCTGCGTGTCGGTATTAAACAGCAACACCGCCGCCACATCCGGACGGTTGACACGATACCGTGGAAATACGTTGTTCTCGTCGTCGCGAACCGTGGCCTTCTCCACCACAATACCTTCGCGGAGCAGCACCTCTTCTTTTTCGATCTTCATACGGAGTAGGGTTGTTTGAGTCTTGAAGATAATGGCTAAAACGGGGATTCCCTATCGGAAATGTGGACAGCTGCAGCAAGCTAACGCGAGGGAAATGCATTCTGGCGACTGGACTCAGATTTGCGATGACAAACACCACTTCCGTTTTTTGCCAGATTTAGCCGAATCTGCCTATATCTTCCTATAACGCCCTGTTTCTTTCTATACATGTATTTTCCGTAAATAGAACGTTATCTCCATTTTTGGCTGTAACAAATACGCAACAAAAAAAAACAATACAGTTTCCCCAAAATTCATATCAACAGCTGGGTTACTTCGGATATATAATAGCATTGACATACCATTGATATAGCATTGAAATAGAATCCTAATAGCTCTATAGGGCTATAATAAACCTATTTCAAAACATACTCGTATCTATACCGATCAGCGTTTATCCTGCGCAGAGCGCACAGCGGGAACATGAAAACAAAGAAAACAAACTAAAACTATTACATACTCATGGCTACGTTAAAGAAAAATTTACTGGACATTACAGGATCGGTTGGAGAAATCAGCATTTACCGTCGGCGCGGCGTTGAAAAAACGATCGTTCGTCAAAAGGGTGGTCCTTCGGCCGATCAAATTAAGCATTCACCGAAATTCAAACTCCTGCGCCACCACCAGGCAGAGTTCAAAGGGTTTACGCTTGCATGCAAACACCTGCGGCTGACATTTCACGAACTCCGCGCGCTGTCCTGCGGTTTCAATGTCAGTGCGCCACTGAACAGGCTCATGAAGATTGTCCAAAAGCAGGATACCTCCAGTGCGTTGGGTACACGAAATGTCAATCTGTCGCGCTATCCGGATCTGCTTCGAGGTCTTCCGTTAAACAAGAGCAACGTATTTGACGCTGTGTTCTGTGCAACACTAACATGGTCACTTGACCGTGATACACGTTCGGTGCGTGTGCACATTCCTCAGCTTGTGCATGGCGTTAACTTTCACCCGCAGAACGACCTGCCGCTGTTTAGCGTCGTGATTTCCCTGGGGCTCGCTCCCGACTTCGTCTACGACCCCGGCCGCAAAACGTATAGGCCACCAGTCTGGTATGGCACTAACAACGGTAGCGGCGCACGGACGGCGGCTACACCATGGTATAGCGCGACAAAAGGGTGCTCACCTTCTACGCTGGAAATACAGTTGGATCCAATCCCTGACGACGAGGCCTATACGCTTGTGTTGGCTATTGGGATACGGTTCGGAATCCCTTACGGAGAGAACATTGTTGAAGAGGCGAAATATACCGGAGCTGCCAAGATTTTGGATGCTGCCGGCGTCTAACCGCTACTCCGGTGTAACGTGTAGCAAATACCGCCGTGACAGCATGTCGTTGCGGCGGGACGGGTCGAGGAACCCGATGTTGAAGCTGGAAGCGTTGTAGTTTACGGCCTGTTCGAGCGTGTCGATCTTTACAGGCAGCGTCTTGAGCTGTTCAAGCCCTTCCGGACCGGTGACGAGGTATTGGGGAGCGGAGGAAGTTGCTACCTGCGCCACCGTCCGGAGGGGTATGTCGGCTTTCATGTAAAAGCCGAAGTCATAGCAGGCTTCAAAGCCGGCCAGACTATAGACGTTATCAACGGGCACCTTACGCGCCGTCGCCCGGGTCGCCAGCGTTCGGCCGGCCTGGTATTTCAGGGCCTCGGGGTAATAGTGAAAGCTCATGACGAAGAACAGGAAGACGCCCAGTGACAGTGACATCAACACCACCTTGCTGGTGCGGCCCAGGCTGTTCTCGAACAGGAAGAACACGGTTACCGACAGTAATATCAGGATGCCGGTCATGGTGGGCAGGTCGCGAACGGGCAGGCAGTAGTCACACAGCACAATGATCCCGATAATGACGAGCGTCGCCATGATCTGCTGCGATACGATCAACCGGTTCTTGGTCTGCGTACCACTACGCAACAGAAAAGCCGCGGTAAAGATGGCCAACAGCGGAAACGTGACGTGCAGGTAATGCGGCCACTTCGTCGACATGAGCGTGAGCAGTATCACGGCAATGACCGGCGCAATGCCTGTCAGAATCTCGCGCTTCCGGTTGCGGAGCCCCTTGCGGAAGCGATAGGAAATTTCTTTTGTATAGGCGGCAATGCACACCAGGCTCCACGGCAGGAACGCGCGAAAGAATGTGTGCAAATAAAATACAGGTCCGGTACGTTTTACAAAACGGTTTACCTGGCCGTGATATCCATAGATCATCGGTGCCATCAACGCCAGCGTTATCGCGGCGACGACCACCCATGGAAAAAGGCGCATCCCTTTTCGCCACGAGCGTTGTTGCATGATATACAGGCCAACGATCAGCAGTGGCATCAACACGGCGATACCACCTTTAGCGGAAAAGCCTATCCCCATGGCAAGCCCTGCCATGACGGCGTGGAGCAACCGGTTGTTTAAAACGAGCAACACCATTTGCCAGATGGCACACACGATACAGGCTGTTAAAATGGAATCGAGACGCGGGTCATTACACGCGAGTATAAACCAGCAGCACGAAGCCAGGATGATTGTGGCGAGGATGCCAGTCTTCTTGTTGTAGAGTAAAGTCCCCAGCCGGTAGGTGGCATAGAGGCACAACAGTGTAGCGAGGAACGACGGCAGTCGAAAGGCAAAGGCAGAAACACCGAAGAGCTCAAAGCTAATGGCTGCCAGCCAGACTACAACGCCATCGGAAACGGCATACTGACCGGTCTTATACCCGTGCAACACCTGGGCTGCATCGCGGGCTGCATCTTGTAGCAATTGCGGGCTTAACAGGCCCTGCAGATAGATCGCACCCAGCACGCAAGCGAATATAACGTAGTATACGCGGACAGGAACGCGGATGCGTTCTAAAAAAGTTTCTAACAAGAGGTGTATCGACTGCATAACATTTATGCTATGCAAAATAGCGTGCCGTGGGGAAAAGTATATTACCCCAACATCATGCTATCGCACCTTGTCTATTAATTCTTTTTAGGGCTGTACCGGCAAGTAACGCTGCAGCAAACGATCTACTTCCTGGTAGAACAACTGATCGTTTCCGGCCGTCAGGGATGTCGTACCATGCTCCATGATCTCACGCACCAATCCTTCGTAATGTATACGGTCAAGAGTCGATTGCCGCAACTGTTTCAATGCCATCCGTATAAACTCGACCTTGATCCGCGATACGTCTTGTACCTGAAAACGGGTCTGAATATACTCGCGCAGATAATTGCCATTCAGCAGATCGCCGATGAGGTCATTACGGACCAGCGTGAGCAGCTCCAGTGTTTTTTCCAGCGGCCAGGGTATGGACGTTTTAGGATCTTTCATAGAGGGCATTTTTCTCCGTCACCGACTCCGTAGTGACCTCGAGCGTTTTGTAGTAGTTCGGCAGTATAATGAAGAACGACGACCCCTCTCCCGGCGCAGACGTCACGCGCACCTGGCCCTTCAGCCGTTTGAGGGTTTCGTGAAAGACAAATAATCCGAGGCCTGAACCTTTGGAGTCCGTGCTGGCCCGGTAAAACATATCAAAGATCTTATCGATGTGCTCCGGCCCGATACCGATGCCGTTATCACGCACCTCGACTGTAGCCTCCAATTCATTGACGGTAAGAAACAGCTTGATATACGATTGCTCTTTATCCGGGTCGGAATAGCGAATGGCATTCGAGATCAGGTTGTTCAACAGGATCGTGACCCGATTGCGATCGGAGTAGAAGGGCGCCATTTCCTGGATAACGGTCTCCCGCATCAGGCGTCCATTTCCAGCAGGGAAACTATGCCCCTCGAAAATCTCTTCCACCAACTGGTATAGATCCAGCCGCTCGGGTTTAATGAGCAGGCGTTTGTTCTTGGAAAAGCTTACGATCTGGGAGATGAAGGCATCCGAACGCTGAATGCTTTTTTCCATCATGTCGAAGTATACCACCAGATTCTCCTGCTGGTTGTCGTAGCGCATAATGTTGATCAGGCCCAACAGGGACGTCAGCGGCGAGCGTAAATCGTGCGCGGTGCTGTATAGAAAATTATCGAGCTCGCGGTTGAGCTGCTTTAACTGCCGGTTCTTACGCTTGAGCAATTTTGATTTCGACTGGATCTCCTTCAGCTGCGCATTGGTTTGATGCATCAGGATGTTGAAGGCCGCCGTGAGCGCGTTGATCTCGTTCGCTGCGTGGCGCACGTTGAAGTCGATGGGCCCGGGCTTCTTATGTACAATCGACATGCGCACCAGCGACGACAACCGTGCAATGGGCTCTGACAACCGGCGCGAGATCCACAATCCCGATACGAGGGAGAAAAATACTGCGCCGGTGAGCATGGCGATGTAGAACAGCCGCGCGTTCTGTTGCGCCTGTACGGACTGTCGCAGCGAGTATTCGGACAGCAGAAAGTATTGGTTGCTGAGCGCCGACGTCAGCTCGTTCAGCTCGCGGCGTAAGCCGTCCTTGCTGCTGAGGCCGATCTGTGACTGGATGTTCACCAACTCGTTGAAGAGCCGCTGGTATTCCAACATGTGTGTACGCGCTTCGGTACTGTCGGCGTGAAAACGCGCCATGTCGCGCATGACCTTGACGGCCGCGCGGTTAAACGTATTGCGATATACCGTATCGTGCCGCAGGAAAAAATCTTTTTCGTGACGGCGTAGGAACAGCACATTGACTAAGCTCGGTCCGGCGGATTCTTCTTCCAGCTTGTGCGCATGCCAGCGCATCTTGCCTTCCATTCCATCGTCTTTAAAGCCCTTGCGGTAAACCAGCGCTTCCAGGGCCACAAACTTGTCGTTGTACACCGAGAGTGTGCTGTCGATCGCATCGAGGTTGATGTCCACCTCGTAGCCTTTGTTGCGGGTCTGCTGCCGCACCGCGCGGATCTCTGCCTGGATGCGCTTGTTCATGCTGTCGCGCAGCTCGAGCGCCGTACTGGTGCGGGTCTTGAAATAGTTGACGTTGTAAACGTCGAGGTCAAAAAAGTCGTTATCGGATTTGATCAGCGTAAGCGTGAATACCTGAAGTTGGCTGATGCGGCTGTGAATGAGCGCGATCTTGTTGGCACGGTCGAGTATGTAGAGGGAAACGATGGCCAGGATCAGGATGAGCACCGTCAAAAACAAAAAACCCGAAACCATACGGCTCCGTATGGAATTAAACTCCAAAAATTTAAACACGGCTGGTGGTTTTGCTGGCGGATCCGGTAACGCGTGGGCTTCACCACCGGAACCAGGGTTAGATGGTTATTGGTTTCCTTCCAGGCAGCAAGATACGAGGTCTGTTGCGCGTTTCTGTTTAGCATGTATTAAGTTATTGTTACGTGCCATCGCACGGGCCGTTTTCAAACGTATGATTTTGATGGAATAACGCCGGTATTCCACCGAAATCAAACGGATCGACATGATACCCGACCTATCCGCGATGTTGTTTCGATTGGCACCATTTACGTTTGCCGTACACTCCACATTCGTCAGACGGACTATTTCGGGCACTACATAATACACAGTTAACACAGGCTTAATATTGGTATATCTTTCGACTTTTTTTTGCCCTGATGTTATACTATTGTTATAATTCGGCATGTTTTTACTATATATTTAGATCAACTATCCAGGGCACACCACCGTGCCACGTTATTGTTCGCGATCGTTCACATCCATTCTCCATACGAGTTATACGAATGATGTTTTTCCTACTGCCGCCACCGACAGTAGTCCATTTGATAATTCCACCGTTTTAACGTCGTTCCGAAACGTTACCAGGAAAACTATGAGCCATCCTTCACAACCAGAAGATTCGTATACAGACAAAGTAAAAGTTACGGAGTATGGCCAGGGCGAGATCGGCCTGTCTGAAAATATCCATCCTGACAGCACACTGGTATTAAAATACTCGGGGCCGCTCTGCTACGCGCGTGTGCGCGAAGTGCACGTGGATGCCGCCAGCGTAGTCAACATCGTGATCCGCACGAAGGATCGCGTAAGCGTGCAGATAGCTTCCTCCGAACCGCTGCTGATGTTCTATATCGTACTAAAAGGCGACCTGCAATACGTGACGGGCAAGGGCGTCGCGCGCACGGCCCGCTTTCATTACAACCTGCTGTACCAACCTTCTCTGCAACAGGATTTTGTATTGGAGAAGAATCGCCAGTACGTGCTGCTGGCAGTCCATTTCCGGCCGGCGGCCTTGCAGCAATGGGCCGGGCTTCATCCGCTCTATTCACATTTTCTCGAACAGGCTGCTCACCACGAGTCATCGGCGCTTTTTCACCAGGCACGCGCCGCTTCGCAGGCGTTGGTATACGCTGCTATGAACCTGTTTCGCCGTGCCTCGGTCTTTGATCTGAAGATCATGCGGCAAGTCGCCCTACTCAATGTACTGCGGCATGCCGTGATGCCGTTGTTTGAGCCACCCGTTCCCACACACCCCGACTTAAAACCTTCCGACCTGGAGAAGGTCCATACCGCACGTGCCTATATATTCGACCACCTCGACGAAAGTATTTCGGTGCGAATGCTGGCACGCGTCGCCGGCCTGAATGAACGCAAGTTGAAACTGGGTTTTCACACGATGTACCAGACCACCATAGGCGGCTTTCTGCGCGAAGAACGCATGCTCCGCGCGCTGGCCTTGTTAAAAGAAAAGAAGATGCCCGTCGCGCGTGTAGCGGCGGCAGTGGGATATCGGCATGCGCCTAACTTTTCAGACGCCTTCCGGCGGCACTTTGGCCACCCGCCGACGTTGTGCAGCGAGATCAGTCGTTTGTAGCGCGGGGCGACAAATGTCAGGTGGCGCGGTGATAAAAGTCAAAAAACGCATTTCCAGTAATTTCATACCTTGGAGCGTTTAAAAGCCACAATCGCCGTATGAATAAGACCATCTTCATCGCCTCCGCCGAGCCGTACACGGGCAAATCGGTGATCGCCCTGGGCCTGATCAACATGCTGCTGGCCCGCACCAACAAGATCGGCTACTTCAAGCCCATCATCCGCCAGACGCCCCCCGGTGAAAAAGAGGTGCACATCGAGACAATTCTCAACCACTTTTCGCTGCCGATCGAATATGCTGACACGCATGCTTTCAGCGGACAGGAGGTCCTGCGTCGCCTGGAGTCAGAGGGCATGGGTGAGATCATCAACACCATCATCACCAAATACAAGAAGCTGGAAGAGGCCTACGATTTTACCGTCATCGAAGGCACCGATTTTCTGGGGGAAGGCCTTGCCTTCGAGTTTGAGATCAACGTATCTGTAGCCAAGAATCTGGGCGCGCCGGTGCTGATTGTGGTGAGTGGCGAGCGCCGCACAACGGCCCAGGTGGTAACGGCCGCGCTGAACGTGCTGCGCAACTTTGAAAGCCGCGAGTTACAAGTCATCGGCATGTTGGTAAACCGTGTACAACCGGAGCAGGTAGACGATGTACGCGAGCTGCTGCGCCTGCAACTGCCAACCGACATGATGCTGGCGGTTATTCCGTGGGACAAGAGCCTGCAAAGTCCCACATTGCGCGAGATCAAAGACGCCCTCGACGCCCGCGTGCTCTTTGGCGAAGAGCTTCTATCAAACCAGGCCGACAACTTTGTGACCGGCGCCATGATGCTGCCCGGCTTCCTTAGCCATATTAAGGACAACGTGCTGATCGTCACTCCGGGGGACCGTGGCGACATCGTGATCGGCGCACTCCAGGCCAACCTCTCCTCTACCTATCCGAAGGTAGCAGGCATTGTGCTGACCGCCGGCATCGAGCCGGACGAACCCGTTATCCGTCTGCTGCAGGGGCTGCAAACAGTGGTGCCGATCATTTCCGTACTGAAAGGTACTTTTGAAACAACCACCATCATCGGCAACATCCACTCGCGGATTACCGCCGACAACAAGCAGAAGATCACGCTCGCCATCGATACATTTGAAAAATACGTAGACTGGAAAGCGCTGGACGACAAGCTCTATACATTCGAGCCGGAAGGCATTACACCGCACATGTTCCAGTACCAGCTGGTGCGGTCGGCCAAGAGCCAGAAGAAGCATATTGTACTGCCCGAGGGTAACGAAGATCGTATTCTGAAAGCCGCCGCGCGCCTCATCAAACAGGATGTAGTGGACCTCACGCTGCTGGGCGACCCCGTCGAGATCACGGCGTCCATCCGCCGCCTTGGCCTCGACCTCGATCCCGCCTCGATCCGCATCATCAACCCGGCCGACTCCTCGTACTATACCCCCTACGTGGAAACACTGTACGAGCTGCGCAAGGCCAAAAATGTTAACATGGAAATGGCACGCGACCTGATGACCGACGTCTCTTACTTCGGTACCATGATGGTCTATAAAGGCGACGCCGACGGCATGGTGTCGGGCGCCGTGCATACCACACAGCATACCATTCGCCCGGCGCTGCAGTTTATCAAGACCAGGCCGGGTGTGTCCATCGTGTCTTCGGTATTCTTTATGTGTTTGCCCGAGCGTGTGGCCGTCTTTGGCGACTGCGCCGTCAACCCCAACCCTACTGCGCCGCAGCTGGCGGAAATCGCCATCTCGTCGGCCGAAAGCAGTGCGCGCTTTGGCATCGAGCCGCGCATTGCCATGCTGTCGTATTCCTCGGGCAGCTCGGGCGAAGGCGAAGATGTGGAGCGCGTGCGCGAAGCTACTTTGCTGGTGCGCCAGAAACGCCCCGACCTGAAGATCGAAGGACCGATCCAATACGATGCGGCGGTCGATCCACTGGTAGGCAAGCAAAAAATGCCGGGCTCGGAAGTGGCGGGCCGCGCGAGCGTGCTGATCTTCCCGGACTTAAACACGGGCAACAATACCTACAAGGCCGTACAACGAGAGACCGGCGCGCTGGCCATCGGGCCCATGCTACAAGGGCTGAACAAACCCATCAACGACCTGAGCCGTGGCTGTACCGTGGACGACATCTTCAACACCGTCGTGATCACGGCCATCCAGTGCCAGGACAACGCGACGGCCGCGGTATAACGCCCATCTTTTAGTTACTTCACAGTATGAATATCCTTGTTATCAACGCGGGCAGCAGCTCGTTAAAATATCAGCTCTTCCGGATGCCTTCTGAAAAGCCCGTCTGCACGGGCCTCGCAGAGCGCATTGGTAACGAAGACGCGTTTATTCGCCACAAACAGTGGGAAGGAGACGTCGAGAAAGTGACCGAGCGCACGGGTGGCCTACCGGATCATTACGCCAGTCTCCACGCGGTACTCGCGCTGCTGTCTGCACCAGGTACCGGTGTCATTAGCAGTCCGGAAGATATTGCCGTCGTGGGACACCGCGTGGTGCACGGCGGGGAGCAATTTGCCGAACCTGCCATTATCACGCCTGCCGTAAAAGAAACGATCCGCACACTGTTCTCGCTGGCGCCCCTGCACAACCCCGCGAACTATACCTGCATCGAGGTAGCGGAGAAAACGTTCCCCCACGCGCGCCAGGTGGCTGTATTCGACACCGCCTTTCACCAGACGATGCCACCCCAGGCCTACCGTTACGCGCTGCCCGAGTCATACTACCGCGAGAAGCGCATCCGCGTCTATGGCTTCCATGGCACCAGCCACAAGTACGTAACACAAAAGTCCATGGCCTGGCTGCAAAAGCCCGACGCCAGGCTGATCAGTATACACCTGGGCAACGGCTGCAGCATGGCCGCGGTGGACAGTGGCCGTTCCGTCGACACCAGCATGGGCTTTGGTCCGCTTGCCGGCCTGATTATGGGCACCCGCTCGGGCGACATCGACCCGTCGGTAGTCTTCCACCTGATGGAAAGCGAAGGCAAAACCGAGTCCGAGATCAGCGCATTATTAAACAAACAATCCGGCCTCCTGGGCCTGACGGGCACAAACGACATGCGCGACATCCGCAAAGCCGTCCGCGCCGGCAACGCCCAAGCCGCCCTGGCCTGCGACCTCTACGCCTACCGCGTGCGCAAATACATCGGCGCCTACACGGCCGTACTAAACGGCCTGGACGCCATAATCTTCACCGCCGGCGTCGGCGAAAATGACGTAGACATCCGCGAAAGCATCTGCCAGAACCTGGACTACCTGGGCATTCGCCTGGACCCGGAAAAGAACCGGGCAGCCGCTTCCGGCCTCCGCGCGATCCATGCGTTGGACTCTCGCGTAGCCATTTTGGTGGTTCCTACCAACGAGGAGTTGGAAATTGCCCAACAGTGTTACCGACTGCCGGCCTAGCCTGAGATTTTTTGAAGCCTGGAGCAATGGTGTCTGCCCAGAGTTATTATCTTTGCACCCCGCTCGGAGAGATGCCAGAGCGGTTGAACGGGGCGGTCTCGAAAACCGTTATACCTGCAAGGGTATCCAGGGTTCGAATCCCTGTCTCTCCGCCAAATCAAATGCTGCCCGAAGGGCGGCATTTTTTGTTTGTGTCTTGTGAGCGGAGTTTACTCCGGCGAGCAAGGCACAAACAAAAAATGCCGAGGAGCGACAGCGACCAGCATTTGATTTGAAGCCCACCCCTCAAGGGATCATGCAAGTAATCCCTGTCTCTCCGCCCAAAAAAAGCCTGCAAATTTTAACAGTTTACTGGCTTTTTGCGAGTAGTGAAGTGGACATCGAACCTAGTCTAGCAGGCGTGTAAATCCTTTAAGAGCAATATTGTCCCGTATTTTGCTGCATGGACATCACAGCTCCGGCTGTTTGTTGTATAACTTCAGCTGAGTGTTCGCCGCATCACCACCATTATCTACTCTTTGACAATCTTCAGCATTTCGATTTTATCAGATGCTTGAACCATTAGCATGTAGATACCTGGAGCAAAGGAGCAAATGTCAAGTACTGACCGAAGCAACACACGAAAATAAAACCAACTAAATAGCAGGAAACAGCCTATACCAGACAGCAATTTAGGCGGAAGTAAAAAAGGTCGGGACGACAGAATCCGAAACCTCCTATATCCGCTCTAACAGCGCTGACTCAAATTCTATAAAAGGGATGGCTCATGGCCGATGTTGCATTAGCGCATTAATAATCTGCTCCATTGTTAGCGGTAACACGGCAGGAATCAAATAGTATTGTGTATTTCCACCTCCGTCCCAACGGTTGTTCCCCTGGTCGTCAAGGACGATCTTTCCCGGCTTAAGAGTATACCAGGGCCTGTGCCCGCGGATGGCCACTAATACTGCGGTTTGGTCCCAACTCATGCGGCCCTGCCTATCTTCTTCGGCAGCGGAGATACCGATACGAAAGACGTCTTTGACCGGGCTATGGCGAATATCGTCGTTCTTCACCAATGGCAAGCCAGACTTTATCTGCGCGCCGATCTCATAACCGCTATAGATAACCGGTCGAGGAAAATGCTCAAACGCATAGCGGGCTGCTTTGGCGTCTTCTTCAATGTTAAACTCCAGCCCTTCGGGAAATTTACCTGCCATGCTGACCATCTGGGTTACTTTTTTGCGAACAAGATCTGTTCCATTGAGTTTCGAATGCTCGTCGGGCGGCGATTGCAACAGGTTGGCAATATTCGTCAGAAAGCCTACGGTAATGATCGTTACACTGTTGTCCGGTTGTTGGTTCAGAAGCTTGCGGTATAATGCTACGGCGTCAGGAGCTTCGCTGTTTGATTTTAGCGCGTGCGGATAGTTGGCCAGTAATGTGTCTGACCAGTGCTGAAAATCTTTTGTTTCCACGGCCGCCCCTTTCGGTACGCCGATCGGCAAGTCAGGGCGTCTGAAGTATGTGTTCAGTACGTTTAGCACTCCGGCTACTCCTTCGTAGCGTGTGCTCGCGATGGTGGCTAAGATCGTCGCTTCTCCTTTGTCGGCCATGGCGTGTAGCAGGGTGATGGCTCCAACGTCGTCATAATCAGGGCCCATGTCGGTGTCGAAGATGACGCGAACGGGTTTTTGCTGCGCAAAGGCGAAACAGTATGCGGCCGCAGCCAGGATGGTGATGATGATCTTTCTCACAGGTTCATTTTCTTTAGTTCGCTTATGGCGTAGTCTACAGCGCGTGCGGTTAGCGCCATGTACGTGAGCGAAGGGTTTTGGCAGGCGTTGGAGGTCATGCAGGCGCCGTCGGTGACGAATACGTTTCGTGCGCCCCATACCTGGTTGTGGGCGTTCAGGACGGAAGTCTTTGGGTCGCGCCCCATTCGGGCGGTGCCCATTTCGTGAATGCCTAAGCCAGGCGTTGCGCCGTCGTCGTATGCTTCGACGTTTTTGAAGCCTGCGTTCTCGAGCATTTCGGCGCCCGTCGCCAGAATGTCTTTGAGCATTTCCAGCTCATTAGTTTTATACTCGCAGTCAATCTTTAGCTGCGGGATGCCCCAGGCATCTTTTTGATCGGGTGACAGCGTCACTTTGTTGTCGCGGTACGGCAAGCACTCCCCCATGCCGTTCATCCAGAGGTCCCACACACCAGGCTTCTGCATGGCTTCTTTCAATTGTATACCCAACATGTCACCATCGACGCTACCCTGGCGACGGGAGCCGCCCGCGGCGATGGCATAGCCACGAAGGAAGCTCTTTTGTTTGTCGTTGCCGACGTTACGAAAGCGCGGTATATATACCCCGGTGGGCCGCCTGCCGGAATAATATTGGTCCTGGTAGCCGTCGTGCGACCCTTCAAACCGGGCGCGGTAGTTATGATCCATCAGGTAGTGACCGAGCACGCCGCTGTCGTTGCCGAAGCCGTTGGGGAAACGCGACGAGGTGGAGTTCAGGAACAGCAGCGTGGTGTTGAGTGTACCGGCATTGACAAAGATGATGCGGGCAAAGTAGTCAGTGGTTTCGTGTGTGAGCGCATCGATGACGCGGACGCCTTTAGCTTTTTGCGTGGCATCGTCATAAATAATGGAATGTACAACGGCGTGGGGCCGCAGCGTGAGATTACCGGTTGCCCGCGCGGCGGGCAGGGTGGCGGAGTTGCTGCTGAAGTAGCCGCTGAAGGGACAGCCGCGGCTGCACAGGTCGCGTGCCTGGCAGGGGCCGCGGTTGCCTATTGCCTTTGTGAGATTGGCGGTGCGGGAGATGATCAGCTTGCGGTCGGGAAAGGTGCTTTCGATCGATTTTTTTAAATGCTGCTCGATGCAGTTCATGTCCATGGGCGGCAGGAACTCGCCGTCGGGCAAATGCGGAATGCCGTCGCGATTGCCGGCGATGCCGACGAACTTCTCCACGTAGCTATACCAGGGGGCAATGTCTGCGTAGCGGATGGGCCAGTCGATGGCAATGCCTTCACGGGCGTTGGCGGTGAAGTCCAGGTCGCTCCAGCGCTGGGTCCAACGGGCCCAGAGCAATGACTTCCCTCCTACCTGGTAACCGCGGATCCAGCTGAACGGTTTTACCTGCTCATAGGGATGCTCGCGGTCTTTTACAAAAAAATGCTCCGTGGCCTCGTTGAATGCATAGCACTTACTCACAATGGGATTTTCTTCACGCATGGCTGCCGATAGCTGTCCCCGGTGGGGCAGCTCCCAGGGATCTTTGGTGGCCGTGGTATAGTCCTTGATGTGCTCGACATTACGGCCGCGCTCAAGTACGAGCGTGCGGAGGCCTTTCTCGCACAGTTCTTTCGCCGCCCAGCCTCCGCTCATACCCGAGCCTATCACGATCGCGTCGAACGTGCTGGCTACCTTACCTATACTATTTACATTCACGGACTCCACAATTCCTTTTCTGTTTGTTACCAACCAAAGGTCGTTCTGACATAGTCACGGCTTTTCTTCCAGTTTTCGCGCGGCGACCGTGTAGGCTCTTTTTCGTATGCCAGCTCGATGGCCGCCCGGCCGTTATAGTTTATTTCACGCAGCGCATCGGATACGCCCGCGAAATCGATCAGGCCCTCGCCCACTGCTTCTGTGAACAAGTTGTCGCGTCCCTGGTCGCGGATGTGCAGGTATACCATCTGCTTGCCATACGTGCGTACAAACGCCACCGGATCAACGCCGGCACGTGCCAGCCAGCTCAGGTCGGGGCCTAGCTTTATATCCGGCACACGCGCTAAGATACCCTTGAGATCGTGCAGGCCGTCGGCCACCTCGAAGGAATGATTATGTATGTTAGGCTCGACGTTATGCTTTGCGCAGACCTTCATCACCTTTTTGAGCAGGTCGGCCTGCGCATCGAGCTCGTCTTCGGTCTTGCGGTGCTCGGCGTCGCCGACGGTGATGCCGAACATAGTACCGCCGGCTTGCTCTAGCCGGGCGACCACAAACTCGATGTCTTCCAGCAACCGCGTGTGCTCGTCGCGTGACCAGAAGTCACCGTAGTACGACGTGCCCGTGACCGGGATTTCATACTGGCTGACGAGCTCTTTTGCACGTGTGACAAACGAGGGATTACGAAGCAATGACTCCATTACCTCCACGCCCTGGATACCGGCATAGTGAAAGTCGCTGAACACTTCGGCCAGGATGGAGGTGCAGTCCCAGTCGGGCGGAAACCGGCTGGCATATACCCACAGGTGGCCATATACCGGAACCTTCATATAGGGGTCGCTACAACCCGGCAGCCATGCGCAGGCCAGGCCGGCGCCGGCCAAAGCAGCAGACGTGCGAATAAAATTCCGGCGCGTTACGGACTGCTTCATTTCTTTGGATCGGGTAATGCAAACGCTATGTACGAGTCAGCCGATGTGGTGCCAAGCTTACCGCCGCCGCATGCAATGACGATATATTGTTTGCCGTTAACGGAATAGGTAGCCGGTGTCGCGAAGCCCGCTGCAGGCAATTTCGTTTCCCACAGCAGGTCACCGGTACGTTTGTTGAAGGCGCGGAACTTACCGTCCTTCGTGGCACCGATAAACAGCAGGCCGCCTTGCGTGACCACGGGTCCGCCATAATTTTCAGTGCCGGTTGTTTCTGCACCCATGGCTTTCATCTTCTCATCCTCACCCAATACTTTCTTCCACAAATGTTCGCCGGTGTTCAGGTCGATTGCCGTGAGTGTACCCCAGGGCGGTGCAATGGCCGGCAATCCTTCTTTCGTCACAAATTTGTTATACCCTGAGATATTATACGGCAGCTTCCGGAATTTTTCCTCGGGTGAAAGCTGGCGCTCATATTTCTTCTTCTGATCGTCCTTTAAATCGAGCAAGAATGTCGCGATCGCATTCTTTTCTTCGGTGCTGAGATGCTGAAAGCCGGGCATCATGCGGCGGCCGGCATTGACAAACTCGACGAGTGTAGCGGGTGTATACTTCTTGCTCACTTCCAGCAGCGACGGATAATTGCCTCCACCTTGCCGGTTGGCGCCGTGACACGCCATGCAATGTTGTTTATAGAGGCGGATGCCGGCAGTGCCGTAGTTCTCCAGTTCCTCGGATTCTTCCGCATCCCACATCTCCAGGATCCACGGCATCTCGTTGGCGTTGACATAGAGTATGCCCGTGGTCGGATCGACCGCGGGCCCACCCCACTCCGCGCCGCCGTCGAAGCCCGGGAAGATGATGGTACCGTCTTTAGACTGGGGGGTGAACAGCTTACCTGTATGCAGATATTTCAATTGATCGCGAATGGCTTGCTGATCAACCTGCGACAGGTACGGATTGATTTCTTTTTCTGTAAACGTCTGCCGTACAAACGGAGCAGGTTTCTGCGGAATGGGCTGTGTCGGCCAGAGCTTCTCACCGGCGAGCTGCGTGGCGGTATCTACCGGTGTTTCTACTACGTCAAAAAGTGGTTTGCCTGTTTCCCGGTCGAAGACAAAGACAAACCCGGTCTTCGTGGTTTGCGCGACCGCGTCGATCTTTTTACCGCCGTGGTTTACCGTGAGCAGCACGGGATAGGACGACGGATCCCAGTCCCACGTGTTATGGTGTATATACTGGAAGTGCCAGAGGCGTTTGCCCGTGTTAGCGTCGAGCGCCAGCAGGCAGTCGGTATAAAGATTGGAGCCGGTGCGCTTGCCGCCGTAGAAGTCCATGGAGGCTGAGCCCGTCGGGACATAGGCAATGCCGCGGGTCGGGTCGATGGTCATGCCCATCCAGTTATTGCCGCCGCCAGTCAGCGTATAGGCCTCGGGGTCGTCCCACGTTTCGTGGCCGGGCTCGCCGGGTTGCGGTATGGTATGGAAGATCCATTTCATCTCGCCGGTGCGCACATCGAAGGCCCGGATGTGGCCAGGTGCGGCGTCCATGGCTTCGGAGACACGCGTGCCGGTCAGGAGCAAATCTTTGTAGACGGAGGGTGCCGAGGTGTGCGTAATGAAAAGATCCTCGAAGGCCTCGCCAAGACCGGTGTGCAGATCGACTTTACCATCCTGGCCGAAGCTGGTGATCAGCTTGCCGGTGGTAGCATTGACGGCGTGCAGAAAAGGGCCGACGGTGTAGAAGATGCGTTTGTCGTCTTTGCCATCGCTCCAGTAGGTTACGCCGCGATTGTTGTTCAGGTTAAAGTGACCTGCTTTATCGCCTTCGATGGTATCGAAGGGTATAAACGCCCACTTCTCCTGGCCCGTGGCGGCATCGACGGCAAACAGCTTGAGCTTGGGCGAGGTGCCGAAAAGCACGCCGTCAACGATGATAGGATTGCACTGGATTTGCGAGTGCGCCGCGGTATCGGCATCACCGGCGTGATACTCCCACGCCACCTGTAGTTGTGTGACGTTGGAGGTATCGATCTGCGCGAGCGACGAGTATTTATTGCCGGACGGGTTTCCCCCGACGATAGACCAGCCGGAAAAGGCGTCGTCGCCTTTCTTTCCACATGCGAGCAGGCAAGCTAGCGCGAGCACACTGCTCAGGCGACGACGAAGGGATACATTCAAGATCATGTGCACGATTCAGTTTTTTATTTCAGGTTCGGGTTTGCGGTGACGACATTGAGCGGTATAGGAAACACGGCGCGTGACGCGTCAGACTCAGATTTCTCCCACCACTCGTCGGTGAAGTGACCAAAGCGGATCATGTCTTCGCGGCGGTGCATTTCATAGGCAAGCTCGCGGCCACGCTCGTTGAGGAGCTCGTCCATCGTGAGCGTGCCGGTAGTATATTCCGCGTCAGCAGGATCGTCGAAGTTTCGTACGCGCACGCTGTTGACCAGGTCTACAGCTTCCTGGGTGGCAGCGTTGCTGTTCTGGCGCATGAGCGCCTCGGCTTTCATGTACAGGATGTCGGCCAGGCGGAAGATGACCATGTCATTGTTCATGTTGGACAGGCCGCCGTGCTCGATCTCGTACTTGATGTTCATGACGCCTTGCGCTTCGCCGCCATCGTAGTTAATGAGCATGTCGATATAGGGCGTGACGGTCATTGGCTCACCTTCCCACGTGAGCACATCCTGCTCATCGCCGTTTTCGTCGATATACCTCTGTTCACCGACCACCCATTGATTGATACGGGCGTCTTCTTCCTGATACAGGTCGAAAAACGATTCCTGCGTGCTGATCTTGTGCCAGGCATAGTAGGTCACGCCATATTTCTGGATGAGGATGTTTTCGTGCAGATTTTGCTCCAGGAAATTGAACTGCTGGGCATTGGCCGCATCGAAGGGAACGACATAAATATTTTCCTGGCTGTTTTCATTCTGGATGAGGAACGGATCGTTCCAATTTTCATCAAGCGTGTAGCTGCCGGCAATGATCGCATCGCACGCGGCGATGCAATCATCCCAGCGCGCCTGGCCGGTCCATGCCTGGGCGTTCAGATAAAGTTTGGCCAGCAATGCCTGGGCGGCACCCTTTGTGAAGTGACCGTAAGCGTCTTCGTCGCCTTTCTCCGGCAGGTCTCCGATGCTTTCCTTGATCTCGGTTTCAATAAAGGCGAATACCTCCGCGGATGAGCGTTTGGCGGGGCTGGCCTCACCCACATGCTCGACAAGCGGGATTTCGCGGAAGTCGCTGAAGGCCCAGTAATAATGCAAGGCGCGCACCATGCGGACTTCGGCAATCATGCGCTCTTTACTGAGCGGCACGTTCATACCGTCGAGGTTTACATCTTGAATACCGTCGATGAAGTAATTGCAATAGCCGATGGTCTGGAACAGGTTCTGCCATTCGAGTAGGATCCATTGATCGCTGGGCGTCCAGGTGTGCTGGTGAAAGCGTACCCATGCGCCTTCCTGGTCTACATATCCATAGCGGGCGGGCACTACCGCTTCGTCGGTTGTAAACTCTTGCAACGCAAAGTGGGTTTGGTATACGTGCGTCTGCATGAAGCTATAGGGCATCATGAAGGCGCCCATGACCTGGTCGGCATTTTGGTAAAAGTTTTCGGACGTTTCCGTGCTGTATATTTTCTCGTCGAGGTCGCAGCCTGACATCCCTACAAGGGCCGTCGCCAGCAGCGATCCGAGGAAGTTACGATATATCTTTTTCATACGTTGTAGCATAAAGGTTAAAAGCTGAGGCTGATGCCTGCCGTTAGGCTGCGGGTGTTGGGATAGTACGAGTAATTCGACTCTACTCCGGGGCCGTCACTTGTTTCGGCATTCGGGTCAGCGGCATAGTAGTTCACGCCAAGCTCGGGGTCTGTGCCCGAGAAACCGGTCACAGTCAACAGGTTTGCACCGGTTACGTAAAAGCGGATGCTCTGCACGTAGTTGCTGTTCGCCATAGGCAATGTATAGCCAACGGTAATGTTATCGACCTTCATATAGGCGCCGTTCTCCAGGTAATAACTCGAGAAAGTGGGTGCATCCATGACGCGGTCGTCGGTGACCGAAGTGAAGAAGTTATTACGCGCATAGTAGGTTAGATTCTCATGAAACATGCGCTTGGCGTTTACGGCTTTGAAACCGAAGGCGCCGCGCAAAAGGATGGATGCGTCGAACTTGCCGATGTTAAAGGTATTGGTCAGGCCGAGGCTGTACTTGGGAATGCTGTTGCCCAGGTATGTAAAGTCGTCAATGGTAATGTCGGCAGCCGGCACGGCGTCGCCGGCCTTGTTGCGGAATAGCCACTGGCCGTCTTCGGTCAGGCCTGCAAACTCGCGTCCGTAGAAAACCGCCACGGGCTGGCCTGGCGCAAGCCGCTGGATGGTGTTGCCTTCCGTTACGCGTGTGATGTCGTGGGCAGTGCCAAAAAACTGGTCGCTACTGACGGATTTGATCTCATTACGGTTATAGGCACCGGTGAGTATAACATTCCAGTGAAAGTTGTTATTGCGCGCCACCTGCGCGTTCAACGCCAGCTCGAAGCCTTCATTGACCATTTCACCGGCGTTAGCGAAGATGGTCGGATTGACTTCAGACGGCACCTGGGCGGTATAATTCCCCACGAGGTCTTCAATGCGGCGGTTGTAATAATCCAGGCTACCGCTTAACCAGCCACTCTCGAAGAACGCGAAGTCGATACCAGCGTTAAACTCCTTTTTGGTTTCCCACTTCAGGTCGGGATTGGCGTTGATCGAGGGGCCATACGGTTGGATCCAGTTCCCATTGTAGTAGCCATTTTGCAGCCCGCCGCCGAAGGGGCTGATGGTGGCCAGCGACTGATAGGGCGAGAGGCTCTCCTGATTACCCGTGACGCCATAGCCGGCGCGGAGCTTCAGGTTGGTGAAGAGCGTAGAGCCTTCCAGGAAGCTTTCTTTGCTGATAACCCAGCCACCCGAGACGCCGAAGAATGTGCCCCATTTATTATCGTGTCCCAAGACGGAAGCCCCTTCGCGACGCACGCTGACAGAGGCGAGATATTTCTCCTGGAAGTCATAGATCACGCGGCCGAAGTAGGCTACCAGCGAGCGCTCGTCTCCGTAGCTTGAAAGGAACACGCCGGAGCGGTTAAAGTTCGGCGTGAGGTTGTTGAGCGCGGTGCCGGCGCCCAGGTTGTAGTAACGGAATGCGTCGGTGCTGAAGTTGTTGTTGCCACCGCTGAAGCCCTCGTTGAAGATGTTTTGATATGAATAGCCGCCCACAACGTCGATGTTGTGATTGCCGATGTTGCGGCTATAGTTCAAGGTTGTCTCCAGCACATTGCTGGACATGTTCGCTTGCGCGCGCGAGGCGAGACCGCCTACGCCGTCGCGCATCTGGAAAAAGTCCTCCCGGCTGGCATATGACCCACTAAGCGCGTCGTTGCGGATCATGGAGTATGACACTGCCGCTGTGAGGTCGGAAGTAAGATGGTATGCGGCGTTCAGCGTGCTGAGGAATTTCTTCTCTTTACTGCTGTTATAATTCTGGCGTGTGCTGGCCACCGGGTTCCACTGCAGACCGAACTGGATGTCTGGCCGCTGGTAGAAGGTTCCGTCGGGGTTGCGCACGGGGAAGGTCGGATTCATGTTGAGCGACTGCGCAATAGCCCCGTAGTTGGCGTAGGTCTTATTCTCGAATGAGTTGACCAGCATGAGCGAGAAATCGAGCTTGTCGTTCAGGGCTTTTGTCGTGAGGCGGAAGGTGCCGTTGATAAACTCGCGATCGGCCACCAGGTCGATGCCTTGCATGTCGCGATAGTTAAGCGATGCGTAATACGTCGTCTTGTCATTGCCTCCGCTCAGCGACAGGTTGTGCGAATGGCTGATGGGCGTGCGGGTGACTTCGTCGAACCAGTCGGTGTCCGCACCGGCATCGTCTACGGCAAAGCCATATTCCTCGCCCAACGCGCGGTATTCGGCAGCATTGAGCATGTCATACTTTTTAGCCACGAGGTCGGTCGTGACATAGCCAGTATAGTTTAGCTTGGGCTTGCCGGCCACGCCCTTCTTGGTTGTGATCAAAATAACGCCCGCAGTAGCACGCGACCCATAGATGGCCGCAGCGGAGCCGTCCTTTAAAACATCGATCGAAGCAATGTCGCCGGGGGCGATGGTTTGCAGGTCACCGCCAGGGATACCGTCGATGACGATCAGCGGGCGCGAATTACCTTCTACCGTCGCGGGACCGCGAAGCGAGAAGTCTGCCGTGGCGTTCGGGTCAGAACGGCTGGAGTTGCTGACGGCCAGGCCGGCAACTTTACCGGAAATGAGTGTGATCGGATCGTTGATCTGACCGGCGTTGAAGTCGGCCGATTTTACCGACGCGATCGAGCCGGTGATGGTTTCGCGTTTTTGCGTGCCATAACCGACTACCACAATTTCATTGAGCGTCTGAATGTCGGGCGTGAGCACGACGTTGATGACGGTGCGATTATTAATCACCTCTTCGGTGGGCATAAAACCGAGGAAGCTATACACCAGCGTACTGGCCGCATCAACTGTGATCGAATACTTACCATTGCTCTCGGTGGTAACACCGGTGGTAGTACCTTTAACGACGATGTTGACGCCTGGCAGCGTTTCGCCCAGGTCGTCGGTAACGGCACCTGCTACAGTAATACTTTGCGCAGATGCCCATCCCCCCGATGCGAGCAACACCAGGAACATGGCCGCGAAGTACCACCGGGTTCTCTCCCTGTAAATCGTAGTAATCTCCATAGGTTTTGGATTATAGTTGGTTAAGTTTTAATCACAGCTTAGGTGCCCGGGACAATTAGCAGGAAAGAGCTGCAATCGATTCCGAACACTTGTAATATTGGTAAAATTCCACCCGCTATTCCAACCAACTTAACGCCTGTCTGGACAATCCAAACCAAGTATGAATTCGTATTATACCGTTAAAACAGGTTAAAATGGTTGTCAAAACAGTTAACTCTGCTGTGTGATTCAGCTAATGCCAACCATTGCGCAAACGTTATCGACGATTGTACAAATCAGGAGGTGTGCGGGAATGGCTATTTGAGTAGAATCCAACGTCCGGAATGCGCGTTGGCGCGAACGGTGGTCTGGCGGCCCGTTTGAAGCTTTAGGCGCTCGCCCGTCAGGAGGTCAATTGCGGTCAACCGCTTTTTAGTGCCTGGTGGCAAGATCGCATCGACCGGAACGGTTGTAGCGGTGTCACCGAGGTTCAGCAAAACTATAATATGCTCCTGCCCTGCCCAACGGTGCAAGACCAGCACGCCCTGTTGTGGCGCCTGATGTTGCAGGACCAGGTTGTTGCCGGTTAGTGCCGGGTGAGCGGCACGCAAGGCGATGAGCTGGCGGTAGTGGTCGTAGAGTCCCGTGGTATCGAGCGAGCGGATGGTTTGCTCGCGTCGGAACAGGTCGCCGCCGCTATAGGGATGTTTCGGGTAACCCATTTCCTGACCGTTATAAAGCATGGGCATGCCCGGTAAGGCAAAGAGCAACGCGGCCGCCATGCGCGTCTGCGCAAGATTATGTCCTCGTATAAACCGCGGCAGGTCATTGTTCTCGAGAAAGCGCAGCCGTGCGGCGGTAGGGTCGCCGTTGTTAAACAAGGCGTCGCGAAGCAGCGTCACACGTTTCTCGGTAGAGGGATGATTAAACACTGTGCGGCTTTCGCGGTCATGGTATTCATACTGCCACGACCATTGCGACACCCACGTGGTATCGGCGGTCCAGTCGTATGCGGCGTCGAATCCCGCGGCATATACATTCGCATCCGCGGCTTTATCTTCCGCCAGCAGCAGGAAATCGGGTTTGATACTTTTGAGCTCCGTGCGCAAGCGTTGCGCAAACCCGGGTTGCCGGGAAATAACTCCCCAGACGGCATCAAACCGATAGCCGTCGACGTCGTACGCCCGAAGCCAGTATTTGCAGACCTCGATCATCCACCGTTGCACCTCTTCATTGCTATAGTCCAGGTTGACGAGGTCTTTCCAGAAGTAGTATACAAAACCCTGCTCATCCTTGTGATAAAATGACGCATAAGGGGCACCGTCAAAGGTGTGCTGATAGAATCTCGCGTAATGCGAGCGGTCGCCCCAGGCGGCATAATCCGCGGCATACGGGTGGTGTATAGATGTGTGATTGGGCACGATGTCGAGCATGACCCGGATACCCTGCTGTTTGGCCGTGTGCACCAGCGTGCGGAAATCCTGCTCGCTGCCGAGGTCGCTGCGTAAGGCCAGGTAATTGGTCACGTCGTAGCCCTGTCCGATCTGGTGAGTCTGGAAGATAGGTTGTAGCCAAAGTGTATTGATGCCAAGCGTCTTCAGCTCGGGCAGTTTGGCGGTAATGTCGCGAAAGGTGCCGTGGGCCACAAACCGATGGGGTGTTACTTCATATACCACGGCGTACTGCATCCAGGCCGGGACGTCGGTATCGGGGGCGAACGCATGCACCCCTTGCGCATCGCGCACCACGTACGTCTGATACCAGGTAGAGTCGCCACCGGCAATAACGGCCAGGCTAAAAGTATAGCGCCCACGCGTCGCCGGAATACGTGCGCTTGGTGTCGCTGCGGACGAATTGCTCAGCTTTACCACGGCGGGGTTTTGGGCGTGCGCGCACCAGTAATAGCGCAATGCCCTGCCCTGCGGATTTTCCACGACGTCGACCGACAGCAGGATGTTATCGCCCTGTGCCTTTGCCCGCAGCTTTACCAATGGAACTGGCGTATACATTAATGTCAATGTCACTGCACCGGAGGACATGACCTCGCCATTTACCATTGCCTCGGCATGGATGCTATTCGCGCCTGGCGACAGTGATACGTTGAATGAAAAACGTCGGTTCACGACTGAGACGCTGAAGCTGGTATCGGCCTGTACAATCCGCACTGTTGGCACATCCAGATCAATCAGTGAGCCGGTCAATGCTTGCTGTGGCAACCATACTTCGGCGTCTCGTTTGTTGAGTACAATGGATGCTGCCACCAGCGGCGTAGCGATGAGCCAACTTAGGGTTATCAAAAAGAGCTTTCTATACATTATCTTCGATCGTTACACATCAGCCGAGCAGGCGGGCCAACGCAAATTTCTTGAGTACTTCTTTCTTGCCGGTAATGGTGTCGACCATTAATTCGCCCAGGGAGCTCCCATTTTATATCCTGATTTGAGTGCTTTTCGCCGGGTCATTTTATCGGATCGTTTCATGATGTCGTTATTAGAGGATGAGCTTGCCCATGCCACGGCCTGTCATGCGTATGAACGCTTCGGCGGCCTGCACCCCGAGCTCTTTCCCCCGGAAATCTTCCATGGACGGATGGCCGCAGTCGTGCATCATCTGGGTATATTTTCCGTCAGCACCGATGATTTTCTGGCTGGCGTGACAGGCCAGCGCTTTCCATTTCAGCGCTTGCGTTTCGCTGATGTCGACGTAGTCGGTGGGGTGAAAGAGGAAGGACTGGTATCCCATGCACACCTCGTAGAAGTATAGCGCAAAGGGCACGGGTGCTTCCATCCATGCCTGCATAGTGAGCACGCTCGAGAGCTGGTGGTCTTTATGAGAGTCGATGGGCCAGTGACAAAAAACAACGTGCGGCTTCTCGGCCCACAGCAGTTTTTGAAAGCGCGCCATTTCCAGATTATTAATCACGCTTTCGCCGTCAATCTGGTTGAAGAAAAGCGGTTTGGCGCCGAGAATCTTGCAGGCGGCCTCGCATTCTTTCTTACGGATGGCGGCGGCCTCTTCGTGGGTTTTATCTTCTATGCCTTCGTCACCATTGGTAAAGTACAGGAGTGTTACTTCGTGGCCGGCCTTGATGAGTAATGGCACGGTGCCCCCGGTGCCGCACTCCGGGTCGTCGGGATGACCGCCGACCACGACGATCTTCTTTTTACCGGACTGCTCCGCACTGCCGTATACCAGTTGCGGTAGGCTGAGAAGGCCTACACCCGCCAGTGAGCTTTTCATAAACTTTCGGCGTCCGTTCGATGTCTTGTCCATAGATTAAAAATGCTTTGCTAATATTGACGAACGATGTGCTACCGCGCGAAAATGATAAGTCCGAGGCCGATCACGAACAACAGCAGCATGACGGTCAGGATATTGTTTGTACCCCGGGGCGCCTGCTTAAATTCCTTCCAGATGAAGATGCCCCAGAGGGCAGCAATAACCGTGGCGCCTTGTCCGAGCCCATAGGATATGGCAGGGCCCGCCGCACCCGAGGCAATGATGCTGAAGGACATGCCGATGCACCAGATGACCCCGCCGGCAATTCCTGTCAAGTGATTGCGCAAGGTGCCGTCGAAATAGGCACCGTACGTAACCGGCTTGCCTGCAAAGGGGAAACGCATGAGCAGCGAGTTAAAGACGATGTTGCTCAGGAAGATTCCGATGGCGAAGAAAACCACGGCGGTATAGGGGCTGAGCTTGCCGGGAAGCGGTGTAGTGAAATCCGGGAACATCGACGCGGCCACATATTTATAGAACAGACCCATCAGGGCACCGCTGACGATCGAAAGCAGGAGGCCCTTGGTGGAAAGACCACCGGCTGTGCCGGCCATCTTCTTGCGGTATGCGTACGCATTCAGCAATATGGCGACCACGATAAGTGCCACGCCGCCAAAAAGAAGACGCTCCTCTCCTACCGGTGACAAGGTATAGTTCACGATTACGCCGATGACCAGCGCCAGGCCTATACCGACGGGAAATGCCACCGACATGCCGGCAATAGCGATCGCGGCGCCCAATAAAATATTTGCGGCATTGAACACCACGCCCCCAATCAGAGCCGAGCCGATGTTGGCGCCGTCCGCCTGGAGCATATCGTCCACGAAGCCGCGGCCGCTGGTGCCAGCACTGCCTAACGTTATGGCTGACAGCAATGCGAAGAGCACAATGCCGAGGACGTAGTCCCAATAAAACAATTCAAAGCGCCACGAGCCGGCTGCGAGCTTCTGTGTATTTCCCCACGAGCCCCAGCAGAGCATAGTGACAATACAAAAGAATACGGCGAGTGAATAATCCTGTACGATGAACATAACAATCACTTAGGTTTGGTTACAATACCGAAAGTAGCGATATCTCATTTACCTCTTTGCGGTATGGTATGGACGATTGCGCGCCCATGCGGGTGACGGAAATCGAGGCCGCCTTGCAGGCGAACGTGACGGCTTCCTCCAATGCCACGCCTTCGGACAATGCTACGGCCAGGGCACCGTTAAAACAGTCGCCCGCGGCCGTGGTGTCGACGGCCGTCACGGGAGGCGCGGCGATCAGCTTGCCTTTGGTGCCTGACCGCAGGTAGGCCCCTTTCGCACCCAATGTGATCACGACGTTAGCGACACCCAGGGCTTGCAACTTTTGTGCGGCCTGCTCGGCTGTTGTCACGTCGACAACCTCGATGCCGGTGAGCATGCCGGCTTCAAATTCGTTAGGCGTGATAATGTGCAGGTGTCTCAGCACCTGCTCGTGCAATGCCTGTACCGGGGCTGGATTTAAAATGACAGTAAGCCCTTTGGCAGCGCAGCGCTCAATTGCAAACTCGACGATGTGGATGGGAATCTCCAGCTGCAACAGCACGATGGCTGCACCTTCGACGCGCTCCAAGGCCTGCTCTACTATGCGAATATCGAGGTGGCTATTGGCGCCTGGCGCGACGATGATATTGTTCTGGCCACTGGCGTCTACACCAATGAGCGCAACTCCGGAGGGATGCTCGGTGTCGGTAGTGATAAACGTGGTTCCGATATTCTCGCGCTGAAATTGCTGCATGGCCTGCTTGCCGAAAATATCGCTGCCGACCTTGGCAACGAAGGTCACGTGGCTGCCCAGGCGTGCGGCCGTCACCGCCTGGTTGGCACCTTTACCGCCGGGGTTCATCAGGAAGGTGCCGCCCAAAACAGTTTCGCCAGGCTTGGGCAGACGCTCTGTTTTTACAACCAGGTCGGTGTTTGAGCTTCCTATAACATAAATCGGTACAGGCATAGGTTAGGTGGATTTTTACCTCAATCGTTTGCTAAGCTATTGGAAGCCGACGACTTTCGCATGCCATTCTTTTGGCAATTCAATATTCCTAAGATCGGACCGAACATATAAAAAGCCGCCTTTTGCTAGCCCGTAAGTGATTTTTGCGCGTATCTTTTGTTCATCTTAGCCAATCCTACTGTATGAACGCTATCGTTGAAGTATTCTCCATCGTGCAGGCCATGAGCAAATCGGAGAAGCGCTATTTTAAAATGGTCTCGGAGCTACAGAAGGGCGAGAAGAGCTATTTGACGTTGTTTACGATCCTCGAAAAGCATACGATGCCCGACGACGATCTGGCGAATGAAGTACGCAAGAGCTTTCCCGGGCAGACGGTCGAGCCGGCACGCAAGCACTTATACCGCGTGCTGATGAAAAGTCTGCGGCAATTTGACACGGAAAAAGATGTGGAAACACGCCTGAGCAATCTGCTACAGGATAGCCGCCTTCTATATAACCGGGGCCTTCTAAAGCTGAGCTTCGATCAGCTCGAGAAGACGAAGACCCTGGCGCTGCAGCGTGAAAAGTTTATGTATTATGTGCTGGCTGCGCGCCAGGAGCTACAGTACCTGGTGCGCTCGCATTTCGAGGGCCTCGACGAGTTCGAGCTGTTGGAAAAACAAAAGAGGATCACCGAACTCCTGGAGCAGCAAACCAAAATCGAACAGCACTCCACGCTCTATGAAATCTTGCTCTTGCGCTACTGGCGGAACGGTATGGTTCGCAGTCAACAGGAGGCAACGCGTTTGAATGATCTTCTGCTGGAGGAATATCAGCTTTTGAACGGCCCTGGCAGGAAGCCTTTCGAGCTTCAACAACTTCACCTCCACTTTCAGTCAATATACTTTCAGATGACGGGCAATCCGGAAGGCAGCCTTCCGGTGTTCTATGATCTTGATGCGCTCTTCCAGCAAAACCACGAGCTTTGGAAAGGCGCACCGCTATATTACTTTCACTTGCTGGACGGCGTGTTGTACGACCTACGGCAAATGCAGCGCTACGAAGACATGCAGTTCTTCCTGCAGCGACTGCAGTCATTGCACGAAGAAGGTGGCGGCTTGAACGTTGTCTTAACCTATAAAACGCTGGAACATGAATTAAACGTTTTCGCCGATCGTCGACTTTTCGACGAGGGCTTGATGCACATGAAGACATTCGAGGAACGCTGGCAGCGCGAAGCGTCTCAACTGCCGCTGCACATGCACGCGCAACTTCTTTTTGCGGGTGCCAGGATATTGGTAGGCGTGAAAGATTACTCGGCCGCGTTGAAGCTTATTAATATAGCGCTGAACCAACTAACCAGTGCCATGAGCCAAGCGCAGCAAAGTATGTTTCAAATCCTCAACCTAATGGTCAACACGCTTTTAAACAATGTCGATTACCTGCAGTATGCGTTGCGGGCAGCAGAAAGAAAATTGAAGAGTGATCGTAAACTTTTCGGTGTTGAACAATTAATGCTGAGCTTTTTGAAAAAATGGATCGCTGCCCGAAGTTTTCCGGAATTCAACGATCAACTCCATGCGCTTCAGCAAAATCCGTTCGAGCGGCAACTCATCAACGAACTCGCTTTGGCGGAGTGGTACGATCGGGTAAAGCCTCTATCGTCTTTTGGAGCAAAAAAATGATGAGCGATCTATGCACGCGCAGAAACAAAAGAAAATCATAGTCAGCCGGCCAACAAACCGGTTCCGTTAATTAAAAGACTGCCTGAATTCCAAAGGTGAAAGATTGGTTTTTGTCTTGAAGAATTTACTAAACGATTGGGGATGTAATGGGTTTGTTTGGTGGATTGCTCAATAATTCTACCCTTTAAGTTTCCAATTGACTGAGCGACTGATAAAACACTAAACATGTTTAAGATTAGTGTAAGCGTTATAACGTTCTGCCTTCTGCGAATTTCCATTTTTGTGTTTTTGTTGTACAAAATTGGAGTGTATCCAGGCCAGCGGAATTAGCCGAATCTACTTTTGTCGTAGCCTAATTTGTTCGGCGTATTTATGCGCCGGCAACACATATTTCATCACTAAAACGCATCGATTTTCACTTAAGTGAAAATTCAGCGTGAGGGTTTCACAGACCTTTGATGCGGTAAATCAATTGTCAACTTTTCAAAATCCTTATGAAAGCAATCTTCAATAAAAAACTATGGATCGGCCTCATCGCGGTAAGCGCGTGCCTTGGCCTTAGCAACAACCCGGTAGCAGCACAGGATGCACCCGCCGAGACTACGACGTTGAAACAGGGCGATCAGGTGCCTGACTTTACGCTGATGGATCAGGACGGTAAGCCGTTCAAGCTTGGCAAATACGTTGGTAAAAAGAAACTGGTTATTTTCTTTTATCCTAAAGACGAAAGCCCGGTTTGTACGAAAGAAGCTTGTGCATTTCGCGATGCGTATGCTAAATATACGGAAGCCAATGCGCTGGTGATCGGTATTAATAATGGCACGGCGGCCAGCCACAAGGCCTTTGCCGAAAAAGAGCATCTGCCTTTCACCTTATTAAGTGATCCGGATAACAAAGTATTGAAACTATTCAAGGTAAGAGAGCAGGACTTTGGGAACAACGTGAAGGTAAGCGGTCGTGAAACATTCGTTATCGGCCTGGACGGCACCGTGGCATATAGCTTCCGGGATTTTATGAAAGGTGATGAACATTCTAAACAGGTTCTGGCGTACCTGAACGGAAAGTAGCTCGAAATTTCAATTACTCATCAAATGAAAAGTCAATTGTTAAACTATCGTCTGCCGGCGGTTTTCTCAATACTCTTTGTTATGCTCTACTCCTTTCAGACGGATGCGCAGCAAATGGCTTCAGATCCGGAAATCAAGTTTACCACGAAGACCTATGCGGGAGTGTTAGCGGAGGCTAAGACCACTCATAGAATGGTATTTGTTGATGCTTTTGCTACCTGGTGCGGGCCCTGTAAAGAATTGCAAAGAACTACCTTTAAGGACGCTAAAGCAGCGGCATATTTCAATAAGCATTTTATCAATTACAGCGTAGATGTCGCAAAAGGAGAAGGGATTGATCTTGCGAAACGCTGGCAGATCGAAGGTTTACCCACGCTGCTTTTTATTGATGAGAATGGAAAGGTGCTCGCCAACCACACGGGTTATGTCGACGGCGAAGGACTGATGGAATTCGCACAGGAAATATCCGAAAAATAACTTACCCGGACAGCGGTGATATTCAAAGACAAATCAATCATGACAAAGAGAATTATATATGCTGCCATGCTGCTGCTGATCGCATTAAACGGCTTCGCCCAAAATGAAAAATCAGCCCGTGGTCACGAGAACAATCCGTGGTATTCAACTACAGATACGATCCGGTTGCAGGTAAGCGATACAGCGTGGAAAAAGGTACTTTCCGCCGATCTGTATGCTGTTGCACGGGAAAAAGATACGGAGCGCCCGTTCACCGGAAAATATTGGAAGAGCACACTCCGGGGTACATACTATTGTGCTGTTTGCGGTAATATGTTGTTCCGGTCTGATGCCAAGTTTGCCAGCAGCTGTGGTTGGCCCAGTTTCTACGAGCCAGGCCGGGTAACAGCCGTTCGCTACCAGTCGGATGATTCAGAGGGTATGCATCGAACGGAGGTGTTATGTGGTCGCTGCGATTCCCATCTCGGCCACATTTTTGACGACGGGCCACCGCCTACCCATAAGCGGTTTTGCATGAATTCCATTTCACTGGACTTTGAGCCGGATGCCAAAAAGCCCTAAGACCACTGGCGAACCCCCTTTTCCCAGCAGTTTACCTTAAGTGAAACTTTGACAACACGGAACTCGGGCACTTT
>NZ_JAHESE010000047.1 GCF_018598175.1 Dawidia cretensis
GGGTGATAGTAGAGTTTGTCGTAAACGGGCCGATGGGAAATTTCAGGGCGGTGTCGTCGGTGGTGGTCATGGCGTTCGGGTGTCGTTGAATACAAAGATACGGGATTCCGGTGGATTGGGTTTCCGAAGAATCTTTCTCTACGACTTGACCATTACACTACAGATTTCTGAAGACTCCGGCCATGCTGGGTCCGAGTCTCCGCCCCGCCGGCGGGGCTAAGACTCGAACCAGATGTATTCCAGTTATTTATAGGCTTGCTTAATGACTTCGGCGGCGGGGGTGGTTTTGCGGCCGAGGACTTTTTCGAGGTCGTTTGTTTTGTGATCGAATTCGCCGTTGGCGATGCCTTGTCCGAAGCTGGAGACCAGGGCGACGATCGGTGCGGGTACGCCGTGGCCGGCGAGGGTCTGCTCGAATTCTTTTGCATCGGGGGAGACATACGCAATTTTCTCGCCGGTGATCTCTGACAGGATCTCTGCTACCTGTGCAAAGGTTATGGCTTCGCTGCCGTTGAATTCGTAGGTTTTATTGACGTGTGGCTGTGGATTGGCAAGGATGTTTGCTTCGGCTTCGGCGAAGTCCTGGCGGGGTACAAAGGCTGTTTTGCCATGACCGGTAGGCTGGTATACGGTTTTGCTCTGTAACAACTGTTCTTTTGTACCCAGGAACAGTGGTACGACTTCAGCGTATAGGTTATGACGGAGTAATGTATAGGGCAGACCTGATTCCTGGATCCACTTTTCGGTTTGGGCGTGTGCATGTACGACCAGGTGCAATGGGGCAGCAGACGATTCGTCTTTGCGGACGGTACTGGTATAGAGTATATGTTTTACACCGGCAGCTTTGGCCGCGTTCACGACGTTTTGGTGTTGAGGCAGGCGGGCGTGTACGTCGCTGCCGGATACGAAGTATAATACTTCGATGCCTTGAAAGGCGGCGGCCAGGGAGGCCGGATCGTTGTAGTCACCGCGCCGGACGTCGAAGCCCTCTGCGCGGAATTGTCGGGCTTTTTCGCCTTGGGTGTCGCGTACGAGTACGGCGATATTTTCAACGGCGGTCTTGTTCTTCAGAAAGGTTGCCACGGCGCTGCCGAGTCCACCGGTAGCTCCTGTAATCAGTGTTTTTGCCATGTTTTAAGCGTTTTTAGTGGTATTCTATGGAGTGTTGCTGTGAAAAAGTTTATTACTTACTTTTGGTAAGTCAAAGGTATCTGCTAGTTCCTGGCTGCACAAGAAGTTACGGCGAGGTCAGGCACTTACCTGCAGGTAATGATTGTTGACAATGAGAAGGTTATGACAGAAAATATTTTGAAAAAATATTCGGAGACGGCCGATTGCCCTGTCCGAAATGTATTGGATCGCTTCGGCGACAAGTGGTCGACACTGGTGATTTTGATTTTGGGTGACGCGGGGACACTGCGTTTTAATGAGCTGCATCGTCTGATGGAGACAGTGTCGGAAAAGATGTTAACGGTTACGCTTAAAAAACTCGATGCTGATGGCTTGGTGAAGCGTACGCTTTATCCGCAGGTGCCGCCGCGTGTTGAGTATGAGTTGACGGAACGTGGTCGGAGTTTGCTGCCTTTGTTACAAAGTCTTGTGGATTGGGCCAATGAGAATATGCCTGAGATACAGAAATCGCGGGAACAATACCAGGCGGCCTAAGTTGGTAATAACAGGTTCCGCAGTGGCGCGAGCACATGAAGCATAAACGCCGAATGAAATAGCAACGGCAGGGGGAGTATCAGCAAGCTCATTACCCAGATATGGGAAAGTATAGGGTGTCTCAAAAGGCGTTGTAATCGGGTCGACTTTGCTTCGGCAAGCATTGCCGAAGCGTGCAACGTAAAATAAAGCATGGGAAGTCCGTAGCCGGCATTTACCGGTAACGAGATCGCTATTTCATGTAGCAATCCGGATAGCAGAAACGAGAGCAGCATGGCTTGCTCGGTACTCATCGTTCGTTTCAAGGGTCGGTACGTTATCTGTGCGGTCATTTCCGAGAAAGCCATATTCCAACGTTTGCCCCAGAACTCACGCAACGATGTCGATTTATAGGGCGACCGGAAAAGCTCTTGTACATCGGCGCCTTGTGCGCGCCAGGCTGCCGTCGATAGATTGAGAACGCCGAAATGCAGAATCATGCTGATTCCGACAAGCAATAGAAGCTGCGGAACAAAGAGTGTAGTCGCGATGGCAAAGTGTTCTGCAGTCATGGAGAAGTATAAAAGTGCCAGTCCTATTGCGATTCGGATCACTCCCTTTATCATGAGTTTGCCGTAGGGTAGGGGAGCACCTGGCAGTTGCTCGAAGGGAGCGGCCCGCATGCCGAACCAGCCGAGGGCGAATGCCAGCCACTGAAATACTTTTAGGCGGTTCTCTCCTGAGTATGTTTCTACGACCACCAGCACTTTCATGGATAACAACTGTAGGAATACGATGACAACCATTCTCAATAGGGCGGGCTGATCGGTTGTGATAAAAGAGGAAAACCATACGGTGATGCATGCGATTATCCATGCCAATGCGCGGGCTATTAATTTCTCCTTTAGGAACGGGAGATAATAGCCAACGGTGATCAGTAGGAGTATATAAACCGAAAGGAAAATGGCGAGTGTGTTCATGCAAGCGTGTGAAAGAATGCGAGGAAATAGATGAAGGTGAAACTGGCGAACATGCCGACCAGGCCGATCTCGCCCAGTGTGTATATAAATCCCTTTGGGGCTTGCGATCGATCGAAGTACAGGAATTGAATCCCGATCCGGGTGAGCCAATACAGTGCTATAAATAACGTCATGCTTTTTGCCAGGAAAGAATGTCCTACTAATTCATTTCCTCCCCAGACAGAGACAATCCCGAAACAGAAATTGATAACGAGGATATAGCCTGCATAGGTCCAAAACATTTGGCGTAATAGTGGTTGCAGATTTTTCAGATGTTTACGCCACTGCAGCGCTTTGGGAATGAGCAGGCTGGCGAGGCATAAGATAAAATGGCCGATTCCAGCCCAAAAGATCAGTTTTACGAGAAATGATTCGGTCATGGTTTCGGGCATTTGCTCTAGTACACGAATAAGATTAGCTTAAAGTTTCAATATTTATTGAAACTTTGATAACCCAGGGTTTTCTTTATCGTATAATCTGGTAGAATGCCACTGATTGAATTAACGACTGTTATCCATGCGCCCATCGAGCGGTGTTTTGATTTGGCGCGCAGTATTGATTTGCATAAGCTTTCGACAGAAGGCACAGAAGAGGAGGCTGTCGATGGTGTAACATCAGGTTTGATCGGTATGGGGCAGCATGTAACCTGGCGTGCGCGGCATTTTGGTGTGACCCAGACGTTGACTTCTAAAATTACGGGGTATGAATATCCCGTTTATTTTCGCGACGAGATGGTGAAGGGGGCTTTTAAGAGGATCTGCCATGATCACGTCTTTGAAAGCTCGGGCGATGATACAATCATGAAGGATAGATTTGAATTTGAGTCGCCGGCGGGCATACTCGGAGTGATGGCGAACAAATTAATTCTGGAAAGGTATATGCGCGAGCTCCTGACTAAACGCAATGCGGTAATAAAGGAAGTGGCTGAGGGGGAGATGTGGAGAGCTGTTCTGTCGAGAAGATAGTACTTCGTTGTTGGCGGTCGACGGGTATGATGGGAATTCACTACGACGTTACCGTTGGGGAGTCTGAAGACTCCGCGCCATACCGGGCACGAGTCTCCGCCCGAGACGGGCTAAGACTCGCGCCAGATTTGTCGACGGCGCGCCAGTAACTATACTATTAAAATTTATTCTAAGAAGGCACGTATGGTCCGCCAGGCACGCCCCAGCCCCAGGCGGGCATAGGTTCATTGGCATCGACGGGTGATTCTTCGAGGTTTGAGTTCATGACGGCCAAGCGCGTGCCCCATTCCAGGTAGGCCATGAAGGCGGAGCGGAATTCGGGATCGTCGGGGAGCGCCAGTGTATCGGCAGTTTCGACCAGCAGCTTTATCCATTGTTTACGATGGGCTTCGGTGAGGTGTTTGCCGATATGTTTCTGGATCATTTTGAAGTGGCTGCCTTCGGCGGTGCTATAGAACTTGGGTCCGCCGAAAACTTCGGCGACGAAATGTGCGACGTGTAAACGGTGATCGGGAGACATGTGTTTAAAGACCGGTTCCAGCAATGGGTCTTGCAGCACCTTGTCGTAAAATGATTCCATGAGCTTTTCGAATACGGGCATGCCGCCGGCCCATTCGTAGAGTGTGGGAACTGTCTTCATGCAGCTATAGTAATTCTTGTTGGGCAAAAATCAAAATGGCATGATTTGCAAGCTGCCATGGCTAGGAGGTAGCCTGATGGTTTCTTTTGAGCAGGCTATTGGGTGAATAACCGAATTGCTTTTTAAATGCGAAAGAGAAATGGGAAAGATCTTCAAAACCGGCTTCAAAATATACTTCTACCGGCCTGCGCTGCTTCTCGGAGAGCTGGTAGTGGGCCAGTTGCAGCCTTTTGTGGGTGAGCCACCTTTGCGGCGTGGTATCGAAGATTTTCTTGAAATCCCGTTTAAAAGTGGTCAGGCTGCGGCCGCTGAGGTAGCTGAACTTTTCGAGTGTGAGGTTAAAGCGATAGTTCTTTTCCATGAACTCGGCCAGGTTGATTTTGCCGGGTTCTTCGAAGTCGGCGAGCAGGCCGTCGATGTCGGGGTCCATGCTACGCAGAATGGTGATTGCTTCTTCCAGTTTTACATCGGCCATCTTCGGTGGCAACGCATGGGGCATATCGAAGTATGGCATGAGCGAAGCGAAGAAGCTTATCAGCAACGGATGTTCTTCAAAGTGCCGGATCTTGTCGGTGCGTGGTAGCGGTGTTTGAAACGGGTTGCGGGTATAAAAATCTTTTAGTCGCTCGTGCGTGAGCTTCATTGACACACTCTGAAAGCGCTGGCCGTCTTTGGGATACTTAATGACGGTGGCGGGTTGGTTACGCGGATATAAAAACGTGCTGCCAGGCCCGAGCAAAAAGGTGCTGTCGGCCTGGATGATCTTCATTTCACCGCTGATGACGCGTGCCAGGGAGTGGTGATCGAGTATGATCTCGTCTTTGTAGAATTTGTCGTCAACGCAGGAGAAAACGATCTCGACGAATTGGTTCTGTTGTCGTTCGGCCATGACGTGTGGATAGTAATACAAAGGTAAACAAAGACGGACAGCCAGAGATTCCCGCTGCCGTCTTTGTAAAGAGTGTACTATTTGGTGACATCAAATGTCACACCCGTCATGCGCTCGGTCAGTGTCCAAAGCTGTTGGGCATGCTCCCGGTCGAGGCTATAGGGCATCACGCCGCGCAGCGATCCATTCTCCGGCCGCCAACCTTGATAGGTTCTGTCGATGACAGCCACTTCGTTGTCTTCGCAGTACACGCCGCCGAGGTCTTGCAATGCTGGACTGGTGGCACACCATACTTGCGTGGAGGCACCCTGCGCGATGGTCTTCAGGCCGCGGGCAGGGTCGAGGATGGCATTACCGTCCTGGTCGTGCACGCCGAGTTGGATGAGCAGCTCGGGCGTGGTCTCCCGCTTTAAGTCGGTGTCGACAATGGCGCCGGGATGCAGGGTGTACGCGCGTACACCATATTGTTTACCGCGCTCGTCGAGCTCTACGGTGAACAGGATGTTGGCTGTCTTGGATTGTCCATAGCCTTCGAACGAATCGTACGCGCGGGTCTCAAAGTTGGGGTCTTCGAAGTGAATGTCTGAACGATGATGTCCCCAGGAGGATACGTTCACGACGCGGGCGCCCTTTGCATTTTTGAGCGCTGGCCAAAGTCGCGCAGTCAGTCGAAAGTGTCCGAAGTGATTGGTGGATAGCTGCGACTCGTTGCCCGCTGCATCGCGTCGCAGGGGTACCCACATGATGCCGGCGTTGTTCACCAGGATATGTAGGGCTTTGTGTGTTGCTAAGAATTTTGTAGCAAAGGCATCGATGGTGGCGGGGTCCATCAGGTCCATGGTTTCGATGGTGACGTTCTTTATACCCTTCAGGTTTGCTTCGGCTTTTTTACGGTCGCGTACCGGCGCGACCACGGTAGCGCCGGCGGCCGAAAATGCCCGTACGGTTTCCAGACCCAGTCCGGCATAGCCGCCGGTGACAATGGCGACTTTGCCGGTCAGGTCGATGCCTTTTAGTACATCGTCGGCGGTGGATGCGGCGGTAAAACCTGATCCTATAGGGTGTTGCTGCGCTCCGGAGTAGTTGCTTTTTGTTACTTGTTCCATGGTGTTTTCTGTTTTATGGAACAAAACTAGCGGGAGTCGCGCCGGCAGACTTTGTTTAGAAGGCCTGATTTTCTTTGTTTAGGAGGCCACTTACCAGACTAGCTCCATCTTTACGTTGGCTGTCGTAAAGGGGCTGTCTGTTACGGCGATGTGCTTGAATCCGTATTGTTGGTATAAAGCGATTGCTGTTTGGAGCTGGTCGTTGGAGAAGAGCACTATCTTTTTAGCACCCAACGTGCGGGCTGTGTCAATACATTTTTCCAGGAGTAGTTTGCTGATGCCTTTTCCGCGCCAGGTAGGTACGACGGTCATTTTGGCGAGCTCGTAGATGCCGTCGTGCTCGTGGATGAGGGCGGCGCTGCCTATAATACTGCCGCTGTCTTCTGCGAGGTAGATTACGCCGCCGTGATTGATGATGGTGCCGCGTGGGTCATCGAGCATTTGGAGGTCGTGGTCTTCGAGGAGGTTATATTTTTCGAGCCACGCCACGTTGATGCGTTTGAAGTCGGAAGCGTGGGCGTCGGTATATTCGATGATGCGGGGCATAGCGGTAGATTCCAGATGTCAAAATCCGAAATCGTGCATCGAAAACCAAGAGGGGAGAGAAACAAAAAACCACCTGGAGCATCCAGATGGTTTTCGCGACTAATCAGCTTTTTCAATTTTTCTGCAAAACCCGCTCAGTCAACTCGGGCAAACGCAGGCATGCGCCGATCCAGATCAAGCTTTCCAACATCGCAGGAAATAGCATGCCCTGGTTGTGCAGCAAATGTGTCGTGATGGCGCCGCCCAGGTACGATGAAAGCAGGAGGAGTCCGAGAACGGCGGTTCGGGGAATGACGAACAATATAGCAGAGAGTATCTCGATGATGCCCAGTATGCGATAGGTCTCCAGCGAGAGTCCGAAGGATGTTCCCATCTGTATGGCGTGCTGTGATAAAATGATCTTATCCAATGCAGAACCCGCCAGCGCGAGTGATACGACGCCGGATATTATCCAGCCTGTTATGTTTTTTGCTTTGGAGCTCATACGTATGTTATTTTATATTCATTCCACCATCTATAAAGAACTCCGCGCCGGTGATGAACGACGACGTTTCGTTGTTGGCCAGGTACAAGGCCAGGATGGCGACATCTTTGGCGGTCCCCGTTTTCGATAGTGGGATTTGTTGCACAATTGCCTCCCGCATGCCCTTCAGGGTCTGTTCATCAAAGCCGAACTTGTGCACCATCTCGGTTTCGGTCGGGCCCGGATTGATGACATTTACGCGAATCTTCCTGGGAGCAAATTCAACGGCGGCAATACGCATGAGCGTGTTGAGCGCAGCCTTACTGGCCGAATAAACCGACGTGCCGGGCATTGACAATGTGGCGCTGTTAGATGAAATTAAGACAACCGAGGCGCCGTCGTTCAGGATGGGAAGAAATTTCTGGAGGGTGAAGAAAGCACCTTTGAAGTTTATATTCATCAGGGAGTCAAACACATCTTCCGATGTGATTGCGATCGGTTGAAACGACGCAACGCCTGCGTTCACGATAAGCACGTCAACCTTGCCATACTGCGAAGATACGTACTTCACGAGCGCGTCTGTGTCCGTGAGATTGCTTTGATCGCTGGTATAGTGATCTACACCCAGCGACGTTGCCGCGGCCTGCAACGCTTCTTTCCTTCGGCCTGTAATGACTACTTGTGCTCCCTGAGACTTTAATTCCTGTGCCGCGGCAAATCCGATGCCGCTGTTGCCGCCGGTGACGACCGCTATCTTATTTTTAAATGCACTCATATATTTTTTTGAATTATGAATGCGAAACTAGCGGCAGGCTTGCTAACTTTGTTACCTGTTACAAATAGGTTACCATGGTAAAACACGCAAAAACCGAATGCGATGATGCTCACTTTGCTGTACAAGATACCTTGTATGTCGTGGGTGGAAAGTGGAAGATGATGATCCTTTCCATTCTCGTCAGGTTTGGCACCAAGCGCTTTGGGGAGCTGGTGAAGCTCACCGGTATCTCTGCCCGGATTCTTTCGAAAGAGCTGAATGAGTTAGAGCAAAACAAGCTGATCAGTCGGAAGGTGTGTAATACCAAACCGATCACGGTGGAGTATTCGGCTACGGCTTATTCTAAGTCACTCGGCGACGTGATCAATGCCATGATCAAATGGGGGAGGAACCATAAGAAGAAGATCCGGGAGAAGTGATGAGCAGAATGTGTCGTTCTAGGCGATTGACAGCAGAATGACGTGTGTGTCATCTTGCAGTAATGCCAGGCTATCGCGCAAAGCTTTGATCCCGGCGATTTCTGCTTCCACCAGCGCCGGGTCACCTTCTTCTGCAAACTCTTTGTTGAAGGCCAGCAGCTCTCCCTGTGTAACCAGCTCCGGCGCTAATTTGTCGAGATACTGTTGACGGTGTTGGTAGGTTAGGATGAGCGTGGTATCTCCACGCTTTTGCGAAACGTCATCCGCGATGTCGTGCCGCTCACTTTCCCACAGGTTAATTTCCTTTTGCTCCTCCAGAAATGGTAGTAGTGTGGCAAAGGCATGACCTGAATAGTGAAAGTCAACTACCTCACGACTATTGGCTTGAAGCCAATTGTGGTATGTGTCGATAGTCTTTTTCGATAACCAGGTCTTTTGAACTTTGATCTCGGCGTTTGCTTGTAGTGCGGGTAGCTTGGCCGTTTCCAGTAGACGGAAGGTAGCGATGGAAGACATATATTCGTATTTTATCGTTCTGGGCGTTGTATCGGAGGCGGCATGGGCAGATCATACTTTTTGGCCGATTCCCTTATTTGCTGCCATTCTCGAATCTTGGCATTGTCAATATAGTCAAGATAGATGTTAGAATAAACATCGTTTCCGTAGTAATGAAACCGGAGACGGCATTCGACCTTTAGATTGCCTTTTTTGCGAAGGGCTTTTGCGACTAGCATTTGGCCGGGCTGAATAAATTTGGCTTGTGAGCCAGTTCCACACCAATAAGAAATCTGGTTCTCAATGTCCACCCAGTTTCCCAGAGAATCTTTTGTCTGCCGGACTGTATGCCTAAGTTCCGAAAATGACGCAACATACAGTGGGGCCTTCGCGTAATTATATATCAAAACCGCGAAGGATTCATAATACTGAGTTGAGTCGGATACTTCTTTGGCATACTTATCGTAGTAGCGATATGCGTGCGGTAACGCCAGCAAGGTGTCAACCACTATTTTTACATTCGTGCTGTCAATTACTGCAATTTTTATGTCGGCACGGTCCAAAACGCTACCCGTGTCATGCTCGGAGTACGTTGACCGAGGTATTGGTTCCCTCCCCAAAAAAAGCGAGTCGGTCACTTGACCAATGTAATAGATGGGATAATACGCCGTGGTACGCCATTCATGGAATCGGTGGTATTCTGCGTCTTCGGGCAAGGTTGTTGAATCGATTATCGTCAGGGAATCGCTTTTGCCGATCGTAACAGGCGCTGGTTGTTGACAGGCGGTGACGACGAGTATTAGCGGCAGGAGCGGCCAACAGGCCGCCGTGATCGTGTATTTCATATCTGGTTTGATATAAATGCCTTACGACGAAAAAGTCACAGGGTCGCTTCCGGACGGGCTTGTTCAGAATCGGACAATAGGATATATTGTATGTGATAAAATTGGCTGGGTTACCCCGTTTTGGATAGATGGCATAATTCTTATCGATACAATGCCCAAAACCCACGTGTATGTTTAAAAGCTATTTTACGGTCGGCTGGCGAAACCTCTTAAGAAGCAAAATACACTCGTTCGTCAATATCGGTGGACTTGCCGTCGGGATTGCCAGTTGCTTGCTGATTGGGTTGTATATAGCGGATGAATTGCGCTATGATCGTTATCATACTAACGCAGATCGAATTTACCGGGCAGTAGCCGAAGATTGGGCGAAGATGCCGCCGGCACTGGGGCCAGCCTTGACGACAACCTATCCGCACCTGGTGGAGCGCGCGGTGCGCTTGTGGCCGCTGTTCTCGCCTGCGAAGATGCGGCATCAGGACGTGGTGTTTGTCGAGTCGGGTGTGGTGTTTGCCGATGCGGATGTGTTTGATGTTTTTACCTGGCCGTTTGTCGCAGGTGATCCGACGAAAGCGCTTATTCCGAAAAACTCGGTTGTGCTGACACAGTCGATGGCGACGAAATATTTTGGGGCAAAAGATCCGTTGGGTGAGCAGATGAAGTTCTGGGGGGATGATTTGACGGTCACCGGCGTCATGGAAGATGTACCGCACGACTCGCATCTTCAGTTTGATTTTTTGATATCGCTGCCAACGCTGCAGCTGGTCATGGGTGATCGCGTCGATGAACGATGGGACATGCCGGTATTCTATACGTACATTCTGACAAAATCAGGAACGACCGCAAGTCAGCTGGAGGATGCCGTAAGTCAGTTGGTTAAAAAGAATGTAACGGATTCACCGGCAACGGTGGCGTTGCAGCCTCTGGCAAGCATTCATTTGCATTCGGACTTAAAAGGCGAGTTTAGTTCGGGGGGCAATCTTTCATATTTATATATCCTGGGTACTGCGGCACTTTTTATTTTGCTCTTGGCCGGAGTAAATTTTACAAACCTCACGACGGCGCGTGCAACCACCCGTGCGCGGGAAGTAGGCATGCGGCAAACCCTGGGGGCTGTACGGCGTCAGCTGGTGGAGCAGTTCTTTGGTGAAGCGCTTATCACCACGGTGATGGCGTGGGTGATTGCCAATGCGTTGGCTGCTTCCATGATACCAGCCTTTAACCAATTCACCGGTAAGCAGATTCAACTGCCTGACCTGTTTAGTATATCTTGGCTGGGTGGGTCTTTTATGGTGGTGTTATTTATTAGTTTTTGTGCAGGGTCGTATCCGGCGTTTTTCCTGACACGGTTAAAGCCGGTGAGCTCGTTGAAGGGCTCGGGAGGCGTGCGTGCTTCCAGTCCGTTGGTTATAAAAGGATTGATCGTTTTTCAGTTTATGATTTCTACATTCTTCCTGACGGGGATGGTTGTTGTGTTGCTTCAACTTCGTTATATCCAAAGCAAGGAACTGGGATTTGATCAGGAGCAAGTTATTGTTTTGGATGGCGATGGATTTCCGGTGTTGAAGCAGTCGCTTCGGTCCGTGGCGGGAGTAGAGCAGGTAGCGGGTGTTCCGCAGGTATTTCCTGCGCCGCTGCCGGCGAGTTCGTTTCGGGCGGAGGGTATTGTGACGGATTCTACGAATCGAATGGCATACTATGGTGTGACACCGGGCTTTATTGAAACGATGGGAATTACGCTGGTTGCAGGTCTGCCTTTTGCAGAAGGTTCGATGAAGGATGAGCAGGAAGCCTTTGTGCTGAACGAATCGGCGGTGCATGATCTTGGGTGGACTGCCGAGGAGGCGATTGGCAAACCTTTTTCGATGTTTGTGCCGCCGTTAAACGGCGGTTCCGAAGTATGGCGCAACGGGTATATTACTGGCGTTGTGCGCGATTTTAATCATGACGTGCTGTATGAGAAGGTATCTCCGCTGGTGTTATATCCCAGCTACGACATGAATCTGACATTTGTTCGGACTCAACGGACTCCCGAGGTCATTTCCGCTATTCAGGCAGTGTGGAAGAAAGTGAATCCCGATGCGCCTTTTCAGTATTACTTTCTCGACGACCGGATTCGACAATAGTATGAGTCGGAGATGAAACTGGGGGCGCTTGTCACGGCCGCAACGGGGCTCGCGGTGATTATTGCGTGTCTTGGGCTTTCGGGGCTTGTTTCATTTTCTGCCAATCAACGGACAAAGGAGATTGGGATTCGTAAGGTCATGGGAGCATCTGCCCGACAGGTTGTTTCGTTGCTGTCACGTGACTTTGTTAAACTGGTTGGCCTGGCGACTGTGCTGTCGTTGCCAATAGCGTATTATGCTTTAAGCATTTGGATCACAAACTTTGCTTATCACATCGAGCTGTCGTGGGTGATTTTTATCGTGGCAGGTTTGTGTACACTGAGTGTTGCTATGATAACGGTGATCTTGCAGTCGCTGCGTGTGGCGTTGGCACGGCCGACAGAGTCGTTACGGGCGGAGTAGCGCGTGATTTTGTTGGGAGAGATTGTATATTTGAGTTATGGAAAATATTCTGCTGACCGGGGGCACCGGTAATCTGGGTAAAACAGTCGTGAAGGTTTTGGCTGATGGAGGTTATCACGTACACCTCGCGGTACGGAAGGAAGTGGCGGGTGTTGGAAATGTATCGCATTACCCGACGGAGTTAACGGACAGTGCACAGGCCGGGGCCTTTGTGCAGAACGTTATCAACGTTGGCAAGAGCATCCGGACGGGTGTTTTTCTGGCGGGCGGCTTTGCGGCGGGCAATCTGGCCAAGACGTCGATGGAGGATATTCACTCCATGATCCAGGTGAATTTTGCGACTGCGTTCAACACGGCCCAAGAGCTGATTGCGTATTATAAGACCGTTGGCGGGGGCAAACTTATTTTTGTAGGTTCTAAGGCGGCGATGGATTTTAAAGGCGCGGGTAACACGCTGGCGTATTCTCTGTCGAAGCAGCTGTTGTATAATTTTTCGACGCTGATCAATGAATCGGAAAAGGCGTCTGGAATTACTTCTCATATTTTGCTACCGGGTACTATCGATACGGAGACAAACCGCGGCTTCATGCCGAATGCCGACTTCTCAAAGTGGGTTAAGCCCGAGGCTATGGCGGGCGTCATAAAAGATATTGTTGCGGGGATGGAGATGAGGCCTGTCATTGAGTTTTAGCAACCGTCGGTCGAAGCAGTGATTTTCAGATCCGTTTTGGCAACAGCGTGCTCCATTTAGGACACTGACTGTTTTTTAGCGTTCCGCTAATTTTGAATAAAAATTAAGATGGAAACTAAACTAACAGGAAAAGTTGTCGCCGTGACCGGCGCGAGTAGTGGTATTGGAAAAGCCATTGCGCTGGTACTGGCCAAACAAGGCGCCAAACTGGTGTTGGGCGCCCGGCGTGCAGATCAATTGGAAAAAATTGAGGCTGAGATTCAGACGGCAGGTGGTGAAGCGATTTCCGTTGTGACGGATGTGAGCGTACGCACGGATCTTTTGAATTTGGTACAGCAATCCTGTGACCATTTCGGTCGTCTGGATGTGATCGTCAATAATGCGGGGGTGGCTCCGCTTTCGCGGATTGACGCGGTGGATGTAGCAGGGTGGGAGGCGATGATTGATATAAACCTGAAAGGTGTGTTGTATGGCATGGCAGCCGCGATCCCCGTATTTCAAAAACAGCAATCGGGTCATATAGTCAATATTATTTCTACGTCGGGTCTTAAGATCTCGCCCACGATGGGGGTGTACGCAGCCACAAAAAATGCGGTGCGTACCGTAACAGAAGCATTCCGGCAGGAGTCCGATGGCAAGATCCGGATTACGGGCATATCACCCGGGGTCGTGAACACGGAACTTGCGCAGAGCATCCGGGATTCGAAGACGAGAGACAGCATCCAGTCCTTTATGGATACGATGTCAATTTCACCGGAAAGTATTGCCCATACAGTTGCTTTTGCAATAAGCCAGCCAGCGGACGTGGAAATTGGCGATATTACGATCCGGCCGTCGGTTCAGAATTAGAGTATTTCGCGATGAATCATTCAACAATATACGCGTTCAACAGTATCGCTGAGCTCATGCGGTATTTGATTCAGCCCAGTCCGGCGCATCCGCTTATTTCTATTATGAAGTATGATGCACAGAACAGACAGATCGGTACGCCGGGTGACCGCATCTCGTTGGACTTTTATAAAATATCATTCAAGACGAGCTTTTCTGGAAAGATAAAATACGGTCAGAGCTATTATGATTTTGAAGACGGCGGTCTGGCATTCATCGCGCCGCGCCAGATTGTTTTCACACCCGATACGGAATATGGCTACGAGGGCTATTCATTATTCTTCCATCCGGATTTTCTGCGGAAATATCCACTGATGAATACGATTCAGCAATACGGTTTTTTTCATTATTCGACGAGCGAAGCGTTGTTTCTGTCGGCGAAGGAAAAGAAAGTGGTTGAGGCTTTATTCAATAGCATGCAGGACGAGCTCAATAATAATATTGATGCCTTCAGTCAGGATATACTCATCACGCAGATAGAGCAACTTCTTGCGGTGAGCAACCGCTTTTACAACAGGCAGTTCATTACGCAACGGGTGGTTAATAATGATTTGATTGCTCGCATGGAGAAAATCTTGTCGGATCATTTCGCTGGTGAGCAGGTAAACGAGGGGCTACCCACCGTGCAGCAGATCGCGGACGCACTACATGTCTCTCCGCATTACCTGGGTGATATGTTGCGTTCGGTGACGGGGCAGAACACGCAGCAACACATCCATAGTATGGTGATCGAGAAGGCAAAGGAAATGCTGAGTGTCGGTACTCTTACCGTTGCTGAAGTTGCGTACCAGCTTGGTTTTGGTCAGCCGCAGTCGTTCAATAAGCTCTTTAAGAGAAAGACGGGTGTGACGCCAATGGAGTATCGGAAGTCGTTTAATTGAGATCGTTAGACGTTTTTGTCATTGTTTTTCTGATCCGGGAGAGGAATTGTGTGGTCATGCCTAAGTAGGAGGCAAGCACATATTGCGGCAGGCGATTGACCAGGGCTGGATACGTCTCGATAAATCAGCGTAGCGTTCTTCGGCGGTACGCGTGAGCGCAGAGATGATGCGTCGCTGGTGGTATGCAGCAGTCCCTTCGGCTCCTATACGGAAGAAGGTTTCGGATTTATGATTCGCCTGTTGTTCTTTCGTGGCAGGCGTTCACATGGTGCCTTGCCAGTCTGAAGACTGGCATTGGGGTAGGCACAAGTCGCCCTCCCTTCGGTCGGAAGACTTGCGCCAGATTGGTGTTTTTTTGTCGTTGTACGCATAGGGCTTTGATAGGGCTTTAGTACGGCTTAAGTAGGGCTTTAGTAGGGAGTATCCCGCGCTTGTTTTTTCTCTCCCTCCAAGTACTGATATCGTTTCATTTTTTGCAAGGCTTTGGTATCCTTTTCCGGGAACTGTTGGGAACATATAGGAACAAAAGGGAACAAATAGGAATACATGGGAACATGTGGGAACTGTTGTTATGGTTTGTCTCGCGCTGCGGGTATGTTTGAATCGCGGTAGATAGTGGTATTGGATTCGGCACGGCAAAGCTAGTCGATGGGCTTTGGTTGTGAATCGTGCTGAGCTTATTTAGAAAGTGGCTTTAAACTGTGTTGGACTCAGGTTACAGAATTCATCATAGGCTCCGTTGGCGATAAAGAGTTTGGGCCGGTCTGTCAAATTGAATACGCGATACAAAAAGAAATTTGTGCTGTTGTGTTTCGCGAAGTGGTATTCCAGTGCTGTGAAATAGAACGGCGTTTCCTTGGTGAGCTTTGTAGCTTTTACTTCAATGTATCGATCGGTGCCGTTGGTATTTCGAGAAAGGATGTCGGAGCCTAATCCATCTCCTTTGGTTTCGGATATCCATTCAATTTGGTCCGCGAAGCTCACCGTGCTAGGAGTTGTAATTTTAAGGGATATTGTAAGCCGGATGGTAGAAGTGATGTACACCGGCAGATGAGGTTTCTCGACTTATTTTACGCGCCAGTTTGCATGATCGTTATTACTTTGCTGAAAGCTTCTTTTTGAAACTTAGACGTGGTGTCACTGTATAAGTTGGACCAAACAGATAATGTGTTATTGCTCGGTTCGGATCGAAGAGCGAAAAAGTGATAAGCGCTCTTTTTGACGTCGGTGGGATTGCCCGTTACGCCGATATCAAAGTCAGCGTAGGCGATCTCTGTGATGAGAAGGTATTCGGAGGCGTCGACGTTGGTTTGGTGCAGGATGGTATAATCACCTATTTTCGAAGTGGCTTGAAGCGCGGATTGTAGTTTCTCAAAATCCTGGTTTGAGAAGCTTTCGCGCTTTCCGTACGGGATGTCGAGTGTTCCGGCGACGTCTTTCGCTTTTGCACTGTTCTTTTTTAGCGCATTGATTAGGTTGCCGACGGAGGACTTGTCGACGGCGGCGATGATCTTACGATAAATGACATAAGAGGTTCCGGCTACGGCGAGTAGTGCAAGCCAGATTAGTTTTGACGGGATTCCCATATACAGGCGGTTGACTGCGAATATAGTGAAGTGCCTGGGAGTTTGAAATGCACGCCAGTCTGAAGACTGGCAACGGGAATAGGCACAAGTCGCCCTTCCTTCGGTCGGAAGACTTGCGCCAGCAATTCAGGTAAGTAGGACTGCCTTTAGCCAATACTGTGTCCGCAGGATGGCCTCATGGTGCCAATTTAACCTGGGTTCTAACCTCGCTGGTTTCAGCCCTGACCCAGGCATGTCCTACTCCTATAAAGCGTAGATCATCCGTGGTTCATGTGTGGAACATCTATGGGGGAACCCTGTGGCAGACTCGAAGGATCCCCGGCGAAGAATGCCTTTTTTTCGTCCCGGCTCCGAATCGTCCCGCAACTCCTCATCCCTCCGTGGGACCTCCTGATTCCATTTTTTCAAACTAACGAAAATTGTTTCACAACAACCTGTTAAAAGTGATGCAACAGGTGGTTAACACGTGATCATCAAATTTGGATTCGTAGAACAATCCGTCGGATATCATGTTAGATTCCTGAACGAACCTGGAGATGAAGATATTACTGACCGGCTCGACCGGGTACATTGGCCGTCGCCTGCTGCCGGTTTTGCTGGATGCCGGACACACTGTTGTTTGCTTCGTACGGCAGCGCCGGAAGCTTGCATCGATGCTTTTACGCCTGTGCAACGACAGCAGATCGAGGTGATCGAGGGCGATTTACTGGAAGGGCGATCAACGGATGCGATTCCGAAAGACATCGATGTGGCGTTTTACCTGGTCCACTCGATGGGTGCGGGGGATGGTGATTTCCAGCAATCGGAGGCTACTTCTGCGACCAATTTTGTTCGCATGGTGAATGACACAGCGGCACGGCAGATTATATACCTGGGCGGTATTGTGAACGACAGTAGCTTGTCGCGGCACCTCACGTCCCGGAAGGGTGTTGAAGACATCCTGGCAAAATCCACGGTGCCGCTGACCGTGCTGCGAGCGGCAATCATCATTGGCTCCGGCAGCGCTTCATTTGAAATCATCCGCGACCTGGTCGAGAAGCTTCCCGTCATGATTGCTCCGCGCTGGTTGCGGACGCGGTGCCAGCCGATCGCCATCCGCAATGTGCTGGAATACCTGGTGGGTGTCATGTTAAAGCCGGAGGCCTTTGGTCAGACGTTCGACATCGGCGGCACGGAGATACTCACCTATAAAGAGATGCTCCTGACCTACGCCTACGTGCGGCAGTTGAAACGCACTATCATCACTGTGCCGGTATTAACACCGAAGCTCTCTTCTCTTTGGCTGGTGTTAGTTACCTCAACGTCTTTTGCCCTGGCACGGACGTTGGTCAGCAGCATGATGAATGAGGTGGTTTGTCGCGATGCGCGAATCAAGTCGATTGTAGACACCAGGCTGTTTAGTTATACCGAAGCCTTGCAGCTGGCCTTCGAAAAAATCAGCCACCGAAATGTTGTCTCCAGTTGGCGCGACGCCAACTACCTGCCCCGGCACGACCGGGAGTCGGGCGATAACCTGGAGGTGCCCACCCATGGGGTATTGACCGACCGACGGGAAGTGCCCTTTACACGACCGACCGAGGAGGTGATCCGAAACATCTGGTCGCTGGGTGGCAAGCAAGGCTGGTATGCCGGCAACCTGCTGTGGCGCATCCGGGGGCTCGCCGACACGCTGGTGGGTGGTGTGGGCCTGCGTCGCGGCCGTCGTAGTGAGGACGACCTAAAGACCGGCGACGCGCTTGACTTCTGGCGTGTGCTGCTTGCCGACAAGTCGGCCGGCAGGTTGATACTATATGCGGAGATGCGGATTCCCGGAGAAGCCTGGCTGGAGTTTACCGTCAAGCAGCAAGGCAGTGAAAAAGCGCTCGTCCAAACAGCGACCTTTCGGCCGCTTGGGCTATGGGGAAGGCTGTACTGGTACAGCGTCTTACCCTTTCACGGATTGATCTTTCCCAGGCTTTCTAAAACGCTTGTCACGTTTGACAGGGAGCGCCGGTCGTAAGCCTTCACCATTCTTAACATTCTCCCCTAACTGGCTGCGGTAAAACGATGGTAACGATTCGGGTTTCGTTGGCGCTTACACTATAAAATAAATTCTTGAAACGGTGTAACATACGGGGCTGATTTCAGTCGTGCTATAAATTGCCAGTTATGTTCAAAAGCTATCTCAAAGTTGCCGCCCGGAATATCGCCCGGTATAAATACTTCTCGCTGATAAATGCTTTCGGTCTTGCTTTGGGCATGTCTGTTAGCCTGCTATTGATTTCCTTTTATTCGTATGTAAGCTCATTCGATGACTATCACACGCGGAAGGAAAGTATTTACAGGATCATTTCTACGATGGAAAAAGGAGGAGACAAGGAGGATCTTGCCTCCGCCCCTTCCTCCCTTGCTACCAGCATGCAGCATGAAACGGCGGGGATCGAAGAAATCGTCCGCATCAACGCATCGTTCCGGGGCGACGTTGTTTCAGACAAGGTTAATATTCCGATCCGACAGGGGTACTACGTTGATTCGAGTTTTTTCGCGGTGTTTGATTTTGAGATGATCCAGGGCAATCCGCAGGTGGCCTTGTCGAAGCCCAACAGTATTGTGCTAATCGAATCGGTGGCAAAGAAGATTGAAGCATCGGGCGACCTGCTGGGCAAAGCGATTGAGATCGACGGGCTTGGTACCTTTGAAGTTACAGGCGTTATAAAAGACCCCAAGCGAACACACTTATGGTTCGAGGCGCTCGTTTCGTTCAGCACGCTTCCGGCTGAAGTCCGCGGAGAGGTGAGTAATCAGGAGCAATGGACGTCGTACAACGATCAGTATATCTATCTCCTCGCGGAGAATTCATCGGATAAAGATAAAATTCAACAATCGTTAAATCGTATTGCCAGCGATGTATACAGCCAATCGAAAGACGCACATGTTACCTTTAAGCTTCAGGCGCTCGGGGATATAACGCCGGGACCAGATTTGGAGAATTCAATCGGTCCGGATACCGATTATACGCTGATCGTGGTGTTCGGAACGATCTGCCTTCTTATTCTCCTTCCTGCATGCTTTAACTATGGGAATATGTCCATTGCCCGGTCGCTTAAACGTGCAAAAGAAATAGGCTTACGGAAAACAATGGGTGGTGGGAAAACGCAGATCTTTCTTCAGTTTATTATCGAGGCGATTGCCATAACAATGATCTCGCTGGTAGGCGCTGTCATTCTGTTTATACTGATTCGGCCTGAATTCGAAAACATGATGCCCGGTACCTGGTTGGACCTGAACCTCACGTGGGAAATGATCGGGATGTTTGTTCTCTTTGCTGTTGCCGCCGGTTTTTTGGCAGGCGTGTTTCCCGCGCTGCTCTTTGCTGGTCTTAATCCGATTCAGGCATTAAAAAGTCAGCCGAATGCAGGAGGCTTCTCCCGTATGCGCGTGCGGAAAGTGTTGGTCATTTTTCAATTTGCACTTTCGTTTTGCTTTATTGTTTTGATGATTGTATTGGGCCGACAGTATCGATACAATCTGAACTTTGATTTTGGATTCAATACCGAAAATATACTGGATGTCGAGCTCCAGGGTACTAATCCCACTTCATTCCAATCAGAATTTTCCCGACTTCCTTCCGTTCAGGATATATCCATGTCATCCGGCATTTTGGGATCATCGTATTCAAGCACGCAGGTTCGCGCGCTTGCCGGGGGAGATTCTATAAAAGTTTATGAGCTCTTTGTGGATCACAAGTATATTGACAACATGGGTTTACAGTTGTTGGCAGGACGGAATTTTCCAAACGTTCCTGTGCAAACAGAACGATATATCGTGGTGAACGAAGAATTTCTCCGCGTTTGGCAAATCACAAACCCAATCGATGCGCTTGGAAAAACATTTCTGGTAGAGGGAAAAGAACTCGAGGTAATCGGCGTACTAAAGAACTTTCATTTTGCGCCCCTTCAAATTCCTATTAAAAGCTTTTTTCTGAGAACAGACCCATCGCAGTTCACGTATGCTAATATAAAAGTAGCCTCCCCCGACATTCATGCCACGCTGACGTCTATGGAAAAAACATGGAGTATGCTGAACAACACCAGAAAGTTCGAGGCTCATTTCTTTGATGATGAAATGGAAGAAATGAATAAATTTTATTGGGCACTTCTGAAAATGATCGGGTTTTTAGGATTGATTGCCATTTCGATTTCGCTTCTCGGTTTGTTGGGGATGGTAATCTACACGACTGAAACCAGGACAAAGGAAGTAGGCATTCGCAAAGTTTTTGGTGCCAGCGAAACCGGTATCCTCTATTTGTTATCGAAGGATTTTTTAACGCTCATGGCCTGGGCGATCGGCTTCGCCATTCCGGTGAGTTTTCTTTTGTTTGATAATCTTCTTTCTGAAATTCAATACTATCGTGTCAGCTTAAACGGGTGGGACATCCTCATCGGCCTTGCCGTCTTCTCGTTGTTTGGAGTTGCCACCATCGCGTCTCAAACCTGGAAAGCCGCCGGAGCAAACCCTATCGATACACTGAGATACGAGTGATACGCCCGTTTTCCTCCATCCACTACCCAAGGCGGTGTTGTGGCCATCTGCTACGGATGCAAATCTTTCATAATGGCACGATTTTGTCGTCCTCCGGCATACGGTGAAGAGTAGCATTTAAACCGATGAAAGATGATTGAAACAAGGACAACTCCCAAAACGACGCTCTCGGCAGCGCTGCTTGAAAGAATGAATGCTTACTGGAGAGCGGCAAATTATTTGTCGGTGGGACAAATCTACCTGTATGATAATCCCCTTCTCAAGGAAAAGTTAACCCCTGAACATATAAAGCCCCGGCTGCTGGGGCATTGGGGAACAACGCCGGGTCTCAATTTTATCTATGTCCACCTGAACCGAATCATTCAGGCACTGGACGTAAGTATGATTTATATAGCGGGCCCCGGACATGGAGGTCCGGGCCTTGTAGCCAATACCTATCTGGAGGGCACGTACAGTGAAGTCTATACGGACATCACGCAGGATGAGGAAGGTATAAAGAAGTTATTCAAGCAGTTTTCTTTTCCCGGTGGCGTCCCCAGCCACGTCGCACCGGAAACACCAGGCTCCATTCATGAAGGCGGTGAATTAGGTTATTCATTGGCGCATGCGTACGGCGCGGCCTTTGATAACCCTGATCTTATTGTTGCGTGTGTTGTCGGCGACGGCGAAGCGGAGACGGGTGCCCTTGCCGCGAGCTGGCATGGGAATAAATTCTTAAACCCGGTCCACGATGGTGCAGTGCTTCCCATTCTTCACCTGAACGGGTATAAGATTGCCAATCCAACGATCCTTGCCAGAATTCCGAAAGAAGAACTGGAGCAACTATTCATCGGCTACGGTTACAAGCCGTACTTCGTGGAAGGCAGCGAGCCGGCGGATATGCATCTGGCGATGGCCGTTACGTTGGATGAAGTTTTTGAGCAGATTAAGCTTATCCAGCAAGAGGCCAGAACAAATGGTTTCACAAAACGTCCGCAGTGGCCCCTGGTTATTTTACGAACACCCAAAGGGTGGACGGGACCAGACAATGTTGATGGCACCCAGGTTGAAGGAACGTGGCGCGCCCACCAGGTTCCGCTGGCGGAGCTTGCCAGTAAGCCCGAGCATGTTCTGTTACTGGAGCAATGGATGAAAAGCTATAGGCCTGAAGAGCTCTTTGATCGGGACGGAAAACTTATCGCTGAGCTCGCGGAGCTTGCTCCGTTGAACGACCGGCGAATGGGTGCCAATCCACATGCCAACGGCGGGGCGCTTCTGCGCGATCTTCTGATGCCAGATTTTAAAACTCACGCCATCCCGGTAGACAAGCCGGGGACTATACAAGCAGAGAGTACTTCCATCATGGGAGGCTTTTTGCGCGATGTGATGAAGCTGAACTGGGATAAAAGAAACTTCAGAATATTCGGACCCGATGAAACTTCGTCCAATCGCCTTTCGCGTCTCTTTGAAATAACCCAACGGACCTCTACTGCTCAGATCGTGCCAGGGGATAACGACCTTTCGCCTGACGGGCGTGTGATGGAGGTACTGAGCGAGCATTTGTGTCAGGGGTGGCTGGAGGGCTACCTCCTAACGGGCAGGCATGGGCTATTCTCCTGCTATGAGGCCTTCATCCATATTATCGATTCCATGGTCAATCAGCATGCGAAGTGGCTGAAAGTCTCGCGTGATCTTTCCTGGAGACATTCCATTGCTTCGTTGAATTATTTGCTCACATCCCATGTATGGCGACAAGATCACAATGGAAACAGCCACCAGGATCCGGGCTTCCTCGACCTGGTGGCTAACAAGTCTGCAGATATAGTCCGAATCTACCTGCCGCCGGATGCCAATACACTATTGTCTGTTACCGACCATTGTCTGCGCAGTCGCGATTACATCAATGTTATTGTCGCGGGTAAGCAACCCGAGCTTCAATGGATGGGCATGGAAGATGCCATTAAGCATTGCACCGCGGGCATGGGCATTTGGGAATGGGCCAGCAACGACGAAGGCAGCGAACCCGATGTTGTCATGGCTTGCGCCGGAGATGTGCCGACCCTGGAAACCCTGGCGGCGGTACAACTTCTACGGGAGCATTTTCCTGAATTAAAATTACGGGTGATTAATGTGGTCGATCTGATGACACTTCAACCGCGGAGTGTACATCCTCATGGCTGGAGTGATGTTGACTTTGATATGCTCTTCACAAAAGATAAGCCGATCATCTTCGCCTTTCACGGATATCCTTTACTGATTCACCGGCTCACCTACCGCAGGACAAACCACAATAACCTGCACGTGCGTGGTTATAAGGGAGAGGGAACGACGACAACGCCCTTTGATATGGTAGTCTTGAATGACCTGGACCGCTATCACCTTGCCGGCGATGTAGTGGATCGTCTGCCGGGACTCGGATCACGCGCTGCCTATTTTAAACAATTTCTACACGGAAAACTTCTTGATCACAAAGCCTATATCAGCGTTCACGGAGAAGATGAGCCCGCCATTCGAAACTGGACATGGACATTGTAGAAACGGAGACAGTCCGGGTCATTCTCCTCGCAGATTATCCACGGGTTTGACATACAGCGCACGCCACGCCTGTGAGCCAATCGTGACGATGCCGAAAACTGTGAGCGTGAAGATGCTGATCGCAATAGTAAGCATGCTTACGGAGACGTGATACGCCAGCTGCTCGAGCCACAAGTTATTGATAAACCAAGCCGTGGGTACCGCTATCACAATCGCGATGAGCAACATCGAGCCAAAACCTTTTGAGAGCAGGTACAGCAACGCCCCGTCACTGCTGCCGAGTACTTTGCGAATAGAGATTTCTTTGATGCGCGTTTCTGTTGCATAGGTGGCCATGCCCAATAGGCCTAAACACGAGATAGTGATCGCCAGAAAAGCAATGACACTCAGTATACTGACGAGGTCGCCAAAGAACACCTTGTACATCTTGTGGACTTCATCATTAAAATCCTTGTAGTCGATTTTTAAAGTAGGATTGATGGTTGCCCATGCTTTTTCTATACTTTTGCCTGCATCTTCATAGGTGCCGGTATATTGCACTTGCAGCGCCGTATATTCTTTCTCGTCGGTAGTCAAAGCCATTGGCTCCAGCTTATCAAACAGCATATGGTGGTTGTAATCTTTGACCACGCCGATGATCTGCTTGCGCGTAGAATCGTCTTGTAAGATAAGTTGCTGACCAATGGCAGCGGCGGCGGAGCTGAAATGAAATGCGCTCACCGCCCTTTCATTCAGCACAATAAAGTTGTTATTGGAAAGTTGCGCTGCAGCGAAATACTCGCCGGCAACCAGGTGCAAATCCATATTTTTAAGATAATCTTCGTCGGTAGAGAAGTAGTAAAGGTCGGTCCATTCTTTTTCGTCCAGGGATACCTTGTACTTTGTACTGCGGCTAATTCCAGCGGCGGGTACATGCGACACCGCCGAAACATTTTCAATGTTGTTGTATTTCAGTAATTCAGTTTTCAGCGCAACATAGGAGGTATTGCTAAGGCCCACGACAATCTTCTTCTCCATACTAAAGCCATGATCCGCTTTCAGGAATAATTGCAATTGATCATACACGACGATCACTGAAAGAATGAAAATAAGCGAGAAAGAAAATTGCGTGACCAATAATGTTTTACGTAATCCAACATGCGAGAACAGCTTCATGGTGCCCAGGCCTTTCAATACTTTCACTGGTTGGAATCCACTTAATACTACCGCGGGAAAGAAACCGGCGAGCACGCCTACCACGAAAGCAAAGACGATAAAAATGCCGACCACTGAATAATTAATTTCCAGGTTCCACATCATCATACGGGCGAAGCTCAGCTGCATCAGTAAGGGCTTCAATAAAAATAAGATCAGGAAAGCGCCCAGCAAGGCGCACATCGAGGTGATTACCGACTCGGAAATGAACTGCATAAACACCTGCCAGCGCATGGCACCCGTAACTTTGCGAATACCGATCTCACGGGCGCGGGTAAGCGACCGGGCAATGGACAGATTCGTGAAGTTAAAACACGACGTAAGCATGACGACAGCGGCCAACCCGCCAAAGAAATAAATGAACAGCCAGGGAAGGAACGGACCAATCGGATTTTCTACTAACGGTCCGGGGGTGATGTTTGTCAACGCTTGCAAGGTATAGTGCACTTTGTCTTGTGTTTCCGGTTTTGGTAACGTGGTAAAATACTTTTTCTGAATGCGGTCCAACGCGGCCTGAAGAGACGCCGGTGTTTTGCCTGGCGCTAAGAGCACATAGACCCAGCCCTGCGTGTAGTTATACCAGTTGTCCAGATTCTTGGTGCGTTTACCGGTGGCCTCTAAAGCCGTTACCGTTGATATACTGGCAAAAGCTTCAAACGCGATGTGCGATTTGTTTTTTGTCTCCCGGATCACGCCGGTCACGGTATACGGACCATCATCTCCTACGTTGAACGTTTCACCGACTGGATTCTCCTGCTTGAATAACTTACGTGCTGCTTTCTTTGTCAGCACGACCGTGTAGGGTGTCGTCAAGGCAGTTTTTGCATCACCGTATTCCAGCTCATATTCAAAAAAATCGAGCACTTCCGGATCTGCATAATAACCTGCCACGGGAATATTTACATTTTGCGCCAGCTCCACCCAGATATTGCCAAAGCCGCGCACCAGGCGCACAGCCTTTTCCACTCCGGCGTGGTTTTCCAGCAACTCCTGCCGTAGCGGCAACGCGGAGGTGGCAGCCTCGCCGTATTGCTGTCCTTGCTCCCCGATGGGATTTGAGTTTATACGATAGATGCGCTCACGCGTAGTAATATGACGATCGTACGTCAACTGATCTGCCACCAGCATAATGATCACCATGGACAATGCCATGGCAATGGATAGGCCGAACATATTGATGAAAGAAAAAAAGCGATGCCTTACCAGGCTGCGTATAGCGGTCTTGAGATAATTCCTGAACATGGAGGTGCGTAAAATTTACATTGAGACGCCTACCTATCCCCGAATGTTGCAATGGGCGGGAAAAAGATTTAAAAGAATATTTTGACGCAAATCGCCTCTGTTTATGTCACGATCACGGCCTCCGTATCAGGTGCCGTCTGCCGATATTTGTTCTGCAACACAGGCACTCACAAAACATAAAGTGTAATCGATATGAGTAAAGTTAAAGTAGCAGCATTCTCCATTTCGCTGGACGGCTATGGCGCTGGCCCCGATCAAAGTAGAGAGGAGCCGTTAGGTAAGAGAGGTGAGGAACTCCACACATGGTTCTTCCCCACCAGGATGTTTCAGAGCATCTATGGCAAAGGAGATGGAACGGAAGGCATAGACAACGACTTTGCTGAAAAGTCATTTGAGAATCTCGGGGCGTGGATCATGGGGCGCAATATGTTTGGGCCGGTTCGCGGGGAGTGGCCGGACAATGCGTGGAAAGGTTGGTGGGGAGAAAACCCGCCGTACCATGTCCCGATCTTTGTCCTAACACACCATGCAAGAGAACCCATTATCATGGAAGGTGGCACGGTATTTCATTTTGTTACCGACGGCATCGAGTCGGCGCTGGAGAAAGCCAGGAAGGCTGCTCACGGCAAAGATATACGCATTGGTGGGGGAACATCCACGGTGCGTCAGTACCTGCAGGCAGGGCATATAGATGAAATGCACCTGGCCGTCTCGCCTGTACTGCTGGGATCCGGGGAGAACCTGTTTGCCGGACTTGACTTGCCCAAGCTCGGGTTCACCGATACGCAGACCGTATATGGCGAGGGTGCCACACATGTGATTTTGAAGAAAAGTAAAACAGTTTAAAATTTAAAAAATTAGATTATGTCTAACAGTGTTTCATTACATCGAATTCTGAAAGCAACGCCGGAAAAAGTATTCCGGGCCTTTACACAAGCATCGGCCATCGCATCCTGGTTGCCACCTTACGGATTTATTTGCACGGTCGATCATTTGAAAGCAGAGAAAGGCGGTACATTCCGAATGTCATTCGAGAACTTTTCCACAGGCAACAGCCATTCCTTCGGTGGTACGTATGTGGAATTTAAACCGGGAGAGTCTTTGAAGTACACGGACAAGTTTGACGATCCGAACCTGCCAGGAGAGATGACGACTTCTGTTTCGCTTAAGCAAACAATTGCCGGTACAGAGATCAAAATTTTACAAGAAGGAATTCCCGCGGTCATACCAGCAGAGATGTGCTATCTGGGATGGCAGGAATCGCTCGAAAAGCTGGCAAAGCTGGTAGAGCCTGTGATACCGGATGCCTGAGGCATTATCGATCAAGCTGGAGAAATATTTTAAGACTTAGGCACGCGATATTGGGGGATTGAACAGTTTCCATTGCCCTTCGGAGATTATTTCGACCGTGCCGTCGGTCACTTTAATGGCGGTCTGATCGTCAATCGCATACGATGGGACAGGTATCGTGGCCGCCAATTTCTCCAGGTTGGCCAGGGAATTGTCAGGGAACCACGCATGATCCAGGTGTGGATGAATCGCGAAATCAACCAGTCCCAGCGATTTATCGCTTTGGGCTGGCAGCATATGATGGCGGTAAGTCGTTCCATAGCGGGTCATCACCATACTGCCGGCGCTTAAGCCCACGTACACCGTCTTGCGCAATAGCGATGGCAAAAGGTCTGTTAGTCCGGATTGCTGCATCCAATGGCATAGGTACTGACAGTCGCCTCCTCCTACCAACAAGGCATCGGTCTCCATGAGCATGGGGATCCAAAGATCTTGTTGTATGCTGGGCAGTGCGGTGAGTTCCAGCAACCCCAACGACTTCCAGCCCAGATCGCAGAAAGGGTCGCCGAGTGATCCGCAAATCACTCGTCGTACAAGGTCACCACCGTTGGGTATGCCGTATATCGCGGTGGGAATAAAAAGGGCGCTCGCCTCGGCAATCGGTTTCCCCAGTAGGTCAATGAGCGCGTTGTGAATACTTGTATTGCTGATGCCGGCGGAAGTGAGAAGTAGCTTCATAATTTCTTTCGCTATAGGTTATTGTTGTCGGGGGGCAGTTAATGGAACGTTTAAAGTTAAAGCGCACGTGTGACGCATCTTACCCCCTTGAATGTCATTTTTTCCCCGGTTGAGGAATCAGTTTTCAAGCAAAATTCGTAAGCAGCATCTCCTGTGGGTGTATTGTAATGTTGCAGTCGTTTGAACTTATTCTTGTTAAAGCAATGTTTATTTCCCAAGCTCCGACTCATGGAAAAGATATTTCATCCGGGTGAACAAGCCATTCACACTTTGCTGGGTGTTTCCGAGGAAGCGCATCAGCTGGAGGGAATGATTAAGGATAGGGTGGCACCTGCAGCCATGCGTATGCTCCCTGCGTTTGGTTTTGTTCTGGCAACTTCCATTGACAACTCGGGAAATGTATGGACCTCTTTCTTGACGGGCTCTGATGGGTTTCTTTCTGTTGTTTCCGATAAAGTTATTTCGCTATCGACGATTTCAGACAAGAAGTTTCTAAGCAATGTACAGGACAATAATGAAGTGGGGCTGTTGTTTATAAACTTTGAAGCACGTGTGCGCTTGCGCATCAATGGTACTGTTGTAATCGAGAATGATCGTTTGGTGCTTACTGTCAGGCAAAGCTATTTTAACTGCCCTAAATATATTCAAGCAAGAAAGTTTGAGCTTGCGCCTCAGGATCATGTCGGTATAGAACCTGGTGAAACAAGCCTGAATGATTCTCACATCAAAATCATCCAGGCGGCAGATACATTTTTTATTTCAACGTATGTTGCCGGGCAAGGTGCAGATTGCTCGCATCGCGGTGGCAGTCCGGGATTTGTTGAAGTAGTGGATCATCAAACAATTCAATGGCTCGACTATCCGGGGAATAACCTGTATAACACGATTGGCAACCTGCACACAAATCCAAATTGTGGGTTGCTTTTTATGGATTTTACAAATAACAGAATGCTGCAATTAACCGGGACGGCGCGATTCGTTGTAAAGGATCAGGATACTCGGTTTGTGGTATTTACATTGAAATGGATTAACGACATCTCCAACGCAACGCCTTTCCACTGGAAACTTCTTAGCTATTCGCAGTTTAATTTGGCTTCCGATGCAAGACACTAAAGGGTTACTGAATAAGTTCAAGCACCATACGAAGTTGCCGCTCACGGTAAACGAAAACTGTAAGATTGATGTGCCGGAAGATCTTCTGCAACTCTTTCTTCAGCCACATAAGCTGGGCTTTTATTATTTTGTTTTTATGGACGAGGGGACCGCTACGTATCACGCTGACCGGCAAGAGATCACCCTCGCAGACAGTCAAATGGTATGTGGTTTTCCGAACCAGGTGTTCTATAATTCACCGAAAGACAAAAACAACCGGTATAACAACTTCGGGTTCGATGCAGCGATGTTATCATTCCTTCCGCAGTCTTATCCTTTTCTGCACAACCCACTAAATTCAAACCTTGTTTCTTTTGACCCGGCGTCCAAGCAACGGGTAAAAGTTATTTTCAGCATACTATTTCAGCTGGTTCATTCTCCCGACAAACAGAAAAACACAGAAGTCATTTTAGCCTATTTAAATATTCTGCTAATCGAATTTAACAAGGCATACTTCCAGCATGGCGATCAGGAAATCATCTCCAATTCCCGGCTGTCGAAATTTATAGAGTTTAAGCTCGCGGTGGAAACGCATTTGACAGAGCAGCAGGACGTTCGTGTCATTGCTGAGAATTTGTCAACAACCACCAGCAGGCTTTATGATATCGTAAAAGAGTTTTCGGGTGTATCGCCAAAAGAATGGATCACAAACCGGCTGATACAGGAAGCCCAACGCAAGTTGCAGTACTCTGCAATTTCGGCTAAAGAATTGGCATACGATCTGGGCTTTAATGACCCCGGCTATTTCTCAAGGCTTTTCAAAAAAAATACCGGCAAGACCGTCAGTGCGTTTTTAGCCGACGTACGGGATTTGTCCCATAGATAGGAAGATTTGTCCATGTCCACCGGCTTTTCGCTCGCTAGTTTTGCTTCAAATAATTAAAAAAATGAAGACAGCATTAGTGACGGGAGCCAACAAAGGCATTGGCTTTGAAGTAGCAAAACGACTGGCGCAAAACGGATACTTCGTGTATTTGGGGTGCCGTGATGTGGGAAGAGGTTTATCGGCCGTGCAACATCTCCAGGAGGAAGGCCTTAGCAACGTCGCCGCCGTACAACTGGAGGTTACCAATTCAGAATCGGTCAGCGCCGCGTATGCCGTAATACATGAAAAGTCACCCGTGCTGGATGTACTGGTGAACAATGCCGGTATTTCGGGGTCCTTTCAGCAATCTGCACTCGAATCTACGCCCGATCAGTTTAAAGAAGTTTATGAGACCAATATCTTCGGCGTCGTTCGGGTTACCCAGGCATTTATTGGTCTGTTAAAAAAATCAACAGCGCCACGGATTGTGAATGTTAGTACGAGTATGGCTTCGTTGACATTGGCCGCCGACCTAACGGACCGTTATTATCCAACAAGATTTGCACTATACCAGTCCTCTAAGGCGGCGCTGAACATGTATACTATTAACCTCGCCTACGAGCTCAGGGATACGCCGGTCAAAGTAAATGCTGTTTGTCCGGGCTACACGCAAACCGATTTCACGAACTATCAAGGAACGAGCACGGTGCAAGAAGCTGGACAACGCATTGTCAAATACGCCCTGATAGGCGACGATGGACCAACCGGCAAATTTTTCAGTGAAGAATACTTTTCTGAGAATATTCCCTGGTAGCGCTGGCCCTTCAAGGATAATCCTTAGAGCGTAAGCGTCAGCAAATTGGCATCGCGTATGTAGGCTGTGGCGCCCTGCCACTGAATTTTCACCCAAACGTCTTTACGTCCCAGGATCTCGACGCGGTGGCCACCACCCACCACTGAAACAACGCCTGCCCCGGGCGACGGGCCATCCATCAGGACCGTGTTGTCATGCGCGACGATGCCATTTTCTCCCTTCGTACTGAGCATGCTGTGACCCACCAACGAGCTGAGCACCAGGAACAGCAGTACAAGTGCCACCACCGGATTTCTTTTCTTCCGACGCAGGTAGAAAGCGACACTCAAAAAAAGTACGGCCAGCGCCATCAGCGACAGCCCAATGGGCCAGCGGAAGTCGTGGTAGAATGACAGTGCCTGCACGGCATCGGTTTGTTTGTAACCCTCCAGGTTGTATTTGCCGGCCAGCTCTTCCATTTTATCGAGCACAGCCTGGTCGTTGGTGGCATCGAAATAGAGGTTCAGGTAGAAGAGCGCCTGCCCTGCCTGGCCAAGGCCCTCTTCGATATAGGCCATTTTCAGGAGCATGGCGGGAGTATATTGATTGGAAGCAAAGATGGCGCGGTAGTGCTCCATGGATTGCGTATAGCGCTTTGTTTTGAAAAGAGAATCAGCCGTTTGTAAGCGAAATGAGGATGTTTGGGCGGATGCCGTCCCTATGAAAAAGAGCAGGGAAAAGGAAATATTGAAAATAATTTTTTTAGTGAGGCTTTGCATATTAATGATGTCCTGTTACCTTTGCAGCCTCAATTACGGAAAATACCCCGAAATTGACAAGAATTAGAAGATTTCTTGAAGAATGTCGATTCCTTAGCTCAGCTGGTAGAGCAATACACTTTTAATGTATGGGTCCTGGGTTCGAATCCCAGAGGGATCACTACAAGATCATAGGGTCCAGTAAATGGTCGCACGTCTTTGTTGAAAACCCCTCAGATTAACTTCTGAGGGGTTTTTGTTTTTTATGCCTACTCAAAGAAGCACTTACAAACTCAAGTGAAATACGAGTAGTTCGGTGAGTACAACTCACCGCTTACATTTACTCACCGAATTAGCTGTAACACCATGACAATCAGAGAATTGCAGGTAGTCAAAAGCCGTCAAAATCGCGCAAGAACGTTGCAGACGGCAACTAATTCGGTGAGTAAAATATGAAACGTAAGCAAACATTCTCAATTCTCGTATGGGCATACCGTGGCAAGAACAAAGAAAGCCAAGCCACGCTTTACGCTCGTGTTACAGTTAATGGAAAGCGTGCCGAGATCTCCCTCGGCAGGAAAGTCACCCTCGATCAATGGGATGAAAGCGCCTGTAAGGTAAATGGCAATACCGCCGAGGCCGAGCAGCTAAACGAGTTCCTTGACATTGCAAAGGCCGAGCTGCATCAAATCCGGCTCATGCTCAAAGCCACTGGCGAAGAGGTCACCGCCGTCGCTATCAAGAATAAGTACCTGGGCGTTGAAGAAGAGAAGAAATCTTTGTTGGAGGTTTTCAAAGCGTACAATGCCACCGAGAAGGAACTCATTGATAAAGAGAAAGGACGGATCGCAATCGGAACGTACAAACGCCTCCTGGTCGCCTATGGCAAACTTGAGCGGTTTATAAAGACTACATATAAGAAGCCAGACGTTTTCCTGCACGAGCTGAACTATAAGTTTATCACAGACTACGAGTTCTTTTTAAAGGTCACCGACAATCTGGAACACAATACCTGCCGCGGACACCTGAAGATTTTAAAAAAGATCGCGACACTTTGTGTGAATAACGCGTGGCTCGATCGCAACCCTTTCGCGGCGTTCAAATATATAGCCCTCGACGTAGATCGTCAGATACTCAACACGCAGCAACTGGAAACGCTCATCAATAAGCCGCTGCCCTCCAAGCGTCTTGAAGAAGTTCGCGACGTATTCGTGTTCAGCTGCTTCACAGGCTACGCCTATTCCGATGTGCATAAACTCACACTCGATCACGTAGGCACCGGCATTGATGGCGAGCGATGGATCTTCCTCAACCGTACCAAAACTCACAATCGCTCAAACATTCCGCTTTTACCCATTGCGCTGCAACTGACCGAGAAATACAAAGATCACCCCGCATGCGTAGTAAAAGGCAAGCTATTCCCAGTGTCGAGCAACCAGAAGTACAACGACTATTTAAAAGAGATAGCAGCTATCTGCGGATTCAACATCAAACTTACTACCCACATTGCCAGACACACCTTCGCCACCACCGTCGCCCTGGTCAATGGCGTGCCGCTCGAAACCGTCAGTGCAATCCTGGGCCACAAGAGTATACGTACCACGCAGATTTATGCCAAGATCGTCCAGGAGAAATTAAGCATCGACATGCAAAGCTTGCGCGGCAAGCTTTCAACCTCGATGCCGAAAGCCGTAGAAGCGCCAACGAAGACAGAAGAATCAACAACGAACTCGACAGTTGCCGCATGAGCTACGAATCCTACCCTGTGGCCGGCGCCAGCGACGACCACAGCCTCTATGAGTTTACAAGTGTTGGCCCGCGTGGCAGGATCAAAAAGGTTGTAGCCTTTATGCCGGCTGAAGACCCAAGGTTTTTCAGCCTCGCCTTTGGAGATGTACGTCCCGACAGCTCCACGCCCGACGACAAGGTGGTCACCGATAATGGCGATCGCGACAAGGTGTTAGCCACCGTCGCTGAAATTGTTGATCTCTACACTCGTCACTATCCTGAGCGATGGATATACTTTCGAGGCAGTACACGCGAGCGAACACGGCTATACCGAATGGCCGTCACCCTCAACTTGGAAGCCCTAGCTTCCAAGTATGAAATTTACACAGTAACGCGTGGCGAAGACCCGCAACCTTTTGTAAAGGGAGCATCATTTGACTTCTTTTTGTTTCAGCGAAAAAACAGCTAAATTTATGACCATGAAAAGCCAAGCCTTGAAAACCCAAAAGTTAAAGGTGAAGATCGATAAGCGTCTGAATGGCATCGATGTGACTAAACTATTCCCCGAGCAGCTGGCCCAGGCCAATAAAGATTTGGCCAACATTAAATTGCCAAAGACCAAATAGTCGCCTTGTAGCCTCTAAGTAGTTCTTAGAGGCTACAATTACTCCACAATAGTTGTTATCCATTAGACTCATGATACTAGATAATCGAATTAGCGTTACTGGACTTCGTACATTGGGATTCATTAGGCGACCAGATCTAATAGAGAAATTGGTTGAAGATTGCTGGAGTAATCGAAATCTAATAATCTACCGCCACCAAAATTCAACTGAATGGCATGTACAAGTGGGATACTTTATATATCCGGCTATACTTGACAGAGAGTACATATCGACTTATCGACATTTACAGCAGGTATACAGACAAGCCAATGCAAGACGGTTGTATATATGAAGAAAGCCGTTTTCATAACAGGGTTTAATAATTGGGGAAAGACAACGATTATTAATCACGTCAATCTTTTCAATCGTTCATGGTATGCGTGGGGTCAATTGCAGAGTATCCCTGGTGTAAACGCTCACTTTGTAGTTGAAAACCATTCGAACGATGATTACCTGGGAAGGCTTTGGCTCGACCGCTTAAAGCAACGTATTTGGCACGTAAATAATAGGCCTCGAAATAGCGCGATCGACTGGGATTTATTTACTGCATTGTGTCCATCTATTGAATTAACGAATAACTTCATCGATTTACTAAATGATCCATTCTTTGATGACTACGAAAAACACATCTTCCTTATCAAATACAAATGGGAACACCATGCTGAATTAATCATCAAGAATATCCTACCACTACTCCCACAAATACCGAACACCTTCCATTATGTTATTGATCACGACGCGCTAATAATTGATCCAGACGACAGGACTATCGCGAAAACTGTTGAGATTAAACGGATACTTCAAACTATTTTTCCGTAGTCAAACCGACAGATTTGTAATACCAGAAGAGTAGGAACAAAAAAGCACCACCGAAACGACCTACCCAGGCCGCTCGATGGTGCCGACACTGACCGTCCACCAACTTCACACTCCTTCGTCCAGGACGGCCGTGTCTTACCCTACACCCGCATCTCTCTACCCCGCGGCTCCGCCACTCGCCTTTGGTGTTTAGACCCATCGTGTCCAGGTCTGTAGACAGCCGTAACGTCGTCTGGCACCTCCCTTATACGCATGGGTTTCTGTTTGCCCAGCCAGGGTTGCTCCCTGGCCGGCTCGATAATCAGTTTACCGTCAGCACAGGTGATTGCCACACGCGTACCAATGCTAAACACCTCTCTCAACCATTTGCCCATCAGTCGTAATTCCGGTACCCGCTCGGACTCCAACCTTTCACGTTTCAAAAACCTACCACATATCGTTATTTCGCGCGGCCACACCTGGCCGCTTTTGTTACTATTCGTTTCCATCTTTTTTCCTTTTTGTAGGTTGTCTCGATTTTTTATAGGGTACTGGCTTGGCTTGCGGCCTCTCCCAATTCTTACCAAGGGTTTCGGGCCAAAGCATATCACCTCCCGGCTCCTCCACGCGCTCATGTTGTACCTGCCTGCCTCGACTATGCCGCCCAAACTCGCAGTATATACGCAGCTGCACATAGATACCAAACGCCGCCCGCGTACACGAGTCGTGTGTAAACTCTTTCATAAGCGCATACCGATGCACCAGGTCGAGGTACTTCTCGATAAGTTTATCAGTCACCTCCTCGGATTTAAAACCCGCCAGCACAAGTTCCCGATGCCGTACCGGCGTCATTTTGGGCACCGGCCCTGGCTTCGCCTCATGCCAATACTGTTTCATCACAAACACATCATCCCGAAAAATGCAAAGCGTCGTTTCAATATCCGCCGGCATTTTAAACATCGTCGGTCTTATTCTGTCACTCATATCATTGTAAGGTTACCGTAATACACTATATCGTCCGGCCCCTCTTCCGACGTCGCCAACACCGTCACCTTTTCATCCATCCGCTCCGCATACACGCGCAGCGCCGTACCTTGCAGGTCCGCTACGCGGTCCGCAAGTATCCGTGCCGTTTCTTCAGGCACTGTATAACCTTCTTCAGTTCGCGCGTGATTCAGCGCGTTATGCAATGTGTCAAGGAGCGCCTCTTCCTCTTTGGTCATACCCGGAAAAATTATGCTCATGCTCAGCGACATACTTCCCGCGAGCTCCAACAGCTTGCGCAGTCCGCACGTCATCGGCGGCGTATAACCCATGCCCACACGCACTACAGCTACACAGGTGCATTCCGCAGCCTTCTGTAGCAAGCAGACAGCCAGCCCATAGTGTGCCTTAGCCATGAAGTTCTTCGCCTCGCTTAGCGACCGTTCCCCCATGCCAAACCACAGACCCCAATACCGCTCTGTCTTCAACAATACTTCTGAGACGTTCAAGTGATTCCACGGCGGTATAAACATCTTCGCCGCTCCCGCCCGCTCATACATCATTTCACCACTCCGGTGCACCTGCGAGAAAAAGCAACTACCACGCTCTACGGCTCGTCGCACATACGCGTCGCCGTGTACGATCGCGTTCAGCTGCAGCGTCTCGCTATTGAATTTCAGAATAATGTCCTCGATCTCGTCTACCCGTCGTTTGTCGTCGTCAGAGATCACCACCACCAGGTCTACCGTCACATACGACACACCTGGAGCCACCAATTTAAACATCGACCATTCCTCATACCTGTTCGCCCTTACCCCGAGGCAAAACACCCTTTCCGGTGTCACCACCTCGATAATCTTATCCAGCACCGCGCTAAACTCTCGCAGGTGCACCACCATCACGTTATCACCTGTTGCCATATATCAGCGGTCTAGGTATATAATTGTATCTATATGGCCTTAGCTTTCCTCTCCCAATTTCCAGAGGCATTTCCAGCCTGGCCGTCGGCCGTCCAATCGTGCATTTTGATTCTCTTAAATTCATGCTATTAAGGGGTTACGTTTCCAATCTTTCTTTCCATGTTGGTCTACTGCCCCAGCTGGTCGCCGCCCAACGGCATAGGTATCCCATAGCCACCCGGGTTTAGGCCGGGGGCTTATCGATTACCCGTATTTTGGGTGTTTTTCGGTACTTCAGCTATTGAGCGACCAACTTGCCAGGGAATGTGCGCACATGACCCTACTTTAAAATTGGAAGTTACCAGGTCTTTGTCTGCTATAGCAGACAATCGTTGTTTACGTTATACAATGCTGTCGGTGCTTTAGATAATTTATTCCATCACTTCCCGAAAATTGACAGTGAAAAACCCCTCTGAAAATCCGGAAATCTTATATTTGTGATATGGCAACTACAGATACCAGCAAGCCCCGAACTCCCAACCACGGCAAGAACCTGAAGCGTTTCCGCGAGATGTTGGGATTAAAACAAGAAGCACTCGCCGACAAACTGGGCGAAGGAAGGTCACAAAGAAAACTCTCTTACCTGGAGGGCAAAGAGACCATTGAAGCCAGTGAGATCGAAGAACTCGCTAAGGCATTAAACTTACCGGCAGAAGCCATTCTGAATTTTGACGAAGAGAAAGCTGTGTATAATATTCAAAACAACTACGATCACACCACCAATCCTACGCACGGCTTAAACTATAACGCAACGTTTAATCCTCTCGACAAATTTGTGGAGGCTGTTCAGAAAAATGATGAACTCGTAGCAGAAACAAAAAGACTGTACGAAGATCTACTGAAGGCCGAGCGCGAGAAAAATGCCCTATTGGAGAGGTTGTTAAACGATAAGTCGAAATAAACTTGGTCGTACTCTAGGATTAATCAACTCTGACACCTTTGGGACAATAGTAGTATTTCCCTATATTCGTTAAGAGCCCATCTGTTTGCCATAGTTAATGGCAGCGGATGGGCTTTTTTTATTACCAAACACCAAACAACACCATTATGGGATTTACAAAGGCACTATTTTATCCGACAATTGACATTCACGACGAAGAATGGCTAAAAAATGCGGTTCTCCTGTGGGATGAAATCCACACGATCGTTCCTTCATCTATTGCCCATCCGTACACGAGGAACTCAACAGAGTATCTATCCGATGAGGGAATACTTAGACCTATGCACGTCAGTTCGAATCACCGTATCATTGAAGAATTGACAACAGAGACCTTAAATTATTTAAATACGAACGAAGGGTTTCAAGTCTTGACACAAGGGCAAGAAAGATCCTACACAATTCACCGCGACAAACTCCCGGAAGACGTAAGGAGACTTTTTCACATTCACCCTGAAAAACTTCCATACGAGATCCAACATCAGCTTCGTAAAAACCTAACCGACGATGGCTGGGTAAATGTTGACAGTAATTTTGCTACATTTTATATGACTCTCTTAGCGAATAAAATCTGTGAAGAGAAATCAATAGCATTGCTTACAGACAATACCTGGACATCAAATCTCTCAGACTTAGTGCGACTGGATAATCAAATTGCTGTTAAGGCAAATGACGAATTGGGGCGTCAACAACGTAGAAGTGAAAAATTTATCACACTTGCGCAAGGGATGTTGACAAATCTAATAATTAAGGGAATTAAGATTTCTAAAGGAACGTCGCTTGTCGATGTTGTTAATTTCAAAAAAACGCACCGGGATGAACTTGGTCTTTTTAAAACAAATATCGCTAAACTCACTAACGATGTATCAGGGGAATTGTCCTTTGATGCTGTGAGACAACAAGTCGAGGATATCTATCATGATGATTTTTTGCCGGCGTATAATAATTTTCAAAAGGCATTGACGGGATCGCATATTAAATGGACTGCGGAAAACTTTATGAAGATATCCACATTTTCTACAGCAGCAACAGCGGTTCCGATGGCACTTCTTGGCCTATCGATTCCATATGCACTACTTGCAGGAGCAGGTGTGTCGCTAATTTCCTCTTACGTTAGCTATAATATGGATAAGAAGGAAAAATTGCGAAACAGTCCTTATTCCTACTTGTTAGCGGCTCATAACGATTTATAGGCCAAAAAGTCAGAGGGACTCTTGTTACAGAGTCCCTCTTTACTCCAAAAGCTCCTGGAGGAGAAAGGAAAATAAAGCTTAGCGAAAGGAATAGAAAGTAAAGCCACCGGGAGTTGGCTTTTTTATTGCCCTATACATACCGTTAGTCACATTTTACTGGGCGTCATGCAAGATAATTGCCCGCCCGGCCGTTACCTTTCATAGTAACTTATACTGATGGCATGCAAACCGTTTATTCGGGTTAATCTTAATCTACACCGGCCACCCTCCACCGGATCGCTATGTAATAAATCCCATTCACTTATCCGGTTTATATCACGGGAGCCATATAGTATGCGCCCCCAATTAACCTAATCGTTTTTATCACTATGTCAACTATCCACAGCACGAGCAACCTCCAGGTTGTTCACCTCATCGACCCTCACATTTTGTACTGCAACTGGCTTGGCCTGCAGACCGAGCAATCCGTTAAAGAATCTGGTGCCGTTATCCTCGAAATTCAGCGCACCCACCACTTCGCCAACATCCTGAACGACAACACACAGGTTACAGGTTCCTGGCGCAAGGCGTCCCAATGGACAGCCGAGCAATGGTTTCCCGACATGGTCCACGCAGGCCTCCGGCACTTCGCCTGGGTCTTCCCGGCCGACGTTTTCGCAGAGATCTCTGCCAAGCGCGCCCTACCACCAGGTGACATAGTTACCCCGTTCACTAACTACCAGGATGCCTACAACTGGCTTGTATCCATCCACTAAGAAGATATACCCCGATATCATCCGCTCACTCCCCGGCCGCACTTCGTGCAGGTCTTGGGCGAATACTGTCTTTACTTTAACCCCAATATTACCCGCAATGAAAAACCTAGTCAAACAAAAATTCAAGTACGAGTTGCAACGCTTCGACAACATCATCCATCACGACATGGCCCATTTCCTTCGACACAATCCGGAGCTCGACGATTCCCTGATCATCGACTTTCAAAGTGTCATTACCGACGAGGCTCAGATCGTCAAAGAAAACCTCCGGCATAGTGTCTTTCTCTTCAATGACGATCGCGTCCAAGAGCGGTACATCCAGTTCCACCAGCAAGCCCTCATCGGCCTCGCCGGCCACCTACTCAACTATGTTGCCCCGTTCAACTCACGAACTCCGCCGAGGTCAGCGGCACAGCCATCCTCAGCCACATCCTTTACCAGGCTGTCGAAGATCTCCTCGCCTTTATCGAGGTCCACTTCACGCAGTACTTTGACCAAGACGCCTGGATACCCCCAAGCTATGGGCGTATAGCCCGTTACGAGCTCGCCACCGGCCTCGAAGCCCTCGAGGCCTCGCTTGCTGCCGATAATGTAGGTGCTCACTTATTGAAGATCACCCTACAGCCACTCAAGGAGTTTGTCAACGACACCATGCCCAGTCACATCACTTACCGTCGCGTCATCTATCTCAAGCACCTCAAGAAGTCACTGCTCCGCCTCGGCGGCGCCCAGCACGCCGGCAGCATCAACCGCCAGCTCCGTGAGCTCCTGCACTATATCAATTTCAATTCCCCCGAATACGTGGCCTACTGTGTTCAGTACATCGAGCGCCACCTAAACAGCCCCGATATGTCCGATCACATGGGCACGCTCATTCTGGACAGATACCGCAAGCTCATCATCCAGCAGCCGGTTAAACCCAGCTTCTCTCTCGACCCCGTAGCACCCTCGCTTTCCCACATGCTTTGCGAATGGATTGATGCAGAGACCTGGTTTGTCGAACGTAGCCTCCAGGCCGACGACACGTCACCGGCAGTACCAGAAGGCCTTATATCCCGCTTCCGCATCATAGTCGATCTTACCAGCGAACAGCTCAGTTATTTCTTCCGTCTTCTCATCCTGGCGGAGACAATCAAAAACGATAACAAGACAATCCTTTCGAGCATCGTGTCCAAGGTATTTCTAACCAATACCGAGAAGGGAAAAAAAAGGCACCGTTCGCCAGAAAATGTACAAAGCCAGCATCGACGCGAAGCAGGCCGTTAGGTCTCTTTTAGTCAAAATGATAGCCCTGATCGACGCCGATTTAGGCCGTGCCGGGGTATAGCTGAAAATATTTCAAAAAATCTTTCACTCAATCAGGTAGAAACAGGCGTAAAATTTATACCACTTCTCGCCGTCTGTCATTTCTATTGAGCGGCTATAACCGGTTTTGAGAAGTACACAGCCAATACACAACAAGTTGTGTATTTACTCGCGTTGGTCTGTGTACTTCCTTTGTTTCCATTAAACGCAACTAAAGTTTATGGCAACAACAAACATCGTCACCGTCGAAGATCTCGAAGCCTTCAAACACAGTTTAGTCGAAACGCTCGTCAACGTCCTTTCCGAGCGGGCCACCACGCCCGCCCGCCGCTGGCTCAAGTCCCACGAAGTAAGACGCCTGCTCACGCTATCACCCAACACCCTCCAGGCCCTCCGGGAGAACGGCCTACTTCCCTTTACCAAGATCGGCGGCGTGATCTACTACGACTACGACGACATTCGCAAAATGCTCGAGGAAAACAAAACCAGACTTCCTCCAGGCACAGCAACATCATTACCGCCCTTGTCAGAAGTGTTCGAAGAAGAGCGCCCCAAAGCCCGTAAACGGTCATGAATTTCATTCACCACTTCCGTGGCTGGATGGATCGGAGTTATTTCGATGGCAGGCTTAAAACGCAACACACGAGCCTATACAACGTGCTCTTCCACCTTTGGAATCTCAACCGCTTTCAAAACCCTGTCATTATCGACCGCAAGGAGGTAATGCAGTGGTCCAAGATCGGATCCATAAACACCTACATACGCACACTCAAAGACCTCACCGAATGGGGTTACATCCTCTACGAACCCTCATTCAATCCACAGCAGGGAAGCAAAGTTCACCTGTACAGATTTGATAAAGGTGCTGATAAGGGTACTGATAAAGCTGGTGGTAGAGGTCCTGATATAGGTGCTGATAAAGGTCGTGATACGATATATATAAACAATACAAACAGCTTAAACACTAAAAACAAAATAAACGCTTATGGCACAAGCAATGAAAATTCAGATTTTGGTAACGCTAGGGAGAACCAGGATACGGACCCGCAAGCAACTGGTACCGGTATTGATCATCGGGAAAAGCAGACACCCGGGGGGCGGGGGCCCGGCGCCGGTTTCGACGTCCCGGCCTCAGTCGAAGAAGCCAAAGATTACTTCATCCAGGAGAACTCCACCGCCGCCGAAGCCCAGAAGTTCGTCAACCACTACCAATCCAACGGGTGGCTGATTGGCGGCCGCTCTCCCATGAAAGACTGGCGTGCATCCGCGCGCAACTGGATCGACAACGCAAAGAAATTCGCCCATGACAAATCAAGCCAACCAAAACCCGGCAAACTCGACACCGGACCAAAAAATTACGCGGAGCCCCGCAAGCCCCCCCCCGCCCAGCGTGCCCCCGGCCGGGGGAACGC
>NZ_JAHESE010000048.1 GCF_018598175.1 Dawidia cretensis
CCTTGAGCATGGTGATTTCCCGCTGCAGGTTGGCAAAGTCAGAGGCCAGCACAGAAGGCGCGATGATGGGAAGGGGCATAAGAGACAGGTAAGAAACTGGCTGCTAAAATACAGATTCGGTACTAACGATCCCTAGCGTCGTACGAGTTTTTGCGTAACCATCCCACCTGGCCAGGTAATGCGGCAGATGTAAAGTCCCGTGCCCAGCGACGATAAATCCACGACACGTTCCGGAGTCTGAGTTGAAAAATACAAGATCTTTTGTATCACCCGTTTGCCTTCCGGGGAAAGCAATTCGACGTGGCACGTATCAAACTCTTCGGGCAGGTACGAGCGCACCCGCAAGCTGTCATCGTCTACCGGATTGGGATACACCCGAAAAGGATTTTCCCGACGCTGAGCAAAATAGTTCTCGATGGTTTTATAATGCGGAATGCCGTATCCCAGCAGTGTATCGGGCTTCCCCGCCTGCGAGCCGGACAGGCGAATGGCTTCCAGTAACTCGGCCGCTGTTAAATCGGGGTAGCGTTGCCATACACCGGCCACCAGGCTGGTGATGATCGGTGCGGCCAGTGATGTACCGGTTACGGTACCCAGCCCACCATTGGCCCGGATCACACTGGTACTCACGCCTTGCGCCGCCACGTCCGGCTTTATGCGGCCGTCGGCGCTTGGGCCTTTCGAGCTGGAGCTTGCGCGTGTCTTTTCACTGTTCACACTTGCCACAGCCAACACTCCTTTTGCATCCGCCGGCGCCGTAATAAGCTGCCAGCTTACGGCACCTTCATTCCCGGCGCTACAAATCACGGCAATGCCCCGGTCGGCCGCCCACTGCGCCGCGCGGGTTATAACCGTTGTCTTTCCATCCAGGTCTGTCTTACGGTAGTTCATTGACGCATCGTCAAAATCATAGTATCCAAGCGACGACTGAATGATGTCGGCTCCGGCGCTGTCAGCCCGCTCCGCGGCAAACAGCCAATTGTATTCCTCAATGCGATATTCGTTCGCCGCATCTTCTGTCACATACAACTGATAACGAGCTCCATAGGCGCCGCCGGTAAAGACACCTTCCTGGTGTGCGGCGATCACAGAGAAAACTTCGGTACCATGCGTATCGTATTGAAAGACATTGTCGGTATTGTAAACAAAGTCGTGTGACACCGTCAGGTCGATCCGGCCTTCGGCAAACAACGCACCAAAGGCAGGCGCTGTATTGACACCCGGGAAACCGGCGTCCAACACTGCGATCGTCAGGCCCTGCCCCTGGAACCCATCTGCCTGCATGGCATCAATTCCTACCATCGACAATTGTGTATCCGTAACTTCGGCATCCGTGGCCTTGATCCTGGCTTCGCCCCGCTTGCGGCCATTCGGCGCAAGTCGCGCCTCCGGCGCCACCAGCTCCACACGGTCCACCACTGCCAGACTGCGCAATGCCGGCAGCAATGAAACGTCGCACTGTATTAACACGGCGTTCATCCATCGCGACCGGAAAAACACATCCGCTCCCCTGCTGCGTACAGCCGCTACGTTCGTTTCCAGTACCGGTACGTCGCGTTCCTCCACTGCGATACCTTGACGAATACGGCGATCAATCGCCCGTTGAGACAGAAATTGTGATGGCGCGGAAATAGTATACGGACTACCCTGCTTATTGTTAAACACAACAACATACCGGTTCACCTGCGCCTGCAACGGTACTGTCAGCACAAAAACAAGCCACACCGCCACCAGGCTATTCCGCTTTGCCATATTCCTTAAGCCATTGTTTATAAATGACGCCTTGTTCCACCAATTGCTGCGCCAAACACCCTGGCTGCGTGCAGTAGCTCAGTTGCGTCGTTTCCTTGTATACCAGCCCGATGTCTGCGGCGTATACTTCCTTGCGCTGGTCGAGGAAAACAATGAAGTCTTCGTTATCATGCTGCAACACGGTCAGACAATCGTCAAAGTGCTGCGCCCCACGGGTTTGCCCCTGACCCAACGAGTCCAATTGGTAATCATCACGCTCGCCCGTGTTATAAGCGTTACCATTCCATACTTGCCCGTTATAGGGTGGAAAGCGTAACTTAACATACGGTATGTTCTCCTCCTGCACCACCAACTCCTCGGGGGTGCGCCGTGCTGACCACGTGTCGAGGTATGTCCAGGCCACTTCGCCAGGCAAGCGCTTGCTGCGGTACACGACATACGTCGAGTCGCCGTCGGCATTGAGAAAGGAATCGGGTGTTTCCACGCGCAGCTCATACCGCGCCGTGTCGGGGTCGCGCAGCGTATACGTAATTTCTACTATGTCGTAAATCTGGTAATGACCGACGGCCAACGGAAAATAGCGATAACCCTTGTCGGGAACACCCGCATCGTCGCCGGAGTCGCATGACGCCAACGCCAGAAACACCATGGATAACAGAAAACCGGTAAAAAATTTCACTGATTAGTCAATTTTACTTAAATCCGCGCTTGAATCTGAACGTAAGCCGTTCAAAGTTATTTTTTCGCGGGCATTAAAGCTATGGCATTAAGAACATTCGTAAAAGTAGGGAGCATCACAAACCTGAGCGACGCACGGTACTGCGCCGGCATGGGCGCTGATCTGTTGGGGTTTGGGGCAGTATCCGGGCATGAAAATCACATTACACCAAAACAATTCCAGGAAATACGCGGTTGGGTCACCGGCCCGCAAATCGTCGCCGAGCTTTACGGCATGTCAGACGCCGCGGAGTGGCCCGGCATCCAGGAAGAATACCGGCCTGACTTGGTCGAATTGGGCCTCCGGGAATTGACGATTTTGTCGCGCGAACCATCGCTGCCCTACATCCTTGCGCTGGCGCCGGGTGAGCAGATACCATTGGGGAGCAACCCCGCCTATGTGCTGATCGATCCGGACGACCCTGCCCTGCTGCAGCTCACAACAAAATACCCGGTACTGGTCATGGTGCAACAAACGTCATTGGTACAATCGCTGCTGGACGGCGGAGGTATCCGGGGCCTGGCATTACAAGGCGGTCAGGAAGATCGTCCCGGCTTACGCGACTACAACGAGCTGGGCGAGATCCTGGAGATGCTCGATACCGATTGAGATAGTTTACCGAATATGAAGCCGGTAGCGGTTATCGCTCATGCGATGGATGATATCCAGCCCCAGCTTCTTACGGAGGCTTTGAATATACACGTCGATAGACGTGTCAAAGAGGTATATCTCCGAACCCCAGATATTTTGCAACAGGTTCTCTTGTGAGATAACTTTACGAGGGTTCTGTGCAAAAAAGAACAACAGTTCAAACTCGGGCCGGCTTAACGTAATCTCGTCGTCATCAATCATAACCGACGTCGACTTCCGGTGAATTTTCAGGTTGCCGATCTTCAACTCCGGAATGCTCTTGCGGATTACAAAATTGCGCTTCAGCACAGTCGCCACCTTGTACGTCAGCGCCCGCAGGCCGATCACCTTTTCAATGTAATCATCACCCCCCGTGTCGAGCGCGGCTTCGTGGTAGTAGTGTTCCGACTTGGCTGAGAGAAAGAAAATGTAAATGTCTTCAAAACGCTTGATGGAGCGCAACTCCCGACAGATCTCGATGCCGTTGGGGTGCGGCATCATAATGTCAAGAATAATGAGATCTGGGGAAAAGGCGAGCGCAGCCTTTACAGCATTCTGACTTTCGTCAATACCCTTTACGTGGAAACCTTCTTTCTCGAGGTTGTATTCCAGCAACTCCAGGATGTCCCTGTCATCGTCTACCACTAGTATCCGGAAACTCTTCTTGTCATTCTTATCACGCATATCATTTTCGCTTAGGAAAAATAGCATGACAAGGTTATCCCGTCATTACAGACACGTTATGAAGGCATGAAGTTTTGAAATATCAGCGACGCGACGCGTCAATCGCACGGGCTACAGCTTCGGCTGTCGTATTCGGATAGTCTACCGTTACACGATCTGAGGTCTCGATCCACTCAATAATTCTCTCGATATTCTTTTTCTTCACCTTCTTCAGGATCGGTACACCGAGTTTCTCCAGTGAGGCCGCGTTATAGTGTTGCTCAAGCTGCGACTTCATTGGCACCACCATCAACTTCTTGCCGAGATACAACGCTTCGGCTGGAGTCTCAAAGCCGGCACCGCACAATACACCTTTTGCGGATATCATGCTTCGGGCGAAATCATCCTTGCTCACGGGATATACAGAAAGCTTACCTACGTGGTAGGGCTTCCGTGCATGCTTGGAAAAGATATGCCACTCGATTTGTGGAATACGTGCCAGGATCGGTACCAGCTTGCGGTCGTCGTACGAAGGCAGGTATACTGTATAATGTTCCTTCTCCACCGGCTTCTGCTCACGCACCGCCGATCGGATCACCGGTGTAAAGATGTTATCATCATAACGTTCAAAGTGAAAAGATACGTAGTGATCAACCGGGGCATAGTTGTGCAGCACCCACTCCCCCACGGGGTCTATCTTACGTGGCTTGGGTACTCGCGCCGACAGCAACGCCGATTGGTGGCTCAATCCTACACAGGGAATTTCGTACTTCCGCGCAGCCCAGGCTGAAATGGGCTCGAAGTCGTTAATTACCAAATCATACTTCTCAATGGGAAATTTCTTGATCTCCCGATACACGTCCTTCGAGCTGTTTTGCTTAAAGGTTTTCAGAAAGTCGATGCCGCCGTTTTTGCCAAAGAAAAAGCTCAGGCCTTTTGATTTATACTTCACCGGATAGCTCAGCTTGATGTCGGCCTGTGCGCCGCTTACAAAAAGGTCGAGTTCTCCATACTGCTGCAGGATCGGAACAACGTCTTCCGCACGGGCAATGTGCCCGTTGCCGGTGCCCTGGATGGCAAATAATATTCTCACTTCTTGACGGTTAAAAATTCATTGACAAGGTCGCGAAAAATTTCGTCGTTGTCGAGCTTGTCGCCCCGAAAACGCTTCGGCAGCTTCACACTTTGGGCCACCTTGTCTTCGGCATACCGGTAAATGCGCCAGCCCGTGCGCGGATCGTATTCCAGACAGGACAGATTTTCGATCCAGTCGCCGGAGTTCAGGTACATAACCTCCCCCTTCTCCGTCTGAATCTTCCGGATCTCCGGCTGGTGAATATGGCCGCACACTACATAGTCATAGCCATTGTCAATGGCTATCTCGGCCGCCGTTTCTTCAAACTTGTTGATAAACTTCACAGCAGACTTCACACTGTCTTTCACCCGCTTGGAGAGCGAGATTTTCTCCCGTCCCAGCCGATTAAGACACCAGTTGACAAAGGTATTGATCAGAATAAGGGTATCGTAGCCAATGGCTCCCAGTTTAGCCAGCCACTTTGAGTGTTGCATGGTTATGTCAAACACATCGCCATGAAACACCCAGGCACGTTTACCCGCCAGTTTTAACACCACTTTGTTGCCAATATGGAAAGACCCCAGGCGTAACCCCGCAAACTTGCGCAGCATTTCGTCATGATTCCCGGTCAGGTAGATCACTTTGGTATTCTTTGCCAACAGTCCCATGATGTGTCTGATTACCTGCATATGCGACGTTGGCCAATATCGCTTGCTAAACTGCCACATATCGATGATGTCGCCGTTCAGAATGAGACGTTTCGGGCGTATAGTCTTGAGGTAGCGCAGGAGTTCTTGGGCGTGGCAGCCGTATGTGCCAAGATGTATATCGGACAGTATGACGAGTTCTACGTCACGCTTCTTTTTTTTGCCCATACCTCGTTTTCATGAACCCGGCGCACTAATGCGCACCGGTCTTCAAACCTAAAAGAAAAGTTAACAGTATAAAAATACCGCGGGCGGATTAATTGACTATGCCCGGAATATTAAAAAATCATTATCGAGGCAACAAAAACACTGATTATCAATCAATTAAAACATATTAACACTATTTCAATGATAGCGTAAAAGCCGACGTATCAAGACAAAAAAAGGCGCGGATTTGAGCAACCCGCGCCACAGTTGTGTAATGCTCCGGCCATGCCGGCGTATAAGTCATATTAATACGGTTCGCTACCGGTATTGGAGCCCATAAAGCCGCCCCAGTAAGTACCTGCATTTTCCAGGCTATGATCATTGGTTTCCGGCCAGTGATCTTTGTCAAAACCGGGCGCATTCTTCAATGTCTCCTTGTCCTGGTTTAAGACAAAGGCCTGATTCTTAGGATCGATTTGCAGCAGTCGGAATGGAATGGCAAACAGCTTCTCGCCGATGCCCAGGAAACCGCCACACTCCAATACCACGTATTGAATACTGCCCGCGTGAATGTCGAGCATTATATCTTTGATATCCCCCAGCTTTTCGCCGGCAGGATTATACACGTCGTCACCAATGACCGACGAAGCGGTGAGGTACTTCACTGGAAGGTTGGGATGCACCCCTTCGTGGTTGCGACCCGTAAGGTTATCTTGACTGTATGTGTCCATGATAGAATTTTTATCACGAACGAGTAAAAACCGTGCCCACCACCGGTCACACGATCAGCTTCTTTTTGCGTTCACAGCGGCTGATGGATTCCACAGCAGAATCGATGGTTTTGGAATCGAAGGAATTCTGAATGTGCAGTCGGAAATAATGAATGGCGTCGTCGTACCGCCCTTGTATTTCGCGCATCATACCGTACTCGTTGTACAGCGTTGCGTAGTTAATGCCCGGCACCTTTAACGCCAGACCGAGAATAATCTCCAGCTCATCGTGTTTGCGCAGCGCCGCCAGGCAGTAACAGTAATTGTAATAGGCCGCTGCGTAACCCGGTGCAAACTTCACTGCCAGTCGATAGTGTTCTTCCGCGCGATCGTAATTCTTGAATTTGGTTTCATACAGCCAGCCCAGGTGGTTGTGTGCCTTGCCAAAGTCAGGCGCCTCCGCCAGGATATCCTCCAGCGTTTGGGCCGCCTCCCGCAGCTGCCCTTCGCTGATCAACCGGTCGGCCGTCAGAAAGCGCTCTTCCAGCTCAAAATTTGTTTCCTCGTGCATATAGAGATGGGGTAATTGTCTTTAAAAGTGGAATCGCAGGTATTTGATTGTCTCGCCTTTGGCAGCAAACATCTCTTCAAACCGCGTCTTAATATCAAAACACTCCGGCCGCAACGGCGATTCATACACACGATCGGTATACTGCAGGTCGAGAATATCCGTACGTTGCTGCAACTCTTCCAGCGTATAGGTATACAACAACGTATTGTCGGTCTTCAATCGTACATAACCGCCAGGTTTCAGCAAACGCTGATACATTTCCAAAAAACGCGGGCTTGTCAGCCGGCGCTTGATATCGCGCTTGCGCGGACGCGGATCCGGAAAGGTAAGCCAGATCTCATCCACCTCTCCCAACGCGAAGAAATTCTCGATCAGCAATATCTGCGTGCGCAAGAACGCTACATTGGAAAGCCCTTGCTCGACGGCCAACGTACTGCCCTTCCAAATGCGCTCTCCTTTCATATCCACGCCAATAAAGTTTCGCTCGGGAAACAGCTTGCCGAGCGCCACCGAGTATTCGCCCCGGCCACAGGCCAGCTCGATCGTGATCGGATTGTTATTCTTAAAGTGGCTTTCCCGCCAGTTTCCCTTAATCGAGTTATAATTTGCCTTTGTCGGCTCAATGACATTATCCAGCCCCTCAATGATCCGGAATCTCTCTTGCTTGCGTTTCACTTCTTAATTATTAATGATCGATCAGATGCCTGCCAGGTCCGCCACGACAAAGGTACTGCCCCCAACAAAGATCATGTCGTCGGGACCGGCATTCGCTTTTGCCTGCGCCAGCGCTTCGTTCACATCGCGCACCACCTCTCCTTGCAATCCTTCAGCGCGCGCCTGCGTAGCCAATGCTTCCGCGTCTAGCGCCCGTGGAACGCTGGCCTGGCAAAAATAATAGTTCGCATCCTTTGGCAAAAGTTGTAATACATGGCGAATATCCTTGTCCTTCACTACTCCAAACACGACCCACAGTCGGTTGTATTGCTGCAGGCGGATCTGGCGCACGACTTCGGCAATGCCGTCAGCGTTGTGTCCCGTATCGCAAACGATCAGCGGGTGCTGCCCAAGCCTTTGCCACCGTCCCTTTAGTCCCGTCAGCGCCATCACTTGTCCCACACCGCGCCGGATATGCTCCGGGGTAATAGCCCACCCCTGCCGCTGCAGCTCTTCCACGGCAGCAAGCGCTCCCAGTATATTTTTCTGTTGATAAATGCCCTGCAGGTCGAGGGTGACACCTTCAAACAAACACACACCATCGCGGTATATATCCAGCGACGCGGAGGCGTCGGACACACGCACGCTATACCGGTCAGGCGCAAAGATCAACGGAGCAGATTCACGCTGCGCTTTGGCCATAAACACGTCGTCCGTCTGCGGCTGATGCTGACTGATCACTACGGGCACGGCGGGCTTAATGATTCCCGCTTTCTCCGCGGCGATCTTCGGCAGTGTATCTCCCAGAATGTCCTGATGGTCCCAGCCGATGTTCGTAATGACCGACAGCACCGGCATAATGATATTGGTAGAATCCAGGCGTCCACCCAGGCCCACCTCGATTACCGCCACGTCTACTTGCTGTTGAGCAAAATAGTCGAAGGCCATGGCCACTGTAACCTCGAAGAAAGACGGTTCAATGGTATCGGCAGCGGCACGAATGCGATTCACGAAATCAACTACGAAGGCCTCTTCAACAGGCTGTCCCGACACGCGTATGCGCTCGGTAAAAGATTTTAAATGAGGGGAAGTAAATAAGCCTGTTTTATATCCCGCAGTTTGTAAGACCGCCGCCAGCGTATGCGAAGTGCTGCCTTTACCGTTGGTACCGGCTACGTGAATCGTCTTGAATCGTTCTTGTGGATTACCCAACGCAGCGCATAGGGCAAGGGTATTTGTTAAATCGGGCTTTAGCGCAGCGGCACCTATCCGATGAAACATGGGGAGGTTAGCGTATAGATATTCTAGTACCTCAGCGTAAGAAACAAAGGTGGACATGGTGCTTATTACCGGGACCGCACCACAAAGGTAATTTTGCCACGTGAGGCCTGTGGTACATTAGCACCCGTACGGGAGAATGTCAGGTTCTCTACAGCCGCACGACACGCCTTCGCCGCTTCCGGGCTCAGGCTATTCTCAGCAACAGTGATCTTTTCCAACTCGCCTTCAGCATTCACTACGATGTCAAATACAATGCGGCCGGTTTCGTTATTGGGCACGGTGGGGCGAGGTATCGCATCCCACACCCAGCCATCGAGCGACAGGCTTGAGCCGTCGCCGCCATTGCCGTTACCTTGCTTGCCGTATAAGGCTTTAGCGTCCAGCGAACCTTCCGGGTTTCCTTTGTCCCCTGTCTTGCCTTTGTCGTCACCATGGCTGCCTGGGCTTCCGGCACGGCCTTCTGTAGTTTTGTTGGTGCTGTTGGTTTGCCCGGCAGGGTTGTACACCGCGTTGGGGTTTACCTCCTGCTTGGGTTTCTGCTCTTCTTTCTTCGCTTCAGGCTTTTTCGTTTCCGTAGGTTGCTTTACCGGCGGGGTCTCCGTAGGGCGTTTTGTTTCCTTCTTTTCTTCTTTAACAATCGCCGGTGCATCGTCTTCTTCCGAGGTCACCATCTTCTCCTCTATCTGCTCTTTCGGGGCAGCAGGAGGCGGCGTAGCCTGGGGTATTTCATTGCGTTGCGGCTCTTCGGGCTGCGTGCCGCCTGAGCCCACCGGAGTTTGCGGTTGTACATCGCCTCCCCCTTCCGTATCCAGGCCAAAGTTTAATTCGACACCGGGCTCACCACCGTACGGCGGATCGGGCGTGCGCCAGGCCACAATAAAGAACATAGCCAGCAGGGCCACGGCGTGAATGCCGACGGACACCAAAAAGGCTACTTGTTCGTTCTTTTTTTCCTGTCGCGATGTCATACCCAATGTATAGCAAAAATGGTGCTAGTACCGCACTACCCAAATTTCGTTCCCATAGTCGCCGCCCTTCATGCCGTCCGCTGTCTCCTGTGCATCCGCATAGGTGTCTTTTACGTCCACCGCCAGACGGCTGAACTTAGTCTTTCCAAACGGTGGAATAATGCGGCACACTACGCCGTTTTTGCTCAGCTTCGTGGCGTAGTCCTTAATCAGATCGTCGTCGATCGCGCTGGAAATCACTACGTAATAACGACCGGTACGCTCCGTCAGGGCTTCTACGCTGCCTTCTTTCGGTGCTGCATTTGCCAGGGAATCAGCCCGGCGACGTTCATCGTCCTCACGCGCCTTTGCTTCGGCTGCGGCCAAATCAGCCGCCCGTTTTTCAGCATCCCGCTTATCCGCCGCACTTTGAGCCGCCGCTGCCTCAGCCAGTTGCCGTGGCCGCTCATAGCCAAAATACCACGCCGCACCACCCGCAACGGCCAGAAGCAGAATAACGATCAATACCTTAGGCCATACCGGCGCAGGCTCGTCCTCTTCGTACGTGTGAATAGGCGCATAAGCAGAATCTTCGTCCAATACTTCCTCATCATGGGCAGACACCGGCTCTACATACTCCGGCTCAACCGTTTCTTCGTTTTGCGAAGTATACGACGTGCTCGTGCTGGTCGGCTCCTCAACAGGCGTTGATTCGTCCCGGTTCAGCGGCTCATACTCTACTTCCGGAAGGCCAAAGTTGTCGTCTGATTCCTGGTGGATATTGTCAGTATTTTCGGGAGATTGTTCGTCGCTTAGCTTCTTTCTTCTTGCCATGTTCTGGTAGTTAGAGTTGTAAGAAAATGGTCATTCAGACAAAAATAAGCGAAATTTCGACCATCGCAAAAATACCTTCATGACTCAGACCATCTTACTTAAAAGCTCCACGTGATTCCGGCCAGTGCCTGGAAGGCCCGCACCGGGTAATGCAGGTAAAGCGGGTACTTGTTCGAGGTGATATTGTTCAACTGAACGAATGCCGAGAAGGTCGGTGAGAACAGATACTCGGCTTTCGCATTCAGGTCAAAAGCACCGTCGAGCTTTACCGTCTTATCCTGGGTGGCGTCATAGGCCTTCATGCCGCCTTGTGCGATCAGGTCGGCCGACAAAATAATCTTCTGGTATATATTGTACGAAGCATTCGCCGTCAGCTTGGTGGTCGGGCGATGATACACCTCATCCAAATCGCCGGCGTTGTAGCCATAGAAGTCGCCCCGCAGCATAAACTTCACTTGCTCCGACTGGGCATAGCTCAATGCCGCATACAGGTTGGTACGCTTCGTGGTTCCTTTGTCGTATACCGTGTAAAACTTCGACTGGTCTTCAAAACCGTTCACATACGAGTACAGATTCTTCAAAGTCGATAGCGATAAGCCGGCGTGTGCCGAGACCTTATTCCCCAGCCGGGCGTTGATGCCTACACCGAAATCAAGTGTCTTGTTGGTATGGAAGATGGCAATGTCCGGGGCCAGCCACAGGTTCTCATACGATAAGGTTTGCAACGACACTTTCTCAATACCGCCGGTCAGGAACGCCACCGCATCCACAGTCGGGCTGAGCGGATAGGTTGCCCGCACGTCAGGATATACATGAAGATCTTTCGAATCTATAGAGTCGTTCTCGTACGCCACCACAAACCCCACACTTAACTGGAGGTCCTCTGCTGCCGGAAAGTTATACGTTGGGTTTACCACAAACAGGCTGCGGGGCTTTGCGTCGATGTGTGCATCTTTGCGCGTAATGACGGTATAGTCGGCTTTCAATGCGATCTTGGAGTCTTCGTCTATCTCGTACGAGGAGCCAAAGTTCAGACCTACTTCCGTCTCGCGCGCATCGAACTTATCGGACAGGAAACTAAACCCTGCACCCAGTTTATACGCAAAGTCGGAATTTTTAGCATTGGAGATCGCCCCCGCCAACCGAAAGATGTTATAGGCTTGCTTCAGCGTGTCGCGGTCTACCGGCACCGCTTCGGGGTAGCCATAAAAGTGAGTCGTGCGGTTTTCAAAACCGACGTTACCCGACAACGCGATGGCGTCGCTAAAGGAGCTACCGGCCAGCGAGATCCCCGTCGTGCCACTGCCCGAGTTCTTGCCGTCGACCGGTCCTTTGCCCGAACTATGGTGATACAGATATGCGCCCAGCAGCTTGTTTTTGTCTTTACGTGTATTCAGGTATGCCTCTAACAGCGGCGACGAATAATTGCCATAACCCAATCGCAAATATCCGCCGTGCACATCTCGCGAAGTCTCTTGCTTAAGCTTGAGCGGGCGCATTTGCGTCGTCACCTGTGGCGCCTGGAAGCTGAACGACTGAAAGTCGTACGTCATCGGGGCTTTGATGTTCTCCGCAGGGCGCGGTGGAATCTTTTCAAAATTGCGGTTGGCCTTGCGCAGGGTGATCTCGCGTACCTTCTCGATCACAATCTCCCGCGATTCCAGTTCACCGGTTTCGTCCTGAGCCCGGGTGGCAAACGATACTCCCACCAGCATCAGCATCAGGGCGGATATTTTTAGCTTACGATATATCATTCCTTTCAAGGTCAGCAGATGATCAATTGTTTTCGAGCGTGTCGGCATCCAATGCCTTTTGTTTTGCAGCTTCGTTCTGCTCCAGCTGCTTGAGCTTTACTTTGGCCTCATCCTTCACGGACTGCTGCGGAAACTTGTCGATCAGCGACTGCAACGTAGCCCGCGCCTGGAAGACATTGTCTTGTGCCACAAAGTTGTCTGCCATCAGCAGGAACGCCTTCCCTACCCATACCTCGTATGTGGCGAAGTCATTCGTCAGGCTGGTCAGTGTCTCATAGCTTTGTTTGTATTCCTTTTGCGTATAGAACACCTTTGCCAGCAGGTATTTAGCCTCCGCACCATACTCATCGCGTGCCGCGTTGAGGGTGTTCAGGAATTCATCTTTCGCCGTATCGTAGTCGCCACGCGCCAGGGCCGTCTTGCCCAGGTACAACGACGCCTTGTTTTGTGCGCCGGCATTGATGTTACCCCGCTCGATGATGGTACGTGCATACACGTCCGCCGAGTCATACTGTGCTTGCAGGTAGAACGATTCCATCAATCCCGACCAGGCATTGTATTGCTCCTTCTTGTTCACGGCCATGCGCTCCAGGCGATGGTACGCCACGATCGCTTCTGCATAACGGCTCTGGGTAAAATTGATCTCCGCCACGCGAGCCACTACCCTGCTTCCCATGGTAAAGGAGCGGTCATTGCTTAAGCTGGTGTAGATCGGCATCGCCTTGTCAAATTCCCGCAGACGGAAGTGCGACTCTGCCATGTAATAGCTGGCCTCCTGGGCATGCGATGTCTGCGGATACGACGATAAGAAATTCCGCAGGCTGGCAATCGCCTTTTGATATTGCTGATCAAAGTAGATGTTCTTGGCCGCTTCGTACTCGACGCTTTCCAGGCTGGTATTCGACGGATTGGCTTTCTTAAACTGCGCCAGGTAGGTTTCGAAATCACCCGAGCGTCCGGCCAGATTCAGCGACTCTTGCAGCGGCGTCAACGCCTCCTGCGCCGCCGGGTGGCTCGGGAACTGCTGAATGACCGTACTATAATCCTGAATAGCCTTGTCCGGTTGCTTCAGGTTAGAGTACGATGCCGCTCGACGCATATACGCATACGGCAGATACGGCGACGACGGACTCTCCCGGATCAGGATCGACAAGCCATCCACCGAGGCGGTATAGTTGCCCTGCTCAATCTCGTATTGGGCGCGCTGGAAGATCGCCTCGTCGCGGTATTGCGACTTGGGATAATTCTTGATCAGCTCGGTAAACTGGTTACGTGCATCGGCATATTTCCGCTGAATGCCGTTCATAATGCCACTTTGCAACAATACATAGTCATGCTCCGAAGAGCTCATGGCCTTCGCACGGTTGTAGGTGTTCAGCGCCTCGTCGTATTGTTTGCTCACGTAATAACAGTCTGCCAGCCGGATCATACCATCGGCATAATTGGGTGTGTTTTTGCTGCCCTTGTTGACAAACTCCCGGAAGTTCACCAGTGCCTTGTCATACCCCTTGGTATTGTAAAATGCGTAGCCCAGGCCATAACGGGTCTTCAGCGCTACTTCGGGATCCGCTGCTGTACCCAGGGCGATCACCTTCTGATAGTGCGGAATGGCCTCTTCATATTTCTCCCCGAGCGAGTAACTTTCGGCAATCCAGAAGCTGGCCAGTGCCGTATACTTCGGATCGCTCGGATATTCCAGCGATTTCGTAAAATACTGAATCGCCCCTGCATAATCTTCTTTGTTAAATAACTCGGAGCCCTTCAGATACGCCGCCTTTTGATAGGCCTGGTTTACATAGCTATTCCGCGTGGGCAAGGCCTCGATATATTCGATGGCTTTGTTAAAGTTATTGCCATTGATATACGCCTGCGCCAAAAGCTCTTTCGCCTCGTTGGCGTGTACGCCTGTCGGCGAATTTTTCAGATACCGCTCAAACTCGGCAACAGCCTGGTCTTGCTTCCCTGCATCGTACGAGATCTTAGCAAACTGAAATGCGCTTTCCTCTGCCAGCGATGCGTCCTTGGGGTTCTTACGGGCATAGTCAAAGGCGTTCAACGCCAGGGGTTTGTTACCCTGCTTCAGGTGCAGAATCCCCAGGTAATACGAAGCATAATAGCTCACCGTATCTTTTGAGGCTGCAGACTTTTCCAGGAACTCGATGCCGCGGACCGTGTTGCCCGTGGCATAGTGCGCATAGCCCGCCCGGAACAGCAAACCGCTTTCAGCCTTGGCGTTGTTGGCAAAATATTTTTCATAGGCCTCGATGGCCTTCTTAAAGTCGCCTTTATAATAGTAGGCTTCCGCCACCAGCATAGAGATCTCCTCCGCATTGGTCAGGTCGGTCCGCGATTTAAGTTGGTTGGCGTATTCAATCAACGTGTCGTAGCGCTTCTGCCGGTAATACACGTTGGCGATCAGCGTCGGCACAATAGGCGCGTACGACGGGCTGGCCTCGGCCTTCTTCAGGTCCGTTAGCGCTTCATCAAACTGACCTTTCGAGTATTCAATAAAGCCCGCGTAGTAGTTCGATGCAGCGGTATACGAATTGCTTTGACGCTTCACAAAGTTGAATTGCTCCAACGCTTCGTCGAGCTTCTTCTGGTTGAAGTAGCTATAACCCCATTTGAAGTGGCCTTCAGCTTGCTGGTCGGCTGTCAGCGCCGGAAAGTTCACCTTCTTAAAGTAGCTCGAGGATTTCGTAAAATTCCCCTCGGCATAGAACGATACAGCCAGATCATAATACGCGGTCGAAGCCTTGGGGCTCGATGGATAGCGGTCGATAAAGTCGTCGATGAGCTTCTCGCCGTCGCGGTGTCCCAGGTTCAGCGCGCTGAAGGCGACATAGTATTCGGCTTCCCCGCGGCGGGGATCGCGGGGCGAAGCCTGCGCCAGGAATTCAGAGAATACCTGCCGCGCCGCGCCGTAGTTCGAATGCTCCAGCAATTCGGTGCCCCGATGATAAAGCTTCTCAACATTCTGTTGCGAGAGCTGATCCTGGGCTAGCACACTACTGGACGCGATACAAGCAAAGAACAAAAAGGCTATATACCTGTGCATGAGTTCGGGATACGATTTAAGATTAAACAGCGCTGCCAAAATTTTATTGCAAATAAAGAACCAAAAAAGCGCCTAAAAAAATAGTGTACGCTGTCGACATGGTCTTAAATATAGTGCCACACGCTACGAATGTGCAACTATATAGCAGATTTGCTTCGCATTGATCAATGCATCAGACGCCATACCAACTCCCGGAAGATCTGCCCGTCGTCGGCAGAACCGGTGTTGACACCTTTCAGCTTCAGGTCGGCATCTTTGATGCTGGCGATGTTATCAATGATCTTGGAGACGGGATATTGACGTAAAGCCAAGCTATAATCACGTACAGCATAGGGGCTCACTTTCAGTTCACTAGCCAGGCCCTTATCAGATTTGTCAGAAGCCTGGCTCGCCATCAACGTCTTACTGAAGAATGAGAACAGGTAGGCTACCGCCGGTATCATCGGGCTCTTCTTGGTATTGCTTTCAAAGTAGTTAACGATCTTGTTGGCCAGTAACGTATCGCGTTGCAGAATAGCTTTTTGCAATTCAAAAATGTTGTATTCTTTACTCACCCCAACCCCCGCCATGACGCGCTCGGCGGTGATGCTTTCGCCTGGCGGCAGGGAAATAATCAGCTTATCTACCTCGTTGGCCAACCGGTTCAGGTCATTGCCCACGAACTCACACAGGGCTTGCACAGCCCGGTCATCCATACCAATCTTTTTCTCCTTGGCATAGTCGGCGACAAACTCCGGCAGCTGGTTGTCGTATAGCTTCTTGGTGTTGATCGTCACAGCGAGCTGATCGATCTTCTTCCCGAGCTCTTTACGTTTATCGAGACTCTTGTGCTTGTGGCAAAATACGAGCACCGTCGTGGGCGCCGGTTTGGCGAGATAGTCGAGCAGCAGCTTCGCGCCAATGTCCTTGCCAAGATCCTGAATGTCCTGCGCCTCTTTAACAATCACCACCTGTCGCTCCGACATCATCGGAAACCGCTTGGCATGTGTCAAAATGGTAGCCATCGTTGCGTCTTTGCCATACACGACCACCTGGTTAAATCCTCGCTCGCCGTCCGATAACACATGCTTTTCAATGTAATCGGCCACGACATCGATGTAGAAGGTCTCCTCCCCTTGCAAAAAATACACCGGGGCATATTTCCGACCTTTCAGGTCGGTCATGATCTTTTTGACAGCTGCATCCATACGCGTAGAAACCGCAAATATGACACAAAATGGCGATTTTGCCATAAAAGATTGATCGCGCCGGGCCGATGATTTTCGGCCTCTGGCGTGCGAACGAGAGGCTTGAACCTGGATTGGTTTTGATCTGTGGATGTTTTGAAATAGGTTTTTTATTGCCTTTATAGGGCTATTACAATTCTATTTCAATGGTATATCAATACTATGTCAATGCTATTATATATCCGAAGTACCGTCCGGGACGCTGTGAATTTGTCAGAACCCGTGGTTAAACCTTTTTTTGCTTTGCAAACGTCACCGCCGTAACAATTCCCACCAACGCGCCAGCAAAGTGCGACTCCCATGAAATGCGCGGATCACTCGGCAATACGCCATAAAACACACCTCCATAAAGCAATAGCACGATGACGCTGATAAACAGCGACAGGAAGTCACGCCGGAAGATCCCAAAGAAGATCAGAAAGAACGCCAGGCCGTACACAACGCCACTCGCCCCGATGTGATTAGCCGGCCGTGCAAACAACCACACCAACACGTTCGTCCAGAAATACGCCCGAAGGAACACCACACCGCCAATGCGTGGATAAAAGAAAAACAACACCCACCCCAGAAATAACAAGGGGATGGTGTTTGAAACCAGATGCAATAAGTCACCGTGAATCAGCGGTCCTGCGAGAATGCCAATCAGGCCGTGCAGCGTACGCGGCTCGATGCCATACCCGCTCAGGGGCAGCCCAAACATGAGCTCCAGATAAAACACCAGCCACATCAGGAATACAAACCGGATGGGGACTATTGAACTTCCAAAAAACGAGGATTCCGAAGCCATAGAGGTCACACAGGGCCAAACACCCCAGGTGCAAAGATGGAAATTGTACGGTCACATGAAAACGTCAGGCCGCACAAAGGCGCACTAAATTGCGCCAGGGTCTCTGATCATTGAAAGGGCTGCGTAGCGCGCTTCCTCGGGTGTCACGGTCTTAATGCCCCACAGGCCACCGGACGATGACGCTATGCGGCTGGCCAGGTTCTTCAGCATCTTATAATAGGCATCAGCAAAAGTGCGGTCGAGCTTCGGCCAAAGCTGGTTCAGGCTTTGCAGCTCTTCGACGATCAGCGGCGTACGCTGTGTCGATTCATACGGGTAGCTTTGAATCAGAATCTTGATCTTGTCCTCGAAGTCTTCCGCCATGATGGTGAAGAATCCGGAAAGCACCGAAGCGCTCTCCTTCTGCTTACGGGCCACGGCCATCGCCTCTTTAATCTCCTTTCGGTCAATGTGGCCATCGGCGCCGGCCACCAGAATACACACCAGGATCGGTGCGCGCAGGATCAGCTCGCCTTCGGCATCGGTCAGTTTATCAAACTGCGGAATCATAGGGAATGTTAACGTACTCATATTCGTACCTACCCAAGCCCAATCTCCATGCCAGTACATCACACCGCCATTTGCAGGCCGTAGGCGCGTGCCACAACCAGGTACAAGTACCCATATTGGACGCTGTCTCCCATAAAGGTAACTGTTGACAAGACACCTATCAAGTGACTTTTCTTTAAGGTAAATGAAAAAACCAGGGTTTTCACGTACCCGATAACAATTAACGTCCTTGGCTGTTGCTATATTGGAGATTATATTTACTTTTTGAAATCGTAGCCCATGTACGACAAAGACCCCGTGAAAATTTTTGTAGTCGAAGACGATCCAGCTTACACCAAATTTCTCAAGTACGTCCTGGAATTAAATCCCGATTATGAAGTAGAGTTTTATACATCCGGCAAGGATTGCCTGGCCAACCTGTATAAAAACCCTGCAATCATAACCCTGGACTATTCCTTGCCGGACATGCCCGGTGAAAAGGTGCTTAGCCAGATTCGCAGCCATGACCCTAACATCAACGTGATTATCGTCTCTGCCCAGGAGAAGATCCACACCGCCGTGGAGCTACTCAAATCCGGGGCATATGACTACATTCCCAAAGATCACGAGACAAAGGACCGGCTGCTGAACTCCATCCACCACGCCCGGAACAAAACCTCGCTCATCCGTGAGATCGATCATCTCAAGAAAGAGATCTCTGAGAAATACGAATTTGAGAAAAGTATCATTGGCACCAGTCCTGCCATTAAACGTACCTTCAGCTTGCTCGAAAAGGCTGTTCAGACGAACATCTCGGTTAGCATCTCGGGCGAGACGGGTACCGGCAAAGAATTGGTGGCAAAGGCCATCCACTACAACTGTAAGCGCAAGAACAAACCGTTCGTTGCCGTCAACATTGCGGCCATTCCGCGCGATCTGATCGAGAGCGAGCTCTTTGGTCATGAAAAGGGCGCCTTTACCGGTGCGGTGACACGCCGCATCGGCAAGTTTGAAGAGGCCGAAGGCGGTACAATCTTCCTGGACGAGATCGGCGAGATGGATCCCAACCTGCAAGCCAAGCTCCTGCGTGTGTTGCAGGAGCGCGAAGTGACCCGCATTGGCGCCAACCAGGTCATCAAGCTGGATGTCCGCATCATCGTCGCCACACACAAAGACCTGGCGGAAGAAGTAAAAGCCAATCGCTTCCGTGAAGACCTGTATTACCGCTTGCTGGGCTTGCCCATCAACCTGCCACCGCTACGTGAACGCGGGCAGGACGTGATCCTCATTGCCAAACATTTCCTGGATCAGTTTGCGAACGACAACCAGATGCGCAAATTCAAGATCAGTCCCGAAGCCCAGGAGAAGTTGTTGCAGTATCCTTTCCCGGGCAACATCCGCGAGCTGAAGTCGATCATTGAGCTGTCGGCCGTCATGGCGGAAGAGCAGGATATCCGCCCGCAAGACATCAGCTTCAACAGCACTACCCGCATGGAGTCGTTCCTGTATCAGGAAATGACCATGCAGGAATTTATGTACCGCATCATTCGACACTACTTGAATAAATACGATAACAATGTGCTCGAGGTGGCACACAAGCTCGATATCGGGAAATCATCTTTGTATCGATACCTCAAAGAGATGGAGACGAGCGGTATATAGATGAACATTCAGCAGTACGTCAACAAGGGTTCGTTTTACAAAGCCGTCGTAGAGGATGGTTCCGATGTGATCTTTATTGTAGACTTCACCGGGAACATCCAGTACCACAATGCTTCAGCCTCACAAACCCTGGGTTACCGGTCGAAGAGCCTGATCGGCAAGAACTTTTTTGAGTTCATTCGCCCCTCCACCCTAGCCGAGCTGCAACAGAAATTTAAAGAAAGCCAGAAGCGCGCGTATACTGAAAAAGTAGAGTTCCAATTCCTCTGCCGCGACCAAACCTATCGCTTCCTGGAATTCAACGCCATCAACCTTAAACACAAAGAGGGCCTCCCGGGCTTTATCCTCGACTGCCGCGACATCACGCAACGCAAAAAGGACGAAGCCGAGCTGGTACGACTGCAAAAAGCCAAAGAGCAATTCCTGGCCAACATCAGCCACGAAATACGCACGCCTATCAACGGCATCGCGGGCATGGTTAATTTATTAAGCCAAAATCCGAGCCCCGACGAGCACGAAACCTATCTGAACGCAATCAAGCACTCGGCGGAAAACCTGAAGGTGATCATTAATGACATTCTTGACCTGGCCGCCATCGAGTCGGGCAAACTGCGCTTTGAGAAGATCGCCTTTAACCTGACTGACCTGCTCCCCTCGCTGATCAGCACCTTTACCTATCAGGCCAAGGAAAAGAAGATCTCCCTGGCCTATGACATTGATGAGAAGCTGAACAAAATCCTGATGGGTGACCCCGTGCGGTTAAACCAGATCCTGATCAACCTCATTAGCAATGCCGTGAAGTTCACCCATACGGGCTCTATCCGCGTACAATGCACCGTCGAACGTGAGCAACGCAAAATCTGCTGGGTGCGTATTGAAGTGTCGGACACCGGCGTAGGTATACCGGAGGAAAAACTGGCTACGATCTTTGAAAGCTTTAGCCAGGCCGACGAGAGTGTGACGCGTCGTTATGGCGGCACGGGATTAGGCTTGACCATTGTGCGCCAGTTGGTAGAGCTTCAGGATGGAAAGATCCATGTTGTCAGCAAAGAACATCAAGGCTCGACATTTATCGTCACGATTCCCTACCCCATCGGGCAGGTGAACGACATCATGCCGCAGATGCCCCGCCTGGACAAAACACATTCTTTGGTCAACACCTCGCAACTGCGTGTTTTGCTGGTAGAAGACAATGACATCAACCGGCTGTATGCCAAAAGCATCCTCAAGAACTGGCAGTGTTATATAGACGTGGCCGAGAACGGTCTCGTGGCAATCGAAAAGATCAAAAATAACGCGTTCGATGTTGTGCTGATGGATGTGCAGATGCCCGTGATGGATGGCTATGAGGCCACAAAGGCGATTCGCCTGATGGAGCTGGCTGCCGAGCTGCCCATTATTGCGCTCACGGCCAACGCTACGGTAAAAGATGTAGAGAAATGTTTTGCCGCCGGCATGAATGACTACTTGCCCAAACCGTTCACCCCCGAAGACCTCTACCGAAAACTATTCGACGATCTCAAGATCAAACCGCTCAACCACGCGCAGCCGCGCCCCCCGCGGGTCACCGAACCCGAGGGAGTATTGTACAACCTCTCCTACCTGCGCAACGTCTCCGGTAACAACGAAGACTTTATACGCGAGATGGTTTCCACGTTCGTCCAAACTGTGCCGCCCGTATTGACGGAGATGCAGAAGTGCCTTCAGGAGAAAGAATGGATGCGCCTTTCCCGCCTCATTCACCAAATTAAACCCTCGTTCATTCTCCTGGGAATCGACGCCCTACGAGCCAACATTCTCTTCATCGAAGAGAACAGCAAAGCCGAAACAAGCCTTTCCAAGGTCACACAAACGACCAAAGAGTTCATTGCCCGCTGCAACACGATTCTCCCGCAGCTCTCCCGCGACATTCTCATGACACAACCTTAGAGTCGATTAATTCAACACGACAATTTTGGTATACAGCACTGCCTTGCCGCTGGCCTGTATTGAGAGCACATAGATACCGTTTGGCAGCGAGCTGATGTCTAATGCCTGCGGTGCGGCGAGGTTGCGATTCACCTCACCGTCTAATACCGTTACGCCGCGTTGGTCCACGACCTTCCAGCTGTAGTCTCTTTCCAGGCGTGTTCCGAGGAACAGGTTAATATGCTTCGATGCCGGGTTGGGATAAATCTTCAACCTGGCCAGTGCTGCGGTAGCCGGGTCGTCGGGTAGGCCTACCGGGATCATGGGTGTCTTCGTTTCGTCAATCTTCCTGATCTCCGTCTGCAGGATGCGGCGTGATGCCTTGTCTTGCGCAAAGGCCAGCAAGGACAGGTTGCTGCCATCGGTAATCGGAACCTGAATCGGATACTCGACTGTACGCGTGTATACTTTTCCTATTTCCAGCGGCTCGTTGATCAAAAAGCCTTCCGGGCCAAACAATAGTTTACGCAAGGAATTATGATTATAGCGGCCGCTCGTTCCTATTTCTATGTCATCTTCCACCAGTGCCGCGTGTAAGATCATCGGCGGTGTAAAGGTCTGCTCCTGGTCAATAAAGGTATACTTAACCGTGGCGCGCAGCACGTTCGACGGTGCGGTCGGATCTATTTCAATCTCGATCCGGAAAGACGGTGCCTCCAGCGATCTTCGATCCAGCTCGTCATTCGTAATTTTTTGATACGCCCCTGTAAAAGATACACCATAGTAATTGCCAAAGATACCGTCCATGACAGCCAGGGGTGGCTGCGATACTCCGTATAGTTGACTCCGTACGGCTGGGTCCTCGGTATTATCCAGGGCAATTTGATCGAAGCCGGGCGTCGTAATGTGGTATTGAAGCTTGATGTGATCGGCCGGGTTCAGTTGGTCGATATAGTCATCGGCCGCCAGGCTGGGTTGACTGAAGTTGTTCGTAAAGTGCTCCACCAACACGTTCCGTTCCTTCTCACCAATATAGATATCATCAAAAGCAAAGCCGTTCAGGATACGTCCTGCATCGTTGTCTTCGTTCGCGCCAAACGCAATCCGGAACACGACGGTATCTTTCGGCAGATCGTTCAGGTTAAAACGACCGTTACGCCAACCGTTGGTCATGTCCGTCCAGGCGAAGTTGTCTTGCCCACCGGGCTTGCCACTCAGGTTCGAGCCATTATACCAATCAATGCCCCGCTCGCTGTCGGCTCCCACCACACGCCAGTTCTGACCACCATCGGACGAATACTGTAACACCGCACCATCAAAGTTCTTTTGCGTATCGGACCAGTACCGGATCGATGCCATCGGGCGCTCCAACGCGCTTAGGTTTACGCAGGGGCCCAGCACATACGAATCTTCGTTGCCATAGTACGTGCTATAATAGGGTGCAGCACCCGGATTCGGATTACCTCCGGTCCACCAGGCGCTATCGCCTGAGAAAGCTCCCCTGATAATATCACCTTTTGGAACACCAAACTCCCAGCTGGACGGATTTCCGTTTTCCACCTTGATCCAGGCACCTTGACCGTCTTCAAAATCTGTCTGGTAGCCGTTATTTGAAACCGGCAGGTGGTAGTCCAGAATGTATACCGCGATCGTTGTATCCTTTTCACATCCTACATCGGTACGCACACGCAAATTCACGCGGTACGTGTGGAAGGCCTGGTATTGGTGGCTTGGGTTTTCATACGTTCCCTGTGTGCGGCCGTCGTGCGTACTTGCCGGAACGTTATCCGCCACTTCTCCGAATGGCAACACATCACCATCGTCAAAGTTCCAGGAATATTCCTGAATAGAGCCAAGTGAGATCGTCGATTTGCTTTGGAACTTCGTCGCCTCGCCGCTACAAATTTTTGTCCAGGTAAAGTCTACTTTTGGCTTGGTGCCAATAAAAATCTGCTTCTCCGTCACCGCTGTACAATTTTGATCGGTCTTCACCGTCAGGGTCACGTTGTAGTATCCTTCGCGGCTATACTTCCATTTTGGATCCTGGATCGTCTTCTTAACATTACCATCGTCGAAGTCCCACTCCCAGCCATTGATAGTACCGTCGAAGGTGTTGTTTGGAATGGTCGACAGATCGGTAAATGCCACCGAGTCCGTCACGCATGAATTATTGGCCCCGATCACCGCTTGCGGCGACGCATTGATCACAATACGTTTCAACATCGTATTGGTAGCACCCAGACCGTTGGTATAGGTATACTCCACAAAATACTCACCGGCCAAAAGGCCGTCGGTATTAATGTATTGTCCACCCGCGTCGGAGCCCAGAATGCTCGGCGTCAGCGGACTGGCAAAACTTGTCGGCTCCAAACCCGTACCTACCGGCGGATCACCCACCAGGCGCGCTTTGCCAACGTTCGTACAAATGCGTGGCTCTGCGCTAAAGTCCGCCAGGCCGGTGCCCGTCTGCACACCAAAGTTGATGTCGGTCAGCGGGTTCACAATAACTGTCTGACTCACCGAGCCTACGCAGCTGTTCGCATCCGTAAACGTATAGGTAATAATGTTGATGCCGATGTTCGCATGTGCCGGATCAAACCACGACGTACCCGCTTGTATACCGGGGCCGGTAAACGCACCACCGGGACCTTGCGGGAATCCTTGCAACACCTCGATCGGGTCGTTCTCCGCATACGCCGGCTCCAGTCCAAAGATAGAAGGCTTAGGCAGACGGTTGATGGTCAGCGCCACCTGGTCGGATACCGCGGTACAAGGACCGCCCGCATCCGGATCGTTGCTGGTCAACGTAAAAATAATATGTCCTGCTATACTGTCGGCTGTCGTAGGTGTATACAGGGAATGCAGATCGTTCACGTCCGAATAGCGAACCGGATCGCCGTCGCCACCGCTCCATGTTGTCTGGGTGGCCGCGCCGCTCATATTTCCGTTCAAGTGTACAACATCGTTTTCGCAGATCGCGAAGTCCGCGCCGGCAAATACCTTCGCCGACTCTTGTACCAATACATTTACCTCGTCAAACACGGCCGTACACGGTCCCGAACCGTCGGGGTCGTTGGCCGTCAGGCGGAAGATAAGTGTTTGGTTGATGTCCGCCGGGAGCGCCGTCGTGTAGGGAGCGTTCACGCGCATATCGGTTGTCACGCTGCTAACGGACAGTGACCCTGCCGCGCTGACAATGCTCCACGCACCGTTCACGGCGTTACCCGCCAGGGTGCCCGAAAGGTCGATACGATTCGGCTCACAGACCACGTAATCCACCAACGGCACAATGCGTGCGCGACGGTTAAAGAAGATCATCAGGGTATCGGTTTTCGTCGTACACGGTCCCGTCAGGTCGGGGTCGTTGGTGATCAGATACAGTTTCACAAATCCACGCGCCACGTCGGCATTCACGGCGGTGTATGTCGCAAGCACTTCTTTCAGTGTGGTGGTGGTGCTGGCCGAAATCGAACCATCGCCGGTCTTGATGAACCACGTACCGTCTGACGCTCCCCCACCGATTGTTCCCGTCAACGGCACATTCATCGGCATCACATCTGCCTCGCAAACTGAAAAGTCAGCGCCTGCGGTCACCGTCACCGCCGGGTTCACCGTAACGGTTACGGTAGACAATGGTCCGGTACAACCATTGGACGAAGGATAAATGGTATATACCACATGCCCCACGGAAGCATTGGTAGTCGTCAGCAACTGGTCGATGACCGAGCCATCACCGCTCGCGGCACCAGTAATATTGGCATCCGCTACGGCCGTCCAGGTAAAGGTTGTACCCGATACATTCTGCGGCGCCGGCAAAATGGCGATTTGTGCGCGTTCACCGCTACAAATAGTAACATCGTCTGCCTGGGCCGACGGCAGCGGCTTCACGTGAACCACCAGGTTCACGGTCGGTCCGGTACAGCCACCCACGCTGGGCGTAAATACGTACGTGATGATACCCACAGCGTTACCTGTATTGACTGGCATGTGCGACAGCGCGCCGCTACCCGAAACCGGCACACTCGCCGGATCAATGGGTCCGGTGAACGTGCTTGTCCAGGCAAAGGTCACACCGCTAATGGCAGAGGTTGGGGTAAAGCTGAGTAGCTCAGCGCTACACAGCTGTTGTGTCAGATCCGTAGGCGGGTTGTTGATCACCGGCACAGGCTTCACCGTCACGGTTACGTCAAACGGCACGCCGGGACAGTCGCCGGAATAGGGTATAATCTGGTACGTCACCGTCCCCGTGTTGAGGCCATCAGTGCTCGTTAATGCCTGGCGGATCACGTTGCCTGCACCCGTCGTAGCACCACTGACGTTATTGGTACCGGCAGCCAGCACGGTCCATGTGTACGTAGTACCCGCCACACTATTGGGATTCGAAATCGTTACGGTCGTTGACTCGCCCGAGCAAATGGTCTGACCATCGGCATATGCCGTCGGCTTCGGACGAACAGACACTACATAGTTCACCGGCGTTCCAGAACAGCTGCCGGCAGAAGGTGTGATCTTATAAATAACAACCCCGGTGGTATTGGCGGTGTTGATCGGCGAGTCGGTAATAGCCCCTGTGCCTGTTGGCGTTACACCACTCAATGAGCCAACGACCGTCGACTCCCAGGTAAAGGTCGTACCGGGTGTGATGGAAGCCGTCGGCAAGAAGCTCAACGCCGTGCCACTGCAAATCTCCTGCACCAGGGTAGACGGCGGGTTTGTAATACCAGGTTGTGGATTAACGGTTACGGTAACATCCACAACGTTACCAGTACAGCCGTTCACATGTGGCGTGATGCGGTACGTTACGGTGCCGGGGTTCACACCATCCACAGCGGTCAACACCTGGCTGATCACCGATCCGTCTCCCGCCGATTGTCCCGATACGTTCGAGGAAGCTTGAACCACCCAGGTATAGCCCGTGCCCGTAACCCCGTTGGTATTCGTAATGGTAACGCTCGTCGCGGTACCCGAACAGATTGATTGCGGCGATGCCGCGGCGATCGGCTGCGGCGTTACGGTTACATGCACCGCAAAGCCCGGCCCCGTACATCCGGCCGCTGACGGCTGGACCAGGTAGGTTACGTTGCCGGTGCTAACACCGTCTGTCACAAACAGCTGCTGTGCGATGGTTGTACCACCCCCCGCCAAAGCGCCCGTTATATTCACGGCACTTTGCACCGTCCAGGTAAAGGTCGTTCCCGAAACACTGTTCGGATTGGTAATAGCAATATTGGTTGTCTGTCCGGTGCAAATAGATGCGTCCGCCGCAAAAGCCGTCGGCTTCGTGCGCAGGGTCAGGGTGGCGGCATTGCTGGTCAATGTCGAGCATGTACCGGTAATCTCCACCGAGAATTGCTCACCGTTCAAGGTCAGCGGAATATTCGAGAGTGTCAATATCGGTGTCGTTGCGCCGCTAAAAACTCCGCCATCCGACAGGTATGCGGAACCTTGCTTCCATTTATAGGTCAGGCCCGCACCGATAGCCGCTACGGTAAACTGCGTGCTGCCGTCTTCGCAGACATCCGCGTTGACAGGGTGCGACGTAATGCTTACTTGATTCTGAATTGTCAACACCGCACTGTTGCTGATTGCGGGCGGCTCGCAGGCGCCACGCACGATGGCCCGGTATAAGTAGCCGTTATACGCGTATGGTGCGCCCGTGAGCTTCAGCGCCGACGTCGTCGCGTCGCTGTAAACACCACCGTTGGTCACGGCTGTATAGCTCACGCCGCCGTTGGTACTCACCTCCCAGCCATAGGTGGGTGCTGTGGTGCCCGTCGCCACCACGGTAAACGAAGCATTGCCACCTTCACAAACCGGCGCACTATTGGAGGGTTGACCCACAATGACGGGCTTGTGCTGCACCGTCAGGGCAACCGCGGTGCTGGTCGTACCCACACAGGTACCACCGATTTCGACACTATACTGATTGCCGTTAAATCCGAACGGCACATTTGTCAAAGTCAGGATCGGTGTGGTTGTGCCACTATAAACACCACCATCCGTAAGATAGGTCGAGCCTTGCTTCCATTTATACGTAAGACCTGTGCCGGTAGCGGCAACCGAGAATTGTATCGTACCATCTTCGCAGGTCGTCGCCGGCACTGGCTGTTGTGTCACCACTACATGGGCATTCAGTTGAAGCTGCGCGCTATTGCTCACCGCGGGCGGCGCACAGGTTCCCGATACCACGGCGCGGTACAGATAGCCCTGATGCGATAATGGCGTGCCGGTTACGGTCAATGTCGATGTCGTCGCGTTTGTATATACACCGCCATTCACTACCGGGTTATACTGAAGCCCGCCATCGGTGCTCACTTGCCAGGCATACGTCAAACCTGTTCCTGTCGCCGTAACGGAGAAAGAGGTGTTTCCTCCCTCACAAACCGGTGTATTGTTCACGGGTGATGCTGTAACAACCGGCTTGCGGTTTATATGCAACGGCACTACCGAGCTTGTAGCCGTGCTACACGTACCCGTAACGACAACACTGAACTGGCTGTTGTCCATTCCCGCAGGCACATTCGTAAGTGTCAACGTCGGGGTTGTCGCGCCGCTGAAAACACCACCATCCGACACGTCCGTGCTGCCTTGTTTCCATTGGTACGTCAGTCCAGCGCCTGTCGCTGTAACCGTAAACTGTGTCGAGCCGTCTTCACAAATGGTCGCCGTCACCGGCTGTTGCGTAATCACGGGATTCGCCTGCACCGTTAACAATGCCGCATCACTGAATGCGGGTGGCGTACAAGTACCGCTGATTCTGACGCGGTATAAATATCCCTGGTACGACAGAGCTACGTTGGTCAAGGTCAGTGTTTGCATGGCCACCCCGGCGTACACACCGCCGTTGGTCAGCGCTGCATACGATGTACCTCCGTTGGTACTCACCTGCCACTGATACAAAGGGTTGGTCGTGATACCGGGATCTACCGTAAAGGTCGTGCCGCCGCCCTGACAAATAATCTGCGCTACGGGGTTTCCACTCACCGCCACTTCCGGTCCTTCATTAATTGATAGGGTAGCATTGTTGCTGGGCAACGTACCGCATGTGCCGGTAATCGTCACCGAATACTGACGGCCATGGAAGCTGCTGGTAACACCATTCAGCATCAGCACCGCACTGTTGGCGCCGCTGTAGACACCGCCGTTGCTAATCGGTGTGCCGTTTTCATGCCACTGGTAGCTCAGGCCAGTGCCTGTCGCCGCAACCGAAAACTGGGCAGCGCTCCCCTCACATACCGTGGTGGGTTGAGGCTGAGCTGTAATCGCCGGAAGTGTATTTACCTGCAGCAAACCGCTATTGCTAAAAATGCTGGGCGAACATGTCCCGGTAATGCGGGCTCTATATAAATAGCCGTTATACGACGCCGGCGTTCCCGTCAGCGTCAGCGTGGCTGTCGTTGCCCCTGCATAGACGCCGCCGTTGGTTACCGTCGAATAGCTCGAACCACCATTGGTACTCACCTGCCACAGATACACCGCATTGGTCGTCACACCAGCGTTAACCGTAAAGGTTGCTCCTCCACCGGCACAAATTATCTGATTGCCCGGATGGCCCGTCACCTCCGGCTTTTCACGGATGGTAAGTGTCCCGCCGGTACTCAATACCGTCCCGCAGGTACCGGTCACCTCTACTGTATAAACACGATTATTTTGTACACTCTGTGCCGCCAACACTGTCAGCGTAGCGGTCGTAACATTGTTGTAGCTGGCGTTGTTCACCAGGTTTACGCCATCTTCTTTCCACTGGTAGGTAAGTCCTGCGCCCGTTGCCACTACCCTAAACTGAGCATTGCTGTCTTCGCATACCACTACGGATGCAGCGGGTTCTGTCGTAATACCTGTGCTGGCATTCACACGCAGAATAGCGCCGTTACTAAATACCGGCGAACCACATGTGCCCGACACGCGGGCGCGGTAAACACGGGCGTTCAGGGTCGTTGTCGCGCCGGTAATTTGCAGCGTATTGGTGGTAGCGCCGCTGTATACACCGCCGTCGGTAATATTGGAATATGTCGAGCCACTGTTAGTACTCACCTGCCACTGAATAACCGGCGTGGTCGTCACGCCCGGGTTGACCGTGAAGGTCGCATCGCTTCCCGCACAAATGGTCTGCGTTACCGGGTGGCCACCACTTGCTACTTCGGCGTTCTCCCGAATGGTCAGCGGCACCGTGATGCTGGTCGCCGTGTTGCAAGCACCGGTAACGACCAGGTTATACGTCCGACCATTGAAGGCGCTGGTCGGCGCAGTAATGGTCAGGGTCGGCGTCGTAACACCCGAAAACACGGCCGAGTTCGATAAGTTCGTGCCGTTCTGCTGCCACCGATACGTCAGACCGGTACCAGCGGCCGCAGCCGAAAACTGGATCACGCCGCCTTCACAGACCGCCTGGGCAACAGGCTCGGTCGTGATCGCTGCCGTCGCCTGCACACGTAACAAAGCGCTGTTGCTCACCGCCGGCGGCGCACAGCTGCCCGTTGCCACCGCCCGGTACAGGTAGCCATCATAGCCTACCGGCACTGCCGTCAACACCAGGGATGACGTTGTTGCGCCACTGTATACCCCACCGTTCGACACGGGGCTATAGGAAACACCACTGTTGGTACTCACCTGCCAGGTATAGGACACACCGGTACCGCTCGCCGCTACCGTAATAGTGGTGTTGGTTCCCTGACAGATCACTGGCGGTGTAGCCGTGGGGTGGCTTGTAATAACGGGTTTCGTATTGACCGTAAGCGCTACCGGTGTGCTGCCGGCATTCGCGCAGGCCGACGAAACGACTACTGAATATTGGTTGTTGTGATACGAAGCAGGAACATTGCTCAGCGTAAGTGTAGCGGTGCTACTGCCATTATAGATGCTGTTATCGGAGATAGGGTTGCCATTGACACTCCAGGCATACGTCAGGTTAGTGCCAGTCGCCGTTACGTTAAACTGCACGGTGCCATCTTCACACACCGTCGCCGGCGTTGGCGCAGTCGTGATCGACGCGCTGCTTTGCACCGTCAGTAACGCACCGTTACTTGTAACACTCGGTGTACACAAACCACTGATAACAGCCCGGTATACATTACCATTGTAACTGACCGGTAGATTGGATAAGCTCAGAATGCCTGTGGTGTAATTGCTATAAATGCCGCCACCGTCGGACACGATCGGGCTATAGGTCAGGCCACCGTTCGTACTCACCTGCCATTGGTAAGACACTCCAGTCGTCACCCCCGCGTCTACGGTAAAACTCACCGGCGCAGCATTTAATTGACACGTCGTCAGACTAACAGGTTGTCCGACAATCTCCGGACGCTCATATACTGTCAGCCGGGCGGGTGCCGAGATGGCATCGGGCGCACAGCTTCCTTTTACGACGGCACGATAACGGTAACCGTTCATTGTCGACGTGACCGCCGATACCGTCAACGACGGCGAAGTTGTCGCACTTCCCAGGTTAGCAAAACCGCCACCGTTGTCCACCTGCCACTGGTAGGTCAGGTCAGCGCCTGTCGCCACCACCGTAAACGAAGCATCCAGGCCTTCGCACATGACCGCGTCTGTCGGCGGATTGGTCACGGCGGGCAGATCGCTGTAGCGGATCTGTACATGGTCAACCGTCGCTGGGCAAGCGCCGTTTGTCACCGCCCATTGGAATATATACGTGCCATAGGCGCTAACCGTCGCCGTGCTATTCGCTTGTGTGTTGTTGCCAAACGATACCGTACCGGGGCCGCTCACTTTCGTCCACGTTCCCGATCCAATCACGGGCGTATTACCTGCCAGCGTGGCCACCGCGCCACAGACATCCGCATCCGGACCGGCATTCGCCGTGGTAGCGGCCTGGGTTGTCACGGTAATCTTGTCTGTCAGATACGTGTCGCAGGTCGTTGTGGGATTGCGCGCGTATACCTTCATGGTTGTACCGGCGGCAATCGCATTGCTGGTAATAACAATGTCACCGCCCGTACCACCTACAAATCCGCTGAGCACCGCACTGGTAGCATCGTCTTGCAATTGATACGAGACGCCACTCTGCGATCCTTGCACCGTCACGGCCACAGTACTACCCGCGCAGAGGGTTGTCGTAGCGGGCGAAACCGTTGGCGTTGTCAACGGCTCGGGGTAAATCGTTACCGTACGAATGTCAAGGCAGGATGGCACAAAGGCCACATAGTCATTGGTTGCAGACCAGATCGTATTATTTCTACCCGACACAACATACGACGTCGTGGAAGCGCCCACTTGCGGGCTTTCTATTCCTTGCGACGCCGCGCTGGAAGATAAGTCGATGGAGGGCGAATGTATTTCAACAATGTTGGTAGTCTCGTGCAATTGAATCTGCGTCGTTACCAGCGTCAGCACTCCGACCCGCCGGATGTTGGTGTACCGCACGACAAACACGCGGTTCGGCGCCGTGCCGGTTAGGAAATAGTCAATCGTACCGCCAAGTGTTGGGTCCAGATCATCCCACGCCGCAGCAATAATGTTGTCAGGATCGGTCGTGGTCGTTAAGACATCGTTATTTGAAGTTGCCACCGAGCTGGGACCAAAACCAATCAGGCCGTTTGAACCGATCCGTACAGTTGTTTGATCGTTACCGAAGAAGTTAAAGGTAAACCCGATGGGAATTGCGGCTGTCTGATCGTCGTTCGCCAGGGTGACCGTTGTTGCTGCAGCCGACAGCGGGTTGTAGGTACCCGCGGTAGAAATAGTATACGTGTTCGCATCGCCATTCGTAGCGATCAACGTGTGCGTTCCAACACCGGCCGCCGCCGGATCAAACGTCGAGCCGGTGACACCGGGGCCGTAATAGTAAGTTCCCCCTGTCAACGTAAAGGCTGGAGCATCGACGCAGTACGACGGATTGAGATTGGTAAAAGTACATTGCGCCGACGCGTCCAACACCGGCATCAACAATCCAATCCATCCAAAAATGAGTGCTGCTAAGAGGGGTCTTATTGGCATAAAAGGCAGATACTAAACTATTTATCGATTTCCGACGAAAAATGTAACCTCGTTTTAAGTCCGCACCGGTCTTCCCCTCAATCCAGTAACTCTCCCTGTGCGTTCAACTTGAATAACGCTATCTTTCGCTGGGTTTCCAGCTCGATTGTTCCCAATACGAGAATGCGTCCATCCGGCAGCTCTGCTACCGCCGCACCCCGGCTGTTTTTATCAAAGGCGCCAAAGTTCGCCGACCAACGCGGCGCACTCGACAAGTCGACTTGCGTCAGGCGTATGAGGGATCCCAAGGTGGTCTTTTCATGGCCTAACAGCAGAAATCCGTTGGCACGCACAGCCGGTGCCACCGCATGCGCAAGGAAAGAACCAGACAATCCCCTGACAATACCTTCATCGATCAACCCACGTGTGCTGTTACGACGGCAAAAATACAGGTCTCCCCAGGCATCCGGATTTACCACGATCCCACTATTCACGGCAGACGTACCAAATTCATAATACCCGCCTCCCAGTGCCGCCGGAACCTGAATGGCCGATGCCAGCCGCTCCTCCCTTGTGTCGTCTCCTGAAAACGATGCTCCGGTAATGTTAAGCCCATTGTCGTTCAATATCCATTCATTAAAATTCGATTCGTAGTCCGCATCGGGACCTCCTCGCAAACCATCGGAATATGTAAACCAGTAGAATTCTGACGGAGATTTTTCTAATACCTTGATCCCCGAACCAATATGCTCGCCCAATGAAATACCCGGTCCCTGTGCAGGAGGAATACGATCTTCCACGGTAGTCCAGGATCTTGTAAAATCGCGGTCAAAACCTACAGCAAACAAATCTTCTAAATCCTGTTCTGAGTTGGGTGGATCGTAATAAATAGTCTCATCAGTTGAATTTCCGGTAACGACAAAACCGCCATTGGATAAAGCCGTGATGCTATGGGCAAACTGCGTGTTCCACGTATTATCATTATTGCCGAAATACATACTATCGACCACCGAGCCATCGCCCCGAATACGAAGAACTTTAAAATCATAGACGGCGTCATTGGTATTCGGATCCGTGCCATACAGCGTATTGGACAGAATCAGGAAATTTCCGTCAGCGGTTGGTTCGAGATCCTGCGCATTTTCATCGTTACCACCAATGGTACCAAACCGTTTTTCCCAAAGTACCTCGCCACGCGCATCAACCTTGATCAGGACCATGCGTTTGTTCCAGCCCAGCACTTGTGTATTGCCGAGCAGTAATGCAGTGCCATCGGCGTTCACCACCATGTCGACCGCATCCTGGTTGCCGTCTTCACCATAATATTTAATGAAGTAATTCTGAAACTCTCCCTCGAAGTCCTGCTTGGTGTCGCAGGCAAACAGGACCATCAGCAGCCCCAGGAAGATATAATTATTTCTCCGTAGTGACATGATCCTGCTTTTTAAGATTGCGCATGACAGATTTCGACCGGGCCTTTTTCAGCTTCCGCGGTTTGTAGAGCGGATGGATATATCCCACCGACAAGTACAGATGGTCCATCCGAAAGAGGTCGTCCACATACCCCCACCGTAAAGCGGCTTCAGCACTGGACTGAAAGCCCTCCGACGTATGAGGACTGGAATCATCATAATCATAAATACTGTTGTTCGCATCCACCAGGTTGGTAAGCCCGAACGAATACCGCAAGTCTACAAAGACATAGTCAAGATTTACCTTGTATTTCACACCGCCGCCAATGTGCCACGAGCGATTCAGCATGTTACGCTTCGGTTTGAACTTTAATACCGGGCTCTCGCGGTCGATATTCTCCACGCGGTCAGCCGTCGGGTTGTAGTTGCGGTCGGAATACGTAATGGTCACACGGTCGCCCAGCAGCAGGTCAAGCGAAGCTCCCAGGTATACATACGGTCTATACTTTCCCTGGTCATCCGAATATTTGACCGAAAGCGGCATCCGCGCCCAGCTTTGGCGGTCGTATATGTCAGCAAGGTCGCGACCATAAATGCCGGACACCCGCTGCTTATACGAAGAGAAGACATAGGTGCCTTCCAACATCAGGCTGAGGTGATCGTTGTAGTTCCACTCCACGCCGACACCGGCCTGGCCTCCCGGGCGGAGCAAATTCTGTTGGTCTCCGTCCGCGGCCTGCCGGTCGAGAATGGTGTGGACAATGGACACGTTCGCTCCGGCCTTTGCAAACAGCGTAAAGATGGGCGTTGTGGTAAATTTCGAGCTCAGGTATACCAGGTCGATCGGGTCGCGCTTTTCATCGGTGACAAACTCGGGATTGGCGCGCAACACTTCGAGGTAGCTGTTTTCGGCATTGAAGGGATCTTCCAGCAGCAGGTACGTTTCGGACAACAGCAAGAATGCCCGCTGGCGCCATTCTTTGTTCTGGTTTTTTTGCAGACAGCCGCTGAGAATAGAAGGTATGACATAGAGATGCCCGGCATTGAACTCATCGGTGGCGCGGTTCAATGCCATCTCACACTCATCCTGGGCCTGCGCCCGGAAGCTTGCCAGGAGCAGTACGATCCATAGAATTGATTGATACCGTAACATCTGTTTTTCTGTTTAGTGCGCGGCAGAAGGCCCCGGGCAGGTGCTTTCATATGCGATCTGGTCACCTACGTACTTTTGCCATTCGTCCTGCGTCATGTTTCGCGTCAGCGCTGGGCAGATTCTATTTGCCAGGTCCGTCGGCGACGTCGGCCACACCCGTATCTCCGACTCGCTACACGCCGCAATAAGCAGGGATGACCCTTTGGCAAAGGCAATATCCCATACAAAACCATTGTTATTTTCCATTTCCACCGGCAGGTCTTCAGGATTGTTCAGCACATACAACTGCAGACGCTTATCCAGACCGGCACTGGCCAGCAGCTGTTCGTCGGGGCTGAATGCGACGTCGTTCACGCCCGCACGGTGTCCCGTAAATTGTCGTGTTTCGCGGGTGGCAAAATCGTAGAGCCGTACCAGGCCCCGGCGGTTGGTCACATCGTCCAGGCCATAGGCCAGGTAATTGCCCGAGGGGCTAAAGTTTACGGACAATACACGTGTAGCGGCATCGTCGGCCAACGTGATGTAACTGTTCTTGACCAGGTCAACCAGTATTACTTGTCCCGACCAGGCAGCCCCCGCCAGTATCTTGCCGTCAGCGCGGATGTTAATGGATTTCAATTCCATCGGCAGGGTAAGCAACACTTGCTTCTCTCCCGTCTGCGCATTTACGCGACTGAGGGTCTTCCCTCCGCTCGATACGATAAAGTCACTGCTGCCCGGAATAAACTCTATGTCGTTTGTCGCGCCGTTGAATCCATTTATCACCTGCGACTTGCCTCCCCCCTTCAAACTATGGACCTGAAGGAAAGTAGAGTCACTGCCATTGACCAGGTACGTTTCGTCCTGACTCATCGCTATCACCTTGCTGGGATAGGGCGTTACATACCCTGTCACCGCATTGGTAAGTTTATCATAATCACACTTGTAGATCCGACCATCAGCCCCCGAGGTGAAGAACGAGTTGTTCTTCTCGGATACCACCAGCGAACGAAGGTGTACACGCGGCGGCCCTTGTATTTTCATGCCATTGTAGCTGGCGCCCGCCAGTTTCGTCAACGCGCTATATAACCCCCGGTATATATACGGGTCATACACTTTACCGCGGTAACGACTGTGGAAGATATAACCCTGCATGGCCTGCAAGCCGGCGAGGTCTTTATCGTCGTCTTCCTGGACCGATTTGGTGGCTAAGTTCTGCGCAATGGCCAGCATATACAGGCCATTGGCAAGTTGATAATTCAGCTCGGCTTCTTCCTTTTTCAATTCGGCCAGCTCAGCGTTCTCTTTTGCCACTGTCCCGGCTGCGATCGCGCGCTGCTCTTCAATACGAGCCTTTTCCAACGCGGCTTCGGCCGCACGCTTGGCAACCTCGAGCTCTTGAATACTGCTATGAAGTTCCTTGTTATAATTATCGGCCAGCTCACGTGCAGAAATAGCGTCCAGCTTTTGCCTGTCAGCCTCGGTCTTTTGCTTCAACGCCTCTTCGCGTTGCACTTGCGCTTCGTTTCGCTGCACCTCTGCATAGCGGCGGTCAGCATCCGCCTGGAGCTTTTGCAGGTAGGCATAGACAAAAAACAGAATCGCCACGATAAACGCGATACCAAGAATAACCGCCGTGGCGCGCGTACGACGCAGCACCCGGCGTTGCATCATCTCCAGGTTCTTGAGCTCCGCCTCGTACGTGATGCGGCTGGTGTCCAAAAATACAATCGCCCGCTCGAAGGCCTCGTCGTAACGCTGGCCCCACTCGCGGGTGGGCTTTTGCTTCTTCTGCCAGTTTAAGGCCAGCTGCAGGTCCGGCGGTCGCCACAAACCGGTCTTGCCGATCTGATACATCGCGGCGGCTTCCGACAAACGCTTGTACATGGCGGCCGACTCAAATTCATCTTCCACCCATACTTCCAACCGGTTCCAGATACGAATCAAGCTTTCGTGCGAAAGCTCGATCATCGAGTCTTCGGTCAATGGTATATGGGCGGCGGGCATCAGGAACGAACGTCCCGGCTTGCGGAAGTGCTCCACCACGTGCATCGCTTCGGCTACACTACATTCTGCCAACTGGGCTATCAGGCCCAACCGGGCCGGCCGGCGCATGCCACGGTTTTCCTGATTCTTTTCGGTAATGTTCTTGAATAAAACTTCGGCGATGACCTTGTCGCGCAGCGACAGCTCGTCAAACGCTTCGTTGGCGTGTTGGGACAAGGCCTGTGCAATGCGGCCAATAGCGGTGTAGTGGCGTATGTCCAGCGGCTCACCGGGCTCGTGGTTCAACGCCCAGTAATCCCAGGTGCGCATCAGGGCATGCTGCAAGATGGGCAACTGGTCCTGGTCGTTGCCCATGTCGTTGAGCAGGCGTTTCACCAGGCGCTGCGAGATCTGTCCGCCGGCTACGGCCGTAGGTCCCTCGATGGCTATCTTCTTTTGCTCACGGGTCAACTGCGGTACCAGGTAGCTGCTGCTGTTGATCAGCCGCGTAAGCCCCGGGAACGCCGCGCACTCGCCAATAAATTCCGAGCGCATTGTAAAGGCAACATACACGGGTACCGTATCCTGTTTTACTGCCGTCAAAAACAGGTTTACGTAAAGCTGGGCATCGTTTTCCGTCGTTTCGCCATGGTCGTGGCGATGCCGGAATATCTCCTCGAACTGGTCGATGAGGAAGAAAATATTTTCTTGTTTGTCCGTTTGCAGGTAGCGCGCAATCTCCAGCAACCCTTCCGGACCACTGCGCAGCAGGGAGTTGACGATTGCCCGGTGCAAGATCACCTCGTCGGTCGTGATACGTTTGCTTTTGAGCATAAAGTCGATCACGGCGTCCACCAGCCCTTCGATCGGCGATGCTCCGGGCCGGGCAACAATGGCTCGCCAGGAAGGTCCCGAGTCGGTTACAAAGCCACCGTACAGCACGGGAATCAACCCGCACGCCATCAA
>NZ_JAHESE010000049.1 GCF_018598175.1 Dawidia cretensis
AGGTTAACGCTTCCCACTATCAAGGTGCGTTCGGGACTTACACCCTAGAGTTCGCGCCCATGCCGGGCGCACACAAAGAAGGGTGCCTCTTGTGAGGCACCCTTCTTGTTTTATAGACGTGCGGTGACTTAAAACCTCGCTGCCATCAGCAGCTCGATGTTCTTATACTTCAACCCGAACTTACGCGCTACGTTTTCATTGGTCAAGCCACCTTTATAGGTGTATACGCCTTTCATAAACCATTTATGCGAAAAGATCATGGCTTCTACACCGCCCTCTTCCGCCGCCCGCAAAATGGTTGGCGTAAAGATATTGCTCAGCGCGTTGGTCGCCGTGTGGGCTACCCGCGAGGCCACGTTTGGAACGCAGTAGTGGATGACGTCGTGCTTGCGGAATACCGGCTTGCTCAGCGTGGTGATCTCGGACGTCTCTATGCAACCGCCCTGATCGATACTCAGATCGATAATAAGCGAATCGGGTTTCATGCGGCTTACCATCTCTTCCGTTATGACCTGACGCGCACGACCTTTCTCAGCCCGCAGCGCGCCAATCACTACGTCGGCTGTCTTCAGGGCATCGCCTAACGTATACGTATCAATGGTAGAAGTATATACTTGCTGGCCCAACAGGTGCTTGATGCGCCGCAGCTTGTAGAGATGGTTGTCGTAGATCTGTACTTCCGCGCCGAGTCCCAGGGCCGCCCGTGCGGCATACTCGGCCACCGTGCCCGCACCGATGATCACTACCTTTGTCGGCGGCACGCCGGTAATGCCCCCGAGGATAATGCCTTTACCGTTGTTATTGGTACTGAGGTATTCGGAGGCAATCAACAGCACGGTGCTCCCCGCAATCTCGCTCATCGCGCGAATGATGGGCATGCCTCCTACTTTGTCTTCAATGAATTCGTACGCCAGCGCCGTTACTTTCTTTTTCAGCAGACCTTGCAGGCTTTCCGCCCGCAGGTGTCCGAGCTGCAAGGCCGAGATCAGGGTCTGGCCCGCGTGCATCAGCTCGATCTCTTCCTGTGTGGGCGGCTCGATCTTGAGAATGACGTCGGCCTGGTATACTTCCTGCGGCGAGTAGACGATCTTCGCCCCGGCGTCACTATACTGTTTGTCGGTAAACTTCGAGCCGAGACCGGCCTTGGTCTCTACCCATACATCGTGCCCGTTGTTGACCAACAATGCCACGGCATCGGGGGTTAGGCTAATGCGGTTCTCTTGTAAGGATATCTCTTTGGGCAGGCCAATAAAAAAAGCGTGTCTGCGCTTCCGAACTTCCAGCGTCTGCTCCTGCGGAACCAGGCTACTCTTGGCAAGCGCCTCAAAGCCCGTTTTTTTCTTCTCGGTCATGTATAGAAATCGCTATAGTACGTTGTGTTTCGTTATCGATAGAGAGGGTTACGGAGGCAACCTTTACGGGTATCAGGCCGGGAATCTTCTCGGGCCACTCCACCAAACAGGGATAGCCCGAGTAAAAGTATTCTTCCGCGCCAATATCAAAAGCTTCTGCTTCACTTCGAATTCTGTAAAAATCAAAATGAAAGACCTTCTCCACTCCCACCGCGGCATATTCGTTGACGATCGAAAAGCTCGGACTGCTCATCGCATCCGCTACTCCCAACGCCCGGCATACCTCTTTAATAAGGGTTGTCTTACCAGCCCCCATTTCGCCATAAAACAGCCAAACCGGTACCTGCTCCATATGTCGGGCGATCTCTGCTCCCACGTCTTTTAATGCTTCCCGGTCTACCTGGCGGTAAACCTTACCCCCTCCGGTCATCACACATTCTTCGAAGTTAAGAAAATTACAGGAATGATCATCTCTTCCAGGCTTATCCCCCCGTGCTGGAAGGTGTCTTTATAGAAATTAACGTAATAATTATAGTTGTTGGGGTATGCAAAGAACTGGTCCTCCGTAGCAAAGACATACGATGTAGAAACATTCAATTTCGGGAGGAACAGCTTGTCCGGCTTGGTGACGTGCATCACCTTGTCGCCGTCAAAACCCAGGTTTTTACCTTGCTTATAGCGCAAATTCGTGTTCACCGTGCGGTCGCCAATGATCTTAAACGGCCGCTTCACGCGGATCGTGCCGTGGTCGGTCGTAATGACCACCTTCACATCGCGCTCGGAGATCTTCTTGAGAATGTCGAGCAGCGGCGAATGTAACAACCACGACTTGGTGATAGAACGGTACGCCGACTCGTCGGGCGCCAGCTCGCGGATCATGGCCATGTCCGTGCGTGCGTGCGAAAGCATATCCACAAAGTTGTACACAATCACGTTCAGATCGTTCTGGAAGAGATTGTTTACGGTATCGGCCAGGCTGCGGCCCTCCTCCATGTTTTTGATCTTGTGGTAAGACGTCTTGATATTCAGGTTGTTCCGGCGCAATTGCTTGATCAGGAACTCCTGCTCGAAATTATTCTTACCCTCCTCTTCGTCGTCGCCTACCCACAGGTCCGGATTGGTCTTGGCCATCTCCGACGGCATCTGGCCTGAAAAGATGGCATTTCGCGCATACCCGGTAGTCGTAGGCAGGATCGAATAATAATTTTCTTCCTTTTCGATATTAAAGTACTCGGCAATGACCGGCTCGATCACTTTCCATTGGTCTATGCGCAAGTTGTCGATCAACACCATAAACACGGGCTTGCTGCCCAATTCGGGGAATACCTTGCGCTTCATAAGCTGGTGCGACATCACCGGCTTGTCCGCTTTCGTGTCGTTCAGCCACGATTCATAATTGCGGATGATAAACCGGGCAAAATTGGCGTTGGCCTCGGTCTTCTGCATGTCCAGCACGTCACCCATTTCCTGGTTGTCGGGCTGGTCCATCTGCAGCTCCCAGTGCACCAGCTTTTTATAGATGTCTGCCCACTGCTCGTGGTTCATGTCATCCATAAAGGCCATGCTGATCTTGCGGAATTCCTGCTGATAGTTCAGGTTGGTCTTCTCGATCACCAGGCGCTTGTTGTCCAGAATTTTCTTCACCGACAGCAGTATCTGGCTGGGATTCAGGGGTTTTATCAGATAATCGGCAATCTTGGAGCCGATCGCTTCTTCCATGATATGCTCCTCCTCGTTCTTGGTGATCATCACCACAGGCAGGTTGGGCTTATTGGTTTTTATCTGGGCAAGGGCTTCCAGGCCCGACATGCCGGGCATGTGTTCGTCCAGGAACACCACGTCAAAATGCTTCTCATCACACTTCTCTACGGCGTCGGTAGCGTTGTTGACCGGGGTTATGTCGTAGCCACGCTGTTCTAAAAAAAGGATATGCGGTTTCAACAAGTCTATCTCATCGTCCGCCCACAAAATGCTGTATCTTTGCATGGCATATTTTTTTTCAATTTAACATTTACTTTGAAGTTCGGGTTTCAAAGTTCTAGGTTTATCGTTAAAACGGAAACAATCGGGCCTGGAACCCTTATACTGTAAACATCAGCAATACCCCATGCGTGTAGTAGGCGAAATTCCACACCCTGATTGCAAAATCACCCTCTTTTCCTGGAATAACCGGTATCTGATCAAGTTTGAATGCGGCCTTTTGGAGCAAACGTTCAAGGTGGCCGAATATGACGTCTTACAAGAGTCAGACCTGTATACCCTGGTGGATGAGTCCTTTATACAAGAAACATTGGCCCGCTTTGACGCCATGAATACGAGTTTCCGCACGCGGCTGCAGGTTATCAGCTAAAACCATCCCCTCCCCCCGGGTACCTACAACTCGAACTTTTCACTTATTTTGCACCCCCGATGGAAGTCGTAGAAAAGAAAAATAAGAATAAGAAATACAAGCCCATCCTGGAGGATATACCCGATTGGCCGGTGTACCAGCTGAGCAAGAACCGCAAGGAATTTATCGAAAGCGTAGCCCAAAAGTCGCTCGCCCAGATCAAGGAATTGCGTCCTACTACCAAACAGCTGCTCGACGAGCTCCAGACTACCGTATACCGTGAGCAGCAGCGCATGAAGCGCAACCGCTGGCGCGTAGACCCCGTAGATGAGCCCGCCTTCTGGGCAGCTATTAAAGACGAGCTCGTGGGCCTCGACGTCAAACCGTCCGAAGAAGCGCAACCCAAGGCGGAAGAGCTGATGCGCCGCATTGTGATGCGCTATGCCAACGAAATTGCCGGCAACTTCAAAGCCAGCTCGTATAAAGTCACCCGCGAGATCGTCAAGTTCTGGTTCGCACGCCTGTTGAACGGCGCCCGTGTCAAAAAATTCGGCGCCTTCTTCCGCAACCGCTACACGCTGCGCGACAAGATCCACATTGTCGGCAAAGCCAAACACCTGCGCAACCTGGCCTCCAAAGGCACGGTCATTATGGTGCCCACGCACTTCAGCAACCTGGACTCTATCCTTATCGGCTGGGTGATCCACTCGCTCGGTCTGCCCGCCTTCATCTATGGCGCCGGACTGAACCTGTTTAACATCAAGATCTTTGCATACTTCATGAACAGCCTGGGGGCATACAAGGTAGACCGGCGGAAAAAGAACCTGCCCTACCTGGAAACGCTCAAGCTATACTCCACGCTCGCCATCCAGAAAGGCGCGCACAGCATCTTCTTCCCGGGCGGCACACGCTCGCGGTCAGGCATGCTTGAAAAACAGCTCAAGCTGGGTTTGCTAAGCTCTACCATCGAGGCGCAACGCATGCTATACATGGATACGCCTCCGGGCGAAGAAGTTCGCAAGATCTTTATCGTACCCGTCACGCTGAACTACCACTTCGTACTCGAAGCGCCAGACCTGGTGGACGATTACCTGTCGGTAAAAGGCCAGGAGCGGTATCTGCCCGAGCAAGACAAGTATGGCAGCTGGCAACTGCTGCAGTTCCTCTTCAAGTTCTTCACCAAAGGCTCTAACATTTCCGTTTCCATTGGCCGCGGCGTCGACATCATTGGCAACTACGTGGATGACAACGGCAACAGTCTCGACGCGCAGGGCCGCGTGATCGACACGCGCGACTACTTTGTCAGCGACAACCGGATCACGATCGACAAACAACGCGAAGACGAATATACCCGCATGCTCAGTCAAAAGATCGTGTCGGAGTATCATCGCATCAACCGCGTGTTTGCCAGCCACCTGGTGGCGTTCGTAGCCTTTGAGATGTGGCAGAAGATGCATGCCAAGCTTGACTTGTTCGGCTTGCTGCGTTTGCCGGAAGAAGACCAGGTTATATCGTACGAAGAATTCCGCGAGGCGTGTAAGCGCGTGCGCAAACAGATTTATGTCCTGAAGGCGGAAGGCAAAGTATACCATGCCACGCACCTGAAAGGCAACATCGACCTGGTAATTCGTCACGGCCTCGATAATGTCGGCATCTTCCATTTGAAGCGGCCGCTATTGCTTAACAAAGAAGGCAACGTCATTACCAAAGACTTTAACACACTTTATTATTATCACAACCGGCTTGTTGGCTATGACCTCGAAAAGTTTATCTGACGATAAACCGGTGGGCGTTATTGGCGCCGGCAACTTTGGTAGTGTGGTCGCCAACCTGTTGGCACAACACCGCCAGGTGCTGCTCTATGCCCGCGACCCAAAGGCTGTGGAGCACATCAACACCTATCGCGAAAACCGCGGGCACACCATGCTCGCCAACGTGCGTGCTACCAGCGACCTGACGGAAATTGCCAACATGTGCGATGTGATCTTCCCCATCGTACCGTCGCAGCACTTCCGCTCGGTTATACGCCAGCTGTCGCCGCACCTGCACCCGTACCACATCCTGATCCACGGCACCAAAGGCTTCGACCTGACGCTGCCCGAAGGCCAGACCATTGAGAATACCACCAAGCTCAACCGCAGCCACGTGAAGACTATGAGCGAAGTGATCATGGAAGAAAGCGTAGCCGTGCGGGTCGGCTGCCTGGCGGGGCCCAATCTCTCAAAAGAATTGGCGGCGGGCCATCCGGCGGCAACGGTTATTGCCAGCCACTTTAACGAGGTGATCTCACTGGGCAAGCGTATGCTGCGCAACGAGCAGTTCCAGGTATATGGCAACAACGACACGGTGGGTGTAGAGCTCGCCGGCGTATTAAAAAATATTATCGCCATTGCCGCCGGTGCCCTCAGTGGCCTGGGCTATGGCGAGAATGCCAAGGGTTTGCTCATCAGCCGCGGTATGGTCGAGATGATCTACCTGGGCCGTGCCCTGGGCGGCAACACCAAGGCCTTCCTGGGCGTAGCCGGCGTAGGCGACCTGGTCACCACCTGCAACAGCTCCCTGAGCCGTAACTTTACCATCGGGTCGCGCCTGGCCAAGGGGGAAACGTTGCAAGAGATCCTGGCCACGACCGACGAAGTGGCCGAGGGTATCAATACCATCCGCATCGTGAAGAAATGCGCCGACTACTACAAAGTACGGGCCCCCATCACCAACACACTGTACCAGGTGCTGTTTGAAGACCTGACCGTACACCAGGCCCTGCGTTATCTCATGCGCTACCCGCTGAACGTCGACATCGACTTCATCTGATTGGGGGATTTGCGCAAATAAGGCCCGTTTGGCATTGATATGAGGATATTTTGAAGTAGAATTATAATAGCCCTTATAGAGCTATTACAATTCTATTTCAATGCTATATCAATACTATGTCGATACTATTATATATCCGAAGTATCCCACCCGTCGCTGTGGGATTTTGGGCACGGTGGCGCCCAAAATGTGTCGCTAAATCGGAGACTTTCTTACACCTTACTTTTCCGGTCCGCGGGCAAACCACCGGGTCGGAAACGCGGATCATTTATCCGGGTTTGTGTAATACCAGAAGAAACAATCACGCTTTTTAGCGCGATATTCGTCAATAACCCGATGAACATTTCAGATCTTTAGCACCGCATCTCCCCCCGTTAAACGTCATTACGACACCCTTACTGTCATTCGCCGGCAAAACGAACGTGTTAGGCGACGACACAGGCAGAAGTGCGACTTTCCTACTCACCAAATCCTTCATTTTCGGCGACTAAACTTACATCTGCATGTTGCCTTTGTAGAGTTGTTATACCACCCGAAGAAATGCTGTTAATCTTGTATGAAGAAGTGAGTGAACCCCAAAACCTATACTTTATCTAACTACTACCATGAAAAAAACGGTTGAGTTTTTACGATCCGAGGCCTTCGTGTTTTTGACCCTGTTGGCGGTCATTACATCGCAGGTAGTGCACACGATGCACCTCTTTGAAACTGTGAGAGTGTTTGATCTGAGCTTCGAAGTGAATGGCGAAAGAATTACGGCCCCCAACTGGGCGCACGCTTTCGTTTTCGCGATTGCCATCGAGTCGGCGATCCTGATGTTTATCCTGAACGGAAAACGTCTTCCGTCGAAGATTTATGCAATCGGATCGTTGTTAACCAACCTGTTGTATTATAAAGCCTGGCAACTGCCGCTCTCAGGCATGGCTGCCAGCGTACTGATCAGCTCCATGCTGGCCGGTTCCATCTGGTTCTTCTCTGACCTGTTTGCCGAGAAAGTTGACGCCCCACGAATGAAGGCCAAGACTTCTGACGAGGAGGACAACCTGAAAGATCTCTTGGCCGAGGAAACCCGCAAGATTACCTTTAAGACTACTATGCCGGCAAACGCCCGGTAACTTAGATATTAGGATTAGGAATAGGTTAATGATTATATGCAGATGGTGTGCCGCAAAGGCGTCACCGTCTGCATATTCTTGTTTTAGTCCGTGCTGACGTCTTTTAGGATCACCCGCAGCTCATTCAACATCATCGCCGTCGCGCCCCAGACAACCTCCCCTTCGATCTCAAAATGCGGCGCCATCATGCGATACTGCCCGGCCGCTAAGATCTCTTTTTTCAACACAGCTTCCTCCCTCAGCAAATCAAACAAGTCGCCATAGATTATCCCCGCCGTCTCATATGGATCGGGCTTGAACACAATCGGTCCGTGCATGGCAGCGACAATGGGCGTCACGGTAAAGTTGCTGGCGATGACAAAGAACTCCGTCAGTGCGCCCAGCACCTCAGCCTGGCTGCGGTCCAGCCCGATCTCCTCCTCTGCTTCGCGTAGCGCCGTCTCCACAACGGTCTCGCCCGCCTCTGCCTTGCCACCGGGCAAACTGATCTGCCCGCTGTGGGCACCCGCATAGGTCGCTCGCCTGATCAGCGGAAACTTCACGATGCCATCCTCCGGATAGAGCAAGATCAACACGGCACCCGGCCGTGGTGGCGTTTTATGGTCCAGCTTGGGGCGCCAGCGGCCGATGGGTTCTGCCCGCATCAGGTCGTGGGCGCTATGCCCGGGCAAAGGCTGCCGCAGGTGTTCACGCAAGTCGTTGATGAAGGACGCGAAGTTCATGGCATTTTACAGTAATTGCGTACGCTCTGATCCGGTAGCTCTCCCTGGACGGCAGCCAACTGAAATTGCTTACACGCAGCGTCCCGGTCGCCCATGAGCCAATGGGCTTCGCCCAGGTAGTAATGAATCTTTTCAACAAAAGGATCGGCCTTCTCCGCGCGCTGAAAAAGCCGCAACGCTTCCTCTGGCTTTCCGCTCAGCAGGTAATAGATGCCTTTGTTACGATAAGCCCACCCGTTGTAGGGGTCTATTATGATGCTGGCGTCGATATAGGCGCGACCCGTTTCGAGGTCACCCTTCATTAACAATACATAGCCGTAGTTGTTGATGAAGTAGGCGTCATCAGCCTTATCGCCCACCGCGTGCTCAAGCAATTTTTTTGCCTCGTCGTATCGACCCTGGTCCGCCGCGACCATGGCTTTTGCATTAAAAACATTGGCGTCGGTTCCTTCCTGGTCGACATCCAGCACTGCGTCAAAAATCTGGTTTGCGCTGTCGTATTGTTTCTTATAATAATATAACGTGCCGATATTTACCTGGATCTCTGTATTTCGCGGATCCAATTCACGCGCACGTCTGAACGACTTCATCGCGTCGTCAAACTTCCGAAGCTTGGTATATGTCAACCCCTTCGCAATGTGCAACGCGACGGTGTCCGGTTTCATCTTCTCGACATGCGACAAATCGTCTAACGCCCGGTAATATTCGTGTACCTCATATGCCGCATTGGCACGGTTCAGGTAGGCTTCCCAGTATCCTGGGCGACAACGCAGCGCTTCGTCATAACTATCGAGCGCTTCCGTAAATTTTCGTTGTTGGTAATACAGGCTGCCCAGATTGTTCCAGGCATCGGCGTAACACGAGTCCAGTTTAATGGCTTCGCGAAAATAGCGCTCGGCCACGTCCAAGTTTTGCAGCTTCACCATCTCGTTTCCTTGAATCAAATGCCGCTGCATACGCGTCTCGCGGCTGTCGCTACAGGCGGCCAGCAGCCAGACTCCCCAAACACACCAAACAAACTGTCTCATCATCTCTACTTATAGACTGCCTTTGTAGCAGCCGCCAATGTTACATCAAAATCCGTAAACTTCAGACTACAAACGTCACCGGGGCCGCACTAACAAGCAGTAGGAAACCCCTTATACAACGCCGTATACGCAAACAACACTTGTAAGGGTCAAAAAATTTACGCGGCGGCTTTGACTTATCAACTCTATTCTTGTTATTCGCAGGACAATAACTATGATTAACAAAATCACCATCGGCTTTCACCACCACCATCATGTACTCTACACGGTGCGTGGCATAGCCTATTGATGATTCTCTAAGAATACAAAATGTACAAGGCTTGTCACGATGTGACAAGCCTTTTTTATTTACCAACACGTATGACTACGCTACTTCGAATCGCCATTCAAAAATCCGGACGCCTGCAAGAAGGCTCATTGGAGCTGCTCAAAGAGAGCGGCCTCTCCATCAGCAACGGTAAAGACCAGCTGAAAACGCAGGCCCGTAATTTCCCGGTAGAGGTACTCTTTCTCCGCGACGACGACATCCCGCAATACGTCGAAGACCAGGTAGCCGATGTCGGCATTGTGGGCGAGAATGTGTTTGCCGAGAAGAAAAAAGACAATCAACTGATCAAACGCCTGGACTTCTCTAAATGCCGTTTGTCCATGGCCGTTCCCCGCGGCGAAAATTATACCGGTGTGCAGTGGCTGCAAGGAAAAAACATCGCCACCTCCTACCCGAACATCGTCAAAGATTTCCTGGCCAAACACAATGTCCAGGCCGGCATTCATGAGATCAGCGGCTCGGTGGAAATTGCACCGGGCATCGGACTCGCCGACGCCATCTGCGACATCGTCAGCACCGGCAGTACACTGCTCAGCAACGGCCTGCAAGAGGTGGAGATCGTGATGCAGTCGGAAGCCGTCATCATTGCCAGCCCCACGCTGTCGCCCGAAAAACAAAAGATCCTCGACAAACTGCTGTTCCGCATAGAGGCGGTAAAAAAAGCCAAGAACAGTAAGTATATACTGTTGAATTGCCCCAACGAGTCGATCGAAAAGATCACCAACGTCATACCCGGCATGAAGAGCCCCACCATTATTCCGCTGACACGCGCGGGCTGGAGCTCCTTGCATTCCGTGGTAGACGAAAATGATTTCTGGGAACGGATCGACCAACTGCGCGAGCTTGGTGCCGAAGGCATCCTGGTTGTGCCGATCGAAAAGATGATTGTATAACCCGTCACACAACACACCATGAAGACCTATACCAACCCGACACCCGACACCTGGGCCGACCTCTGTCAGCGTCCACAGCTCGAGCTCGAGTTCCTGGAAAGCTCTGTGCGCAATGTCTTGAACCGTGTCCGGAAATCCGGCGACGAAGCATTGCTTGAGCTCACCGCACAGTACGACAAGGTGCAGCTGCAGACCCTCAACGTCAGCGCCGCCGAAATAGAGGCCGCCGGCCGCACGCTGCCCGAAGCATTAAAAGAGGCCATCCGCACCGCGGCCGCAAACATTGAAAAGTTCCATGCCGCCCAACGGCGCGACGTACTGAAAGTAGAGACCACACCCGGTGTACGCTGCTGGCGCAAAGGCGTCGCCATCGACAAGGTAGGCATCTATATCCCGGGAGGCTCGGCGCCACTCTTCTCGACCGTGCTGATGCTCGGTATCCCCGCGCGCCTGGCAGGCTGCCGCGAAGTAGTACTTTGCTCGCCGCCCGACAAGACCGGCGCCATCAATCCCGCCATACTCTTTGCCGCCGCGCACGTCGGCATTACCCGCATCTGCAAAGTGGGTGGCGCACAAGCGATCGCCGCCATGGCCTACGGCACCGCCAGTGTACCCAAAGTATATAAGATCTTCGGCCCCGGTAACCAGTACGTTACGAAGGCCAAGCAGCTGGTGCAAGAAGAAGGCCTGGCCATCGACATGCCCGCGGGCCCTTCCGAAGTATTGGTCCTGGCAGACGAAACAGCCGAGCCGGCATTTGTTGCCGCCGACCTGCTTTCACAAGCCGAGCACGGCGAAGACAGCCAGGTAATGCTCATACTGAACGACGCACGCTTGCTCGCCCCGATCGAAACCGAGATTGCCAACCAATTGGAACAACTGCCGCGCCGCGACATCGCCCGCAAGGCGCTTGCCAACAGCCGCGTCGTGATATTGTCCGATCGCCAAAAGGCCCTGGACTTCGTCAACACCTATGCGCCCGAACACCTCATTCTCAACATCGCACAGGCCGACGCAGTCGCCGGCGACGTGATCAATGCAGGCTCGGTGTTCATCGGCAATTATACCCCGGAGGCCATGGGCGACTATGCTTCGGGCACCAACCACACGCTGCCGACCAACGGCTTTGCACGCGCCTTTGCCGGCGTGTCGCTGGAAAGCTTTATGAAGTATATCACCTTCCAGGAAGTAAGCCCTGCCGGCATCCGTGCGCTCGGCCCGGTGGTGGAGCTCATGGCCGAAGCCGAGCAGCTGGAAGCACACAAAATGGCCATTCGCGTACGCCTTGACAAGCTGGCCACCAACCCCTGACCTACCGTATGAGTAAGAAAAAAACATTTCCTGATATCAATACCCTGGTGCGGAAGAACATTCTCACCATGAAGCCCTATTCATCGGCCCGCGACGAGTTTAAAGGCGAGGCCGATATATACCTGGATGCCAACGAAAACCCCTACCAGTCGCCATACAACCGGTACCCCGACCCGTTGCAACGACGCGTAAAGGAAGAGCTGGCCACCGTCAAAGAAGTACGCCCCGAGCAAATCTTCCTGGGCAACGGCAGCGACGAAGCCATCGACCTCATCATTCGTGCCTTCTGCGAGCCCAACCAGGATTCGATACTTATTACAGAGCCCACCTACGGCATGTACTCGGTGTGCGCCGAAGTAAACGCCGTAAACGTACAGCAGGTACTGCTCACCCCGGACTTCGACCTCGACCTGGAAGCCTTTCCCAAAACATTCGACGCCACCACCAAGGTGATCTTCCTCTGCAGCCCGAACAACCCCACGGGGAACCTCCTGAGCCGCGACAAGATCCTCGAAGTATTAAAGCGGTTTTATGGATTGGTCGTGATTGACGAAGCGTACATCGACTTTGCCAAAGGCAAAAGCTTTCTGCAAGAGCTGGACAAATATCCCAACCTGGTCGTGCTGCAAACATTCTCCAAGGCCTGGGGCCTGGCCGGTCTGCGCCTCGGTATGGCCTTCGCTTCGGAAGCTATCATCAACGTCCTCAACAAGATCAAGTACCCCTACAACGTAAACATCCGTACGCAAGAGCTTGCGCTCGATGCACTCGAGAACCGGCATGTGATGGAAGACTGGGTGAAGCAGATCGTGCAACAGCGCGCGAAAGTGATCAAAGCCCTGGAGAAGCTGCCCATTACCAAAAAGGTATTCCCGACCGACAGCAACTTTGCGCTGGTGCGCGTACAGGATGCTCCCGCAACCTATAAATACCTGTTGGATCAGAAGATCATCGTCCGCGACCGCTCACGCGTCGTGCTGTGCTATAACTGCCTGCGCATAACCATCGGTACTCCCGAAGAAAACGAACGCCTCCTCAACGCCCTGGAAGAATTATGAAAAAAGTATTGTTTATAGACCGCGACGGCACGCTGATACTCGAACCACCCGACGAGCAAATCGACTCGCTGGAAAAGCTGGAATATTACCCCGGTGTATTTACCTGGCTCGGTAAAATTGCCGCCGAAGGCCACTACGAGCTGGTGATGGTCACCAACCAGGACGGCCTCGGCACCAGCAGCTTTCCGGAAGACACCTTCTGGCCGGCGCACAACCGCATGCTGCAGACGTTCACCAACGAGCAGATCGTCTTCCCCAAGATCTTTATCGACCGCAGCTTTGCGCGGGAGAACAAACCCACACGCAAGCCCGGTACAGGCCTGCTCACGGAGTTCCTGACGGGTGAATATGACCTGGCCAACTCCTACGTCATCGGCGACCGCGCCACCGACGTCGAGCTCGCACGCAACCTGGGGGCAAAGGGCATCCTGTTAAACAACGGCAGCCTGCAAGAGAAGCTCGACAGCCAGGGCCTTACGCCCTACTGCGCGCTTGTCACCACGCAGTGGAAAGACATCTATACACTCCTGGCGGCACCACCCCGTAAGGCTACCGTAAAGCGTACGACAAAGGAAACCGACATCGACATTGTCATCAACCTCGACGGCAGCGGCAAGTCGTCCATTCATACCGGCCTCGGCTTCTTCGACCACATGCTCGACCAGCTCGCCCGCCACGGAAACATCGACCTGGAGATCCGCGTGAAGGGCGACCTGCACATCGACGAGCATCACACCATTGAAGATACTGCCCTCGCCCTGGGCGAAGCGTTCCTGCAAGCCCTCGGCGACAAACGTGGCATTGGCCGCTATGGCTTCTGCCTGCCCATGGATGACTGCCTGGCGCAAGTGGCCATCGACTTCGGCGGCCGCCCCTGGATCGTGTGGGATGCCGAGTTCAAGCGGGAGAAGATCGGCGAGATGCCTACAGAAATGTTCTACCACTTCTTCAAGTCGTTTTCCGATACCTCGAAAAGCAACCTGAACGTCCGTGTGGAAGGCACCAATGAGCACCATAAGATCGAAGCCATCTTTAAGGCTTTTGCAAAAGCCATTCGCATGGCGATTAAAAAAGAAGGCGACCAACTGCCCTCTACAAAAGGAACACTGTAATAAACACGCGGGCCCCGAATCATGAAGCTTGTCATCATTAAATACAACGCCGGCAACATTCAGTCCGTGTCCTTTGCTCTCGAGCGACTCGGTGTAGACTTTACCATCACCGACCAGGCCGAGGCCATACAGCAGGCCGACAAGGTAATCTTTCCGGGCGTAGGCGAAGCCAGCACCACTATGCGTTACCTGCACGACAAAAAGCTCGACGCGGTCATTCGCGGCCTGCGCCAACCCGTGCTCGGCATTTGCCTGGGCATGCAGCTCTTGTGCAAACACTCCGAAGAGAACGACACGCCCTGCCTGGGCATCTTCGACGAGACCGTGAAGCGCTTCGAGCCGCAGCCCGACAAGAAGGTGCCCCACATGGGCTGGAACAACCTGACCCTGACTGCCAACAGCTGGCTGGACCCTGCGATCGAAAACAAGTTCGCTTACTTCGTGCATAGTTACTATGTTCCGGTCACTGCGCACACCAGCGCGTTGACAGAATATACTGTACCGTTCAGCGCGGCCATGCACCGTGACAACTTCTATGCGGTACAGTTCCACCCCGAGAAATCGGCCGAAGCCGGCGTACTCGTACTCCAAAGCTTTTTGAACGTCTAACCCCTCCTGCTCCGTGAGAATTATACCCGCCATCGATATCATAGACGGAAAGTGCGTACGCCTGACACAGGGCGACTATGCGCAAAAAAAGATATACCACGAAAATCCGCTCGACGCCGCACGCGCCTTTGAAGATGCGGGGCTGCAATACCTACACCTGGTGGACCTCGACGGCGCCAAGGCCGGCAAGGTCATCAACTGGGAAGTAGCCGAAATGCTTACGAGCAAGACGTCGTTGCAAATCGACTTCGGCGGCGGCATCAAAACCGACCGCGAAGTAAACGACCTCTTTGCCCTGGGCATACGCCAGGTAAACCTGGGCAGTATCGCGGTAAAAGAACCCGAGAAAGTCGCTGCCTGGATTGAGACCTTCGGTGCAGAACGCATTATCCTGAGCGCCGATGTAAAAGACGAACGCATCGCCATTGCGGGCTGGCAGGAAAATGCGCCCATCAACATCACCCAGTTCTTGCGCAACTATGTGCAGTTTGGTATTGAATATGTAACGTGCACCGACATCCGTACGGACGGCATGCTGAGCGGCCCCAACCTGGAGCTTTACAAAAGACTGCTCCTCAACTTTCCACAGCTGGCCTTGATTGCGAGTGGCGGTGTGAGCTGTTTGGAAGACCTGCGACAGCTTAAGCAAATTGGTGTCGACGGCGTCATCGTCGGCAAAGCCATTTACGAAGGAAGAATTACCTTACAAGAATTAACCACGCTCTGACCGTGCTTACAAAACGTATCATACCCTGTCTCGACATCAAAGACGGCCGCACTGTAAAAGGCGTCAACTTCGTTAACATCCGCGATGCGGGCGACCCGGTAGAGCTCGGCGCGCGGTATGCCCAGGAGGGCGCCGACGAGCTGGTGTTTCTCGACATCTCTGCCACCGACGAGCAACGCAAGACGTTTGCTTCGCTGGTGCGCGACATCGCCCGGCACATCAACATTCCGTTTACGGTCGGCGGTGGCATCAGCAGCGTGGCCGACGTGGCGCCCCTGCTCGAAGCCGGTGCCGACAAAGTAAGTATCAACTCGGCCGCGGTGCGCAACCCCGGGCTGATCGACGAGCTGTCGCGTGCCTTCGGCGCCCAGTGCATTGTACTGGCCATCGATGCCCGCAAAATTGACAACGCCTGGGTGGTGCATACACATGGCGGCAAGAATGCTACCGACAAAAAGCTCTTTACCTGGGCCAAAGAGGGCCAGGAGCGCGGTGCCGGCGAGATCCTCTTCACCAGCATGGACCACGATGGCACAAAGACCGGCTTTGCCAACGACGCACTAAGTAAACTGCATACGCTTCTGCAAATACCGGTCATTGCTTCGGGTGGCGCCGGTGCAGCAGAACATTTTATGGATACCTTTATACTCGGGCAGGCCGATGCTGCTCTTGCCGCCAGTATCTTTCACTTCGGCGAAGTAAAACTTCCCGACCTCAAAGGGTATCTGCGCCAACGCGGCATCAGCATCCGGTAATCCCATCACGATCGTTACAACACCATGACAACACTACCTACTATAAATTTCACCAAGCTCGACGGCCTCGTGCCGTGCATCGTACAGGATACCCGCACCCGGCGCGTGCTCATGCTGGGCTTCATGAACCAGGAGGCCTACGACAAAACTATCCGCGACAAACGCGTAACCTTCTTCAGCCGCAGCAAGCAACGGCTCTGGACCAAAGGCGAAACATCGGGCAACTTCCTGGAGCTTGATGAAATCCTCCTCGACTGCGATCAGGATACGGTATTGATCAAAGCTTCACCGAAGGGTCCTGCCTGTCATACGGGCGCCGACACGTGCTTTCAGGAGACCAACGATCATCCCTTCGACGTGCACACGCTCGAAGCCATTATACTCGACCGCAAGGCTAACCCACGCAAAGGCTCCTACACCAACAGCCTGCTCGACCTCGGCATTAACAAAGTAGCACAAAAGGTGGGGGAAGAAGCCGTCGAGCTGATCATCGAGGCCAAGGACAATAACAAAGACCTATTCCTCGGCGAAGCTTCCGACCTGCTGTACCATTACCTGGTATTGCTCGCGGCGAAAGGCTACACGCTCGACGACGTATTGGACATACTGAAGAAAAGACATCAAAAGTAAATGCTACCTGCTCAGAACCGGATGTCGGCATACTCGCCGGCGGAATACGTGCGGCAGGAAAGCCGACCCTTGAGCGCATCGGGTTTGAACAACGACTTGCCCAGCAGCATGCGCACACATTCCTGTATACCCTCCGTAATGGACGGGTGCGGATGTACACATTCTGCCAGCTCTTCAATGCCTTTATCCATAGAGATCAGCAACGCCACGGCCTGAATAGCGCTGGAGGCCTGATTGCCGATCACTTTCATGCCGAGGATCTTCATGTTCTCGTCATTCATTACCAGCAGCTTGATAAAGCCCTGTGTATTGCGCTTGGCAATGGCACGCGGAATACAGCTATAGTCAAGCGTCACTACTTTGTAGTCGATACCACGTTCGCGTGCTTGCGTTTCGTTTAGCCCCACGCCGGCCACCTCGGGATTGAGGAACATGATCGTACTGATGTTTTCATACAACAGCTTGCGGTCAGGACTGCCAAAGATTTTCTCGACAGCGTACCGTCCTTCCAGCTCGCCCACGTTCACCAACGAGATGTCGGCGGTAATGTCGCCCACGGCATAGATATTGGAAATATTGGTTTGTGTGTCGTTGTCTTCAATGCCGCGTTTTGAGATGGTGATATTGACGCTGTCGTCCCACAGATCTTCGTAGTTAGGCACCCGCCCCACCGCGACCAACGCCTTCGCGACGTTGAACACCGCTTTGCTGCCATCGTCATATTCCAACTCGTATTCCACACGTTCGTGTTTCACTTCCATGCGTACCAGCCGCGAATTACGGTGTATCAACACGCCACTGTTTTCCATGTTACGCTCGATCACGCGCACGATGTCTTCGTCTTCAAACGGCAGGATACGGTCGCCTTTGTCGATCAGGTGTACTTTGGTCTGACCGAAACCAGAAAAGATGGTAGCATACTCGCAACCAATAACACCCGCACCAACAATCACCATGCTCTCTGGAAAATCATCCATCGTCTCCACGCCTTCGCTGGTCATGACATACTTCTCGTCGATGGGTAATTCGGGCAGGTAACGCGGACGGCTACCCGTCGCCAGGATGATGTTGTCTGTCCAAACCACCTCGCGGCCAAACAGGGCATGACTAATCTCCACCTCGTTTTGACTTAACAGACGCGCAACGCCTTTCTTAAACGACAGTAGCCCCGCGTAGTGCGAATCTTGTATCAGGTGTAAGTGCTCTTCCAGCATACCCATACGCTCACCCACGGCGCGCACGACCTCGGCTTGTATCTCCTTATAGTTAATGCTGGGGGCCTCCAGATTAAACCGTCGCAGGTTCTTGCGGAAAGAGGCCGTTTCGCGGGAAAGCTCCCACCAGGTTTTAGACGATAGGGCTCCGTTGGTAACGCCCGCACCGCCAACGTTGTTTTTCTCGATCAGCAGTACTTTCTTCTTAAAATCCAATGCGCGCATAGCCGCAGCATATCCCGAAGGTCCTGCCCCGATAACAACCAGGTCATATTTTTCCATAAAAAACCAAAAAAGACAATGATTTGTACACAAGATACGGTTTACCCCGTGGGTTCAAAACGGGATTTACCTAAAAATCAATCTTCTTAAATACCGTGAAAACCCCCTCGCGCACTTCTGTACATTTATTCTTAGATTTGGTCTCTAACCGCACCAGGCCCCAAGCCGTATGAGTCTCATCCATCCCGTATTATACGTAGGGCAAAAATTTGTCGGCACGGCTGCGGACAAGCGCGGGGTCATTCTTTCCAACGCCATCAGCCTGAGCCTGCTGGGCTTGAGCCTGATACTATTTGTATTCTACTACATCTGGTTTGACTGGAACTTTGTTACGATCGCCATACCCTGTGTAGGTTTGCTGGCCTGCGTCAGCATACTATTAAACGCCATGGGCCACACGCACGGCAGCCGTGTATGGATTTGCCTGCTGATTCCCGGTCTCATCACAGCGTTGTCTATTTATTCCAAACAGATTTATTACGCCAGCCAGGAAGAGCTCGATTATTTTACCTTCCGGTTTATCGTCCTGGGTACCTGCTCCTTTCCCTGGATCTTCTTTTCCATCCGAGAGAAAAAATATCTCATCGGCTGTGCCCTGGCCGGCCTGAGCATTCTGATGTTGTTTGATCCGCTACACTCTGCTTTTGGTGTAGGCTACAACAAGCCCTATATGTCCATCGAGATGTATTACTTTACCAACATTGTAATCTTCATCTCGTATTGCATCCTCATCAGCGCGCTGGCCTTTCTGAAATGGGTATCCGAGAAAAACGAGCAGCGCAGCCTGGACCTGATCGAGGAGCTACACCAGGCCAACGAATTGCTGACCGAAAAGAATGCCGAGATCGAAGCCCAAAGCGCCGAGCTGCAAGCCCAGAGCGACGTGTTGCAGAACAATCAAAAAGATCTCGTCAACGCGTACGATATCATCCAGGAACAGAAAGAACGACTCTTCTCAAAGAACCAATTGCTTTCGACCGAGCTCCTGGCCAAAAATAAAGATCTGACCGACACGAACAGCGAGCTGATCAAACACAACAACGAGCTGCGGCAGTTCTCCTATACCGTGTCCCACAACCTGCGCGGCCCGGTCGCCAGCCTGCTGGGCCTTGTCGACCTGGTGGCTCCCGAGAAATTCCAACCCGAAGATGCCGAGGTGATGCAGCACATTCGCATTTCCGCCGAAAATCTGGACACCATCATAAAGGACCTCACGAAGATCATCGACATTCGCCACGACATCTTCAAGATCCGTCAGAAGATAATTTTACAGAACGAAGTACACGACACGGTACAGCTATTGCAAAAAGATGTTCACCAGCATAACATCGAAATTCGCACAAACTTTACGGCATGTCCGCATATTTATTCCGTAAAGCCGATGGTGCATAGTATATTATATAACCTGCTGAGCAATGCTATTAAATACCGCTCGCCGGAGCGGCCACCGGTCATCGAGGTCAGCGCCCGCGAAAGCGATCGCTATACCGTGCTGGAAGTCCGCGACAACGGCATGGGCATGGACCTGAAGCAACACAAAGACAACATCTTTAAACTGTACAAACGCTTCCACTTCCACACCGAAGGCAAAGGCCTGGGCCTGTACCTGGTGAAGCTACAAGCCGAAGCGCTCGGCGGCACCGTAGACGTGGAAAGCGAATTGAACCGGTTCACAACGTTCAAAGTCTACCTGCGCAAGCCCGACGACGTCGAGCGCCAGATCCTGTACAAAGAGTCCTATGCCGAGATCTTCTTTGATGCCCGTTTGAATGCAACCGGTGTTATTTGGGCCGGACCCGTTACCGGCGAGCAATACCGCCATGCGTATCGCAAGTGTCTCGACTTTGTCAAGACCTATAACTCGCCCAACTATATCGCCGACATCTCGCGGCAGGGTCATATCGAAGACAGTGACCTGCAATGGATGCTCGACAGCATTCTGCCCGAAGCCGCGCGCAACGGCCTGCGTCGCATTGCCACGATCCGGCACGACGCCGAAGACGAACACGTCCAGGAATATATGCGCCGCATAGCCGAACAGCTCTTGACACTGAACATCATTAGTCGCTATTTCCGCACGTTTCAGGAAGCCACGGCGTGGCTGGAACAGGAAAATGAGCTGCTGTCACTCAAAAGCGCCAACACCAGAAGGTAAACAGGCAAACCTTATAGCCAATATTTCGTACTATCGACAAACACTTTAATCTTACTATACCCATACCATGCTTAGCCGTAATTTCTTTCCGCTACGGATGTGTTCTGTAGCCCTGACACTGTCTATTGTTGTCACCACGCTCTCCTGTAGCGATGATGACGCCACCCCCGACGACAACGAAGCACCCACCGCGGCGCTGACCGGTATTCCGGACGATGGTGTGGTGTGGAATATAATCACCCTGAACGTCTCCGCTTCCGATAACCAGGCACTGGATAAAGTCGAAGTAGAAGTAGACGGCGCGCTGCTAACCACCAGCGCGGAGACCTCCTTTGAAGCACGTCTGAACACCCAAACGCTCGTCGACGGCGAGCACGAAATTACCGTTCGGGCCATCGACAAAGCCGGCCATGAGCACGAAGTACAGGCTACTATTACTGTCCGAAATGTGCTGGTAGCCATGGACGTCCCGGAGGATATCTTTGCGCCCGGGCCTAACCGCAGGGGATTTATCTTTGTTTCCGATAAAGATGGCAAGGTTGTGGTCGCCCAGGAATATCATGCAGGCGAATCGGTTCGCCTGACGGCTCCGAACTTTGAAGGCAGTGAATTTTGCCTCACAGACGTGTTTTACGTCAACGGATTGACCACGGGTGCACAGACCTTCACGAATGTAAAACGTGGCACGTGGGTAGCCACGGGGTATGGCCATTACTTTGTCGAATACCTGGACAACTACTCCGGCAAGGCAACGTTTAACTTTACGAACCCGGCTCCGAACACCACCTATGAACTTTCCGTAGCACATGCATCAACGGAATTTTCGGGTCAAAGCGCGGTAGCTGTCGATATGTACAGTGCCAGCAGCAAACTGTTCATTGCCCGACAGGCAACCCGCACAGAAAGTAATACACCTTACCCAACGCATTATACCATACTGCCCAACAATGTCGCCGGCGGCACCACGACCAACGTTGACCTGAGTGCGGTTACACAACCGACAATCGAACAGACGGTTCAATCAGAATTTGCCACGGGCAGTGTGATGCTTTGGGGTATTGCTAATCCTGCCCGGCCCCGGGAATTGCACAGCATTACAACGGCCTATTGCGTCGACCATGTGTTGAAGTATAACTACCCGGGTAATGCTTTCCCGGAATATTACCACCAGTATTTCTACGAAACCGGTGATGGCGAGTATTACTATAGCTACCTGAACGGACTCCCAACCCTCGACAAATTCGAATGCACAGTCGACCTGGCTATTACCAGTACGCGCTTTACCGGCACAGTCACTGGCGATGACGTCGATGCTTATTTCATCAATTTGTCCAATGGCTCGCAAGGATGGAAAATCATAGCCAGGCCTGGTGAACAAGATATCGTACTTCCAGAAATTCCCGCAATACTATCCGGTATTATGGTTCGCAACTATGTTCCCAATCAGACAACGGTTACGGCGATAGACTTCAGCGCCTTCGACGGATACGAAAATTTTCTCGACTACATCCGAGATTCCACCTATGGCACGGAAGGCATCGATGAAATTGGCGGAACCCGCCAGCGCAAGTACACCAAATATCTTTTCTGGAACGGCGGCTCCGGGCGTCTTCCTGTAAGTGAACAGACACTGCCTGGACTGGGACGCAGCGTTCTCCATCGGTAAGGAGCGCTTCAAACTATTGTATGGCATCATAACGTTTCTCCAGGCAATTGGTAATACGTATAAACTACACCAATCTGGCAAGTGTAATATTTACAGGGTATTTCATCAGAATGCCTTGTTGACACCTCGCTATATTGTGGGTATATTATAAGTAAACCAACTCACAGAACGATGTTTTTACCAAAGAACCACTTTACCTGGGGCCGCACCCTGGCTGTTTGCACATGCATGGCCGTTGCGCTCCTGAGTGCCTGTAGCGACGACGACCCTGACGCAGACCCGACTGATGCTGACCTTCCCACGGTTACCGTAACGGGAATACAAGCGAACGCCATCATTTGGAGCACGGTGGACCTGACCGTGGCTGCCGACGACAATGAAGCAGTAGAAAAGGTTGAGCTGAAGGTGGATAACGTCAGCATAGTGACAAAAACCGAAAAATCGTTTGCCTATGCGTTAAACACGGTTGCCCTGGAACTGGAGGATGGTCAGCATACTCTTACGGTGATCGTAACCGATGCTGCAGGCAATGAGAAAAAACAGGAGTATACCTTCACCGTACTGAATACGCTCATCTCGACCGACGTACGCGAAGACTTCCTGGAGAATGGTCAGCGAGGATTCATCTTCCTGTCGGATGCAAGCGGCAAAACGATCGTAAGCTATGAGTTCGAAAACGGCGAGGCCGTACGCCTGACGGCACCGGCCTATACCGGGAGCGATTTTTACCTGACCGAAGTAGTCCTCGACGGAAGCGACGACCAGGAGTTGCGCACCTTCAGCAAAGTAAACCGCGGCATCTGGACCCTGACGCCCACCAGCGCACCCTACGACTATGCGCCGGCCGGTGATGCGACCCTGAGTTTTACGAACATCCTGCCGGGCGTGGACTACACCGTTAATACAGACAGGATGGATCTTGCCTACGTCAATACAGATCGGCCGACCGTTACCGTTGGTTTGTATAAAAACCCCTCCAAGATCTATATCACACGCAACGAGGACGACGATTCCCCTACTCATTACCTGCTCACTGCGCCAATGTCAACAGGTTCCGGCAATCCGTCCATTGACCTCGGCCAGGTAAATACTGCGTTAACAAAAGAGACGATAGACTTGAGTAATTACGGCTATGAGTTCGGCGGCGTAAGCATCCTGGGCCTCGTTACACCGGGCGACTTTAACAATGCCTACCACATTAGCTATACAGGCCCGGAGAACAACGAGCTTGAATATCGCTACCCCGGCAGCGCCTTTCCTACGTATTACTCGGAAGTCGAGCTTTTCGGCCCGGGCTTCGAAGTTATGAGCTTTACGGAAGGTTTGCCCGACCTTACGCCGCTGGCAACGGACGCAGAAATCAATCTCACGCTCCCGGATATCAACGGTACGGTAACGGGCACCGATATAGACTTTATCATGTTCGACATCGAATCGGACGACAATACCTATTGGTCCCTCTTCACCGCGAAGGGCGCAGTGGATGTTGTCATTCCAGAGATACCGGAAAATCTTGAGACTTTAGTAACTACCGAGAGCTCCAATCCCTATGTCGGACTTTATGCCTGGCAGAAATTCAACTTTGACGGCTATGACGGCTTGCTGAACTTCATCCGAAACTCCAACCACGGCGCACACGAGCTCGACGGCAGGGGCGCAACGTACAGACAGATCGAAATCCACCTGACCGATGACCCGCAAGGTCGCAGCCGCCAACAAGCGGCAAAGTCGAAAGCGCTCGCACATTCGGGTCGGAAACGCCACCGCTAAAAAGGTTTCTCGCCACACTATAGAAAAAAGTCGCATCCCTTCCGGTGCGACTTTTTTTTATTCAACAGCCACGTAAGGTTTTACATATTCCCGAACAATCGCCGGCGGCGGAGTTTCGTAATATTGCGTCAATATATATCACTTCAACAATGACACTTTTGAAAAAGAACTCGCTACGACACATTTTCACGTTTGCGTGTATGGCGCTCGTGGCTGCGATACTCATCTCCTGCAGTGACGATAATGAACAGGCAACCCCTGACCCTACTCCCGAAACCGGTGTCACAGAAGTGACGGTCGATGGACTCAAAGCCAACGCCCGTATCTGGAACAAGATCACACTCAAGCTAAACGCCACCAGCGAAGCAGGCATCGAAAAAATCGAAATAAAAATCGACAGCGACGTTGTCGCCACCCTTACTTCCGCCCCGTTTGAATTTGAGCTGAACCCCCAAACGCTGGATGATGGCGACCACATCCTCTCTGTTACGGCAACAGACAAAGACGGCAATCAAAAGACGACCGAAGTGACCTTCACTGTGCAAAATACCCTGGCTTACATCAACGTACCCGATGATTTCCTGCAAGACGGCGCCCGTGGATTTATATTCCTATCCGACTCGCTAGGCCAAACGATCGCTGCCAAAGAATACCACGCCGGCGACTCGCTAGTGCTGACCAACTCCACCTATACACAGGAGCGCTTTACCCTCACACAAGCTTATGTAGATTCAGACGGCTATCTGTATCTTTACACCTACACCGATGTCCCCCGTGGACGGTGGACCTTAATCGTTGGATACAACGATCGTGTCCGTCCGGAACATGAAGCCGACCTGACCTTTGTCAATAGCGAGGAGGCGGGGCGTTATGAGCTTCAAACCAACTCTTCGACGTACATGGCTTATGACGGCCTGAGTACCGCGTCCGTAGGCTACGTGGGCAACGACAGTAAGCTATTCTTTGGTTATGCTCCAAGTGATACCGATCCTATGACTCACTATCTGTACTTCCCATCCATCGTGGGACAATACGCCACCATTGATTTCGCGACGGCAATACCCATGACCACCGAGCCGCTGGACATTTCGACATTCGACGAAGCTGGCTATGAGCTCATGTCGATTTCTGGAAGAGATGTATATTATATTGACCACCTGTGGCATCAACAAGGCACACTCCGCTATAGCTATCCAGGTGATGCGTTTTCCGATTACCTCGTTTATACCATCCTGGAGAAAGGCGGCAAGACATACAGAAACCTAACGGAAGGAGCGCCCAGTCTGGTCACGACCAACAGTGATATACAGGTCGCCTTCAACAATAAAACATTCAGCGGGGCCATCACCGGCGATGCCGACTATTGCATCTATAACCTCGATCAGTGGAAACAATTCTGGTCATTATTCACACGTCCGGGCAACCAGGACGTAACACTACCCGAGGTTCCTGCGCTTCTTTCCGACTTCTACATCGACGACTTCACAGAAGCCGATATCGATGTCGCCGCGGTTGACGTCATCAATCAGAACAATTACGAAGACTTCATCCTGTTCTTCTCCGAATTCCCCGGTGATGCGCTGGAAGCGTCAAACTGGTATTTTCGCAGCCATGAAATTTACTACAAGCTTGCCAGTCCGGAGGAAGGGCGCTCCGCGCGGGCCAATCGTTCGCACAGAACATTCGCAAGGCCATTCCGGCGGTAACCTGTTTCCGGTACAACGCGACTTAAAAAAGCCATGGCAAATGCCGTGGCTTTTTCACTTTCCAGATGTCACGTGTACTCTTACCTAGCCAGGATCGACCTTTCCGAAGAAGTTTAGTATATTGTAATTACTACGCCTTTTATCATGACACTTATTAAAAAGACCCCGCCGCTACGGCGCTTTTTTACACTTGCATGTACAACTCTCGCGCTGCTCAGTGCGTGTAGCGATGATGATTCGGAGCAAGAGCCTGTCGATACTGACCTCCCCACCGTTACGATCACCGGTCTGCAGGCCGACGCCATTGTTTGGAATACCGTTACTATTACCGTGGCAGCCGACGATAACGAGGCCCTGCAGCAGGTAGAAGTTCAGCTAGACAACACAACGGTAGCTACGGAAACCGACAAATCTTTCACCTACGAGCTCAACACCAACGATCTGCCGGAAGGCAGGCATACCCTGACGCTGATCGCAACCGATGCAGCGGGCAATACCAAAACACAGTATTATACCTTCATCGTGCGGAATACGTTGATCTCGATCGACGTGCCCGAAAATTTCCTGGGCGCTGACAAGAAGGGGTTCGTTTTCCTGTCGGATAACACGGGTAACGTCATTGTAAGCCGTGAATATGAAAACGGGGATACCTTGCGCATCCGGTCGTCGGCCTTTAACGGCAGCGAATTTCACCTGACCGAGGTGTACGTCGACGAGGGTGACAACTACCAGGAACTGCGCACCTACACCCACATACAACGTGGTGGTACGTGGGCGCCGCGTCCCGGCAATGTCCAGTTTGGCGTCACGCCGCCGCCGGCAGGCACCGCGTATCTGAGCTTCAACAACGCCCTACCCGACATTACCTACGTCGTTGCCTCCGATGTCGAAGGGACCTTTGTCCAAGACGGTCTGCTGACCGCCGCGCTCTTCTTACAGCGGGACGACGCAAAGCTATACATCACCCGCAGCGAGAACGACCCGGACGGCTCCATGACGCATTACCTGCTCACACCACCGGTAGCAATAGGCGAAGAGGCCAACAACGCCACGATCGACCTGGGCCAGGTCAGCAACCCCCTGACCATTGTAAACGCAGATGTCAGTGCGTATGACTTCTCCGATGGCAATCTGCACATCACCGGGCTCGTCACCGCCGGCGATTACCTGAACAAGTATTGGATAGCCGACAGCTACCTGGGGGAAGATGGTCACGTTCACTACCGCTATCCCGGTGAAGCGTTCGGAGCGTACTACTCACGCGCCGACTTCTACGGAGACGGTTATGCCATTCATAACTATGTCAATGGATTGCCCGACTTCGAGCCGCTGAATTGCGCTATCGATGTTGCGATAAATGGCAATAGCCTCATCGGCACGATCACGGGCGACGATATTGACTTCACAGAATTTCGCCTGGGCTACGATGCCAATACCGAGTGGTATATCTTTACCGCGGCCGGCACGATCGACGTTACCCTTCCCGCGCTGCCGGCCAATGTTCTCGACTATGTTTCCCTGGAAACCACGGGACTTACCGTCAGTGCGGCGGCTATCCACAGTTTTGATTTCAATGGCTACGACGGTTTTCTGGAATATATCCGGGAAACCGACTATGGCTCGCATTTCGCCGAAAACTTTGGGGCCGCGTACAAACGGTACGACCGCGACCTTTTTCCGGCTTCAGAAGGACGCATACGCCACCCGCGGGAACGTGCCCAGGCGAGAAGCAAAAGATAAAACGGCAACCGGCCGCCTGCGCCTGTTGTAGCAAGCGCTTTTAACCAAAAAGCCATGGCATAACGCCATGGCTTTTTTACTTTTACCCCATGGAGCAACTCGTCGAATGGGACAAAGCACTCTTTTTATACCTCAACGGCCAGCATATACCCTGGCTGGACCCGGTCATGATGGTGTTGTCACATCGCCTGACGTGGGTGCCGCTATACCTCTTGTTGCTGGTATTTATCGTGCGGCGGCATGGTCGGGAGAGCTGGGTTCCCGTGGTCGGCATTATCATTACCATCCTGCTGGCCGACCAGGTGTGCAGCAGTATATTAAAACCCATCTTCGCACGACCTCGTCCTTCGCATGAGCCCTCGCTCGACGGCCTTGTACACATCGTCGATGGTTACCGTGGTGGCCGGTATGGTTTTGCCTCCAGCCACGCCGCCAATACGTTTGGGCTGGCCATGTTCTTTGTGCTGCGTTACCGCCGCGTATGGAAGTGGACGTGGTTGCTATTTCCGTGGGCCGCAGTCGTGACCTATAGCCGTATCTATCTCGGCGTGCATTATCCGGGCGATGTCATGGTGGGAGCCCTGATCGGCATTCTGGCGGCGTATGCGGGCATGGGGACATGCCGCCTGTTGAAGAAAGCTCTTCATGGCCGGCGCCCTACCTCAGCGGCCTAACAGCCGGAAAACTCTAAGGTGTTATTTGCCCAACAACCGCTTCACATACTTGCCGATAATGTCGAACTCGAGGTTGACCGTGTCGCCGGTCTTTAACTGATGGAAATTGGTGTGCTCGTAGGTATACGGAATGATCGCTACGGTAAAGCCATGGTCGCGGCTATTAAAACAGGTGAGGCTCACGCCGTTCACGGCGATAGACCCTTTCTCAACGGTTACATTGCCTACGCCGGGATCGTACTCAAAATCGAATAACCAACTGCCGTCCTGTTCGGTAATGCGTGTGACGATCCCTGTCTGGTCAACATGGCCCTGTACAACGTGCCCGTCAAACCGCCCGTTGCTCAACATACAGCGTTCCAGATTCACGACAGCGCCCGGCTTCAAAGCCCCCAGGTTGGATTTCTGTAAGGTCTCATCAATGGCCACGACCTGATACCGGTCCGGACCGGTTTCGACTACCGTCAGGCATACGCCATTGTGCGAAACACTCTGGTCGACCTTCAATTCCCGGCCCAGCGCACTATGAATGGTAAAACGGCGGTTGCTTCCCTCCTGCTGCACGGCCTCCACGCGGCCCGCAGCTTCAATGATCCCTGTAAACATGCCCCAAATTAGCGTTTTTTGGGCCTTTCTGATAAATAATTTTGGTTTATAATATAAACCACTTTATGTTTGATCCATATTCAAAGACAATGGAATCTACCTCACAACCCATGACCGCGCAGGAAAGCCTCGATCTGATCACCAGCATGATCCGTCAGGCCCAGCGCAATGTGCACCAAAGCAGCTTCTACTTTTTACTGTGGGGCTGGGTGGTCTTCCTCGCCCACGCCGGTGCGTATGCACTGCTCTTGTTGGATTATCATCGCCCGTACCTGGTTTGGCTGATCACCATTCCAGCCTGGATCATCACCGTGTACAGGTCGCGGCGGGAAGGTCGTACCGCTCGCTCCGTATCGCATTTAGACCATATTACCTGGGCGCTCTGGACCGGCTTAGGCATCTGCATTTTTACACTGATCGCCTTTGGGTATAAGATCAACTTTCAGCTTAATGCCGTCATTCTATTGGTGTGCGCGCTCCCGACAAGTGTCTCGGGCGTGATCCTGCGGTTCAGGCCATTGATCTGGGGCGGCGTTTGCTTCTGGCTGTGTGCCATTGCCTGCTTCCTGCTGCCCGCCGCGTGGCAACACCTCGTGGGCCTTATTTCCATTGTATCGGGTTATCTCGTGCCCGGGTATCTGCTGCGCAATAAACTGAAGAATGTTTAAAGACCTCGACCCGCTTTTACACGCGCAGTTGCGCCTGGCCGTGATGTCATTGCTCATGAGCCTGGAGTCGGCCGAGTTTACTTTTCTGAAAGAAAAAACAAGCAGCACAGCCGGCAACCTCAGTGTACAGCTCGACAAGCTGGCCGAGGCAGAATATATAGTCCTGGAAAAAACCTTTCGTGGCAAAAAGCCCTTAACGACCTGTCGCATTACGCCGAAAGGTGTAGCGGCCTTTGAGCAATATGTAACCGACCTCAAACAATACTTAAATCATACCCCCTCATGAAAAACACGTTGATCCTCCCACTGATGCTGGCCATGAATATTCTGTTCAGCAACGCCCTGCCGGCACAAGACGCCGCCAACACCGACAAGCTTAAACCCTTTGCTGCCTGGATCGGTCGTTGGCAAGGCGAAAGCTCCGTGAAGATGGGCGATGGCCCTGCCCTTACCGCGCAAATGGACGAGCGTGTAGAAATGAAGCTTGAAGGCGCCATCATTGTGGTAGAAGGCATTGGTAAAGGCATCAATCCTACCACCAAGCAAGAGAGAGTCGTGCACCATGCCTTTGCTGTGTTGTCCTATGATATGAACAGCCAGGAGTATAGATTCAGAACATACCTGAAGGATGGCCGCGGCGGCGACGCCTGGGTGAAGGTCACCGGAAACAATACCTTTCAATGGGGTTTTGATATTCCCAACCGCGGCAAGAACCGCTACTCCATCACAGTCGATCCGGTAAAAAAAACGTGGCATGAAATAGGCGAATTTTCAGCCGACGGTGCCACGTGGTCTTCCTTTATGGAGGCGAACCTGACGCGGGTCGATTAGTATTCCGAACGTGCTACTTTTACCGGTAGCACGTTTTATATACATTGCTTCCCGTTATGGAATTTGGAAAGGTAGATCCGAACACACTCGACGCAATCGACTTTACACTCCCGGCAGACCCTGCCGGGACCACTGCTATACTGCAGGCCACGAACCATGCCAGGCCGGAAATCTTTGTCGGGTGCGCCAAGTGGGGACGCAAAGATTGGGTCGGTAAGATCTACCCGCCCGGCACGCGGGAGTCGGACTTTCTGGAACACTACGCGCGCCATTTCAACTGCATTGAAATGAACGCCACGTTTTATCGGATGCCGACGGTAAGCCAAACCAATGGCTGGCGCGAGAAGGTCGGACCTGATTTTAAGTTCTGCCCCAAGTTCACGGAAGACATCACCCATGGGAAACGACTAAAAGATGTACAGGAACTAACCGATCGCTTCCTGGAAGGTATAGCAGGATTTCAAAACAACCTGGGCCCTATCTTCCTGATGCCGCACCCCGGCATGGGTCCGCAGACACAGGATACGCTCGAAGCATTTTTAACAGGACTCCCGCGCGATCTCGACGTTTTTGTAGAATTCAGAAACGCGGGTTGGTTCAGTGACCCGCAGGCGTTCGGGTCCGTCTTTGATATGTTAACGCACAATCATTATGGATCCGTTATTTCCGATGCTTCCGGACGACGCGACTGTGTACACATGCGGCTGACAACGCCGGAGGCCTTTATCCGGTTTGTAGGCAACGGACTGCATCCCACAGACTATACGCGCATCGACGCGTGGGTACAGCGCATCAAACAGTGGATGGGCCACGGCATTCAGAAGATCTATTTCTTCATGCACCAGCACGACGAGCTTCACTCGCCCGAGCTGATCAAATATTTTATCGCAGAACTGAACAAACATTGTGGCACACACGTGCGGGAGCCGGCGTTTATTCCCCGGCAAAGCACGTTGTTCGATCTGCCGCCGGCAAGTGCTCCCAGCGGGCGAAGACCTTCGCGAAAATCGTGATTACCTGATTACTGCACGGCAGTCGTATCCGCACCGACTTCTTCGGTCATATCTACTACGGAGTCCGCTTCAGTGTCATAGCCACCGAGGTCATCCTCGTTTTCCTCTTCGTCGTAGCGGGATACCTGGCGCTGAATCTCCTTCCAGTCGGTGCCGAGAATAGGCCTGGGTGAAAGCGTGTAGTTTTTCTTCAACTTGATGATCTCGCCTGCACGTTCGTCGGTGTCGGGGTGCGTACTGATCCAGACCAGTTCTTCGGGCATATCGTGCTTGCGCGCCAGGCGGAAGAAAAAATCACTGAGAGGTTGCGGGTCGATGTCGGCAGCGGCCAGTACCTCAACCGCAAAGGCATCGGCTTCGCTTTCCTTATCACGATCAAACGCTGAAGACGAAAGCGTCTTGGCAGTTTCGCGCGCGATCTTACCACCCGCGTCGCCCCCGGCAATAGAGAAAAGCATCGAAAGACCTATATCTTTGGTAAGCTTTTTCATGACATGGTCCTTTTCGATGTGCCCGATCTCGTGGGCCATAACACCGGCCACTTCTTCGGGGCTTTCTGCATATTCCAACAAACCGGTGAATACCACCAGGTGATCGTCCGGCAACGCAAAGGCATTGACTTCGCTGTTGCGCACCAGGTGTAGCTTAATCTTGCTGCAGTCCAGTTGCTTGCCTTCGCACAGGCGTGTCTTGATGGAATCGAGCACCGCCTTGAGCTTTTTGTTGTTGACCTCTTCGTTGGTCAGGGTAATGCTTTCGAGAATGACCTCGCCGAGCTTCTGTTCGCTTTCTGCCGCGAACTTGTCTACCTGGTCGCGGTCGACAAACTCAATACGGCTGAGGAGAAACCACAAGCCGAAGAAGGAGATGATCAGTACAACAAACTGGATCAGTACTTTTTCCATGATATCAGTCTTTACAGATGAGAGCGGTTAACGGACCAAAGAACCAAAACGATACGTGTTGTCCTTTGCGCGTAACAATGGCAGCATATACCGTTGCAATGAACTCGCCAATATTAAACAACACCACGGTGGCCATATATGCAATGTAGGGATTGGTTAACGTGGCGTCGCCGAAGATGATCGAGAGCGTCCAGGCAAACCCGGCACTGTTCATAAATAACACGGTGAGCTGCGAAAGCAATGCTTGCGTGCAATGCCAACGCACGAAGAACGAACCATCGCGGTTGCCGAAATAGAAGAATAGCGTAGCCAGCAGGTTGATGATAGGCAGTGGTAGCCCGACGATTACCGCCACGATCGACATGAGGTAACTGTTTGATGCTTTTTCGCTTTCTTCGTCATCGGGGCGATAAGCAAATTCCAATACTTGTGCCATGATTAAAGATCTTTAAGAATATTCCAGCCCCAGTTCACAAGAATGAGGGCGATTAACGGTACATACAAAAGTTTTTGCCGCTGCAGTTGCAGCTCCGCCCAGCGATACGCTGTGGGCAACGTACGTTTGCGTTGTACGCCGTCATACAACACCCAGGCCGGCAGGATTGTCAGCAGGAGGGCGGCCACAAAGCCAAGGGGATTGATCCACAACGCCTCCTGGACATTTCCATGCAGGAGAGAAAGAAGGGACCGGGTAATGCCACACGACGGACACGGTACACCGGTCATGTCTTTGAACATGCACAGTGTCACGTGGGCATGGTTATCACCTCCAAAGAGATGGTATCCCAACCAGGCATACCCGGCCCCCAATAAGAATACGATCATCCGGTAAAGGCTACGGTCTTTCAGTGCCATGGATCGGATTCTTTAAAAAAATTTAGATTACTTGCAGCAGTCGCTCAAAGTTCACCTCTTTCGTACGTGCCTGAATCAGGAACCAGTCGACGATGCCCCAGACATAAAAGCCACCGCACGTAAGCAACTTGGCAATGCCAAGGCCTGTATCGCCAATCATAAACCGGTCAATACCCAAAATGCCAGCGACAATCGAAATGATCAGAATAGTCGTGGGGTCTTTCAGGTTTACCGCATGGAGGTGAGCAAAACGTGACTCGTCCAGCGCCAGGAGACGCTCGCGGATAAGTGGAATTTTGTTACCCTCAAAGAACTTGGCATTCGTCATGAGGTACATGTCAACTTTTGATGCATCCATAAATAGAAGGAAAGGTTAGAATGGTGAATTTTTGTGAAAGATATCTATAACCGCAAAAAAGTCAAGGTGCATGACAGAAATGAGGTCACTTTCAAGTTTTTCCGTCCCTACAGCGCTTTCCTGCCTACCCCCGCGAAGGTATAAAGTGTGGCTTCGCGCACATCGGCTGGTAACATGATCCGCCGTGACGACTGCGAAAGGTAGCCGGCACCGTAAAAAATCTCCCTCCGCTCTTTCCGGCCATTTGAATATACCACCTCCAGCCTACAGTCAAGCGGTCCGGGCTGCACAAACCTGCCGGGTCTTGCCATAACAGGCCGAAACACTTTCACGCTATCGCGGTTCTGCGACGCCAGGAAAAGCTCGCCCTGAGCACCGGCTACCCGCACCAACGCCTTGGCATCGCCGGGCACATAAAAGCCGCTTTGCTCGGACGGCACCACGCGAAAGCCCCCTTTTCCATCGCCCAGCAGCACCAGCCCGGTAAAGGCGTCATACCGGCCGGCAAACACCTCGTTGCCATAATCATTGCCGACCAGCAGCACATCCTGGTGACCATCACGATTAACGTCGGTTGTCACCATCCCGTTGACAGGGGCTACCTGCACCGCCATAGGCAACGCATGTAGGGTGAACCTACCCTCTCCCTCATTTTCGATATACGCCGACCGCAGCTGGTTCGCTTCCAGCACAACGGCGTCTTTCAGCTCCTCGGGTGAAAGAAGATCCTGCATCGTGATCTTGCTGTACTGTTTATAGCGCGCATACTTGTTTCGGAACTTCGGGCTCTGTGAATTGATCTCATCCCAGAAATGCACGGGAAACAGGCGTTTGGTATCGTCTGTCATAGACGTCTTCATGTAACACGCCAGCACCGGGTCAATGCTGCCATTGCCGTCGACATCCTTGGCCGTAAGGCGCAGTGGGTATTCTTTCGTTACCTGAAAGCCATTGTTCTCGCCCAGGTTGCCGGCGATATAATCGGTGTCGCCATCTTCATCAAAGTCGCCCGCCACCAGGCTGTTCCACCAACCCACTGATGTTTCAACCCCTGTCTGTTCGATGCGTTGCAAC
>NZ_JAHESE010000004.1 GCF_018598175.1 Dawidia cretensis
GCTTCAGCCAGATGCGCATGGAATAATCTTTCGAGCCGAACACCATGGCCTGCCCGACGCCGTTCACCCGTTGGATCTGGGGAATGAAGTTAATCTTGGCATAGTTCTGCAAGAATGTTTCGTCGTACAGCGGGTTGTCGCTCATGAGGTTGGCCACCATGATCATGCTGTTCTGCTGCTTTTGCGTGTTGATACCGGCTTGTACTACTTCTGCCGGCAGCAGGCTGGTAGCTTTTGACACACGGCTTTGCACGTTTACGGCAGCCAGGTCGGGGTTTGTGCCCAACTTGAAATATACTGTCAGCGCCATGGTGCCGTCGTTGTTCGACGTAGAGGTCATGTAGGTCATGTCCTCGACGCCGTTCACGGCTTCTTCAATGGGCGTGGCGACGGAGCGGGCCACCACTTCGGCGTTGGCGCCGGGGTAGTTTGCCTGCACCTGAATGCTGGGCGGGGCGATGTCGGGGAACTGCGTCACCGGCAGTTGAAGCAGCGAGAGCACCCCCAGCAGCACGAGTATGATTGAGATGACCGTTGCCAGTACCGGTCGTTCGATAAATGTCTTTAACATAAGAAGCGTTATTAAAAGGTACGTATAGGTCCTGCCGGGCCTGCTTCGATGAGAAGCAAGCCCGCTAAGCGGCCGGTTGGCCGGCAGGGTATAACGGTGTGATTAAATAGGTTTTGTTTTCAGCAAGCTGTCGAGCGTAATGTGCTGCGGTGCGATCAGTGCACCGTCGCGCAGGCGGCTCAGGCCTGAGTATACGATCTTTTCACCCGGCTTCAGCCCCTCGTCTACAAAGTAATATGTAGCGCTTTGGTCCTTGATGTGGATCGGGCGGCTGGCTACTTTGTTGCTATCGGAGACGACAAACACCAGCACCTTGTCCTGTAGCTCGAACGTTGCCTCCTGCGGCACTACCAGTGCTTGCGCATGGTTGCGTGGGATGCTGACGCGGCCGGTGTTACCCGAGCGGAGCAGACCGGCAGCATTGGGGAACGTAGCGCGGAAGGTGATGGCACCCATGGTCTTGTCAAACTGACCTTCGACCGTGCTCACGACGCCCTTTTCAGGGTATACTGTGTTGTCGGCCAGGATCAGGTTGACGGGTGGCAGATTCTTGAGCTTCTCTTCCAGCGTGGCGCCCGGCACCTGCTCTTTGAACTGCAGGAAGTCGACTTCGCTCAGCGAGAAGTAAGCATAGATATCTTTTACATCCGACAGGACCGTGAGCGGCAGGTCTTCGCCACGGCCCACGAGGCTCCCGAGCTTGTAGGGAATGTGGCCGATGTAACCGCTTACCGGTGCTTTGATCAGCGCATAGCCGGCGTTGATCTCGGCGTTGCCCATCTGGGCACGGGCCTGGGCTACGTTTGCTTTGGCTGATTCGAGGCTGGCTTGTGCTGTCTGCAGTTGGATTTCCGAGATGACGTTGTTTTTCACCAGTGGCGTGAGGCGGTCAACTTCCAGTTGGGCTTTCGACTCGTTGGCTTGTGCAGCCTTCAGCGATGCCGTGGTGTTGGCTACCTGCTCGCGGTAGGGGCGGTCGTTGATGCGGAACAATGGCTGACCGGCTTTAACGTATTCGCCTTCGTCTATAAAGATCGTCTCCAGGTAGCCTGCTACCTGCGGACGGATCTCGACGTTCACCTTGCCTTCCAGCGTAGCGGCATACTCACGATGTGTGGTAGTGGCTATGTTGGCGACAGTCAATACGGGCAGGGTAGGGGTGGGCATTTGCATCATGCCGCCATCGTTGCCCGACGACGAGGTACAGCTGTTTAATATGGCGACGAGTGCCATGCTCCCGAGCATGGTGACTCCGGTGGTTGCAAGTGGGTTCAATAAACGTTTCATACTTCCTTCTTTTAGATATGTATCAATGTGGTTTCAGGTTCGTGAGGCAAGCTGGCAATGTGCCGGCGGGGCGGCCGGAGGTCATGCAGGCCGGTGTAGCAGAGCAACCGGCGCGGAGGGCATAACGCGCAGGGTATACTACGCTTTCGGATCGGCCGTATGACGGCGACACGGGAATGCGTGGTGGATCAACATAATCTGACTTACACGCAAAACCTCTGTAAAAGGTTTTATCGGTAGTAGATTATTGTGCATTCTTGCCAGGTTGATCATGAAGCAAAAGTATTACACTCCATGCCAGCAAACATTTACCTAATCATGGCATTAATTGTACTTTTCGCGGATCGTGCGTTGGTATAGATACGGCGTATGGCCCGTGTGTTTTTTAAAGAATCGATTGAAATACGAATCGTCTTCAAACTTCAGCTGCCAGGCAATCTCCTTCATGGAGTAGTTCCCCCAGAATAACAAACGTTTGGCCTCCGTCAGGCGCTTTTCGTCGATTACCCGTTTGGCCGTCTTGCCAACGGTTGTTTTGATCACCTCATTCAGATGGCCGGGCGTTACATATAGCATGTCAGCATACTCGGCCACCATAGTCTTCTCACGAAAGTGTGTATCGACCTGATATTTAAATTGACGTACCAGTTTATTCTGTGTGGAATCCATCTGCATCACTGGCACACTGATGCTCTGCAAACGTGCGCAACAGATAATAAAGGCATTCAGGAGATTTCGGATCAGGCTGTCTTTCTGTGGTTTGTTCGCGGCAAACTCCTCTTCCATCAGGCGTGCATAGACCAACAGCTCTTCCATGGTCGACGCATCGAGATCCTGAATTACGTGACCAAACATACATTCCCAGCACGCCATCCATCCCTGCACCTCGCCCATCAGGAAGTCTCTGTTAAAGGAGATGAACTGCAACTCGGCATCGTAGGACTTGACATACTGGTGCACTTGCTCCGGACTCATGGAGATCAGCGCCGGTGCTTCGATATAATACTTTTCGAAGTCGATGAACTTCTCGATTGCGCCTCTTGTCAATAAGATGAGCGAATACCCTTCGTTCCGATGCGGCTCCTGGAAATCGGTGAAGTCGTCATCCGGCTCGCACCGGGAGATACCAAAGTTGGTACCACCGGAGCACGTCATGAGATTATAGACAGGAATGATCGTGTCGGTGAGGTTCATGGAAGGGTGTGTATAATGGGCCATCGGACTTCGGTTTCGGGGACTGAATCCTGTATTACAACGAAACGGGTGCTAAAAGTTCGGTCTTTTGGCTGAATTTGTATAGAAAACACATCCGGCCCTACAAAAGACACCCCCTGTGTGTCAAACGATGTCACCTATTTTGGGTCATATACAGGCTGACGGCTGTTCGCTTCACGCAGAGTTCACGCACGCTTCATACAGAAACTGTTACCAAGACAACCATCGTCGTGGAGACCCTTAAAACAGGGCCTTGTTTTTTATTGTGGTTAGTCGAACATCCGCCAGCTCTTGAGCTGTTCGATGAACTCGGGCAGCACGCGCGGGTACAGCACAATGCAGAAGACCATGCCGAACAACGCACCATAGAGGTGGGCGTCGTGGTTGATGTTGTCTTTTGCCTTCTTCCCCTGATACCAGGAGAACACCAGGTAGGCTGTGCCCATGATAAACCCCGGGAAGCAGAATGCGAAGTATATGCAGATATCTTCTAACGGCAGAAAGATCACAAATGCAAAGATCACCGATGCGACACCACCCGAAGCACCCAGGGCATTATACCTGGGATTGTCCTGGTGTTTAAAGAATGTGGGGATGTCGGATACAACTATACCGAGGAGGTATAATGCCACGAAGTATACATAACCCAGGGGTCCGAATACAACCAAAAACACACTTTCCATAGCTGTACCAAAAAAGTACAGCGAGAACATGTTGAAGATAATGTGTATGTGGTCGAGGTGAATAAACCCCGAGGTGATGAACCGGTAGTACTCGCGCCGGTGTTTGACGCGGTACGGGTTCATGATAAGCTTGTTCAGAAAGTCGGGCCGTTCAAAAGCGTAGAAACTTATGATAACGGTCAGGCCGATCAGTACATTGGTAACAGTAAGAAGCGAGTCGAGATTGACGTTCAAGTCAGTGCGTTATTTGAAGTGGTACAGGAAGATGATCGACGCCGTAAACGCCGGCTTCGGATTGTCTTTAATTTCGAGGGTAGCCAGCAGCTGCGCTTTGGTAATGCCGCGCAGGTCGGCAAGCGACTCGAGTGTTACTTTCAGGCGCACTTCGTTGTCGACGATGACGGGCTGGGCGAACTTCAACTTTTCGATGCCGTAGTTTACCAGCATTTTGACGTTGTTGATCTCGGCGATTTGATCCCACAGGTAGGGGATGATCGACAGGGCCAGGTAGCCGTGGGCGATCGGTTTTTTGAACGGGCCTTCCGCCGCCCGCACGGGGTCGGTATGGATCCACTGGTGGTCGAGGGTAGCTTCCGCAAATTTATTGATCTGTTCCTGGGTGATCTTCAGATAGTCTGAGTAGCCCAGGTCTTTTCCGATGTGTTGTTCGAATTCCTGGAAGCTGCCAATGACAAGTTTGCTCATACGGTTAGAATAGGATAATGCGAGCGAAAGTAGAGATTTCCGGGAAATAATGCGAAATTTGTTGGATTTGTAAGTATGGCGAGTACCGTAAACACCCCATTTGTCAGGTCGGCGGCCGTGCCGGAGGTACCAGTAAAGCCCAGCCCCGCCGTCGATACCGAGATCCTGGCGGCCATCGCGCCCGAGACGCTGGAGGATTCCTACGTGTACGTGCACTGCTATTTTGAGAACGAATCGGAGGAGATGCTGATCCGCATCTGGCGGACCACCTACCTGGTGGATCGCGACACGGGATCCCGTTCCAGCCTGGTGCATGCCGAAAACATTTCCTATGCCCCCATGTGGACGGCCATCCCGCGGGTTGGCACCTACAACTTCCTGCTCATTTTTTCGGCCCTGCCCAAGGCGTGTACGATGTTCGACCTGGTAGAGGAGGTACCGCAGCCTGGCGGTTTCCACGTACAAAACATCGCCCGTAACCAGCAGGATGTTTACCACGTCGATATTTAATCACCCCGCATTTTCCACCCGAGTATGCCATGGATTATTATATAGATACCCACGCACACCTCTATGCCAAAGCCTTCGTCCCGGACCGTACCGACGTGCTGGCGCGGTGTGAAGAAGCAACGATCGGCCGGGTGTATATGCCCAACATCGATCACACTTCCATAGACGATATGCTTGAATTGGAAAGCCGGTCGGGAGGCCGCTGTCTCTCTATGATGGGCCTGCACCCTTGTTATGTAAAGAAGGACTTTGAGCGTGAGCTGTACATTGTCGAGGAGTGGCTCGCCAAGCGCAAGTTTGTTGCTGTGGGCGAGATCGGTACAGACCTGTATTGGGACAAGACTTTCTGGGAGCAACAAAAGGAGGCCTTCACCATCCAGGTGAACTGGGCCAAAAAATATAACCTGCCCATCATCATTCACTGCCGTGAAAGTGTCGACGAGACAATCGAGCTTGTAGAGGGGCTCGCGGACGGTAAGCTGACGGGTATATTTCATTGCTTTTCGGGGGACGCCGCTCAGGCCGAGCGCGTCACCAGAATGGGATTCCTACTAGGCATTGGTGGCGTCGCTACCTATAAGAACGGAGGCCTCGATGCCGTGCTGCCCACTGTCGGGCTAGAGCACCTTGTGTTGGAGACCGATTGCCCTTACCTGGCCCCGGTGCCGTACCGGGGTAAGCGCAACGAGCCGTCGTATATACCGCTGGTAGCGCACCGCATGTCGGAGATTATGAAGATACCGGTAGAGCAAATACAGGCGGCCACCACCGCCAATGCCCTGAAGCTTTTCCACCCTGTCTGACAGGCCCCTGACGCAAACAACCCAAACAACCAGCATACACCACCGCCAACATGAATTTAAAAAAGATAAGCATAAACGCTGCCTTGCCGGAGAAGGCGCGTTCCCGGATATTGATCATTTATACCGGGGGAACCTTCGGCATGACCTATGACAAAGACGGCGTGCTCATCCCTTTTGACTTTGCTTCCATCCTCGAACATCTGCCGACGCTCAAGAACCTGTCGCTGGAGATTACTGTCGTATCGTTTGAGATACCGATCGATTCGTCCAACATCAACCCGGGCCACTGGCAAGTGATCGGCGAGGTCATTAAAGACAACTACGACCAACACGACGGCTTCGTGGTGCTACACGGTACCGATACGATGGCCTTCACGGCCTCGGCCATTAGCTTTATGCTGGAGGGCCTGCACAAGCCGGTGATTTTTACCGGTGCTCAGTTGCCGATTGCCGAGCCCCGGTCTGACGCCCGCGAGAATCTCATTACTTCGCTCGACATTGCCTCTGCCCGTCGCAACGGTGAGCCGCTGGTAAACGAGGTTTGTATTTACTTTGACTATGTGCTGCTGCGTGGCAACCGGACCAAGAAGGTTGAAAGCATGCAGTTCGATGCGTTCAACTCGGGTAACTACCCGCCGCTGGCCAAAGCCGGCGTAAAGATCGATTACAACTTCTCGGCTATGGCTGTTGTGTCGCCGTCGTCGCTGACGCTGCGCAAGTCGTTTGAAACGAATATTTCCATTCTGAAGCTGTTCCCGGGCATCAGTCAGGAGATCGTGCATGCTATTCTAAGCATTCCCGGCCTGAAGGCTGTGGTCATGGAAACCTATGGTTCCGGTAATGCCCCCACGCTGCCCTGGCTGACGGAAGAGCTGAAGCGGGCGATTGAAAACGGCGTAATCATCCTCAACATCTCGCAATGCCCGGGTGGCCGGGTGCTGCAGGGGCGCTACGAAACGAGCAAAAAGCTGCAGCAGATCGGTGTAATCGGCGGTGCCGACATGACCACCGAGGCGGCCGTAACCAAATTGATGCTGCTGATCGGCGAGTACGGTCCCGACCGTGCGCGTGAGCTGGTGGGTTTATCCCTGGCCGGAGAATTAACGGCCTGACCTTGCAAAACGCCAGAAATATTGATTTCTTTGCACCCCGTTCAACAAAAGGAGAGATGTCCGAGTGGTTGAAGGAGCACGCCTGGAAAGTGTGTATACCCCCAAAGGGTATCCAGGGTTCGAATCCCTGTCTCTCCGCATAAAGAAAGCCTGCAAATTTTAACAGTTTGCAGGCTTTTTTGCGACTGGTGGAATGGATATCGAACCTGGTTGGCACTGCTCAATGCAAATATATGATAATCAAATACTTGTAGTTAAGCCACTGCTGGGGAAATGATCTAATACAACATAGGTCAGTATTGTCTGCTGCGCTATTTTCGGGAACGATCAGTCCCTGATATACTTTGACTCTATAAGCTTGAAACAACGCGAAAAAAGGACAACCTTTATTTTTCGTATGTGGTCAGCCGATCAAATCAAATCTCTATAAATCTCTCTTCCGCGGCCGCGACGATGTTTTTGCCGTGCGCTGGGAGAAGGCCGGAAAGAGCGGCTATATACCTGCCTGCCGCTTCGATCCTTACCGGTACAGATTACATCAGATGCACGGGGGAACCTTCCAAAATTACACCGAGAAGGAATATTTGCCGTACGATAGTCACCAGGCGATTAAACACCTTGAAGGTGGTCACCTGGCAGGGATCTATCCCCTCATGCAGGACAATACATCTTGGTTTATAGCAGCCGATTTTGATAAACAATCGTGGGTTGATGATTGCCGGAAATTCATTCAAGCTTGCCGCAGCAAGAATATACCTGCATATTTGGAACGATCGCGGTCGGGTAACGGAGTTCCTGAAATCTGTCACACGAATTGGATCTGAGGCACTGGATGAACTGGATACATCGTTGGCTGGCATTGAAGAATCCAGTACTCAGGTTCAACCCGGGAATTTGGTCATTACGCTCGGCAATAACATCTCGATCAATCGAGATTATCGTGATTATAAGATTGATTACCTCGAAAGGCTTTTTCAGAAAAGGAATGTGCATTATAAAAGATTCGTAAAAGAAGGACCTTTGTTTGATTTTTATGAGCCAGTCACAACTAGCGATAAATCATTCTCTATTGAGAACCAGGTCCAGATTCCAATCGAGCATCTGGAATTTAAGTTTGGGATAGTCGCGTTCAAATATCAATCAGAGCAGTTTAAGATGATCTTGATAGGATCGATCGTGAGATAATAGAAGGCGTTCGCTTTCGATTTTTATTAGAGAATATTTTAAAGCGGCATCCGGAGACTCATCAGGCTAACCTTCTGGATATTCAACAAGTTCAGACCAACGTGGTAGATTCACAGGCGTTGTACAATTCACCTGATGATTTGCTGAATGAAATTTTGGGAGACCTTAGATACAGAGGAGGCTACCTATATTTGGCATGTAGACAAGAGCGTATCTACCCTCCGAGATGCTTTGAAACAGATCGACGACGCATTGGGAGTAATTCGACAGAAAGGTCGTCAGGCATTTATTGATGGTGTTACATCCAACTTTAGTCGCGTTCTTCACGATTACTCAGATCCAATGAAAGGATTCATTTTATGGCGAGACGCGCTGGAAGAACGTTTAATCTGACAAAGGAGATTTTAGTCGCTTTGGACGTGCAGGTCTCGATCATATCTGATGCCCTTTAGACACCAGTTTTTATAATGCCTTGCAGCCAGGAGGCTATTGCAGGGGATTTTTGTTTATGCGCACCTGCGGAAGCAAATCCTTCGCTGGCACCTTCTTCACCTCTCCATTAACCGAGATAACCAGAGAGCCTCCGATGGCTGCATTCTCCTCCACGAGCTTGCGTGTTGCATCGTTCATCCCCTGCAATATGTCCTTAAAAAGCCCCGTCAATTCAGGTTTATCCTTTTCCATATCTCTTGCTTTGCTCTACGATTACATTCCAAAAATAGTCATTCCTAACAACATTTTTCCCCTCTTGATCCCCTGTCGCAATAGGCTCAATTACCACATTTGTGCTATTCACAACCATCCACCCATTCACCACGGGAATAAACAAATTAATCAGATTGAAAATTCCACGGTAATATCGACGCTCAATAACATCCCCGGGAATATTATGCCCACCCTTTGCAACGCGCGCAGCTACGCGCTCTTTCGCGGTCTGAGGTGAATCCAACCAGATGTACAACAGCGTTACTTTATATCCAAGCGACTGAGCTCTTTTAACCAATGACAAATAGCTCCTTGTCGCCAGCGTTGTCTCGATTGCAAAATCTACGTTCGCTCTCGTTAGCTCGTCAATCCGGGATAACATCAGTCTACCGGCCTCAACGGCAACCCCCTCCGGATTAAATGGAGACAGGCCCGCGGCAATACTGTCGGCGTTTACAAATTCCTTGCAATTAAGTAATCCAGGAAAAATTGTGAAGCTGGCAGTAGTCTTACCTGCGCCGTTGCATCCGGCTATGATATAAAGATTAGGCAATGAGTCTTGTTTTTCTTGCAAAATCGATAAACGCATCTAAACAAACAAAATCCCCTGTCTGTCCCTGAGGGGCAAAAACGAGATTGACCCAAGGCGGTTTGAAAATCTATCGTAAACCAGCGAAAAATGTCTCAAATTCGATTCAAATGAGGTTTTTCCTAATAATCACCCTGTACAACAGTCTCAAGTCGTCCACACAAGGTTCGAGATTTTGCCGGTCCTCCCCGCCAATTAAACAAAAACGTCCCAGGCAAGGCCTGGGACGTTTTTGTTTAAGGAGAGTTCGTCCGGTGTTTCACTTGAGCGACCTCTCTTTAAGCGAAAACAACGTGAGGGTAGCGAACGGAACTCATTGGATTGAAGCCACGCCGGGGGGGACCATAGAGGAAAGAATTCAGCGTATGGACTGCCTTTTTATCCTACTTAGTGTTTCTTTAGTAATTCCCAGATAAGATGTAATGTGGTGCTGAAGGGAGCCGTTGCGTACAGCACAGTTGGTTACAGCGTATGAATTTTTTTTTAAGGCTATCCAGTTAACTGTCAAAGTAAAAATTGACGAGGTGATAATAAAAGATGACATCTCATTTGTCCGGACACATTCAAATGGAACTACACTCCTCCGACAAGAGAAACTATCTCTGCAGAAAACAGGGAGTTCTTCTTATTAAGAAAGGAACAAGACGAGTGGAGAATTGCGCGGTATATTTTTAACCAACCTAGGTAGTTTGACAAAGATCTGTCGATAACCAGGGTTCTCCAAAATGAAAGCTGACGAATAATGTTCGTCAGCTTTCATGCGAGTTTGAGCGGGTGCGATGTAATTGTCCATGAGTCAAAATACGTAGTGAGTTCTTTACCGGTTTGATCAGCTTGTAAAAAAACGGTGTCAGTCTTGGCTTACTGTGTTTTAGATCTTTGTTTTTCGTAATCGATCGTTCCGTAATCGCCATTATAAAAATCCTGATAGGCATTGGCAATATCCAACTTGGAATTCATGACGAATGGCCCTTCTTCGAAAATGGGTTCCTGATAGGTCTCGCCGCCGAACAATAGAAGGTCACAGGCTTCGCTGTTTTGGTTGCGTATCTCTATACTTCCTTCCTTTCGGTCGAACTCGACAAAGTCACCGTCGTTGAAATCTTCATCGTTGATCGTGGCAGACATCGTGGGCAGATAAGCAGCTACCTCCAGTTTATCCGCTATGTTGATAGTAAAAACAGCATCCTGCTCCAGGTGGATATGATAGAGGAATTGTTCTGAATAATTAGGGATCGGGGCGCTTAAATCCTCAAAAGAACCAACGATAATTTTGATCCAGCCGTTTTTATCGGGTAAGGTTTTGTAGGGCACTTCATTGCCTTCAATAGCTAAATATTCTGGCTTTTCAGATTTTATTTTTGCCGGCAGGTTGATCCAGAATTGGAAGGCATGGATCAGTTTGGAATCCGTCCGGGAATCATAATTCAACGTTTCGTCGTGGATGATACCCTTACCTGCCTTCATCCATTGAATTCCGCCCGAATGAACCATGGCATAGTTCCCGGCACTGTCGAAATGCTCGTCCTCGCCATTCAGGATGTAAGTCAATGTGGCAATGCCCCGGTGCGGATGCGCGCCGGTACCTTCCTTATTGATGGTCGTTTGGATCGTAGGAACGATATGATCGAGGAATACAAATGCGCCCACGGCGTGCGCGTATCTGTTAGCCAGTATGCGGTATATTTTAAGGTCGCCTATATCTGCTCTTTGTCCCTGAGTAGAAAAGCTGCTTTTCTTTTTCATATTAAATATTTGTGGTGAACGGTTTAAATTACTGTGGCTATCAGCCGTTTTTTCTGATCTGTGGGATCACGTTCGAACCGATCAGTTCAATGGCCCGCATGGACTGCTGGTGAGTAAGGCCGGCAATATCCATCTGAAACATAAAACGGTCTACGCCTCCAAGTGCTTGGCTATGGCGCAATAGCTTTGCTTTGACCGTTTCCGGCCCGCCAACGACAAGAACGCCTTTTTCCGATACCAGTTCGTCGAACTGACTTCTTGTAACAGGAGGCCAGCCGCGTTCGCGGCCTATTTTGGTCCATGATTCCTTATAGCCCGGATAATAGTCATCGATTGCTCTCTGGTCGTCCACACCGACATAGCCCGGTGAGTGCAGTCCTACCCTCAATTCCTCTGGTTTAAATCCAGCTTCTTCACCAGACTTTCTGTAGAGATCGACCAGCGGACGAAACCGCTCTGTCTCGCCGCCGATGACGGCCACCATTAAGGGAAGCCCAAGCATACCGGCACGTACAAATGATTGCGGCGTTCCGCCCACACCCACCCAGACAGGTAGCTTCTCCTGAAGCGGTCGCGGGTAAACCGGCTGATCTTTCAGTTCTGACCTGAACTTACCCGACCAGGTAACGAACTCTTCGTCCCGGATCTGTAGCAGCAGTTTTAATTTCTCTATGAACAAGGCGTCATAATCCTGCAGGTTATACCCGAAAAGGGGAAATGCTTCTGTGGAGGAACCACGGCCGGCCACGATCTCCGCACGTCCTTTGGAAATGATGTCGAGGGTGGCGAATTGCTGAAACACTCTTACAGGATCTGAAGCGCTCAGTACGGTCACTGCACTCATCAGCCGGATCTTTTTGGTTCGGGCTGCCGCCGCTGCCAGGATCACTGCGGGAGCCGAGTCCAGAAACTCTTTTTTATGGTGTTCGCCGATGCCGAAAACGTCCAGTCCGGCCACATCTGCCGCCACTATTCTATCCAGCAGTTGCTCCATCGTATCAACGCTGCTCAGCTCACGGCTGCTATACATTGCCGAGGCGAAACTGTCTATACCTATTTCCATGTTATTCTCCTTTGATCTTTTAATTAACCGGATGGATAAACAAACGCGACACCCTGAGATCGATCAAGGTGTCGCGTTTTCAAGGGTCCTGACTATTGCGCAGGGACAGGTGTATTTAACAGTTGTTGCTCCCAAAGAAATGCCACGCCGCTTGCGCCGCCATGTTCTACCAGGATATTTGCAAGTCCAAGTCCCGTTTGGGTGCGAGCGTGGTCGCGCTGCCATTCCGAAACCACGGCTATCCAGTTGATCGGCGTGATATCGTGTGCCTCCATACGACGTACGGCCATATCGTGAGCTTCCACTGAAACCGCTCCGCAGGCGTCTGTAACGACATATACATCATAACCTTCGCCTGCAGCCTGGATCGCAGGCATAGCCACACAGATCTCCGTGTAGAGCCCCGCAATGATCAGTTGCTTGCGGCCGGTTTTGGTTACTACGTTGGTAACGTTTGTGTCCTGCCAGGTATTGATAAAAGTACGGTTGATGGGCTTTTGGTCTGGGAATACGTCCTGGATCTGTTTGAGGAGTGATCCTCCGCGTTCTTCGATGACCGTGGTAAGAATGGTGGGTACGTTGAACAATTTTGCCGCTTTAGCAAGTCCGGCGGCAGCGTTGATGATCGCCTGCGGATCATGGCTGTTCAGGTTTGTGAACTGAAAAGGCTGGTGATCGATCAGTACGACGACGCTATCTTCCGGACGCAGGAGGGCCTCAAGGCCCCTTTTTACATTTTTTGACATTGTTTGATAGTTGTATAATTAATGAATAATCGAAAAATTGCGATGCGCTTAAGAGCCCATGTTCGTTAAAATGCTCTTTGTTGTTTCGTATGTCTTGTCCCTGGTCGTCATTTCGGTTGGCTGTATGGAATGGCCGAAAGGATGTTTGTGACGTGGATCACGGAAAGAAAAGAAGGACACGGATCTCATGATAATTCTTGTTTGTTTGTGACAACGCAAATTTCATGATCCTGATAGATCAGAAAGATGACATATGTAGCAAAAGAATGTAGATAATTGTCGATGAAATTCCTGGAACACGCGCGGCGGCGCAAGTGGTCCATCTTATACGACGATCAATAATATTTAATATTTAAAAAGGTACTGGAGGTTTATATGTACAACGCTTTTTTTGACTATCTGAAAAAATTCAGTTCTGAACCGCTTTCAGACGGGGAAAAGGCATTAATCAGACGGACATTTACTCCGTTCAAATTACGGAAAAGACAATTTTTGCTCCAGGCTGGGGACCAGTGTAAATATTTCGCATTTATCGTAAAAGGTGCGATGCGCATGTATTCCGTGGATGACGGCGGAATTGAACACGTTGTACGGCTGGGTGTTGAAGAATGGTGGATGGGTGACCGGGAAAGTTTTGTGGAGTTGACGCCAAGCCGCTATCATATCGACGCCTGGGAGCATTGCGAACTGCTTTATGTGACCAGGGAAGGTACGATAGAACTACAGAATAAGATACCGGCGTTCTGTGAAATGAAAATGAGGCTTGACGAGCGCAATATGATGGCCAACAACCGGCGTCTCACCTCCACTATAAGTTCTTCGGCAGATAAGCGTTATACCGATTTTGTAGAATGTTATCCTGAACTTTCTCAACGTTTTCCGCAGCACATCATTGCATCCTATCTCGGTATCAACAAGGATACGCTAAGCCGCGTCAAACGTCTGCACAATCTGAAATAGATACTTCTCGTCCTTGCCCTACCAGAAAGTAGACTTTTGTCTACTACTTTTTGCGATAAATATCATCTTCCTCTTTTAGCCCGGTTGCAGACATTTGCGTGTCAACGTATACGATTGTCACGCAAGGCGCCAGGTTCGCTCTCCGTGCCCTTTTTATAGGTTTGGCGACGATCTATAATGAGCACGCTATGGAAACACTTACATATCAGAACGGGGAAATAACGATCCTCTGGAAACCAAAAACATGTATTCATGCGGGCATCTGTGTCCGGACGCTGCCTCAGGTTTATGACCCGAAGGCACGCCCCTGGATACGACCGGAAAATGCCACGACCGAGGAACTGATCGATCAAGTCGCCAGCTGTCCTTCGGGGGCATTGACCATTCTACAGGATGTTGCGGAAAACAACACTAAAGCTTAATGGAAAGGACGACAGTAGCTTTTGAAGGCCGTGCTTACGGCGAAGTGCAGCTCTTTACAGATGAGGTCAAAGCCGGGAAAATGGACATCGCCATCACAAACGGAAGATTGACAGTATTCCACACGGAAGTATATCCCGAGTTTGAAGGTCGGGGGTTCGCAAAATTGTTGCTCGAAAAGCTGGTCAGCTATGCAAAGGAGAAAGATCTGAAGATCGTACCACTTTGCCCGTATGTGAATGTACAGTTCCGACGTCACCCCGCGCAATACGAGGATGTCTGGGAAAAAGACTGGCATCCATGAAATATATGTTGGAGACGCCGATCAGCGGGGTGATCGGGACCGATAAGTATAAAACTGCTATTCACTGGAGGAATGGCGTACTGATTACGGACGAACCTGAAAAACTGGGCGGAAAGGATGTTGGCCCGGATCCATACACGCTTTTACTGTCATCTCTTGTTTCCTGCACACTGGCGACACTGCGGATGTATATCGATCATAAAGGTCTGGAGATCCCGGAGATCGAGGTTGAGGCCAATATGTTCCACCGGATCGGGAGCAATGGTGTAGTCCTGCGCATCGACCGTAAGATCGACATTAAGAATGTGGGGGATCCGGAGCTACAGCAAAGGCTGATCCGGATTGCGGAGGATTGTCCTATTTCCAAGATCCTGAAAGGGAACATCAACATCCAGACGGAATTTAAGTGAGAGGCAAGGCAAATGAATTAAAGATCTTTGTATTGGCAGGCCGAGCGCGCAGCATAAGAACGGATTCTTTCTCGCTTGGGTACCAGCATTCAAATTTAAGATCAGAACAAATGCTATAACTGATAGGCAATAACGATGCACGAAAACCTGCTGCTGATCCTGGGACTTCTTTTTATTGTGATGCTGCTGGTCATGCTAGCTCAAAAGATCCGCATCGCCTATCCGATCCTTTTGGTGCTGGCCGTGACCAAAAAAAGGCAACCCCACCGGGTTGCCTTTTTTGTATCGATAGTATGATCACTATCGGCAGTCGTATGCATAGGTCTCGGCGGAGCCTTCATTGAAAGTTCGTGTCAGGGGGAGACCATCTTCATTGTACGTGTACGTGACTACCTGCGTATCTTCGTTGAATGTAAGTTGCGTGAAATTATTTTTATTAAACGACTGGCCGTAGAAGACGTCGAATTCCCAGTTCCCCAGGCCCACCTGGGCGTGCGGGTTGGGTTTGTCGTCGTATTCGATGTCGTAAGTAAATTGCACCTCATCGCTGTCTGCGTACAAGTCTATATGCGTAATATTGTCGTTGGTATAGGTAAATACGGCAGAATCCTGTCGTGCACCGTCTTGTTCTACGGAATGGTCGCCATAGCCGGTAACGCGTTCGCCGTCAAGGTAGAAGATTACGTAACGCGCGGCTTCGAAATCGGTCTCGTCAGGGTGGTAGGTTACGGTAATCGTGCCCGTGGCGTAGGTGTAAAGGGTGTATTCGATTAATTCGTCGTCGCTGAAAGTGTCGACGCGGCTGAGCTTTCCATCCGTATATTCATACTCCGTGCGGATTTCCGGAAAAGTTTCTTGAATATAGGTGACGGTGGCGACGGTGTTGTCGGTATTGTAGGTGATATAGTTCATGAAAGAATTGGCACCCGGCAGCTCGGTTGGATAACAAACGAGCTCCGCTTCTTCTACCGTAACGGTTACCGTGTAAGTTTGTTGACTATCGTCTTCGGCGGTTACGGTGTAGGTAACGGGGTTGGTGAAGTTTTGCGCCGCGCCGGAAGCCGGCGAGATACTGGCGTCTTCTGAAATTTCGATCGTGGGAACAAGTGCCGTTACAACCGTGCCTGCCGGTACCGTAGCAGCAATGGTTTTGGTCGTAGCGTTGATCGTGGCCGTTACGTTCGGCGTAAGACCGAGGAATTTAAACGAAGTAATGTTTTTTTCGGAGCTTTCCGGATCTGTCGGGGGAGTATCGTCATCATCGGAACATTGCATGCTGACTGCGGCAACCGCCGCCAGGATAGCATAACAGAGGAGTCTTTTGTGTAGGTACATAACTTTAGGGGTTATAAGTAGTACCTCTAAGATACTTAAAAAGCTAGCGTTTTCGTGCCTAGAAAAACAGGCGCATTTTATAAAAGAAAGTATCAACCAGACACGTATTCCGCAGGGACAAACGCCGGGCAACATCGGGAACCAGGTCGATCTGTTAGTCTGGCCGCCGGTAATTGGGGTCAGGGCCTGTGGGGCATCCGATGGCCATCAGCGGTACGAGCTTTGCCACCGAGGCACACGTGCAGGTATTTTTCGGCACCCTGCCCTGCGGTTGTGACCGGTGTTACGCCCGAGCGATTACCACGACGGTGCCGGTGGGCGCCAGCTCAAGAGACATCGGCGACCTTGTCATTTACCGGATTCTGGTCAATGGATATGCTAATGCTGCCGGGCCGTACAAAAACGGCTGTTTTTTCGGTATTATTCGTAATACGGCAAATATTTATTGTTTATCAGTAAATATTTATTAAATTCACATCAGAATGATAACCATAAAACAGTCTATGAAAAGAATTTCAACAGGATTTCTTCAGGCAGTCATCGTGCTTATCGGCATCGTGGTGCTTGCCGTTCTGATTCGGCTTCCCTTAACCGAGGGAAGAGCTGTAAACTTAGATTTGTTAAGCATTTACCTGGACCCGCTCATTTTGTATGGATACGCAACATCAATCGCCTTTTTTGTTGCGCTGTATAAGGCGTTCAAATTATTAGCGTACATAGGCCACAATAAAGTGTTCTCATCAGACTCTGTTGCGGCCTTAAAGAGCATAAAGTATTGTGCAATCGTGTTTAGTATTTTAATTGTGATAGCAGGACTATACATAATGTTATCCCATAATAAGGAGGACGACCCCGCGGGTTTTCTTGCCATTTGTATCGTGACTACGTTTGCTTCTATCGTCGTGGCAACTGCTGCGGCAATATTTGAGAAAATCTTGCAGAACGCCATCGATATGAAATCTGAGAATGATTTAACAATTTAAGCCATGCCAATCATTGTAAACTTAGACGTGATGATGGCAAAACGAAAAACTTCTCTGAATGAACTTTCCGAAAAAGTTGATTTGACATTATCTAACCTCTCTATCTTAAAGACAGGTAAGGCGAAAGCAATTCGCTTTAGCACCTTAAATGCAATTTGCAAAGCATTAGATTGCCAACCAGGGGACATTTTGGAATACGTAGATAACAGGGAATGATGAAAGTGAATGAAGAGAGCTTATTCGTCTCCAAATTTCAGGTATTGCCGCAACCGGGTAGTAAAATAATCTGTTTGGAGTGACATATATAATTCCTTATCGATCTACCAGATCCATTTCTGAAATATATCCGACCCGTACAAACGCCATTCATCCGTTAAAATCGTTAGCCTAATTGCTATCGATATACTTCCCTTCGCTGGTAGCTTACATATTTAGTCCTGACCTACGTCCCACAACCTGGTTTATAAGGCACTTCAACTCGTGGGTCTTTTCATTGTATTTGGATACGCGGGTTTATTTAATTATCTTTGTTACTAAGATATTTAATAAATAAGATATTATGGACAAGGACACGGTACGGCACATCCGCAAGCTGAGCCAACAGTATGCCTACATCTCTATTCAGATGCACGAGGCCATTGGGCGTAAGGCGGGGCTTTCGGGTACGGACCATAAGTACCTGGGCTTTTTAATCGAGAAGGGGCAGATGACGGCGGGAGAGCTCGCCACGCTCACGGGCCTAACGACGGGTGCTGTGACGGGGTTAATAGACAGGTTTGAAAAGAAGAAACTGGTAAAACGGCGGTTTGCGGAGGAGGACAGGCGGAAGGTTCTCATTGAGCCTAATACAAAAAATATCATGGCGCTTTTTGAACCGCTGTATAAGGAGTTTCGGAGTAATTCCGAAAAGTTGATTGCATCCTTTTCGGGGAAAGAGCTGAATGTGCTGGAGACCTATTTCTCCAGCGCCGTTAAAATAATGGAAGAGACAACGAACAAGGTCAACGATAGATAGAAGCTGAAACGTAAATACTTCAACTATGATCGGAGGGAGTTCATTTGTATTGAGTCTTCAGGAGAGTGACAGGACGAAGCTTGCCATCGTCGGCGGGAAGGGAGCAAACCTGGGGGAACTGAAGAAGATCGGAGGGATTCTCGTGCCGGATGGCTTTTGCATCACGACGGATGCTTTTACACGTGCGCTCGGTGAGAACTCCACGATCAAGGTGTTGCTGAATCGGTTGTCAACTTTCGGGGTGGCAGACCTGGATAAGATCCGTGGGGTTAGCGGTGAGATTCGTAGGATCATCGAAGGGGTAGCCCTTTCTCAGGATATTCGTGAAGAAATCACACGCTCCCTTTCCAGGTTTGACGAGAAAGAAGCCTTTGCTGTGCGGTCGAGTGCGACAGCGGAAGATCTGCCGACGGCGTCTTTTGCCGGACAGCAGGATACATACCTGAATGTTATCGGCGTCGAGGCAATCTTACGGCACATCAGCAAATGTTGGGCATCACTCTTTACAGCGCGTGCAGTACTATACCGTATTCAAAATGGTTTTGATCATCGAAAGGTGCATTTGTCGGTGGTAGTGCAAAGGATGGTTTCTCCGCAGGTGGCCGGTATCATGTTTACAGCCGACCCCGTTACGGGCAACAGGAAGGTCATATCCATCGACGCCAGTTTCGGCCTGGGGGAAGCGTTGGTCTCGGGTCTGGTACATGCCGACGTTTATAAAGTACGCGACGGCCAGGTAATCGATAAAAAGATAGGTGCCAAGAAGCTGGCTATTTATGCTTTTAAGGATGGCGGGACAAAAACGCAAGAGATTGAGCCCGCGAAGCAAAACACACAAGCCCTTACGGATGGGCAGATTTTGCGGCTGGCACACCTTGGCAGAGGGATTGAACAACACTTTGGCTACCCGCAGGATATTGAGTGGTGTTTGGCCGACGATAGAATCTATATTGTTCAGAGTAGACCGATTACAACATTATTTCCGGTTCCCGAAGAGAATGATCGGGAGAATCATGTGTATATATCCGTCGGGCATCAGCAAATGATGACGGACGCGATGAAACCCCTGGGGCTATCGGTGCGGCAGTTAACTTCTGCCGGCCCGATGGCTATTGCGGGAGGACGGATGTTTGTGGATGTTGCGGCCAGGTTGTCGTCACCGGCCACCCGGAAAGCGATACTGGATATGGCGGGCCAATTCGATCCACTTATAAAAGACGCCCTCATGACGATTCTTGAGCGGGATGATTTTATAAAATTACTGCCAGGCGACGAGCCCGCTAAAGGTAGTCGTGTTCTTTCGATGGCGGGCTTCCGTACGCAACTTGAAAATGATCCCGCCATTGCCGCTGGCCTGGTTGCCCGCAGCCAGGCATCGATAAAAGCCTTACAGGAAAACATTCAATCAAAATCAGGATCGGATCTGCTCGATCTTATTCGGGAGGATCTTGACCAATTGAAGACCAGTCTATTTGATTCGCAGAACATGGCCGCGATCATGGGGGCCATGGATGCTGCCGTCTGGATCAATGACAAGATGAACGAATGGCTGGGTGAAGTAAACGTAGCCGATACGCTGTCGCAGTCTGTGCCGAACAATGTCACTTCGGAAATGGGCCTGGCGCTGTTGGATGTCGCCGATGTGATCCGTCCGTATCCGGCGGTAATTGAATATTTACAACGTGCACACGGTAAAGATTTTTTAGATGAACTGGTGAATATCGCGGGAGGAGACGAGGCACGGAAGGCGGTCGATGCTTATCTGGAGAAGTACGGCATGCGGTGTGCCGGTGAAATCGATATTACGAGAACGCGGTGGCGTGAAGATCCCAGGATACTGGTTCCCCTGATTCTTAGCAACATCCGAAACTTTGCGCCCCAGGCCAGCCAACGTAAATTTGAACAGGGGCGGCAGGAAGCGTTGAAAAAAGAAGCGGAGCTGTTGAATCGACTTAAGCAATTACCGGACGGTGAACAAAAAGCCGAGGAGACAAAACGCATGATCAGCCTGGTTCGGAATTTTGCCGGCTATCGGGAGTATCCTAAATACGACATTGTGAGTCGTTATTTTGTGTATAAGCAGGCCTTGCTGCGGGAAGCGGAAGCCCTCATGTTAGCGAATGTTATTCACAACAAGGAAGATATAGCGTATCTCACGTTTGAAGAGCTGCACGAAGTTGTACGCCATCATGCACTGGATTATCAGGTCATCAAGAAGCGGAAGGATGACTACGAGCTGTATAAGAAATTGACACCCCCGCGGGTTATTACGTCGGATGGTGAAATCATTACGGGTACGTACAAACGGGAGAATCTTCCGCCGGGGGCGATTATCGGCCTGGCTGTTTCCTCAGGAATTGTAGAAGGGCGAGCACGCGTTATCGTAAAGATGGAAGATGCTGTTCTGGAAGATGGCGACATTTTAGTTACTCCGTTTACCGACCCTAGCTGGACGCCGTTGTTCTTATCGATAAAAGGACTGATTACTGAAGTGGGAGGATTGATGACTCACGGCGCGGTGATTGCGCGCGAATATGGTCTGCCTGCCGTGGTCGCGGTGGAGCATGCTGCCCGGTTGATTAAAGATGGGCAGAGAATTCGTGTGAACGGAACGGATGGATATGTAGAAATTTTAAAAAGCGAATAGAATGAACAACCATCAACGCTTTATGCAACGCTGTTATGAGCTTGCTGAGCTCGCCGCCCGGGAGGGCGAAAGTCCGGTAGGAAGCGTGATTGTAAAAGACGGCGTCATTATCGGCGAAGCGTATGAAAAAAGTCGTCAGCTAAAAGATATTACCCGGCACGCTGAGACATTGGCCATCCTGGATGCACGGCAGCGGGGCAGAAACTTAGAAGGCGTTACCATGTATACTAATGTGGAACCTTGCATTCTTTGTTCGTATGTTATACGCCACCACAAAATTGGTCATGTGGTCTTTGTGAAATATTCCGGTGAGCTCGGCGGGACTGTTGAACCGTTCAATGTTCTAACAGCGTCGTGCTTTAATTCTTGGGGGCTTCCTCCTGTAATCACCCAAGTTTCAGAAAGAGGATTATAAACGGGAAGGCAATACATCGGAAGTTGGAGGATATTAAGAACTTTAGGAATACGATGAATCACTGCGAGCCGTTATGTTTTCTAGGCACGACAATAGACTGTACGCAAGCATTGAGAATGCATGCAATACTATATGATTTAATATGCTGGATGGATCCAGACCTTGTCCGTTACTTTCAAAGTATTGATACTTGTGCGGCCAAAATAGCACAAATTGTGCGGACTTAGTTATCCAAATTCCGCTGTAATAAAGTCTAACTTCCCATTTAGACAATCGTCAATTAGCCTACAACAATCGTCATTCCGGCTACACCTTGCTCATCGCGCAGCGGTACCTTTGTGATACAAAATCACGATAGACCATGCGCAAGCAAACAAAAGAACTCTCCGCAATCGAGATTACATCGTTCTTACTGCAGACGGAGTTTTCCATGCAGGACTTTATTGAGGTCAATGTACCGATCGATGCCTGGCTAAAAGAGCAGCCTGGGTTTGTCTCCCGGCACATTGCTCAGGAAACGGATGGCCGTATTACGGATATGCTGCTGTGGGGAAGTGTCAGCCAGGGCACGCAGGCCATGCACCGGCTGATGGATGTCTTTCGTGACTCGCCTATTCACAGCATGATCGACCAGGGCACGGTGTCGTGGAACGTGATGCCCGTACGGCATCAGATTTAGCTACCTTTGTGCCGTGAAGACCGATCAACCCGTCTTGTTCGAATCGATTGCTGCGCTGCACCGGGCCGTTGGGCAGCCGGCGCCCCTGCATCCGCTGGTCAGCATCGTCAATTATGGCGAAGTCGGCGGCGACCTGTCGCACCTGGCGAGCGGTATGATCATGGGCTTTTACAAGATTTCCTTCAAGACGCGCTTTCGCGGCAGGATACGGTATGGCCAGGGATACTATGACTTCGAGGCGGGCGGTATGTCGTTCATTGCGCCCGGGCAGCTCATTCGCGGCGTAGACGAAGAGGCTGACTACGAAGGCATGTCGCTGCACGTGCATCCTGATCTGCTTCGGCCGTATGCGCTGGGTAAGGCCATCCGGAACTACGGTTTCTTTTCGTATACGGCAGCCGAGGCGTTGTATGTATCTGAAAAAGAGAAGGAGACCATCCTGACGGTTTTTGATCGTATTCAGGACGAGCTGAACGAACGGATCGACTCGTTTAGCCAGGACGTGATCGTAAACCAGATCGAGCTGCTGCTGAACTATAGCAATCGGTTCTATAACCGCCAGTTTATCACGCGTAAGGCGGTTAACAGCGATATACTCGGCCGGTTTGAGGAGCTTCTGGAGGTATACTTCCGGGATGAGAAAACCCTGATGACCGGCTTGCCGACCGTGCAATACCTGGCCGACCAGCTCAATCTATCCCCACGGTACCTGAGCGACCTGCTGCGATCGCTGACCGGCCAGAATACCCAGCAGCACATCCATAATAAGGTGATCGAAAAGGCCAAGGAATACCTGGTGGCCGGTCAGTTGACCGTGGCCGAGGTCGCCTACCAGCTGGGGTTCGAGCATTCCCAGTCGTTTAATAAGGTCTTTAAGAAAAAGACCAGCCAGACGCCCCTTGAATTCAGGCAAACGTTTAAAGGCTAGCCAACGGTAATTTTCCATCCCACGAAAGCAGGCATTCACCCCATTTGCTTGGTAGGCGGTGTCGGTCCCAGTATCTTTCGGATACTATTGGGAAATATATATACGGCATGTTAGAAAAGATCGATTTGAAACGAACGGAATTTTGGGCAGCCACGGTCCTGTACGCGTTTGCACTTATCCTGTTGCTGAGAGACGTATCCAACAGCAACATGGTACCGATATGGACACCGTATCGGGAGTTTTTTGAGGAAAACCACCTGCATTATTCGTACTCCAAAAATTATTTCTTTCCCCAGGTGGCCCGCCTAACCGGTTATTATGGTGCTTTCCTGCTCTGGAATTTTGTGATCACCCCGTGCCTGTTGGTGCGGCGTCGGATGATCTGGGGTATAATGTTGATCCCTGTGTTGCTCGGTGCTCTTTGGCTGTTGCTGACGTTTACGGACACCTGGCTGCGGAGTTACCTGTTTGAGATTAAGACGGCTGATTATGCGCATAACTTAATGATCAAGCAGAGTCTGGTGACTGCCGTGTGGGTCCTGATCGCACTGGCAGGCTATACGTTTGCCAAGCGGATCATAGCAAACGTGCTGGCGCGCATCGCTCAGTTGTTACCCCAATACAGTACAGTGGCCCAAAACATATTCCTGGCGCTGGTGGTGTGGGGAGCGGTGGGTGTAGGGATTGTTATGTTCATGCCGGTGACGAAAACCGTCATCCAGGGTATGGGCATTGTACTGTTCAGTATCTTTCTATATGGACTCTCCTTTACGATGCTTCTCGAAAACACGTTAAAGAAAGGTCTTTGGGCCTACCTGTTGAGGATTGCCGGCATTAGCATGGGCGCTGGCTTGCTCCTTTTTGTCGTGGGCGGTACGGGGTGGCGGCATCGTGATTTTATGCTGGTGACGGTGACCGCGAACGGATTCTTCCAGGTGTTTATATGCGCCCCGCTGTATTGGCTGATATATCAGCGTAGTCTGAGCGCGCGCCAGCAGCTCACATCGCTCCGGACGGCGCTGGGGAGCTCGTCGGCCAACCTGGACTTTCTGCGGTCGCAGATCAACCCACACTTTTTGTTCAATGCGCTGAATACACTTTACGGTACAGCGTTGCAAGAATCTGCTGAACGCACAGGGGAGGGCATTCAGCGCCTGGGTGATATGATGCGCTTTATGCTGCGCGAGAACATCCAGGAGAAAATACTGCTGGGGCGTGAGATCGAATACTTGCAAAACTACGTGGCATTGCAGACCCTGCGCATACAATCGTCCCCCGACATTACCATCTCGCAGCACATCGAAGACGACGTGCACGATCTGCACATTGCGCCCATGCTTCTGATCCCGTTTGTAGAAAACGCCTTCAAACACGGCATTAGCCTGCGTAAGCCGTCGCAAGTGGTCATCTCGTTGCAGATTCGAGAAGGTATATTATACTTCGACGTGCGCAATACCGTGCACGAAAAACAAGACCACGACATCGAGGCTGATAAGAATGGCATTGGATTGGAAAATGTACGACTACGACTGCAGCTGTTATATCCGCAAAAGCACGAGCTGGTTGTGCGCCAGACAGCCCTCGAGTTCTTTATTCACTTAACCGTTCGACTGACCGAAAAAGTATGATGATCGCCATTGCCGTTGACGACGAGCCCATAGCCCTGGATGTAGTAAGAAGCCTGGCGGCCAAGGTGCCCTTTCTGGAGTTGAAAGAATGTTTTACAGATGCTTTCAAAGCTATGGACTACCTGCAGCGCAATTCGGTGGATTTGTTATTCCTCGACATCAAAATGCCCGACATAACGGGTATAGATTTTCTGAAGAGCCTAAATAAAATGCCGTTGGTGATCTTTACCACGGCGTATTCCGAGCACGCCGTGACCAGCTTTGAGCTCGATGCGGTTGATTATTTACTCAAGCCTTTTTCTTTAGCGCGATTTATGAAGGCGTGTAACAAGGCTCATGAGCTCTATGGTTTTCGGAATGCGGGTAATAGTAAAGAGTATATGTTCCTCAAGACCGGCTACGAACAGGTGCGGGTGCTGTTTAGCGAAATTGAATACCTGGAAGCTGCCGGCAATTATATAACGTTCAAATTACATGACCGCGAGGTTGTGTCGCGCATGACCATGGTGGAGGTAGAGAATCTGCTGCCGACCGGCAAGTTTGTGCGGATACACCGCTCGTTTGTCATCGCCATTGCCAAAATAGAAAAGATCGAGCGACACCAGGTAACCCTGCGCGGCCGTGCACTGCCCGTGGGAGGCGCCTATTTGCCAAACCTGGAAGCAATCAGTAAGCAATAAAGATCTATACAGCCGGTCTCGCGAGACGGCTGTATACACCCCGAGTTTTTTTTCGGTAAACACGTATGAGCTGCCGTGGCAGACCTCATCAGGAAAATATTGCCTGTTGAGCAATCTCCGGCGTAGAAATTAAAAATCTAGTGATTAACACACAAGACGGAATGATTATGAAAAATATTATAGCAAGCATTTTAATGTTGTGCGTCACCGCTGTCACTGCTCAGCATAACGCTAATGAGTGGTATACGATAGAGGTTGACGTGAAGTCGATGTCGACTAAACCTCGTATGCTATACTTGTGGTATGACGGTATCGGTCGTGGAGGTGACCACGCATTCTACGACAGTGCCGTAGTGGTTCATGGTAAGGTGCAATTCAAGGTGGCCATCGCCATGTCGGGCGAAGCCTACATAACACAAATATCAAAGGCGGCGCTTCGTGCGGCCAACCGTCACCTGCCCGATATTACCAAGGGCGATGCGTTGAAATTTTACCTGGAGCCGGCCGCACTGACGATCTACTGTGTGGACTCGCTTAGTAACTATGTTGTTACGGGCGGCCGGTACAGTAAACACTACGGTCACTTAAAAAAGGCGGAGGATGAATTTCTGCAACGTCGTGACTACTATTATTACCCTGAACTGGAGCGTTTGTACAAAGAGGATTCCATTGCGTTTAAGAGATTATTGCTGGACTATAAAATGGTAGAAGCAGATTATTACAATGTAACCCTGCGCAATTTTGTGCTTTCTCACTTAAACTCCGTTGTCTCGTTAGTGGCCTTACGTGCTATACAGTATAAAAATGGCGACGATCTGCGACTGAGCGATACGTTGCTCAAGTCGCTCAATGCGTCCGTTGCGCAGGCGCCCGAGGCGGATGACATCTGGCTATACCGCGAAACACTCGGCAGAACAGCCATCGGCGCAATGGCACCCATCTTTAATCTTCCCGATGATACCGACGCTATGCACGCATTGGAATCTTATCGCGGCAGCTATGTGCTGCTGGAGTTCTGGTCGAGCGACTGTGGCGTGTGCTTGGCAGAGCACCGCAAGCTCAAGAATATCCACGACCAGTATCGCCACCGGAACTTTGCGATACTCGGCGTTTCCTTTGACACCCTGCGCGAGCCGTGGTTGGCGGCCATTCATCAGGACGGCATCGGCAAGTGGGCACAACTTTCCGACCTGAAAGGATTTAATAGTCGCATCGCGATGTTATACGGAGTACGCAATGTTCCTCAAAACTACCTGATTGACCCCAGCGGCCATATTGTGGCCAAAAACCTCTGGGGCGATGAGCTTGCCACAAAACTGAAAGAAGTTTTCCGCAGCTGGCAGCCGGAAACGCAGACTACGCCGTTTTTTGATAAAGCCAGTCGCAGGAATTAACGCCTGCAAGCACCGCAACCGAAGTAGTGTAAAAAATGGCATAGTTTTTCGTTTAGTGTGTAGTACTAACAAACATGAAATATGAAAAAGGTGTGGAATAAATGGATCATGATGATCGCGGCGGCCTTTTTCGTGAGCATGCTAAACGTGACAGTCAGTATGGCCCACGATGGAGGCGTTACATTGCAAGTCTTCTATGACGAGCTGCAGCCCTATGGTACCTGGATAGCATATGAAAACTACGGCTATGTCTGGCGACCGCGCGTCGACCGTGACTTTGTTCCGTATGCTACCAACGGTTATTGGATCAATACAGAGTACGGTAATACATGGGTATCAGATTACGGCTGGGGCTGGGCGCCCTTTCACTATGGACGCTGGTTCTACGATGATTTTTACGGATGGATGTGGGCGCCCGATACGGTCTGGGGACCGGCCTGGGTAGCGTGGCGCAGTGGTGGCGGTTATTATGGCTGGGCGCCGCTTATGCCGGGTATCACCGTCAGCGTATCGTATAATTATTACGACCGCATTCCAGACCGCTACTGGAGCTTTGTGCCGTGCCGCTATATAACCTATCGCACCGTTTACCGGCATTGTGTACCGCGCCCGCAAGTAGTAACGATCATTCACCAGACGACGGTGGTGACACATCACTATACGGACAGTCGTCGTCGTACGTACTTTACGGGCCCGTCACGCCGGGAGATCGAGCGCGTGAATAATACCCGCGTGCCTGTGTATGCGGTCAACGATCGCAGCCGTCCGGGTAGGACGGAGATTGAACGCGACCGCGCAAGCTTCTATAAGCCTGAGATTAACAATGACCGTGAGTCTCGTGCCCAGGCAATGCCTTCGCGAATGGAGCGGAGAGACAGACGCTCGACGACTGATCTGCGCAATGGTCTGGACGACAACTCCGCGAACCGGCAATCGGTTGAGGATCGCCGTCGCGAGGTACGCGACCAGCCAACACGGCGGTCTGAAACAAACCGTGAGGGAGATGCCCGGATTGAAGAGCGCACGCGTGAAACTGAAAATGTCCGAAGAGGGCAGGAGCAGGAACGCAACCAGTCGCTGGAGCGGGTGCGTCAACAGCAAGATCAGAAGCTCCTCGACAAGAACGATTTGCGGCAGTCGTCGGATAAACAAACCCGCGAGCGTGAGGATGGTCGCCGTCAACAGGAAGCTCGCGAACGGCTAGACCGGGACAACGATAATCGACGTATGCAGGAAGAGCGCGTACGCGACCAACAACGCCAACAAGAGCAACAACGGGTGCAGGACCAGCAGCAGCGTCAACAACAGCAACAGGAGCGTACGCAGGAACGGCAACGTCAGCAGGAGCAACGCGTCCATGAGCAGCAACGTCAGCAACAACAGCAGCAGCGTATGCAGGATCAGCAACGTCAGCAAGAGCAACGCCAACAAGAGCAGCAGCGTCAGCGGGAGCAGCAACAACGTCAGCAGGAGCAGCGGGTACAGCAGCAGCAACGTCAGGAACAACAGCAAATGCGTCAGCAGCGCATGACGCAGCCGGAGCGGCAGGCTCCAAGTCGCTCGGAGTCGCCCAGGGAACAACGGGGCAACGGATCCAGACGGAGAGACTAACTATCCGTAGCAAGAACGATATAATCTATGATCTCCTCCCATCGAAGCGGGGGGAGATTTTTTTGTAGCTGTCAAGGTTAAAACTCTTCTTTCTCGAAGATTGCTTTCACCTGGGTGATTTCCTGTTCATAGATTGTTTTCTTGCGGGTGGCGAAGTAGAGGACGTTTTCAATCACTTTTGTACCGGTTGAAGCGATGCGCATCTTGCGGGTGGCTACGGCTTCGCGACACAGGAAGTCGGGTATAACGGAGAATCCCTCGTTATCACTCAGGCACCGTACGATCGAGCTGATGTTGGGGACGATGTAGTTGGGCTTAAAATCTGGATGCTCGTTGAAGTTATTAAACCAAAAACGTTTCAGGTGTTCCATATCGGCGGCCGTGCTATACCAGATTTGCTGCTTCAGCCATTGTTTAGCCGCTTCCAGATCTTTCTTTTTTAACAATGACTCCAGCGCCGTGGTGCGAGTTTTGTTCCCACAGACGAGTACAATGCGTTCTTTCGAGAACGGTGCATACTCCAGGTTTTTTTGCTGGCCTTTTTGGGGTGTGATGATCAGATCCAGTAATCCCTTGTCGAGATCTTGCTGCATCTGCGGATACTCGCCGAATTTGATGATCACGTTAAACGGCAGGGAGCTGATGTGCTTTTCCAGCGTAAATTGAAATGTCTCGAAGCACATGCCGATGCCGATCGTCGATCGCTCGGTCTTTGAGCTTTTGTGAAAGACTTGTTCAGCCGTTTCGAGCTTATTAAGAGGCTCCAGGATAAAATTATACAATACTTTGCCGCGTTCGGTCGGCACCATCTTCTTGGCTGACCGGTCAAAGAGCTTGTACCCTGTATATGCTTCCAATGAACTAAGATGAAGGCTCACCCCCGGCTGGGAGATGTAGAGTTGTTGGGCTGCGCCGGTGAGCGTGCCGGTGTCGTAGATCGCTTTAAAAGTTCGTAGCCATTCCAGGTTCAGAAGCATCGCCGTCGATTTATGTGAGAATAGTCTTAGAGTGTGTATCAGTTTTCTGATGCAAACCTACTATTTAAGTTATTGTGATAATAGCACGTTCCGAAGGATTTTCGCGTAGTAGAGGAAAGAAATTAACATCATTTAATAAACATCGCTATGTTATTCCAAGCTTATACGCTTCAAGACCTGAAACTCAAAAATCGCATTGTTATGCCGCCCATGACCCGCTCACGCGCAGCGACGGGGGAAGTGGCCACCGCGTTGATGGCCGAGTATTACGGCCAGCGCGCTTCTGCCGGCCTTATTATTTCTGAAGGCACTCAGATCAGCCGGCAGGGCCAGGGGTATGCCTGGACGCCCGGCATCTATACACCCGCTCAAATCGAAGGCTGGAAACAGGTGACCCGTGCGGTACATAAAAAGGGCGGGTTGATCTTCGCGCAGCTCTGGCACGTCGGACGCGTATCGCATACGTCGCTGCAAGCGAACGGCCAGGCGCCGGTGGCGCCGTCGGTTGTGGTGGCCGAAGGCGTTAAAGTATTTGTAGACGCGGAGGGAAAGGGCTCGGCGAACGGCAAAGGTGTCATGACACAACACTCGACCCCACGCGAATTGACCGTGCCCGAGATACACCAGATTGTACAGGACTATGCACAGGCTGCACGCAATGCCATCGCGGCGGGCTTTGACGGCGTCGAGCTGCACGGCGCGAATGGCTATCTTATTGAACAATTCCTGGACTCTCAAACCAACCTGCGTACCGATGAGTACGGTGGCTCGCTCGAGAACCGGCTACGGTTTCTAAAAGAAGTCGTGACGGCTGTTGCCGATGCCATCGGCGGCGAGCGGGTAGGCGTTCGACAGGCACCATTGACAACGCACATGGGTGCTGTGGATGATAACCCTGAAGAAACCTATATCGCCGCAGCCCGCATACTTGACGAACTGGGTATAGCCTACATTCATATTGCTGAAGCCGATTGGGAAGACGCTCCCGTCATGCCCGTTGCATTTAAAGAGGCTTATCGCAAGGCCTTTCGCGGCACCCTCATCTATGCCGGTAAGTATACTGTGGCACGCGCCCAGGAGGCGCTGGCGAAAGGCTGGGCCGACCTTATCGCCTTTGGACGTCCTTTCATTGCCAATCCCGACCTGCCACTGCGCCTGGAAAACAACCTGCCGTTGAACGAAGCCGACCGGACCACATTCTTCGGCGGCGATACACGCGGCTATACTGACTATCCGGCATATGCCAGAACCGAGGTCTTAGCTGAAAATGAATAACGTAGTAGTCGAAGAAATTTATAACACGATGCGCCTGGAGAGTTTCCAGGCGCATCGTGATGTTTTATAGAAGAAGCAAGAGATCCTTTGAGTTTCCTATCCTTAGGCTTTCGAAGCCTCCAGTGCCTGCCGGAAATCTTCTATCAGGTCCTCTGTATCCTCAATGCCCACCGACAGCCGTATCATCGTGTCGGGTATACCCATCTCGGCCCGGCGTTCAGCGCCGAGCTCGAAGAAGATAGTCTGTGCCACCGGTATCGCCAGTGTGCGCGTATCGCCCAGGTTGCTCGACTTGATCACTACCTGCAGACGGTTGAGGAATGCCAGGCAATCAATTTTTTCATTGACAACAAAGCTCATCAGGCCGCCGTGGCGGTGAAACAGCGATGATGTCAGCGCGTGCTGCGGGTGGCTGGCCAGTCCGGGGTAATATACTCTACTAACCAGCGGGTGGGCTTCCAGGAAATTTGCCAGGGTCTTGGCGTTATGACAGGCACGTTCTAAACGCAGGGCCAGGGTTTCGGAACCAACGGAAATGCTGTGCGCAGCTTCGGGAGAAAGCGTGCCACCACCGTCGCGCAGGCCGCGTTTGCGGATCTGTGTAATGCCCAGCATGGCCGGTTTGATTTGCGCGCGTAGTATGGCCGTGATGTTTGGGAACTGCTCCCAGTTATACAGTCCGGTGTCGGTTACGGCGCCGCCCAGGGCGTTGCCGTGGCCACCGATATATTTCGTCAGCGAGTTGATAACGAGGCTGGCCTTGACCGACATTGGCTTGAACAGGTACGGCGAGGTCATGGTGTTATCGACTACGTAGATCAGGTTCTTCTTCGCGCAGAGCTCGCCGATGTTGGCCAGGTCGGCCACTTGTGTGGCGGGGTTGGCGATGGTCTCTACGAATACCATGCGCGTGTTGTCGCGACAAGCGTCGGCCACGTTCTTAGCGTCTGTGACATCCACAAACGAGATGGCTACCCCCATGTCCATGAAGGTCTGCATGATGCTGCGGGTGTTGCCGAAGAGGTATGAGCTCGCCACAATGTGATCGCCGGCTTTGATCAGTGCCAGTACCGTGGCGGTGATGGCGGCCATGCCGGTTGCAAAGCTTACCGTGGCCATACCACCTTCCATCTGTGTCACCTTGTGCTCGAGGGCTGTTGTCGTGGGGTTGCCTTGCCGTGAGTATGCGTACCCTTTGGTCTTGTTTTGAAAGACGTCTACCAGGCCTTGTACATCGTCATATCCCCAGGTGACGGCGGTATGGATCGGCTGATGCAGGGAGCCGAATTCGGGCTTTAAGAGGCGGTCGGAGTGAAGCAGTGTGGTGGTAAATCCCTTGGGCTTGCTCATGGCACGTTTGTTTGAAGTGCGGCAAAGATAAAAGCATTTCGCTATTCCCCCAGGCCTTACTTCACCTTCGTGTTGATCCACAGGTGGCTGTACCAGTACCAACCACCCTTTTTGCCAGGGGCAGTGAGCGTGTACAGTGTCCGGCGTCGCCCGGCAATGTCGGCGCCGGCTTGCACTGAAACTGTTACCAGGCCCGTGGTATCTTGTTTGGTAATGCGACACGAACAAGGGCTGCCCTGGGCAAAGCATTGCAGGCGCCTGGCTTGGATCTCGTCGCCGTTGAAGGTAAGCGTCAAGGCGGGACGTTTATCGGGCAAGGGCATTGGCGCGGAGGGCGTCGTTACATCCAGTGCACGCATCACAGCTTTCTCGGCAAACCTGGCGGGAGCAGAATAGGCTTCCGCCATCGGAAATCGCGGACACATAAACACGTCGGTACCATTGTACAAAACGCCCGAGAGTTGCGCCGCCGCGGCTTTAAACCCGGCATCTTTTACGATCTGCTTCATCTTGTCGTCGAACTCTCCATAGGGGTACGAGAAGACCACAGGTTTTTTGTCGAGATGCTTTTCAATGATGTCCTGGCTTTGCATGACCTCCTCGCGGAAGGTCTCGTAGCGGGTGTCAGCGCTTTGGTTGAGGAAGTAGTCGTGCGAGTGTGTATGATTGCCGATTTCGACATCGCTGGCCTGTGCCGTGTTGAGCTGGTCCCAATTCATGAAGTCGCCACCGCCTACGGTCTTGGTGTTGATGAATAGTGTGGCGGGCATTTTATACTTCTTAAGCAGGGGCAGTCCGTGGTGGAAGAAGCTGGCATACCCATCGTCGACGGTAATGACCGCGGTCTTTTGTGACGGCGCATCGGATTGTAAATAGTCGATGGCGTCGGAAAAGTTGAGCACCTGAAACTTGTTCTTTGCCAGGTACGCCAGGTGTGCTTCGAAGTCTTTAACGGATACGTTGGTGGTAGGATAGCGCCCATCGCCCACGCGGTGGTATATAAAGCAGACGATGTCCTTGCGGGGCCCGCTTGCCGGTTTTTCGGCGGTGCTGGTACATGCCAGCAACACAATGAGAAATGACAGGTAGAACAGCGGTCCCGGTATCCGGGAGGCCACGGAGTTAGTCCGGTAGAAGGTAAGCCGGGTCCAGCTGGTACGTATCATATTGCGTGAGGTTGTTGGCAATGATCATCTTCTTAAGCTGTTGCGTATAGGCCGACCGGCGCTCGGAGTAATACTTGAGATGGGGGAGAAGCTCAAACGGGTCTTGCGTGTGTTGCATGGCTTCGCGCAACTCGCGATAGGAGCGCGCGCGCGCCAGGATCTCGAAGTAGTGGCCGATGGATTGCGCCATGTCGTCGTACGCGCGCACATATACTTGCTTGGTCTTTCGCTTGCGCGAAGCCGCCATGCGGGGCTCTTTGGCGTTAAAAGACCAGATCCCAAACAGGTTCCGGGCTTGCAGAAAAAAACGTGATTGGCCCCAGCCGCTCTCCACGGCGGTCTGCGCCAGGATTACACTGTTGGGCAGCGTCACCATGCGGTCCGGCAGGTCTGTCAGGCCCACGGCCCGGTAACGTCGGCGCATGTCGTAATAAAAGGCGCTGTCGCCGGCCGTCCAATAACGCTTGCGCTGTAAAATATAGATCTTCTCGCGGTTTTGCTCGATCTGGTATTTGGCCACCAGAATAGAAGGCAATACGGTAGCAATGAAAGTTCGCTTTGCTTCCCGGCTGGGCAGCTTTGCCAGTCCTGACACATTGGTATATAGCAACGGTTTCACCAGATTGCCCGTCAAAGCAGCAACCTCTTTCAGCGATTGGAGCTGAATAGTTTCCGTGCGTACATGAAAGGTCTTGTTACGGCCGGTGTTGTGGGCAATGATCAGGATGATCAAAATACAACCCAGGAAGGCCGCCCAGTTTCTGTGTAGCTGTTGCGCCATGCCGTAAAAATAACGAAGCCCGGGGCGTACAGCAAGTCGTCGCCCCGGGCCGGTCAGAAATATCGGCATACCCGCCAAATAAGCGTTAATGGCGCTTTTTCAAGTCAGCAGACAGGTTTGCGGCTGCAGGCTCGTCTAAAAACCACACGATTTCACCCTTTTCAGGATGAATGAGCTGGGCTGGGTATTCATCCATGTTGCGGGCATCTTCCAGAATATGGTGTATTGCTTCGGCTTTGCCACCGCCGTACACTAAAAAGGCAATAATTGCCCCCCGGTTGATCACCGGGGCTGTCAGTGTGATGCGGTTCATTTTCACCTCGTCAATGTAGAGACCTTTCACAAGCGCCTCCTTTTCGTGCAGCACCGAGGTGTGCGGGAAGAGCGACGCGGTATGTGAATTGTCGCCGAGCCCCAGCAGGATAAAATCAAAGCAGATGGGCTTCTCGACAAAGTAGCCGCGAATGTCCTGTTCGTAGCCTGCTGCTGCCGCGTCTACTGAGAGGTCGGTGTTCATGCGAAATACCTGACCCGGGGTGATGTTCAGCGGTGTAAACAGCGTCTCTTGCGCCATGCGGTAGTTGCTGTCGGCGTGCGTGGCGGGCACATAACGCTCGTCACCAAAGAAGAAGAAGACCCTGGTCCAGTCGATCTTCGACCGGTAGGCGTCCGATGCGAGCAAGGTATATAATTTCTTCGGCGAGCTGCCACCCGAAAGTACAAAGGAAAAACGGCCGTGCTTGTGAATCGCTTGCCTGGCGCTGTCGACGATGAAGTCGGCCAGCGTTGTCAGCAGCGTATCGGTGTTGTCAAAGATGCGGAGCATAGGTTTACTTCTTGGAGTTTTTCAGCGGTAAGGTAAACCAGTGGAAACCGTCTTTGGCAATGAGTGACTCGGCGGTTTCAGGGCCCCATGAATCTACCGGGTAGTTCGGGAAGCTCAGGCTCTTCTTGCCACCCCAGGCATTGAGGATTGGCATGAGCAGGTCCCATGCAGCTTCCACCTGGTCGCCACGCATGAACAACGTCTGGTCGCCCAGCATGGTGTCGAGCAACAGCGTCTCGTATGCCTCGGGCGTGTCCCCTGTATACGTACCGTTGTAATCAAAGATCATGTCCACCGGGTTGAGCGTCATGTCCAGGCCGGGGCGCTTGGCTTGCACTTGCAAGCGTACGCTCATTTCTGGTTGTATGCTGATGATCAGGCGGTTTTGCTGCCAGCCTTCGATCGCTTCCGACGGGAAGATGAGGTGCGGCACATCCTTGAACTGGATCATGATGACCGACGACGACTGGTGCATGCGTTTACCTGTGCGAAGGTAGAAGGGCACACCGTGCCAGCGCCAGTTGTCGATGTGGAATTTGATGGCGGCAAATGTTTCGGTATTCGAGTCGGGCGCAACACCGGCTTCTTCGCGATAGCCAGGGTGTTCCTTGCCTTCCATCCAACCTTTACTATACTGGCCGCGTACAGCGTTCTTTTTGATATCTTCGGCTGTGAACTTGCGCATGGAGTGCAGCACGTCCACCTTTTTGTTGCGTACTTCGTCGGCCTGGAAGCTCACCGGCGGCTCCATCGCCACCAGGCAGAGCAACTGCAAAATGTGGTTCTGGATCATATCGCGCAGCGCACCGGCTTCGTCGTAGTAGCCCCCGCGGCTGCCCATGCCCAACTGCTCGGAAACAGAGATCTGTACATGGTCGATATAATTCCTGTTCCACAACGGTTCAAAGATCGAGTTGGAGAAACGTAATGCCAGTATGTTCTGTACGGTCTCTTTGCCCAGGTAGTGATCAATGCGGTAGATCTGTTGTTCCGAGAATACGCCGCCCAGCAGTTGGTTCAGCTTGCGCGCCGACTCCAGGTCATGGCCAAACGGTTTCTCGATGACGATGCGGGCCTTCTCGGGGTTCGCAGCTAATTTGAACTTCGAGAGGTTTTCGGCAATCGTGCTGAAGAAGCGTGGGGCTACTGCCAGGTAATACACTACGTTCGGCTCGCCACCACTCATCTTGCCAAAGCTGGCAATACGGTCGGCCTGGTCCTGGTAGGTTTGCGGATTGTTGATATCCGACACCTGGAAGAATACGTGTTTGGCAAACTCGTCCCATGTTTCTGACGGCGCCTGGGTCTCTCGTTTACGGGAGAATTGTTTGACATCTTTCAGCAATACTTCGCGGAAAGCGTCGTCGCTATATTGTGTCCGGCCCATAGCCACGATCTGGAAATGCGCGGGCATCCAGCCGTCGATATACAGGTTGTAAAGCGCCGGCACAAGCTTGCGCGAGGTGAGGTCTCCGGTACCACCGAAGATAAAGAAGACCGTTGGCTGTGATTTAATGGCGTCGGTTGCTGCACTCATGTAGTAAAAGCGAAAATGGTTACGTCGTGATGGGGATCGATTACTTTTTGGTCCATTGCGTGTGGAAGACGCCTTCCTTGCCGATCAGCTCATACGTGTGCGCACCGAAGAAATCGCGTTGCGCCTGAATGAGATTCGAAGGCATATGCTCGCTGCGCAGCGCATCAAAGTAGCTGAGCGACGCGGCAAAGGCTGGCACCGAAATGCCCGTGGCCGTAGCGGTCGAAACCACCTGGCGCATGCCCGACAGCGCACCTTTCATCTGTGCGGCAATGTCAGCATCCAGCAACAGGTGGGGCAGGGTATTATCTTTCTTATAGGCATTGTGGATGGATTGCAGGAAGGTCGAGCGAATGATACAACCCCCACGCCAGATCAATGCGATGTTCGCCAGCTGCAGGTTGTAGCCATACTCTTTCGATGCCTGCGACAGCAGGTGCATACCTTGCGCGTAGGCAATCACCGTCGTGAAGTACAGCGCTTCCTCCAACGCTTGTACAAACTTAGCCTGGTCAACGGAAAGTTTCAGGCCGTTGTCGGCATACAGCTTTGCCGCCTGGGTGCGGATGGCTTTGTATTTAGACAGGTCGCGCATGGACACGGCGGTATCGATGGCCGTGATCGGCAGTTGCAGATCCATTGCTACCTGCGAGGTCCACTTGCCGGTGCCTTTCGACCTGGCTTCGTCTTTAATGCTATCCAGCAACAGTTGGCTGCTGCCGGGTTCTTTGTAGGCAAATATGTCGCGGGTGATCTCGACAAGGAACGACTGCAGGCGTCCTTCATTCCACCCACGGAAGGTGTCGTGCATTTGCTCACCCGTCAGGCCCAGGCCTTTGCGCATGACTTCGTAGGTCTCGGCAATAAGCTGCATGATGGCATACTCGATACCATTGTGTACCGTCTTTACAAAGTTGCCGGACGAACCGGGACCGATATACGTTACGCACGGTTCGCCGTTGACCTTGGCTGCAATGGCTTCAAAGATCGGCTGTACTACTTTGTAAGCGTTCGGGTCACCACCCGGCATCATGCTCGGGCCGTTGCGTGCGCCTTCTTCCCCTCCTGAAACGCCCATACCAAAAAAGTGCAGGCCTTTGGCCTCCAATTCTTCGGCGCGGCGGTTGGTATCCATAAAATGCGAGTTGCCACCGTCAATGATCAGGTCGCCTTTGTCCAGCAGGGGCGTGATCTCAGCAATGGCACTATCCACGATCTTGCCGGCCGGCACGAGCAGCATGACTGCGCGCGGCTTGCTAAGGCTGCCGATAAACTCCTGAAGCGATGTAAATCCCTTTACTTCTCCTTTAACCTTCTCCTTACTAAGCGCCTCTACTTTCGAAGCATCTTTATCGTATCCGGCCACTTTAAAATTGTGGTCGGCCATATTCAACAGCAGGTTACGACCCATAACGCCTAAACCTACCATTCCTAAAACATACTGATCGCCTTGCATTTTGGTTGCTGATTAATTGTGCAGTGATACTAAATATTGTGTTATTCTTTTTCGAGTCGGTGTACTTTGTCCAGCCGGCGCTGGTGCCGCTCGGCACCGATGTAGTTTGCCTTTAAAAACGCCAGCACGAGCTCCTTGGCCATTTCGCTGCCGGTGACACGCCCCCCCAGGCAGAGCAGGTTCATGTCGTCGTCTTCGACGCCCTGGTGGGCGGAAAAATAGTCGTGCACGAGGGCCGCCCGTACACCGGTCACTTTGTTGGCGGCGATGGAGGCGCCTACGCCGCTGCCACACACGGCAATGCCCCGGATCACCTCGCCGGCGGCAACGGCCCGTGCCAGCGGCACGACCATATCGGGATAATCATCGGTGGGATCGAGCTCGAATGCACCAAAATCCTGAACGTCGTAGTGCTGGGCGCGGAGAAAGGAAGCAAGGACCTCTTTCAGTTCAAAACCTCCATGGTCTGCGGCTATTCCTATTTTCATGGCGTATTAAAATATAAATATCGATGCTCATTCGTTCATAAAAAAATTGATCGCTCAAAATCCTGTGGGCCAACCATTCCTTGTTGTTACATTTGACAGAACCTAGTAACCGTATGTGTCTTAAATCCACCACCACCGCTGTTCTCTTTTTTTTGCTAACGTCCGTTGTTTATGCACAAACAGATGCCCTGCGAAAAAAGATCCGCTCCCTTGCCGAGGCTCGCCAGGCAAACGTTGGCGTAGCCATCGTCGGCCCTTTCGGGCAGGATACACTTACCCTGCATGGCCAGCAACATTACCCTATGCAAAGCACCTATAAGTTCCCGTTGGCGCTGACAGTCTTTAACCAGATTGACCATGGGCAATTGCGTCTTGACCAAAAGGTTCACCTGACAAAGGCCGATATGTTGCCTACGTATAGCCCGTTGCGCGAGCAGTATCCCGAAGGCGATGTAGATGTCACGATCCAGGAACTGTTGAAATATACTGTCACCTATAGCGACAACAACGCATGCGACATCCTGTTCCGCCTCATCGGTGGCACAGCGGTGGCCGATCGCTACATCCATACCCTGGGCATTTCCGATATTGCTATTGTCGCCACGGAGGAGGAGATGAGCCGCGCGTGGGATGTACAATATACCAACTGGACGACGCCCGTGGCCATGGCACGATTGTTAACCGAATTCCACGAAGGCAAACACCTGGCCGCCGGCAGCCGCGCGGTGCTGTGGAAGATGATGGTGGAGACGGTGCCCGGAGCAAAACGCCTGAAAGGCCAATTGCCGGCCGGTACGCCGGTGGGACATCGCACAGGTACATCCGACACCAACGAGCAAGGCGTCACCGCTGCCGTCAATGACGTGGGGGTGGTGGTATTGCCCGACGGTCGCACCTATACCATCGTCGTATTGGTGTCCGACTCGCGCGAAAAACCAGCAGTAAACGAAAAGATCATTGCTGACATCAGCAAGGCAACCTGGGATCATTTCCTCTCGTCATCGAAAAGAAAATAGCCATGAACGTTTTTATCACACGCAAGATACCGGAAGCCGGCCTGCAGTTGCTGCGCGAAGCGTCTATACAGATAACCGCGTGGACAGAAAAACGCGACCTGACCGCGGCCGAGCTGGTCGAACGTTGCAAGGACCACCAGGCACTGCTCAGTGCCGGCCACAACAAGATCGGCGCGGAGTTCCTGGAAGCTTGCGCACACCTCAAAGTAGTATCCCTGCACTCGGTGGGCTATGACAACGTGGACGTTGCAGCAGCGACACGGCTCAAAATACCCATTGGGAATACGCCCGGCGTGTTGAGCGGGGCCACGGCTGACACTGCCTTCCTGCTTATGGCGGCGGTAGCGCGCAAGGCATTCTACATGCACAAAAAGATCCTCCAGGGAGGCTGGGGTTTTTCAGATCCCACGGCCGACCTGGGGGTAGACCTGAATGGCAAGACGCTCGGTATTTGGGGCCTTGGCAAGATCGGCTATGAAATGGCACGTCGTGCTCAGGCAGTATACGGTATGCGCATCGTATACCACAACCGCGGTCACAACGAGGAGGCCGAGCGCACTCTCGGCGCGGTGCGTGTTTCGTTTGACGAGCTGCTCGCGCAAAGCGATGTGCTGTCCGTACATACGTCGCTCACCCCCGAGACGGCCGGCACATTTAACGCCAGTACTTTCCGGCGTATGAAGCCAACCGCCATATTCATCAACACGGCGCGCGGAGGCATACACGACGAGCCTGACCTGATTGCCGCCTTGCAGCAAGGTGTGCTCTGGGGTGCCGGACTCGATGTGACCAACCCCGAGCCGATGGCCGCCAGCAACCCGTTGCTGTCAATGGAAAACGTCGCCGTGCTGCCGCACATTGGTTCCGCCACGCAGGAAACCCGTAATGCCATGGCGATCCTCGCCGCGCGCAATGTCATTGCCGGCTTGCGCGGCGAGCGACTGCCTACTATCGTAAACCCCGAAGTATATACCTGAGAAAAGGACTATACAACAATAAACGTATGTCGTAATTACCGGTTATACCGGCTTTGCGCTGGGTACAGTACCCGATCCTTTGGCAAACGCGGTAGCCACCGGCCGTGGTGCAGGCGGTACCGGTACTTTATCAAATACAATTGTAAACTCGCTTCCTTCCTGGGGTGTGCTTTGCATGGAAATGTGGGCGCCAATGGCTTCCACCTGGCTCTTGACCAAATAAAGTCCAATGCCGCGCCCTTCACCATCGCGGTGAAAGCGTTGGTACAAATGAAAGAGCTTGTCGCCATGTCGCTGCATGTCGAGTCCCAGGCCGTTATCTTTCACCATCAGGCGTACGAGGCCATCGACCACTGCCGTGCGGATGCTGATCACCGGTATGCGGTCGGGATGCCGGTATTTAATGGCGTTGCTGATGAGATTATATAAAATGCTCTCGATGTAGGGCGAGATGGTATACAGGGCATCGGCGGCGGAGAGGTCTTGCGTGATGCGCGCATGACTCGCATCGATCTCGTCCTTGAGGGCCATGCAGGCGCTCGCCAGTCGTAATGTCAGGCTTACCGTTTCGAACTGTTTGCGCTGGCCGTTGCGTATTTCCAGGATGTTAGACAGGTCGTGAATGACGGTATCCAGTTCCTTGCCAGACTCGGCCACCTTCTGTAAGATCACGCCCACTTCGTCACCGTGTGGATCAACGAGCTTGGCCAGGTTTGTTAATCCCAGCAGACGGGCTACGGGCGATCGCAGATTGTGGGCAACGATAAAGGCGAATTGTTCGAGTTGTTTGTTCTGGTCCAGCAGCTCGGTATTAGTGACCAGGAGCTCTTCTGTGCGCGCGCTGATTTGTTTTTCAAGTTCCTCCGTGTGGCGCTGTAGCAGGTCGTGTTGTTTTTCTACCGTCTGACGTGCCTCGCGCAGCGCCTGATTGCTTTGTTGCAGCTCCTGGTTCTGCAGCTCGATCTGTTCCTGTTGGGTCGTGAGCTCTTCTACCTGCGAGGAGATTTCTTCGTTTTGAGCGGCGATCTCTTCATTTTGTGAAATGAGCTCCTGCGTACGTTCCGTCACCAATCGCTCTAACTCGGTGTTCTGTCGTTTTACGATTTCCAATACTTCTGCCTGCGCCCGCTCCTTTTGTTGTCGTAGCAGGCCTACTTTGCCGGCCAGTCCAAAGGCCAGTAAAATACTTTGGCCTACAGCGCCGATCACAAACGAGTTCCGCGTATAAAAGCCCGGGGGTAGAATAGCATTTATATATAGTATAAATACCAATGCGGCCCCCAGGAAGAAAGACAGCGCGGCGATAAAGATGCCCGCTTGCGGGCGGTGCTGCCGGTGTGCCATTACGCCCATCGTCAGTAAGTAGGGCGTCACTAACAGTGTGACGAGCTGCATCACCGCGTTGCCCGGCAAAGGCGCACCCGAAAAGAAGAGTATGGCCGAAATCGCCAGCAGTATATAGAATATACGCAGGCCACGATGCAGACGCGGCATATAGGTATCCGACTGAAGGAAGCAGCTGGAGAATAGCAAAATCAACAGACTGGAAATGCCACCGAACAACATCGGATATTCATTGATCCACGGCGTCTCCGGCCACAAGTATTCAAAGCCCGCGCCGACATAAAGAATGTCGATAAAGAGCAACACGGAGAAGAGATGCAATGCATAATATAAATAGCTGCGCTCGTGTACAATGAAATAGGTGACGAGACAGGAGAAGGTCATGATGACTAATAGCCCAAACAAAAAACCAAACGAGAGATTACGGGTGCGCTGTACGTCCAGCACACCCTTAAAACTGCTGACCGTCATGGGTATATCCAGGTTCACGTCAGTTTTGACGCGCAAGTAGAACGTATGCGGGGTGCTGTCGCCTGCGGTAACGAGACGGTATAAAAAATAATTGTTTTTGATCGGCCGGCTGCTCATCGGGTGAAGCAGGCCAAAGGTATGGCCTTCATAACTGCCATCGGGTTGAGGGGCAAAGAGCTGGATGTGTTGCAGGCCGGGTTCTGCGATTTCAAGAATACACGCCGACCTGGTATGATTCACGACGGTAAAGCGGAGCCACACGGCCGCCGGCGTGGTGCCGAAGTGCGGCCACGATGTTTCCGATCGTTGGAATTGCCCCGCTCTCGGTGCGGTGCGAACATCTTCCAGGCTCAACGCCGCGCTTTCATCTTTATAATAATATACCGAGCGCCCGATGGGAATCGTCGTTTCGTCGTCGCGAAAATGAATAACCTTTTGCGCTGTGCTTTCCCGAAAATGAATGATAAGCACCAACGGCAAAAGCAGGAATCGCAGGAGAACGGTGATTGCAGCCATACAGTGTGTGTTGATGAATACGGACCAGAAACGCTTCTGTGAAGCATCATGATTAATATAAAAAAATATTCCGTATGTATACAATTTGTGGCGCGTTCAACGATACAACTACGTATATTCCTATACGTACTACTATGTAGTGATAATGGCTATAATGACACGTCTTTGGATTAATCGAGAATCCATGTCGAGCGTTGAAAGGAACGCCAGGATATTGTGGCAAAATCTGCTTTCGGATCCACGAAGGGCCTTAATGGGCCGCCGTTCAGACTGACTTCGGATTGTACATACAGCGCCACATCCGTGTAGCCTTTCGACCGCAGGTCGCGTAGAATAATTTTCGCAGCTTGCCAGATCATATCGGGACTTCGCGAGATCGCGCGGATCTGCAGGGGCGTAAAATAGTCACGCAGTTGTACAGGAATTATTTGGCCATCGGCCGTGCGTGCTTTAAATGACAAACGCCCACTTTTCGTGCGCAACATCATGTGCCAGGCCATGCGATGGCCTTCTTCCGTCCAAAACACAGAGCCAGGGAAAAGGAAGTGTCGCAAAGGCAATAACAGCTGCACCGTGAAGTACAGTACCAACGCCGCGGTAACGACGTTTTTATAACGGGAGGTATACACCTTTGAGACAAATTGAGCAGGCTCCTTTTTCCGGAAGAAGATCTTGCGTATGGTCTCCGGTGGGAAGAAGAAGAGGGTGAGTGCAATCATGAGGTATGGGAAGCCGCCGATCTGAAAGGTGATCGAGTTGAAAACGTTAAAGATGACACAAAGCACAAAGCCAAGCACGCGCGTACGGCGCCACAGCAGCAGGGGAGTAATAAGCAGGTCGAAGAAGATACCACCGTAGATGATAAAGGTTCGGAACCATGCCTGGCCGAAGAGCGGCCCGAGTACGGGGTAGTGCGCTTTGGCATCAAACCAAATGGCAATCGGCTTTCCGGCCAGCCAGTCGGGATATAGCTTGGCCAGCGACGCATAGGTAAATACGAGTCCCACTTGCAAACAAAAGATCAACACACACCACCTGGGGCAGGTATGCTGCAAGGTCGCCGGGTTACGACGCACATCCAGTGAGCGGTACCGTTGGGCCGGTACGACGGCCAGAAAAAGCCCCAGCAGGATCAATAAATAATAGTGATTGTTGTAGTGCACCTTCTGCATCAGGTAGCATCCCCACCATAGAAAAGTAAAGGCGATGGTGGCAATCCGATAATAAAGCCCCAGCATGATACAGAGGCCGGCCACGGCGATCAGGCCATAGTAAATATATACTGCGGTTGGAGAGGGTAACGTCAGCCATTCAAAACCTATAAAGGGTAAGGCATGCCGCGGGGCAACAAACGTTTCGTGTATCCAGCCAGTGGCAAAGGCACCCACCACCTCCAGGAAAATCAGGAGGCCAAAGAATATACGGAATAAAACCAGCCCGCTGTTATCGACCCGCTCAAAGAGATAGCGGTGTATACTTGCTAATGACATCATCAGTAAAAATCTGACAGCAATTTAGGATGAAGCGTGAGAAGGTACATGTGATGCAACCCTTTATAATGAGAAAAACCGCCTGAATGGTCCAATAAACCGAATAAAGGCACGTTGATACCCGGAAAAATCCGGTACAAAGATGAGGAGAACAGACTGTGGGAGGTTTTACACAGTGGGGCGATGACCAACGAATATTCCTGGGGACTGATAAAATTAATTGTGATAAATTTTTTGATATGATCAAAAAGTATCAATTTGGTAGTGCTTAATAACTGTTGGTCTTAGACCCTCAGCTACTAAACGACCTGAGCAACGTGAGAAAGATCATGATGACAAAGGCGGCTCAAGACGATCGAACAAAGCCGGAAGACGCGCCGGTGATTGTGCAAAGCCAGCTAAAGACTACCCTTGTTTGATTGCGATGATCAAGGTTACGGTGTAAAGTACCGCCCCTGATTGTAGAGTGATCGAAACGCGTACTTCGCCTTACGTGACGAAGTAACAGGATAAGATACCGACGAGCTGTACAGTAATGTATGGTGTATGTATAGACTTACGTGTGGGGTGGATGAACTAGTTACTTATCGGGTTTTCGAATGCACGCTGAACAGGAACAAAGTATTTGGAACGCATTTAAACGTGGAGAATGGCATGCCTATAGCCGCCTCTACGAGGAGTACTACCGCCGGTTGAATAATTACGGTTATAAATTCACCCGCGACGTCGCACTGATCGAGGATACCATACAGGATCTTTTCGTGAAGTTGTGGACCAACCGCGAAACGCTCAGTACGCCACCTTCGGTTAAGAATTATTTATATAAGGCGTTGCGCCATTCGCTATTCAGAAAGCTGAAAACCCAATCCAAGCTCTCGTTTTCGGCCGCTGATGACTATGATTATACGTTTGAAGTTTCGTATGACCACCAGTTGATTTTGCGCGAAGAGCAACAGCATATGCAGGACATGATTAAAGAGGTCGTCAGTAAGCTGCCGCCCCGCCAGCAGGAAATAGTATACCTGCGGTTTTATGAAGGACTATCGTATGAAGAAGTTGGCGAAGTCATGTCGATACATATAAACTCAGTCTATAAACTGTGGTACAAAGCCCTTGACAACCTGAAAGATACGCTGCACTACCTGGTTTGCCTTCTCTGGTGCCTATGCTTGCCGAAACCTGATCCGGCAGTTTTATCATAGTCACCGCAAACCCTCGCAGCAACCGCACACACACCCCGCACACGAAGTTAATCAACCCCGAACCCATCCGAACTGACCCTGATTTCCGGGATCAACAGCCCTTTACTGTGTTTAGTGAGACGCGATTGACTAATATTTAATTAGGCTGTCGCATGTAAGAACTTTAATAAGTTTCTGCAATTCTATCGTTTCGCAAGGGATAATTTGCCTAACGAGCGGTGTAGTAGGATTTGTAAGAAACTGCTAGGAGCACATGCAAATGGAGGAATACGAAAAGTACACGTTATCGGATTTTTTGGAAGATGACTCGTTTGTGCGTTGGGCGACCAATGCCGAGCCGGAGGCCAACGTGTTCTGGAAGGAAGTGATCAAAAGCTATCCTGAAAAGGAAGCGATTATGACCCAGGCGGTGGAGGTTATCACAGCGTATCGCAGCCAGGATACTTTTACTAACGAAATGGGCCGCCAGCCAGTTTGGAGCCGTATTCAAGCCGAAATCAGTCGTGAGGAAAAACCCGCTGTAACACGTGGCAGAAGTATACCACTTTATATGAAAGTGGCAGCAGCGACTACGTTGCTGGTAGCCGCAACGGCTGTATACTGGTTCTTCGCTGATCATCGTGAAAGTGTGCATACTGCCTATAATGAAGTAACAAAGGTCGTGCTGCCCGATCACACCGTCGTGACACTGAACGGTAACTCGACGCTCTATTATAATGACAACTGGACCGACGAGACACTTCGTGAAGTGTGGCTCGAAGGAGAGGCCTTCTTTAATGTGAAACACATAAATAAAGACACCCTAAACATTCGAGAAGGGGAACGCTTTCTGGTGCACGGTCGCGATGTAGAAATTGAAGTATTGGGTACTTCTTTTAATGTACGCGACCAGGCTGACAAGACGGATGTAACACTTATTACCGGCAAGGTAAAGGTTGTATTGACCAGTCTGTCGGAAGATTCCGTGGCAGATGTAATCATGTTACCTGGCGACTATGCCGAGTTTGCTAACCAAAACCTCATTGCCAAGAAGAAAATAGAAAAACCGCAGCAGGCCACCGCGTGGATCAGCCAGGATTTTGTATTCACCGACGCGTTGCTGAGAGATATTGTCAAGACACTTGTTCAATTCCATGGCTATACGGTCGACGTGAAAGACAACAAGTTGCTGAACTTAAAGATCGAAGGCGAGATCAGTGTATCCAGTATTCCCGAGCTACTGGCCACCATCTCGGCAACGCTCGACCTAAACGTAGAACAGAGAACAGAAAAACATATCGTGCTATCGAAAAAATAAATTTACGACCTTACCTAAATTCTTTATTATGAAACACTTTAACTCCAGCTTACTGGTTAAGAGTACGCTACTGTTGTACATGGTGGGTGCCGTCGCGCCCGCCGGCTTTGCACAGCAGTTTGCTTCCACCGCCAGCGCGCGGGCGCTGCGGGGTATGCAGGTCAACTCAGACCCAGGGTTTGTTGATGACCAGCAGGTTAGCCTAAAAGAAGCATTGAATGACTTAAAAAAACGTTACGATATCCGCTTTGCATATCGCGAAGGCCTGTTAGAGGGCAAGACCGTTTCTGCCGCGCTATTGTCGGAAAACCTGGCGCCGGAAGAGACGTTGGAGAAAATGCTCGACCAATGCAAGCTTCAGTTCAAGAAGATCAATAAAAAACAGTTCAGCATTTTCGCTGGAGAAGAGTCGGCCACGCTATTCGAAAACACGCAGCCGGTAACGGCTGCTGAAATGGCAGCGGCAACGACAACTACCGTAGCGCCAAATTTCACGCTTACCGGTACGGTTATCTCTGGTGATGATAACACTACCATGCCGGGCGTAAACGTTGTCGTGAAAGGCACCACCATTGGTACCACTACTGATGGCAACGGTAAGTATACACTGTCTGTACCCGACGAAGGCGGCGTGCTGGTATTGTCGTTCATCGGCTATGCCACGCAGGAAGTCCCCTTCACCTCGGCGCAGACGGTTGTAGACGTCACGATGCAGGTGGAATTATCCACCCTTGGTGAAGTGGTTGTAACGGCGCTTGGTATCGAGAAAGATAAGAACGCTTTGGGCTATTCTGTAACGGAAGTGAAAGGCGAGGAGTTCACACAAGCCCGTGAAGTAAACGTGGCTAACTCGCTGAGCGGTAAGATCGCCGGTCTAAATGCTACCGGTTCGTCCACTGGACCTGGTGGTTCCAGCCGTGTTCTGATCCGTGGTAATGGATCACTCACAGGTAACAGCCAGCCGCTGTATGTAATTAACGGTATGCCAATCGACAACTCGGTACCTGGAGGCTCTACGTCACCTAACGGTGCCAACGGTAACCTGGCAACAAACATCGACCGCGGCGATGGTATCGCCGCGATCAACCCCGATGACATCGAGTCCATCACGGTATTGAAAGGTGGTACGGCTGGAGCCCTCTACGGTTCGCGCGGCTCCAATGGTGTTATTCTTATCACTACTAAGAAAGGTACGGCCCGCAAAGGCATTGGTGTAGAATACAACTCGACGTATACACTCGACCGCGTAGCGGTATTCCCCGATTGGCAATATGAGTATGGTCAAGGTGAAGGTGGTGTCATGCCTACTACCCAGGCAGATGCCATAAGCAGTGGCCGTCGCTCGTTCGGTGCCCGCATTGATGGCAACACCAACTACGTGGCGGCTGATGGCAAGAACCACCCGTATTCAGCACAGAAGGACAACCTGAAGAATTTCTACGAAACCGGTAAAACATTCACGAACACCCTAGCTTTCTCGGGTGGTAACGAAGCAATCCTGTATCGTTTGTCTCTTTCTGATCTTGATTCGAAGAGCATTTTGCCCAACACCAAATACAACCGCAAGACGGCTAACCTGAACATCAGTGGTAAGCTGAGTGATAAGCTGCGGGTAGAAGCTGTTGCACAATATACACGCGAGGTCGGTACGAATCGTCCCAACGCCGGTGACGCGCTGGGCAATCCGAACTGGACGCCCTACGAAGTCGCCAATACCGTTGATGTACGTTGGCTTGATCCAGGTTATGATGCAAACAACAACGAACTGGCATGGAACGATGCGCCCATCGCTACTAACGGATATTTTGTTATCAACAAAGTGAAGGAAAACGACGATAAAAACCGTTTTATCGGCCAGGCATCAGTATCCTATGATATCCTCAAGAATTTAACGGCGAAGGCTATTATAACACGCGACTTCTACTCGTACGATTTTAAGCACATCCTGCCTACCGGTACGCTGTACCAGCTGAGGGGACAATACACCGGCATGGAAGCGGAAGTATCAGAAACCAACTCGATGGTTACATTAAACTATAAGGCCCAGCTCAGTGAAAGCATTGGCATGTCTTTGTTGGGTGGTTTCAACACCCGTCGCGCTGTAGAAAAGCGTTTGGATATGAGAGGAACTGAATTTACACAACCCTACTTCTATGCCTTCACCAACCTGAACCAGTCATCGGTAATACCGTTCGACGGCCGCTCAGAAACGAACTCGGTGTTTGGATCCGTCGATTTCGACTATAAGGGTTACCTCTTCCTGACAGCCACCACACGTCAGGATTGGTTCTCAACGCTTAGTCTAAAGGACAATGGTATCTTTTACCCCAGCTTGGGTGCTAGCTTCGTGCTGTCGGACGCGATCACAATGCCGACCGCGTTTAATCTCGTGAAGTTCCGCGCTTCGTGGGCGCAAGTTGGCGGTGGCTCTCCTGATCCATACCAGATCAACCTGACCTATAGCGCCGTACCGAGTAGCACTGTACCGTTGCAGAACGTGACAGAGGCATCGCCAGGTACCAAGAACCTCACCAACGCACAGCTCAAGCCGTTCACGTCTACTACCACTGAAGTTGGCTTCAATGTGCAAATCCTCGACAATCGCCTTGGCTTCGACGTAGCGTTGTACGATCGCCGTTCTACAGACGACATCGTATCGGTGCCTGTCTCCCTGGCCACCGGTTACAACAACGCCGTGCTGAACTCCGGCGAGTTGAGCAACCGCGGTATCGAAGTGCTGATCAACGCTACCCCCGCAAAAGTCGGTGCCTTTACCTGGGATCTGAGCTACAACTTTGCCTACAACAAGAGCGAGGTACTGAAACTCGCCGAGGGCATACAAACGCTGCAGATTGGCGCGTCGGCTAATGGTAACGCTACCATCCGCAATAACGTTGGCCAGCCTTATGGTGGCATCTACGGTTACCGCATGCTCCGCAACGATCAGGGTGTACCAATCTTCGACATGGTTGCCAACCTGCCCGGCCAGACAGATATCAACCAAAAACTCGGTAACGGCGTGCCCCCCATTACCATGGGTTTAACGAACGATTTCCGCTACAAAGATTTCAGCTTGAATGTATTACTTGACGGTAAATTCGGCCACGACGTCTTCTCGGTAACGGAAGTATATGCCGCACGTTTGGGTCTCCATAAAATGACGCTGGAAGGTCGTGAAAACGGACTGACGCTCTCGGGTGTTACGCCGGAAGGCACTCCGCACGAGCGCGTTATTACCGTGGCCAACCTGCGCGCGCAATACTATAACAGCGTCAACCGGTATACGGAAATGTTTGTACACGATGCCAGCTTTGTAAAGCTGCGTCAGGTAATCCTGTCGTACCGCCTGCCGGTAGAAAAAGTTAAATTCCTCAAGATACAGTCGGCGACCTTGTCGCTCGTAGGCCGCAACCTGGCGATTCTTTATAAGAAGACAGATAACTTCGATCCTGAGCAAAGTTTGACCAACGGTGCCGCGCAAGGTATCGAATCGATCGGTCTGCCCCGCACCCGGTCTTATGGCGTCAACCTGATGGTTAAGTTTTAATCGTAAAATTCCACGACAAATGAAAATCTTCATCAAAAAATACGCTTCATTACTGCTTTTACCCGGCATGCTGCTGGTAAATGCTTGCGACGATTTTGGCGATGTGAATGTCAATCCCAACGCTATCTCGACGCCCACACCGGATTATATTTTCAGCAAATCCCTCTACGACGGTACAGCGGTCTTAGCGAATCACGCTTCGCTGTTGTTGGGGAACATGCAATACACGACCAGCTACAACGACGTGGCGGGCTTTGGTTCGAAATATGTGGCAGCGCAGCAACTGCGCTCGTCGTCGGTATTCACCGACAGCTATCCGAACCAGATTAACGAGATCACGGAAGTGATCAATGCCGTGCAAGATGAGCCGGCAAATGTGAACAAGCTGTCGATCGCCCGCATCTGGCGCGTGTTCTGCTACTCGCGTCTCACGGATGTGTACGGTGATATCCCGTATATTGAAGGTGCACAAGGATATATTCAAGGCATATACCAGCCTAAGTATACACCCCAATCGGAAATCTATGCCGACATGCTTAAGGAACTGCAGGAAGCTACTGCCGCCCTGAACTCAAGCGACGTTTCGTTTGGCGTGGCTGACGTGATCTACGGCGGTAACACCGACCAGTGGAAAAAATTTGGCTACTCGTTGATGTTGCGCCTCGGCATGCATCTAACCGAGGTGTCGAACAGCACGGCCGAGGAGTGGGTGAAACGTGCCATTGCCGGCGGTGTGATTCTGCAAGATGCAGATATCGCTGCGATACGGAACTACAACGCCACCGGTCAGACCATTACGCGAAATCCGATTGCCTACAGCCTGTTCCAAAGCGATTATATCGCGGGCAACGGCAGAACCAATCCGGAGGGGGGTAAATATCAGGAGACTTTTATCGATTCGCTACAGGCTAATGACGACCCCCGTCTGCCAATCCTTTCGATTGTGTGGGTGGACGGCACGCCAAACAATGACCCGGACATTCAGCAGGGCATGGCCGATGATATCAACGGCTCTGCGCCCGCGAACTTCGGCGATCTGTCTGAGCCTAACCCAGCTACGGTACTTTTGCAATCCGGGTTGCAGTTGATATTCACTACGCAGGAGGTTAACTTCCTCTTGGCGGAAGCTGCGCTGCGTGGCTGGTATAGCGGCACGCCGGCCGACCTTTACGAAGACGGTATCCGCGCGGGCATGCGCCAGTGGCAGATCGCTGTCGGTGCCGCAGGCGCCATTGGCTCACAAGATGTAGATGACTATGTTGCCGCGCATCCGCTGGTAACGACCGGCGATGTGGACTCTCAGCTAGAACAGATCTATACGCAGTTTTGGATGGGTGCCTTCCCCGACGCAACCGAAGTATATAACGTCTACCGTCGCCTGGGCTATCCGGCGCTTACGCCGAACAACTATGGCGGCAATGCCACCGGCAACCAGCTGATCCGACGGTTTATGTACCCCACGTCTGAGCAGTCCCTGAACACGACCTCTTACAATGAGGCAGTGCAGCGTCAAATCAGCGAGAATGGTTGGGTTACAGATAACCTGAACGGCCATGTATGGTGGGATGTTAACGGACGGTAATAACCCCTAAAATAAAGGCCGGTGTGCACACACGCACACCGGCCTTTTATATCCAAACGGCCTTACCATTTATATACCGCATCATACCGCTACCAGCTTTTACATTTTCTCCGCCTGCCCTAACCGCTATCTTTCGCTAACGCACCGGAACGCTAACCTATAAGACACCCTAACACCCCAAGTATACATGCTGAACCGTAGAGAACTCCTTCGCCGCCTTTCTTCTTTTCCCGTGATCGGTGGCATCGTAGGCAGCGTCGCACCTTTTTCCGTGCTGGCCGCACCTAAAGAAAAGACCCCGCCGAAACGTGATGTATTTAAAGAGCTGGGCGTACGTACTTTCATCAACGCCGCAGGTACGTATACCGCCATGACCGGTTCGCTGATGCGGGACGACGTGATGGACGCCATCAATTTCGCTTCCAAAGAATTTTGTATGCTGGACGAAGTACAGGACAAAGTTGGTGAGAAGCTCGCCAAGCTTGTACACTCCGAAGCCGTCGTCGTAACCTCCGGAGCGTTCTCCGGCATGACCCTGGGCCTGGCGGGTGTCCTCACCGGCATGGATGTAAAAAAAGTAGAGCAACTGCCGCACCTGGAGTATACCGGCATGAAGTCGGAAGTGATCATCCAGAAGGCGCACGATATTGTTTATAACCACGCCCTGACCAACACCGGTTGTAAGATCGTTTGGGTGGAGACTGCCGAGGACGTGGCCAAAGCCGTGAACGAGCGCACCGCGCTTATGCACTTCCTGCACATACAATCCGACCAGGGCAAGATTCAGCACGAAGAGTGGGTGGCCTTGGGAAAAAAATATAATGTTCCCACCTCCATCGACATTGCGGCCGACGTACCGCCCGCATCAAACCTCTGGCGCTTCAACGACCTCGGCTTTAGTTTTGTCGTGGTTTCAGGAGGTAAAGCCATTCGCGGCCCGCAAAGCGCGGGATTGCTGATGGGGAAAAAAGAAATTATTGCCGCCGCCCGATTGCACATGCCCCCACGGGGCTTTAACATTGGCCGCGGATTTAAGATCAACAAAGAAGAGATCTTTGGTATGTATGTAGCCATCGACACCTATCTCAAGGCCGACCACGACAAAGAATGGAAAGAGTGGGAGGCAGGTATCGCACACATCCAGAGCGCCGTCAAAGGCGTGTCTGGCATAACAACGGAAGTAAAATTGCCGGAGTTAGGCAATCACACGCCGACACTGCACATCACCTGGAACGAGTCGGTAAAGATCACGAGTACCAAGCTCAAAGAAAACCTGCGCAATGCCAGTCCGTCCATCGAGATCGCCGGCGGGGGAGAACCCAATAGCGTATCGGTGACTGTGTTTATGCTGAAGCCCGGACAGGAAAAGATCGTGGCGACGCGCCTGAAGGAGGAGCTTAGCAAAGCGGTAGCATAGAAATGAAGACAACCCCAAAATAATTGTTTCACTATTTGTATAAACAGCCATGAAAGAACAAAGAAGATCGATCCTGAAGAAAATCTTTACATCCGCTGCGGGCGTCGTAGGCCTCGGCATGGTAGCGAACGCGAAGAGCGACGCTACACCGGAGAAAGAGGTATTCAACGTCGTGAAGGATGATCAGGATGTACCGTTGTTTTCCGGTTCTACCAAGTTCGGTAACCTGGTGTTTGTGGCAGGCAAAGGCGCCCACTTCGATGGCGACATCACCGCCCACACACTCCATGTGCTTGACGAACTGGAGAAAGAGCTTGTCAAAGCAGGTTCTTCCATGAAAAAAGTATTGAAGGTAAGTGTGTTCCTGCACGACCTGAACGACTACAAAGCTATGAACGAGGCCTACAAAGGCAAGTTCGGTGACAAGCCCCCCGTACGTACGACGGTCGCCGTATACGGTGGCGTGCCCGGCGACTCGCTCGTGGAGATGGATTGCATCGCCTATATTTAATGGGTAACGCTGCCGGCACGACCGGCAGCGCCATTCTCACGCTGAAAGAGAATCAGGACTGATCCGAATAAAATAATCGGTCGGACGTTATTGTAATGCCTGCAGTAAAGAAAAAATACCAGACACCCAACATCCGAAACGGACCTTAATTTTATGTATGTAACTCGTAAACTGTATCTCCTTTGCCTGCTCCTGATGTGTGCCGGTGCGGCGCTTGCCCAGGAGTACACCCTGCTACTGAAAGGCGGCCACGTAGTCGACGCCAAAAACAACATCGATGGTGTCATGGACGTCGCCATCAAAGACGACAAGATCGCGCTCGTCGCTAAAAATATAGACCCCAAAAAAGCTACCCTGGTGGTGGATGCCAAAGGCCTGTACGTAACGCCTGGCCTGATCGACATACATTCACACAACTTCTTCGGTACACAACCCGACCACTATCTGAGCGACGGCTTTGAGGCGCTTCCGCCCGATGGCTTTACGTTCCGCGTCGGTGTAACGACGGTCGTGGATGCCGGTGGTGCCGGTTGGAAAACGTTCAGCACCTTCAAACGCCAAACCATCGAGCACTCCAAAACACGCGTGTTGTCGTTCCTCAACATTGTCGGCGAAGGTATGCGCGGTGGTCCGTACGAGCAGAACCTGGCCGACATGGACAGCCGCATGACCGCCATGGTCGTACGCCAGAACAGCGAGATCGTCGGCATTAAAGTAGCACATTTCTCGGGCACCGAGTGGGACCCGGTCGACCGTGCCGTAGAAGCTGGCAAGATTGCCAACGTACCCGTCATGATCGACTTCGGTGGCCACGTACCGCCGCTGCCCCTGCGCGACCTGCTGCTGACGCACCTGCGTCCCGGCGACATCTTCACCCATGCCTATGCTCGTCTCACAGGCCGCGGCCCCGTCATGGACGACCAGGGCAATCCCTTTCCGTATGTGCAGGAAGCCATCAAGCGCGGCATCGTCTTCGACGTCGGCCACGGCGGTGGCAGCTTCATGTTCTCGCAAGCTATACCGGCCATCAGGCAAGGATTCTATCCCACTACCATCAGCACGGACATTCACACCGCCAGCATGAACGCGGGTATGAAAGATCAGCTCAATGTCATGTCAAAGTTTGTCAACCTGGGCATGCCGCTGCAAGCTGTGTTCAAAGCGTCTACATGGTCGCCGGCATCGGTCATTCATCGCGATGACCTCGGACATCTCACCGCCGGTGCGGTAGCGGACATAGCGGTATTCAGCATGCTGACGGGTAAGTATGGATTTATCGATTCGAAAGGATATAAATTCGAAGGAACGAAGAAGCTGGAATGCGAGCTGACGCTGCGCGCAGGCGAGGTCGTATACGACCTGAACGGTATATCAAAACCGTCGTGGACGACCGACCCTAACTCGGCCGCCTTCGCCAACAAGAAATAAATGCTAATGCTCACCATGAAAAAAAAGAATGTGATACTGGGCCTGCTGTTCGTGGCAGGAGCTTTTACGGCCCCTGTGCAGGCACAAACAATACCGAAAGAGGAGCTCATCTTTCTTACATCGGAATGGAAAGGGGAGCGGTTTCCTGATGGCCGCCCCCGCATTCCTGATGAGCTCGTAGCGCGCGCCAAAAACGTGTCGATCGAAGAAGCCTGGCTCGTGCTGCGCAACGAAGGCTATACCTCGCAGTTTGAAGGCAACTTCAAAGTATTGAACAGTAATCAGCCCATGGCAGGCCGCGCGTACACAGCGATGTTTATGCCCAGCCGTCCGGATGTGGAGAAGAATATTAAAGACCGTGGCAAAAAAGACGGCCGCATCGGCAACACTAATTCCTGGCCCATTGACAAGCTTTCGAAAGGTGACATTTATGTGGCCGACGGATTTGGCAAGATCGAAGCAGGCACGTTGATTGGCGACAACCTCGGTAATTCCATTTATGCCAAGTCGGGCAACGGTGTGGTGTTTAACAGCTCCGCCCGCGACCCTGAGGGCCTCGCGAGAATCAAAGGCTTCAATGCCTGGGTGCGCGAGTGGGATCCGACCTTCCTCGAAAACTCGGTGTTGATGGGCCTCAACACACCCATTCGCATCGGTAAGGTAATGGTGCTGCCCGGCGACCTGGTACTGGCGCGCGACGAAGGTGTAATTTTTATACCCGCTCACCTGGCCCAAAAGGTTGTCGTGACGGCCGAGTTCCTGCAGTTGCGTGACAAGTTTGCGTTTGACATGCTCCGCGAGCAGAAGTTTACGCCCGGTGAGATCGACAACCAGTGGACAGACAAGGTGAAAGAGGCCTTTCTGCAATGGCTCGATAAGCACCCGAACGAGATTCCCATGAAGCGGGCCGAGCTCGACGAGTATATGAAAAACAGAACGTGGTAGACATCCAGGGTCTGTAGTTCATGGTTTACGGAGGTTTGGCCGGGGACTGTGGGCTACGGACCGTGGAGGTCTTTTTTTCCTGACCTAAACAACCATGACAAAATATTTTAACACCTTGCTCTGGAATGCAGCATCCTTTCTGGTCATTGCTGTTGCGCTGGTCCTGACCGGCGACATACATTTTTACATTGGCGATGACGATCTGCGGCTCTCCGGTATAATGTTCATCATCTTCTTCCTGTCACTTGCCATTGGCGTACGCGGCTATCCGACATTTAAAGGATTCTCCTATACCATCATGATCCTGGCTGCCGTGACGACATCCATGTATTACCCGCAGTACTTCATTTCTGTAAACGGGTATCGTCTTGATAATCTCTTTACACCGCTGCTGCAGATCATTATGTTCGGCATGGGAACGGAAATGAGCCTGAAAGATTTTATCGGTGTCGTCAAAATGCCCAAGGGCGTGATCGTCGGTACGCTGAATCATTTCACGATCATGCCACTTTTAGGCTTTACACTTGCAAACGTTTTCGACTTTCCCCCCGAGATTGCAGCCGGAGTAATCCTGATCGGGTGCTCGCCCTGTGGCATGGCTTCCAACGTCATCTCGTACCTGGCCAAAGCCAACCTTGCGCTGTCGATTACGCTGACAACCGTCTCAACCTTTCTTGCACCCATCCTGATGCCCCTGCTCATGAAGCTGCTGGCCGGCCAGTTCGTGGAGGTAGAAGTAACAAAGATGATGTGGGACATCACCAAGATCGTGATTTTGCCCGTGGTGGCGGGACTCGTTTTCAACCATTTCTTCCGCGGTAAAGCACACTGGCTCGACAAAGCAATGCCCATCGTGTCGATGGCCGGTATTGCCTTCATCATCCTGATTATTACAGCCAATGGCCGCAACAACCTCCTGGACATCGGCCTCTTGCTAATCGTGTCGTCGCTCATTCACAACACGGCCGGCTACCTGCTGGGATATTGGTCGGCGCGCCTCTTTAAAATGAAGGAGCAGGACTGTCGCACCATCGCCATCGAAGTAGGAATGCAAAACGGAGGCCTCGCCTCGGGCATTGCCAAGGAAATGGGCAAAGCCGCGACGGTCGGCCTGGCACCCGCCATTTTCGGCCCGCTCATGAATGTTACAGGCTCCATCCTCGCGTCGTGGTGGCATCGTAAACCCATTGAAGACAAAGAAGCCGTCGTGACGGCATAACAAGATATACCGTGGCACGATCTGCGTCGACACGGGATTTTGATTGAGGTTAAGGAAAAAGGCACCGGCAACGGTGCTTTTTTTATTATTTTTAATGCTAACGATCTTACCTAAGCACTATGAAAAAACTCCTATACCTTTCACTCGCACTACTTCTCGAGGGCGCTTGCGAGCAAAAGGCGCCCGAAACAAAACACATCGTCGTCACGGGAATAGACTCCAGCAAGAAACCTGGTGACGACTTTTTTATGTACGCCAACGGCATCTGGTATGACACGGCACAGATTCCCGCCGGCCAGACCGGCGTAGGCTCGTATTCTTTTCTGAATTTTCCCCAGCGCATACGCCTCAAAGGAATTCTGGATAGCGTTGCCAACAGCAGCAATCCCGCCGGAAGTATCGAACAGAAAGTGGGTGACTTCTATGCATCCGGTATGGACACCGTCACCATCAACAAGCGGGGCTATGATCCGATCAAACCCCTGCTGGCGCGCATCGACGCGCTGACCGATGTACCCTCGTTGCTGAAGGTGGTGGCCGAAGAACAAAAGGTAGGCACGGGTTCTATCATAGGCTTTAGCGTCGGCCCCGATGACCAAAAGAGCACGGTCAATATTCTGCAGCTCTATCAAACCGGTATAGGCTTACCCGATAGGGATTATTATTTCCAGAAAGACCCGGCCACACTTGCGATTCAAAAAGCTTATAAAGCGTACCTCAGCCAATTATTTCAGCTGACAGGAAGCGACGTTGCGACGGCTGAGAAGAGCGCATCCGCTGCCTACGAAGTGGAAAAACAGTTGGCGGGTGCACACAGAACGAACATTGAGCTCAGAGATGTGAAGGTGAACTACAACAAGCTGGCGGTGGCTGATATTACGAAGAAACATCCCAATCTGCAGTGGACAACATTGTTGAACGATCTGGGGGTGAACGTCGACTCGGTTAACATGGGCCAGCCTCCTTACTATGATAAGCTGAACGCGATGTTGAAGTCGGTATCCATCAACGATTGGAAGGCTTATCTGAAAGCCCATACCCTCACCAACTATGCAAGTTTATTGAGCCGGCCTTTTGCCGATGCCGATTTTGCGTATACAAAAGTGCTGACAGGGCAAGCCGTTAAGAAAACACGCGCCGAAGAAATGACGCAAGCGGTAGACGGCTCGCTGGGAGAGGCGCTCGCACAACTGTATGTAAAGAAATACTTTCCCGAGACCGCCAAGAAACGTATGGCGGTGTTGATCGGTAATCTCAAGACAGCCTTTGAAGCGCGCATCAATAAGCTGGATTGGATGAGCGACTCTACCAAGGCAAAGGCAAAAGAGAAATTATATGCCTTTACCGAAAAGATCGGATACCCCGATAAATGGAGAGACTACTCCCAGGTGGAAGTGAAGAGAGATACGTATTTTGAAAACTGCTTAGCGGCTAACAAAAATGAATACCGCTATGCTGTAGCGAAAGTCGGACAGCCGGTTGACAGAACGGAATGGTATACCACTCCGCCAACGGTCACGGCATACAACAACCCGCCACTGAATGAGATCGTTTTCCCGGCAGGTATTTTACAAACTCCCTATTTCGATTTGAGCGCGGATGATGCGTTGAACTACGGCGGCATTGGTATGGTGATCGGCCACGAAATCACACACTCGTTCGACGACCAGGGAGCCCAATTTGATAAAGAAGGCAACGTGAAAAACTGGTGGGCAAAAACAGACTATGAAAAGTTCAAAGCCAAAACCCAACAGGTAATTGATCAATACAATTTATTCACAGTACTGGACTCCGTACATATAAAAGGCGCATTGACAGTAGGAGAGAACACCGCAGACATTGCCGGTGTCGCCATTGCATACGATGCCTTTAAATTGACTGAGCAAGGTAAAGACACGACGAAACTGGATGGTTTTACACCGGACCAACGTTTCTTTATTTCTGTAGCAAGAATCTGGCGTGTGAAAACTACCGCCCCATTTTTGCGCATGTATGTAAACACGAATCCACATTCGCCTGCTAAGTGGCGCGTAAATGGGCCACTCATGAATTTTACACCATTCTACAACGCGTTTAATGTACAGCCCGGCGATAAAATGTATAAACCCGAGAATGAACGGATAACGGTCTGGTAGTCAAACTTTAAAACCTTTTAGCCCTTTTCTGCCTCGCAGAAAGGGCTTTTTTTTGTCTATACGGCGTGTATTCTCGTATGTGGATTTTGTTCATTCACCCCAGGGAATCCCCCTAAGAACGGTATGGTTTTTTATCCGTAACAAAACATAACGTAATTGATCACCGTATGAAAATCAAAAATTATCTTTTTATACTGGCCGCTATGTCGGCTATAGTGTTTAGCTGTTCGGACGATGATGATGGAGACGGCAACGGTAACCAAACCGGACCACCAGTAGAGACTCTTCCTGCCAATACGGACTACGAACCCGCGTTCGAAGGTCAAACGCGGATTGATGGCGTCATTACTACTACCGACTATGAGTCACGCATCGTTACTTCCAATCTGGATGCTCCCTGGGGCGTCACCAGTCTTCCCGACGGACGTTTGCTGATAACCGAGAAGGCCGGTAATATGCGCATTGTTACCACTACAGGCACTGTGAGCGGTGCCATCACCGGCATTCCGGCGGTGAACGCTGCGGGGCAGGGAGGCTTGTTAGGACTTTGTCTCGATCCGCAGTTTGCCGCTAACAGAATGGTATATTGGGCGTTCTCTGAAAACGTTTCGGGTGGTACACTTACCGCAGTAGCAAAAGGCAGACTGGCCGACGACGAGAAGAGCATTGAAAATGCAACGGTGATATACCGTGCCAACCCTGCATATCCAAGCGACTTGCACTACGGTGGCCGGCTGATATTCGACCGCGCTGGTAACTTGTTTATAAGTACGGGCGAGCGTTCTGTTCTGCCGACACGTCCGTTGGCGCAATCTGTAGAAGCGGCCCTGGGGAAGATCATCCGCATCACGACAGACGGTCAACCTGCGTCCGGTAATCCTACATTCAGCGGCAGTGGAGCATTACCTGAATTATATAGTATCGGACACCGAAACCCACAGGGCATTGCGCTGCATCCGGAGACCGGTGACTTGTGGCAGGCTGAACATGGACCCCGTGGTGGCGATGAGTTGAACCGCGTACGCGCAGGTGCCAACTACGGCTGGCCTACTATTACCTATGGTATAGAATATAGCGGCGAAACCATTGGCGACGGCATCCAGCAAAAAGATGGTATGGAACAGCCGGTGTATTATTGGGATCCGGTGATATCCCCCAGCGGCATCACGTTCTACCAGGGCAACCGCGTACCGGAATGGAAAAACAATCTCTTCATTAGCTCGTTAAGCGCGAAGCATATTATTCGTCTGGTGATTGACGACAATCGGGTCGTCGGCGAAGAAAGACTGCTGGCGTCCGAAGGGCAACGCTTCCGCGACATCACCCAGGGTACCGACAATGCTTTGTACGCTATCACCGACGAAGGCAGACTCTATCGGATCGATATAAAGACAGACGCTCAGGACTAAGCGTCAATTTAATACGACACAATCATGATCCAGCCAGGCAACTACCTGGCTGGATTTTTTTGCGAGTTGATGGCTTGAGCTGAGTTTCTTATTTTTGTAGCAGAGAACGGCGGCCAAAATTCTGATGATGCAACAACAGGCGGGAAAAAAGGATGGGGAAGATTTGTTTATATACAACTATGTTTCCGAAAAGCAGGTAGGTAGAAGCAAGATATTTCTTCAACACAATCTTATAACGCTATTGGAGCAGGGTGAAAAAGTAGTGCATTACGCTAACAGCGCCACCATTATTAAAGACACGCAGTTCGCATTGCTTTCTGCTGGAAATTGTTTGATGACAGAAAAGCTTCCTGTCGACAATCACTATCGCAGCACCATGCTGTTTTTCGATAATACAGAGCTGACGAAGTTCTTTGTGAAGTATACGACGATTATCGACAAGCTCGCGTCCACTGCGCATAAATATGAAAAACCATTCCTCGTCTTTGAGAAAGACGAGTTTGTCAGAAACTACATAACATCTCTCCAATTTATTCAACCTAAGACTTCTTTTTCAGACAAGCGGGTAGAATTAAAATTTGAAGAGCTCATGCTTTACCTGGTCGAAAAATATCCGGGTGAAATGCTGTCGTTTCAAGCCAGAAACCGGAAAGAATACTCGGACCTGGAAGTGAGAAAAGCAGTAGAACAAAACATCACCGGTAACCTGACATTGGAAGAGCTGGCCTTTTTGTGTAACACAAGCGTCTCGACGTTTAAACGAAGGTTTCTGAAACTCTACAACGTTGCGCCGCGCCAATACTTTCTGCTGCGCAAAATGGAAATAGCAACATCGTTGTTATTACAAAATGAAAACCCCAGCGAAGTCTTTTACAAAGTGGGGTTCGAAAATCACTCCAGTTTTTCACAATCGTTCAAACAGGTATACGGCATCAGTCCGAAACAATATCAGCAGCAAAAGTTGAGCTGATTCCGATAGCCACTGCCCGATCAGCAACAGGATCGCAGTTCGAGGTATTCGCATAATTGTTAAAGCCATCCGATAATATCGGATGGCTTTAACTGGTATATTACAGAACTCAAAAGGACTACGTAGATTCAGTCCGGATTCATGATGACGTCTATCCGTGCTTTTATTGCCTGGGCATCCGCCAGGTGATCTTCGAGATGCGGTAAGTATCGTGTCGCATAATCTTTCACATCCTCGTCGTCAGCATTGTCTCTGGCGTCCTCGAACAAGGCGATCGCCATCTCGTGATCCTTTACCTGGCTGTTGATATAGGCGGTATCGAACGAATACCCGCTCAGGTCGCGAAGATAGTCAAGCTTTTGCTTGTGTGCATCGTCCGGCTCGTCCGGGAGAGAATGGTTTTCGTCGTCGGCCAGGTCTTTCAAATCGTTCCACGCGGTAGTGTGTTCCGAGTCCATGTGTTCACCATAGTCTTGTACGGCGTCATCGTCGGCACGGGTGGAGGCCACTTTACCTGCTTCGATCTCTGCCAGATTTGCGTGAGCGGCGCTGGTCAGGAAATCGCGGTCGTAAGTCGACAGATTGTTATCATTGTCGTCGTCATCATTACATGCGGCAAAGGATAGCAGTGCGCACATGAACAGGGGGAAATACGGGATTGTTTTCATATCGATCTTTTGTTTGTTGTCGGTTCTCGATCCCGCGGCAACAAAGTCATGCCTGGAGTTTACAACGGCGATTACAGGCAGGGCGAGGAATTGGTGCATCATTCATACTCCCCACTACCGCTGTGGAATTACATGGCGCGTGACCTCAGCGGTGATCCAACGTACTTTAGCGTATAATATATAATAATACCTGTAGACAAGAAACATGATTGGCCTGGTGAGCTCATTGCTTTGTATCCGTCTGATTCGTTGTGTAGGCCGCAATTCCATCTGCCTACTTATTTCTACAGATCATTCTAGGAACAGAGATAGGGCACATAGTTGTAATCGTATGGGTTAAGAATTTTGGCGCATTGGTATGGTTTTGTCTCGGAAATAATTTGGTAAAATAATTTAAGTACTCTCCTCAATAAAAAGGATATATAATGGGAGGACGTATGAGGTATATGATTTGCAAGAGGTATGTCAGGTGGGATTTGGTACAATCCGCTGGATCACTCCAAGTTTAATTTTTGCGCTACTGTCACATCCGGGAAATCCTGGATATTCATAAGGCCGTCATACAAGCGATGTGTTTGGGAATAGAAGCGCTCGGTCTGATAAAAAGATAGATCACATAAACCCATGATTGTATGTTTTACCATGTAAAAGATTTGCAGTTCAACGCCAGGGTGTCACGCCCGGATCCCTTTTTTGCTAACTTGTTGCTCCAGCAATTTGGCGGGCCAAACGGCGAGTTAAAAGCGGCGCTACAGTATTTTGTACAGGCTTTTGGAGCGAAGGATCCATATCCGGACAAATATGATATGTTAATGGATATTGCTACCGAAGAATTTAGCCATCTGGAGATCGTGGGTGCTACGATACAGATGCTGCTTGCCGGCGTCAATGGCAAGCTCAAGGATGAAACTGAGGAGGCTGAGATCATGAAACTACTCGGGGGCAAAGCCGCGAAAGAAAGCGTCATCCACGATGCGATGGTGAATCCACATTTTCTGGTAGAGAGCGCGGGCACTCCCATATTGACAGACAGCCGCGGTGTTCCCTTTAGCGGAACATACATCAATGCCAATGGCGACTTGTCCGTGGACCTGCGATCAAACATGGGTGCGGAATCACGCGCGAAGATCGTTTATGAATACTTGATGAAGTTTACGGACGATCCTTACGTGAAAGAGACCCTTCGCTTTTTAATGACGCGTGAAGTAGCACATTTTCAAATGTTCGAGGCTGCTCTGGAAACTATTCAGCCGAATTTTCCGCCAGGTCAGCGGCAGGCCGACCCGCGCTACAGCAATACCTACTTCAATATGTCGAGTGGTGCCGAAGTGCGGGGACCCTGGAACGACGGGGTCAGCACGAAGCTGCAAGAGACATGGCAGTATATAGAAGATCCGATCGCACATGTGGCGGCAACGAGCGGCTTGGTCAATCAGCCCATCAATGGTACCGACCGGACCGCGGCATTGATGGAAAAAATCGAGAAAGACCTGGCCCGTGAACGTAGCGAAGAGGTGTTGGCAGCCACGCCGGCCGGCGAAAATCAGTGGAGCGAATATACGCTCAGCGGAGAAATGAATGACGGAACACCTGGAGATGGTCGCGTTGGAAAAGGATCAAAAAAGTCTTAGCGGTAAGGTTGAACAATCGGATCGGATCGTAGTCACGTACTACACCGATCCGCTTTGTTGTTGGTCATGGGCCTTCGAGTCGCACTGGCGGCGGTTCTGTGACGAGTATCACGAGCGCATCGAACGTCGTTACGTCATGGGCGGTATGATCGCGGACTGGAAAAGCTTTCGCGATCCGATCAACGACATTTCATCGCCGGCACATATGGGTCCCGTATGGATGCATGCCGCCGCGGTAACGAATGTACCCATCAACTTTCTCATCTGGCACAAAGACCCGCCCGCATCATCATATCCGGCTTCGATCGCTGTCAGAAACGCGTTTTTACAATCGCAGCATGCCGGCGAGCTGTATTTGCATGCCGTACGTCGCGCGGTCATGACCGAACAACGGAATATTGCACGGACGGAAGTATTGATGGAGATTGTGCAGGAGGTGTCGGACAGCAACCCCGGAATGGTGTCCGTCGAAGCCTTCCGCGATCCCTTCAACGAGGCTGCGGCACGTGAAGCTTTCCGTGCGGATTTGCAGAAGGTGGCATTTCATAAAATTGGCCGCTTTCCAACGCTGACTTTTGTCAAAGGAAACGGAGAAGGCTTAATCATGACAGGCTTGCGACCATTTGAGAAGCTAAAAGAATGCCTGGATTACATTGTTTAAATCACATCCACGATGAATTGTATAGTCTTGATGACGTTTCTATTAAATATACGCCGCCTTTCGCGATGTGATTGCTTTCCCCGGGGCCATCGATTGCCTTTGCTGCGCCGAGCCGCTTTTAACGGCCAGACAATAACATTTGCGATAACCACCGCGCGGCTGTATTTTTCGGCCCGGTAGGAGCACCAACAAACAAGGGGTGTACCTGGAGGGAGATGCGTTATGAGAAGAATTGTATTTTTTGGAGATAGTCTGACGGCCGGCCACGGTTTACAAAACCCGTCGGTCGAGTCTTATCCAGCATTGATCAAAGACAAGCTGCAACAAGAGAACCTTCTCTATGAGGTGATCAACGCGGGCATGAGCGGAGATACGTCGTCTGGCGGGCTCAGCCGGTTAGACTACTGGATCAGCCAGCCTGTCGACGTGTTTATATTGGAGCTCGGCATCAATGACATCCTGCGTGGCTTGCCACTATCGTCCATTCATCGTAACCTCGACACCCTGTTACAGAAAGTCCGCAGGAAGTACCCGCAGTGCAAAATCATTGTCATGGGCATGGAAGTGCCCGGCTATGCCAACGTGGCCCGGTTGGAAGAATTTACCTCCATTTACCGCCGGCTGGCAGAAGCACACAATGCCACGCTGGTGCCTTTCTTCCTGGAAGGTGTAGCGGGCATAAAACAGATGAACCTGAACGACGGCCTGCATCCATCAAAGAAAGGCTACGACGTCATCGCCACGAAGGTATGGCCGGTAATACGCGGCGTGTTGGAAACAGCTTGATACAGAGCAACCGTTCGCGTCGAGGTCATATGCCCAGGCGTCGCCAGCTATAGCACGTCGCAGGCATGGAAATTTACGCCATGCGCAAAATAACAAGTAACGCTATGGCAAAGACAGCGAAAAAAACAGCAAAGAAAGCTGGTAAGACAGCCAGACCAGCGGCAAAAAAAACGGCTAAGAAAACCGCTAAAAAGGCATCGACTAAACCCGGGCCGAAAGACCGCGAGTACGTAAATAAAAAACAAAAATACGAAGTCGCGTACGAACCCAGCCGAAAGACACCGGCGAAGAAGTTCGGTTCATCGAAGAGCACGAAGTAAAAAAGAACGGTGGCCAAAATGGTCACCGTTCTTTTTTTATAGCACCCGCTGTGGATTTTAAATACGCTTGTCGCGAAGGATCTCGCGGTAGCGGGAATGTTTTTGCCCACCCCATTATAACGGACCGGAATCACGCCGATGGCCGCGCGGAATAATAATTTAGGCACTACCGGCAACATCAACGCCTATTGTTATGGAAACGACCCACGTAAAAATGCCTAAAAATATTCCGCCACAGCACCAGGAGCAGCAGCCTGGCATCGAAGCCGAAATGACACCAGCGCCCGTGTATGATAACGACGATCCCGGTCTCGGCCGGCTCCAGGGCAAAGTAGCCATTATCACTGGCGGCGACAGCGGCATTGGCCGGGCCGTAGCGGTGCAATTTGCCAAGGAAGGTGCGGATGTAGCCATCGCATATCTCGACGAAAATTTGGACGCCGCAGAAACCGCGGAGGCTATGCGCAAGTATAACAAAGAAGCCTTGCTCATTGCCGCAGACGTCTCCAAAGAAAGCGAGTGTAAATTGATTGTCGAGGAAACGATAAATCGCTTTGGCAAAATTGACATTGTTGTCAATAATGCCGCCGTGCAATACGAGCAAAAGAGTGTCGAAGACATTTCGGCCGACCAGCTCGAGCACACCTTCAAAGTAAACATCTTTGCGCACTTCCACCTTTGTAAATATGCCCTGCCACACCTGAAGCCCGGCAGCGTTATCATCAATACTGCCTCCATCACGGCGTATCGTGGCAATCCCTCGCTGATCGACTACTCGTCCACCAAAGGAGCCATCGTAGCGTTCACGCGCAGTCTGTCACAAGCCGTGGCCGATCGTGGTATACGCGTAAACGCCGTAGCGCCTGGCCCCGTGTGGACGCCCCTCATTCCGGCCTCGTTCGACGCGGAGAAAGTTGCCAAGTTTGGCAAGGATACCACCTTAAAACGCCCGGCCCAACCGATCGAGATCGCCCCCTGCTACGTCTTTCTGGCGTCCAAGGAAAGCGCCTTCATCACAGGCCAGGTGCTTCACCCCAATGGAGGTACTGTCGTCAATACTTAGTGCAGGCTAATATAGGAACGTCCCTCGCCGGGACTTTCCTGTCTATACCAGGTAAAATGGCCTATCGCCGCGCTTTTGTTGACAAAAAGCAACAACAGCCGATCGTGTGTGTAAAACGATCTTCAAGGGTCTGTGAGATTAACAGTTTTCGAGATCTTGCTCGAGATGCTTTTTGAAGTTATGCGCAGCTGCGGCCTCGTCGATCGAATGAGACTGTTGCAGGCTTTCTTCCTGCTTCGAGTATTGGCTCAGGTATGCGTAATACTTTTTAATGACCTTCAATTCATCCTCGGTCATATTTTCCACATTTACAAGGCGGTTACTGGCGTGCTTGTGCGCCGCCACCAGTTCGTTCAGCTTTAATTGAATGGCCAGCGAGTCTTTGTTTTGTGATTTCTGAATAATAAACACCATCAAAAAGGTGATGATCGTCGTGCCGGTATTGATCACCAGCTGCCATTGCTCCGAGAAGTTAAACACCGGCCCTGAGACAGCCCAGGCAAGCACTAAGGTCACGGCGATAATAAAGGCCGGTGTACTCCCGGTCGCATGTGTTACAACTCTCGAAAATCGTTCGAAAAAGCCCGGATGCGGTGGACTGGGGGTAATAGGTTGATCCGTTTTCATGACTAAAGTCGTTATCTGGTTCTTACTTTAATCCCTAAAATTCAGGCCAACCCTAAGCAAGGTGGGCTTTGACGCCGCCAGTACGTATCTTCGCAGGTAGAACAGCCCGCATGGCAACAACAACGCATACAACTGTCCTGCATCCCGGCTACGGTTTTTTACGATCGCTGGTGCGGACGTACAAGTCGGCCAGGAAGCCCATTGAGACGATGCAGGAAAGCATGGCACGGTTCCAGGGTACCTATGCTGTGAACCTCGGAATGATGCGCGTAATCGCCACGCAGGACCCCGGGCTAATCGAGCACGTACTCAAGAACAACCATCGTAACTATCAGAAATCTTCCATACAAACAGACTACCTGGGCCGCTTCCTGGGCCGCGGGTTACTCACCGCCAACGGCGATTATTGGCTCAAGCAGCGGCGCTTGATTCAGCCCGGCTTCCATATGGATAAGATCCAGGCACTGTATGGCATCATGGAAAATACTGTCAATCGTTTTCTGCACAACTTTCCGGCAGGCACGATCGATATATACCCGCTCATGCACCGCCTGGCGTTTGATATGGTAATTGACACACTCTTCAACGTCGACGTACCGGCAGAAAAAAGAACGCAGCTCGGAAGCTTCATCAGCGAGGTCCAGGAGTTCGTCATCAAAGATGTACGCCAGCCCTACAACCGCTGGTGGTTTCGCCTTTCGGGTGAAATGAGCGCGAACCTCAAAAAAGCCGAAGGCGCCCGCGACGTGATCCGGTTCCTGATCCGCCAGCGCACGGCGACCAACACCCGGCACAACGACCTGCTGGACATGCTGCTGGACGCCCGCTACGAGGACAACGGTGAGGCCATGACCGAAAGCCAGGTCATTGATGAGATCCTCATCCTGCTCATCGCCGGCCACGAGACGACCGCCAATGCACTGTCATGGTCGCTATACTTACTCGCCCACAACCGGGCGGAGTTATTGACCCTCCGAAACGCAACCGCCGCGCTCACCCTCAACGAGGTGGTCATGAATCCTGCCTTGTCAGCCGTCATCAAGGAGAGCATGCGCCTATACCCGCCTGCCTGGATCAGTGATCGCGTGGCGCTGGAAGATGACGTTTACAACAATTATGTCATTCCGAAGGGAACAGTCATTGTATCATTTTACTACGGACTTCACCGCGACCCCAAACATTGGCAAGCGGCACAGACATTTCAACCGGCACGTTTTTTGGGAGAAGGGGAGAAGAGCACGAAGAAAATATTCTATCCCTTCGGGGCCGGCCCGAGGCTCTGCATCGGCAACAACTTCGCTATGGCGGAGATGTGTATATTTCTGCAAGCCTTCTTAAAACAATTTGATGTTCATCCCGGCAACACTACGCCCGTGATTCGTCCGCTTGTTACCTTGCGGCCTGACCGGGTAGAGCTGCGCATACAGAACGTATAGCATCCGGCCACGTTAGCTCTTCCAATCGGACTCCTCGAGCATAAACAATGAATCGGTCGAAATCTCCAAAGCCTTCGCGATCTTCAGGGCCAACACAGCCGATGGAGTGAACCGCTGCGTTTCAATAGAATTGATCGTCTGACGGGATACCTGCACACGGTCTGCCAGCTCCGCTTGCGTCATGTTGTGTCGGGCGCGTTCCACTTTGATCAGATTCTTCATGCCCGTTGTTTCAGAACATAGAACATACCGGTTGTCAACAGTAACGCGAGACAAAGAAACTCGTGCGCGGAAGGAACGCGGAAGAGATACGTAACGACAAGTGTCAGGAAATAGGCTGTCAGTACGCCCCAGGTAAGCGACCGGAATTTTATCTGATGCACCCGCTCATCGTCGTACTTTTCTTTCGAAAAGAATATAAAAACCAACCCCAGAGAAGCGACTTGAAATGCCGGGGCAAACGACACAAAGTTGTGTTGATTCAGGGTTTTGTAGACAACACCGCTACAAGCGAAGAGAAAGAGGCCCACGCCCAGCAATTTAACGGCTGGATGATACGGAAACAGCGTTTTGACCATAGTCTTGTTTGTTTGATTAAATGTAAAGTATGTTTTACATAAAGACAAGCAAACAATACCTTTTTAATCTCAGGCCCAAAGTATTTTCAATCAAAAACGGCCTCTGGCACATGACTGGCGAGGCAAAGACTGCCTACTTACATGGATGATCGACTCATATCTCCGTCCTTAGCACGGACTAAACTCGGGCTATACTCGGACTCGACACGGAGACATCCCCCCTTTACCTTGCCTGACCGGCATCTACTTATTATAAACCCGATCAACAGAAGCCCCATCGTCCTTCTGCTGCATCATCCACTCCATCAGAAGGCCCCTATAACGTTCGATCTTTTCAGCCTGGGCAGGATCACCCGCTATATTGTGCAGCTCATAGGGGTCATTCGCAGTATCATAAAACTCCACCGCCGGCCGTTGCGTAACACGGTCTACCAGTGTTTTGGCGGTTGCGTCGATGGAGGCCTTTTCCTGCCAGGATTTCCATACACCCAGATCGCCCGGATTGTTATACCACTTAATGGCATATGTACGCTCAGGGGTAAGATTCAGGATCAGCTTATAGCGACCGTCACAGATATTTCTGCTAGGGTAGGGTGGCCCCTCCGGTATATTGTTATACATGCCAAAGGCATAGGGTCTCGCGGCAGTAGCAGAGCCCTTGAGCACGGGCAGAAAACTCCTGCCATCCAGGGTGTCAATGGGCGCGCCGCCGGCGATATCAATCAGCGTGGGGGTGATGTCTTCATATTGCACAATGGCATCAGTCGTCTCCGCAGACTTTGTTACGCCGGGCCAGCGCACGATCATCGAGCTCCGCTGACCATAGTCCCAACAAGTCCATTTTCCTCCCGGAAACTGCGGTCCCTGCTCACCCAGAAAGATGAGGATGGTGTTCTTATCCTGTCCCGTCTTTTTCAACAGCTTCACAATGTCGCCTACCTGATCGTCCAGACGACGGATCTCAGCGAGGTACTTGCAGAATTGCTGGCGCGTTTCTTTGGTATCGACCATGTTGGGCGGCAAAACAAGCTTGTCCGCGTTAAATTCTGTAGGGTCACCCAGATCCCACGGCTTATGCGGATTAATGCTCATAATGAAAAGACAGAAAGGCGTTCCAGGCGTAGTGATATAACGTTGCACATCGTCTAATATATAGGCATCGTTACTGGAAACACAACTCGGTTGAAAACCGCCAACGGAATCAAACGGGAATGCGGTTTTGGGTTTCGTGCTATGATCCTTTCCGGTTAAGCCAACGCGATATCCCAGATCCCCCAGATAATGTCCGATGCTCTTCATGTTTTTATATACCGGCTTGTGATTTTGAAATGATCCATGCCGCATAGGGTACAGCCCTGTAAACAGCGACGCGCGTGTAGGCACGCACGTGGCATGCGAAGCATACAGATGATTAAACTTCAACCCTTCGTCCGCCAGTTGATCGATATACTTTGTCTTCATGTTCTGGCCTCCATAACAACTTAATTGCCGACTATCCAGGTCGTCGGCCATAATGATGATGACGTTCGGGCGCGTGGCAGGCTTCGTTTGAGCTTTGACAGCGGATACCAGCATGGACATGGAGAAGAGGATAGCGCTAACCTTTACCATAGTTTGATGTTTGTAAGCGCTGTAATATACTGAAATTGACTGCGAACGAAAAAAGGCAACCACGCTGTTGTGATTGCCTCTTGCTTATAAGAGCGAAAATTTCATCGCCTGCTATAGTGCTCGTCGGTGACCTTTTCCATCCAGTCGACAACCTTTCCATGAAGGCTCTCCTGAATGGCAATGTGGGTCATCCCATTCGTTGCCGTGGCGCCATGCCAGTGCTTCTCGTTCGGCTCAAACCACACGACATCGCCCGGATATATCGTTTCGACTGGTCCGCCGTCGCGCTGCACCCAGCCACATCCGGCCGTCACGATCAGCGTCTGGCCCAACGGATGCGTATGCCATGCTGTCCGTGCGCCCGGCTCGAACGTAACGCTTGCCGCCGCGGCACGCCTGGCCGCATTCGGATCAAACAACGAATCAATTCTAACCGACCCCGTAAACCAATCCTCCGGTCCCTTGCCCGAAGGCTTAGAACCTACTTTTGTAATTTGCATAAATACTATAGTTGATCAACTGAAACGATTGTCACCCGCGATTATGACGAAACTGTGGTCAGATCAAACGGCAGCTTCCGAATGCGTTTTCCCGTCAGATCAAAGATAGCATTTGTCAGAGCCGGTGCAAACGCCGGCAACCCGGGCTCACCCACACCGCCGGCATCGGCATCATTCTCCATGATGTATACTTCGATCGGCGGTATATCGTAGATGCGCGGCATCGGGTAAGCATAAAAGTTCTTCTGAACGGTCAACCCGTCCTCGAACCTGATCTCATGCATCGTCGCAGCACCCAGCGCCATGACAATAGACCCTTCCACCTGCGCTTTGATCGTATCCGGATTCACATACCAGCCACAATCCATAACCGCCCACACGTGGTCGATCTTCATGCCGCCCGATGGCAGCTTCGATATCTTTACAACCTGACCCACCGTGCTGTTAAAACACTCCGTGATCGCTACGCCAAAGCCGTCTCCCTTCTTGCGTTTCTTCCATCCTGAAACTTCCTGCATGCGATCGATGAGCTTTTGCGCACGTTCGTCTTTCAAGTAGCTCCTTCTGAACTCCAGCGGATCTTTCCCAGCGGCCACGGCCAGCTCATCCAGGAAGCTCTCATACGCAAAGCCGTTCGTAGACGCATACACCGATCGCCACCACATTGTGGGAATGGGCGTCTCGAACGGTATGTCCTGTATGCTGAGATTCTGTATCGAGTCGAAGTACGGTTTCAGCAGGCCTTCCGACGTACTGCGGTTCGGCTTGTCTTTCGGTCCACCACGCCAATGGTCGTTGTTTTGCCCTGCCATCTTTACTTTGAAGGCGCTTATTTCACCGTCGGTAACAACACCTTCGCACCGGTAGGAGATACCCGGACGGTACGGCCCCTGCGTCATGTCGTCTTCGCGGGTCCAGACAACTTGCACCGGTGCACCGATCATTTTGGAGATCACTGCCGCTTCATGCGGATAATCCATAAACGCCTTCCGGCCAAAGCCGCCACCCAGAAAAGTCATGTTCACGATCACGTTCTCACGCGGCAAATTCATCTCCTTGCTGATATAATCCTGTACCCAATCCGGTGCTTGAATAGGCCCCCAGATCTCAACTTTGTCACCCTGCCAGTGCGCCACGCAGTTCACCGGCTCCATACACGCATGTTGCTGGTACGGCGTCTGGTATACCACGTCGATCTTATTGGAAGCGCTATTCAAAATAGCATTGACATCCCCTTGTGTCTTGAACGACAGGCCTTCGTTGTTTTTCAATTCATCGGCCTGCCGGCGAAAGATCAGTTCTGTGTTTTGATGCTCAAAGCCCGTATCATCCCATGTTACACGCAATGCCTTCCTGCCCTGCATGGCCTGCCACACGGAGTCCGCCACTACGGCGACACCTTCCCGGTAGGTACTGAACACACCCATCCGCACTTTCACTACACGCTTCACACCGGGCACCTTAAGCGCATCGGAATCGTCAAAACTTTTCACCACGCCCCGCAAACGCGGGTTGCGCTCGACCACGGCATACAGCATACCGGGAATCTCTTTGTCCAGGCCGAAGATCGCGGTGCCATTGGTCTTCATCCGCGTGTCCTGCCGCCGCAGCGGCTTCCCGATAAGTTTATACTCCGACCGCTTCTTTAGTGTTACCTGCTCAGGCGCCTGAAGGTTTGAGGCATCAAGAACCAATTCGCCGTAATGGTGCTTCCGTTTCGAAGGTTTATGAAATATATGACCGCTTTCAGCATAACATTCCGCCCGGGATACCTTCCACCGGTTCGCCGCAGCTTCTATCAACATCTCACGCGCTGTCGCGCTAAGCTTCAACAGATTCTTATAGGTGGTACGTACAGACGAGCTTCCACCCGTTACCTGGTTGCCGTATTTTTTGTTATCGCCCTTCGCAAAGACGATGTTCACTTCGTCCAGGTTTACTTCCAGCTCTTCGGCGATGATCTGTGGTATCGCCTGGTAAACACCTTGCCCCATTTCTGCACGATGGCTGAAGATGGTCACCTTGCCGGAAGTATCAATGTGGATCCATGCGTTCAGCTCGACGCCAAAACCTTCAGCCTCCGTCGTCTTGACGATCGTAGCCTCCTTTCCGGCAGAAGGCACATAAAACCCCAGGGAGAGCATCGCGCCTCCCATTGCAGACAGTTTAAGGAAGTTTCTTCGTGAAATTGTGCTCGTTTCCATCGTGTTATTTTTTAGGAGCGTAAGCGCCGTTTTCAATCCAGGTTATCCAGGCCTTTTTAAATTCCACGTAGGGTAGTGGTGGCGTTGTACGTCCTTCTCCCGGATGCCATCCGGCAATGACGAGCGTATCGTTTACGTGTTCCAGCAACTTCCGGAGGTCCTTGTGCCCGTTTTGTTTGGGATCGACAAGTTGCCTGGCAAGTTGGCGAGGCGTCTTTCCCTGAAAGACCATCTTCATATCGGCCGGCGGCAAATGCCAGTTGGGATTGCCCGGCGGCGTGTGCAGTCCGGGAGTGTTGGTCGGCTGGTGGCAGTTAGCGCATTTCATGGCGTATATACCCTTGCCATCCTTCCCACGTGTGGGCTGCATGACATGCAAATGGCTGTCATCACCTTGCAGCGGCACATCGCCGGAGGGATGACAGTTCATGCACCGCGGACTCATGAGCACCTTATAGACGCTCGCAAATGCCTTTACAGACGCTGCGCTGTCTTTCTTTATAACCGGGTTGTCGTTGGGCGTAACCTCCTTCGGTTTTTGACCTCCCGTGAAGTCAGGCGCCATGGCAACCAACAGGCCCAGGCCAAACACCAGCGTACACGCCGTCAGCCAGAAGCGACTGCCGGTATAGCGTTTGTTTCCCGCGTTCATAGGTCTGTACCGTTTCGTTTACCGCCCGTGCGCAACATTTCCGCTGCCCGGTGAATAGCCTTTCGAACCCGCGGGTACGTTCCACAGCGGCAAATGTTACCGCCCATGGCCTGGTCGATATCCTGATCCGTGGGATTCGGCTTCTCCCGCAAGAGCACCGCCGCCGACATAATTTGTCCAGAATGACAATAGCCACACTGGGGCACATCAATCTCCTGCCAGGCTACCTGCAGCGGATGATCATTGTTTTCGGACAGTCCTTCGATCGTCACTACTTTTTGCCCTTCCGCCCGCGTCACCCGCGTCACGCATGACCGCACCGCCTCGCCGTTCAGGTGCACAACACACGCTCCACACTGTGCCACCCCGCAGCCATACTTGGTGCCTTTAAGCCGCGCAACGTCGCGTATAGCCCACAACAGTGGCATTTGCGGATCGACCTCCAGTGTTTGATCCTTGCCGTTTATTTTACAAGAAACAGTCGCCATAAGCATGTTGGTTTGAATTGGGATAAACAGATACTGCTATAAAATTCCTTCCGGTTACTTTATTTTCATGGAGGGTACCAACGAAATACCCTCGATAAGCTCCAGCGACTTCACCATTTCTTTTGTGCCGTTTTTGTACTTCAGGAAATGTGGCGTTTTGATGTGACGCTGATATGCTTCCGCGTTTGCATATATTTCCAGAATAGTGATGTGTGTTGGTCTTGCCTTTTCAGTAATCGCATAGAGTGTCAAAACACCCGGCTCTTTCTTAATAGAAGTCTCAATCTCTTCTTTTAAATATATTGTGTACGTTTCCAATTGCGTGGAGTCGATCACCAATTTTGCCAGGCGAACCATTTGTTTGTTCTCTTCCTGGCCATATGAGCTGGTGATGATGATCAAATTGAATAGCAAAAATAATATGGACTTCATCTTTTAGCGCCCCACCATTTGTTGCAGTTGCTGCGGATAGCGAGCGCCCTGCACATTGACCTGTGAAAACATGTTTTCGATCCCATGCAGATCGTCCGTCGTTAGCGTGAGCTGTTCAGCCTTTAGATTTTCTTCCAGCCGGTGAAGTTTGGTGGTACCCGGAATGGGCACGATCCAGGGCTTCTGCGCCAGCACCCATGCGAGTGCCACCTGTGCCGGTGTTGCGTTCTTCTTTTTTGCAAACTCAGCGATCTTGTCGACAACGATCTGGTTCGCTTTTCGATTCTCCTCATCAAAGCGCGGCACGATGTTGCGGAAGTCGTTCTTATCGAATTTTGTATTTTCATTGATTGCCCCAGTGAGGAACCCTTTCCCCAGCGGGCTGAACGGTACGAAACCAATACCCAACTCTTCCAGCGTCGGCAAGATTTCCTGTTCCGGTTCACGCCACCACAGTGAATATTCACTTTGAAGTGCCGTCACAGGCTGCACGGCGTGCGCTTTACGAATGCTCTGCACGCCGGCTTCCGACAGGCCGAAGTACTTCACCTTTCCCTCGGCGATAAGCTCTTTTACGGCTCCGGCGACATCTTCCATCGGCACGTTAGGATCGACGCGATGTTGATAGAACAGATCGATCCGGTCTGTCCGTAGCCGCTTCAGCGATGCGTCAGCCACAGCCCTGATCGAGGAAGGACGGCTGTCTACGCCGGCGCCGGACACACCATCTTTGAATCCAAATTTTGTGGCCAGGATCACTTGTTCACGGAATGGCGCCACAGCCTCGCCCAACAGTTCCTCGTTAACAAAAGGCCCATAGGCTTCCGCCGAATCGAAGAAATTCACGCCCCGCTCAAACGCCGCGCGGATGAGTTTAATCCCATCTTGCTGATCCACGGCCGGGCCGTAACCAAAGCTAAGCCCCATACAGCCGAGGCCAATGGCGGACACCTCTAAACCACTTTTTCCCAATTTTCGCTGCGTCATAAATATTACGTGTTAAATATTCCGATCTTGTTAGTGTACAAAGTTGTCGACATACGGCAGGCCGCAACGTATACAAATTACTGGTTTACCTACCAATTCCACTGATGGAAGGCCTTTCGCACGGAATCCGTCATAGAACGCCGTACTTTTGAACTGGAAAAGGAGAGATATGGAAGAGATCCTAAAATTTGATACCATTGGCCAGTACAACGCCTTCAACCGGAATGAAACGTTGCACCCGTTGGTAAATGTCGTAGATCTTTCAAAGGCAGCACCCCGCCAGCTGCGGCGACTGAGCTACGGTTTTTATGTCGTTTTTTTGAAAGAGATAAAATGCGGCGACTTACGCTATGGGTGCAGCCACTACGACTATGAAGAAGGCACCCTCATCTTTTTGGCGCCCGGTCAGGTTATCGGTTCGAATGGCGACGAATATTACCAGCCCCAGGGACGTGCGTTAGTCTTTCATCCAGACCTCATCCACGGCACCTCGCTCGGTCGCCACATGAACGACTACACCTTCTTTTCGTACGCTGTGAACGAAGCGTTGCACCTGTCAGAACGCGAGCGGCAGATCATACTCGAGTGTTTTTCCAAAATTCAATTCGAGCTGGAGCACGCCGTCGATAAGCACAGCAAGAAACTTATTGTAAACAACGTCGAGCTCTTTCTTAACTATTGCGTGCGGTTCTACGATCGACAGTTTGTTACACGCGACAATACGCATAAAGGCGTTCTCGAGCGGTTCGAAACGCTACTCAACCATTATTTTTCATCCGACAAGCCCCAAACGGTTGGCCTACCCACCGTTGCCTACTGTGCGAACGAGCTCAACCTTTCGGCCAACTATTTCGGCGACCTGATCAAAAAGGAAACGGGCAAGTCCGCGCACGAATTCATTCAGTTGAAACTGATCGATGTAGCCAAAGAGAAAATATTCGACGCACAAAAGTCAGTGAGCGAAATAGCCTACGAGCTGGGATTTAAATATCCACAGCACTTCACCCGTGTTTTTAAACAACATGTAGGCATGACACCGCTGGAATATCGGACGTCCGATAATTAAAACTGACGATAAAGATAAACTGCGATTGATTATTCCCGCCCGGCCAGTTTGACCAGCGCAATAATGCCCCGGCCGTGATTTCCGCCTTCGCTGGATAGATAGAGCTCTCCGGATGTAGAAAAGCACAAGCCTTCCGGTTGCGGGAACAGTCGCTTATCCAGTGGATATTGTTTCTTTACCTTTCCCAGTTTGTCGGCAACAAGCAGGATCGATAACGGCCCATTCAGAATATACAGCTCATGGGTCGACGGATGCATGGCGATTTCAGAAGGCTTAAACTTTCGGTCCTTCTTCTTGCCTTTGTTCTTGGCATCCGGTGTGGCGATGTCGCCCGGTTCTTCGATGGTGAAGACAGGGTTAGGCGACATAGTATTTGTTCTCAGATCAAATGCGTAGACTTCCTTACCCGGTGCGTTGGCATTAACCATGTTCTTCTCTTTCACGCCAATCAGCAGCCGGCTGGCCGTTGCGTCGTAAAACATCGATTCGGTGTCGTTCTCGACGGTCAGCGGCAGATCAAAAGTTTCTACAACAGGTTCTGCCTTCATGCCGGGAGTGATTTTATACAAATAGCCATCCGCCCGCAATGCGTAAAACGTATTGTCTATGTGTACCAGGCTTTCAAAATCGCCCTTTCCGGTAAAGACAATTTTTTGTTCTATCACCTTCGAGTGGAGATTATACATGTAGATCGTACCGGCATTGTCTTGTATGCAGGCCATCCGTTGCTCGTCTATCAGAACATTCGCCGATATTTCTACAAGTTCTTGCGGCAACTCCCAAACCTTGATGATCGTCACGTCGCTTGCGTTCATCGTGGTTAAGTGCAATTCGTCTGCGTGTGAATTTGTCGCCCGGGATGATAACCGTTCACAGGAGAATATAAAGATCACGGCAGCCGCCGCCATCAGAGTTCGAATTTGCCCTGTCATTTCTCAGTGTTCTGTTTTCTTTTCTTCTGTGATGGGTAATAATCCGTTCTTTCGCCGCTTGTATGTATCGATATCCGACGGGTTACCAAAAATATAAAACAGAACCTCCCGCCAGCCATCTGCCTGTTTTACATCCCTGATAATATCGTAGTATTCGTGGAAATTGATGTGAATAGGATCATGTTTATGGTCAATGTTGTGGGTGATGCCATAGATCGGTCGCTCTGTTTCCTCCTGAAACGTACCGAAGATCCGGTCCCAAATGATAAAGGTAGCACCGTAATTCTTGTTGATGTATTTCTCCTGGGAGCCATGATGAACCCGGTGATTGGAAGGAGTAGCAAAAATATACTCGATGATCCGGGGCATCTTCTTGATGTACTCGGTATGTACCCAGAATTGGAAAAGCACCGCCACCTGGTTAGTAACAAAAAGGATGATGGGGTGAAAGCCCAGAAAGGCAACGGGTAAAAAGAAAATGATCTTGAAGTATTGCACCCAGCTTAGCCGAAAAGATACTGTCAGGTTATAATGCTCGCCGGTATGGTGGGCAACGTGCGTTGCCCAGAAAAATCGTAACCGGTGCGAAACGTTGTGCGCCCAATAACTGCAAAAATCGAATAGGATGTAACAGGGGATGAAGGTCCACCAGTGGAAGGGCATACGCCAGGGTATCAGGTTGTAAATAGCGATAAAAATCCACAGGAGAAACATTTTTAACACGAGTCCAATCGCCACATTGCCGAGGCCCACCAATGTCGAACCGATAGTTTCCGATCGGCTGTAGAGCTTTTTATTCTGCCACCGCGAGATAAAGTACTCCAGCAAGACAAAAAAGAACATAAATGGCGCGGCCCAAACGATTATATTGGGCACTCCTTGCTCAATGCTCTCCAGGGAATGTAATGAGATTTTTTCTGCTCCAAAGAAGGTTTCAAACATGCACGTAACCGTAAAAAGGTAATAAATAATCAAAAACAAGCTTTAGCAAGGCACAACGATTTCATACCGGAAATGTTCGTGGGCGATATACTGCCTGAGAACTTGTCGTTTCAGAAGCGGCTTACAGGGCATAGTCTCCTACATGAAATTATTATGCCTGTGGAGGCAGTGATGAAATTTCACCGATGGTTGAGACAAATACAGGGTTTATCAGGATCCATGTCGTCCATTCCGTGCGCATTCCTGGCCAATCGTTGGTAAAGCTATTAAATAATGTCTTCTTTTCATGATTGGCGTGGAGATTCCTGGTTGATCAGGTTTTCTGGCCTTTATTTATTACAAAGACGCCAATGAAGCCCCATCCGTTGCATGGACATGTTAGGGTAATGTACAGGATTGCTAGTCAACCAGTAGGCCCGCGTCGGTTAACACCCGGTGAACGTTTTTGGCGTCGAGCTGGGTAGAGGTAATGTGTCCGTCATTACCGGCGCGCAAGAGTACAGGATAAATGGTGATGATGCCGTAACGAGCGGCGAGCGCCTCCCTGTCAAAGAAGACCTTCGTCGTGTCTATATTAAACTTGTGTGTCAGGAGCTTGTAAAAACGCTTGCTGCGCCCGCTGACAACCGTCGTAAGACTGGAACGACTGTCGTGCGCAGCCGTGAAGTCCAACGCCTCCTTAATGCAGCCTGTACATCCCTGTGTTGGAATAATAAGCATCATCTTTTCACTAACGGGTGTTATGTTCATGTCCGTTGCGAATCGGGAGAATTTGTCATTCCGCACGGTAGCCTTGCCGTCGCGGTGCCCGGTACCCGGGTTACCACAGGCACCGAGCAATACGGCGATAAGCAGCCCGAAGCATGCGCTGCTACAAAGCCTGTGGGCGGAAGATCTCAAACTGTATTTTGCTTTCATCGTTTTCCGGGTTTTTTAAATGGCTTCGAGGTATGAGAAGTCCCTTTTTACTGCATATGAAATTGCGGAAGTAAGTGAAGTCGGCAAGTTGTACTTCACCGCATTTCTTAAAGCTCTCGTCAAAGAGAATAATCGACAGCGGTCGGTCTTCGTAGTCGTTTCGCTCTCCGGCGGCATTCGTTACGGGAATGCCTTTGCTGAAGATGGCATAGTACATGTGGTCATAGGGACTATAGTATATGCCTGGGTAACTATCCTTTGTCAGCGTTTCGTAATCACGAGGGTCGAAGTCGTCGACCGTGGTGTCGGCGAGAATGGGTGCTCCAGCGTACCGGCTCTTCATCGGGACGACCATGGTGCTGTCGGTATTCATATTGTAGATGTATAAATCCGGCTGTGAGTCCAGCCGGATAACAATGTTGTGATCATGGCCGAAGGCGTAGAAGGGAAGCGAGCTTGCGTTAGCATCTCCGAGCGGGAAGTCGGAGTATGCCGGACCATACTCTTCGTGCTCACCCGTCTGTAAATTATAACGGACAAACAGTTTATGACCTGCCTGTTCCATATCACCACCAAAGGCCCGATTGCTAAAGTACGCGTAACCATTGCGTACAATGAAGGACTGGAGCATGTTTGCCATCCACTGCATGCGGGGCGGAGGGGGCAGCGCGTATCGTTTCTTTATCTTTCCGGTGTAATCCGCCAGCACGAGCTCACGCTCATTGTCCCGGTAGATGAAAATGGAATCCAGGGAATGGATATACAATTTTTTGGCAAACTTCAAACCGTCTTTCCCCTCTAATGGAAAAAGAATCCGGTTGATCCTCCTCCGGTTATTGAGATCGTAAAAGTCGATGCCATTGATAAAATCATTTCCATCTACGTATAGCTCGGACGTATCATTCACATAGTGAACCGGATACACGCTATAGTTCATGGAAGCGGAGTCTATCGGAATCTCAATAATTCCCTGTGAGGCAAGCGTGTAGGTAGCCTCCTCCGTGGCGGGCGGTCGCTCTGCCGGCGTGCAGTGGTCAAAAAGGTAGATTGCCAGCAAAAGCTGGCTAAAGCGGGTAGCATGGGAAACGTTCATAGGTTGGTTAAATAGTCAGGTAGCTAACGTTGAATAATGATACATATTGTGGGCAGTATAAAAGTAATCTTTTTATACTATCCTTACTCAAGTTCAGAGACAAAGACTATACATCACGCACCCCTACTGATCTGCATAGTCGGCCAGCGTAGTCGCCAACAATTCTTTCAGCTTCGCATACGAGGAAGCCTTATAGGTAATGGCCGATGCGCCTAATGCCAGGAGCTCGTCGGCTTCCGTAGGACTCACACTGCCGGTGTGGATGATGACCTTTGTACGCTTCGGGTCGAGGACTTTTTTAAGCACCGGCAGGCACTCCTGGCTGCTGACCGGAAAGATGTGTCCATCCAGGAAAATGACATCGAGTGCCGGCAACCCTTGCAGCACCTGTTCGATATTTACGCAGTCGTTCCGGGAATAACAGGTCGAATGTGGAAACACTTCATGAAACGCTTCGCAGAATACTGCGACATCGTCCTGATCATCGTCAATTATCAATATGTTCATAGCATGAGGGCTCTGCGGCTCTTTCTTACTAAAACCGATAGTAAAAGATCGGTCCCGGCATGCGTGGAGTCAGTCGGTTGCAAACTGTAATTATAACACGTATTTCCCTAATGCGTTTTAAACCGCAAATAGCCCACTTTACTCTTGTGGCTCGGTTTTGAGGCTCCGGCGCTCGCCGACCTGCTGCCGCCACATCGAGTAATATAATCCCTTTTGTGCCAGCAGCACGTCGTGTGACCCGGTCTCGGAAATCCTTCCTTTCTCCAGCACAAAGATGGTGTCGGCATGCATGATCGTCGACAGACGGTGGGCAATGAGGATGGTCATCTGGTCCTGGTTGCGGGAGATGCTGCGAATGGTTTTCGTAATGTCCTCCTCTGTCAGCGAATCCAGTGCCGACGTGGCCTCGTCGAAGATGAGCAGCCGTGGATCCCGCAACAAGGCCCGCGCAATAGACAACCGTTGTTTCTCACCGCCCGAGAGCTTCATGCCGCCTTCGCCCAACATGGTATGGATGCCGTGCGAGGCTTTGGCGATGAGGTTCGTGGCCGATGCCTGGCGCAACGCATCGTGTATCTCCGCATCGGTGGCGGTAGGTTTAACAAAGAGCAGGTTATCGCGTATGGTGCCCGCGTAGAGTTGTGTATCCTGAGTTACGAAACCAATCTGCCGCCGCAACGGGTTATACCGGATTTGCGTGGAGAGCACGTCGTTGAATTGTATCGTGCCGCTGTCGGGTATGTATAATCCTACCAGCAGCTTCACAAGCGTGGATTTACCCGAGCCGGAAGGCCCAACGAACGCAATGGTCTGACCGGTGTGGATCGAAAAGGAAATCGAGTCGATCGAGTTATAGGTGGCCGTTTTATGCCGGAACACCACATCCGTAAACTTCAGGCTCACAAGCGGCCCCAGCTCGATGGAAGGATCGGGACGTTGCTCGATCGGCCTGTGCATCAGCCGGTCGAAATTTTTTAACGATGCGTCAGCCTCCCGGTACAGCAGAATGAGATTGCCAAGTTCTTGTAGCGGTGTAAAGATGGCGGTAGAAATGAACTGCATGGCAATGAGCTCGCCCGTGGTCAGCACGTTGCGAAAAATGAGCCATAGCAAAATAAACAGGATGGACTGCTTGAGCAGTGTGAGGAGATTTCCCTGCAGAAAGGAAAGCACGCTTACCTTCCGGGCCTTGAGCATCTCCAGTTGAAAGATGGTCAGGGTCTGTTCGTTCAGACGCCGGATCTCAGCAAAGGTCAGTCCGAGACTTTTAACCAATTCGATGTTGCGCAAGCTTTCGGTAATCACGCCGGCCTGCTTATCGGCCTGCCGGTTGATAGACCGTTGTATGCCCTTGATCTTTTTCGAAACCAACCCCGTAAGCGATCCCAACAGCACCACGCCGATAAAGAACACCGGTACCAACAGCCAGTTCTTGTGCAAACTATACCAGATCAAAAAGGCAACGCCCACCAGCGAGGCAAACAACACGTTGATAAAGGCATTGATAAAACGTTCCGAATCGGTCTTCACCTTTTGCAATAGCGACAACGTGGTGCCACTGCGGCTTTCCTCAAATTCCTGAAACGACAACCGCAGGGTTTGCTTCAAACCGTCGTTGAAGATGTTCATCCCGAACTGTGCCACGGCCTTCCGTGTGCAATACTCTTGTAAGGCTTTGGCCAAACGTGAGCAAACAGCCACGCCAAACGCTATGACCAGCCAGTAGAGCACACTGGTCACCAGCTGCGACTCCGTCAGGTGCATGCGGTTGGTGGCATAATCGTCTATGATCTTACCGAAGATCACCGGGTCCAGCAGTCCCAGGAGCTGCGCCACAGTCGCCAGCGCGAGCGAAATAAAAACCAGTTTATTATGCGGACGTAGGTATTTCCAAAGAATCTTCATGCTTGATCGTTATACTTCAATTCCTGCGTCAGGTACGGCGCGGTTCTGCTACGCTGCGTGTGGGCTACAAGAGCAGGTGTCCCTGCTACAACCAACCTTCCACCTTCGTCCCCCGCCCCGGGGCCAATGTCAATGACCCAGTCACTGCTCGCCACCACGTGCATATCGTGCTCGACAACAATCACCGTGTTGCCCGCATCGACCAATCGATTCAGCTGCTTCATCAACTTGCGCACATCGCTGGGATGGAGGCCAGTGGTAGGCTCATCCAGTACATACAGGCTCTGGCCGCGTTGTGCACGTTGCAGCTCGGTGGCAAGCTTAATACGTTGTGCCTCGCCGCCCGAAAGCTCCGTTGCCGACTGGCCTAACCGAAGGTAGCCGAGCCCCACTTCGCGTACAGCATTCAGCGCGCGTTGAATCGTAGCCTCCTCATCAAAAAAGCGCCATGCCTCGTCCACGGTCATACCCAGCACCTCGGCAATGTTTTTGTCTTTGTATTGTACCTCCAACGTTTTGGCGTTATACCGCGCACCCTGGCATACAGGGCACGGTGCATACACGCTCGGCAAGAACAACAGCTCCACCGTCACAAACCCTTCGCCCTCGCAGTTCTCACAGCGTCCCTTCGCCACGTTGAACGAAAACCGGCCCACGTCATACTTGCGTGTCTTAGCCATTTTCGTCGCAGCAAACAGCTTTCGTACATGATCGAACAGGCCGGTATACGTTGCCAGGTTCGACCGTGGCGTGCGTCCGATTGGCTTTTGGTCTACTACCACCAGTCGCTTGATGTGTTCCATGCCGCCCGCGATCTTTCCATTCACCGTTATCGCCGGTGAATCCGCCAGCGGGTCGGCCTCGTCTTCCTCCTCCGGCAGCGCCTGCCCCAGGTGTGTCGACACCAGCCCCACCAGCGCCTGGCTCACTAGGCTCGACTTACCCGATCCCGAAATACCCGTCACACTGGTAAATACACCGAGTGGAAACTTTGCTTCCAGCCCGCGCAGGTTGTTGATCGTAATGTTTTTCAGCGTCAGCCACCCACGGGGCTCCCGTTGCGCCTGACTGGAGTACTCTTTCGTGCTTTCAAAGAGATACTGCCGTGTTACCGATGCTTCCACACCGGCAAGTCCTTTCAGCGGACCGCTATATAAAATCTCTCCGCCGGCTTCGCCCGCGGCCGGACCAACATCTACGATCCAGTCCGCATGCCGCACCACGTCCAGCTCATGCTCTACGACAAAGATGGAATTGCCCGCCACCTTTAATCTGTCCAGCGCACGCAGCAAAGCCTCGGTGTCGGCCGGATGTAAACCCGCACTCGGTTCGTCCAACACGTATACTACGCCGAACAGGTTAGAGTGTACCTGTGTGGCCAGGCGCAGGCGCTGCAGCTCGCCGGGCGAAAGGGTAGGAGTACTGCGGTCGAGCGTAAGATAGCCCAATCCCAGGTCCAGCAGCACATGCAACCGCGACACCAGGTCGTGCGCGATGCGCTGTGACACAATTTCCTTTTCGGGGTGATCACTCATGGCGTCTGGCACCTGCGTTGCAAATGGCTGCAGCAAGGCCGCCAGTTGCTTCATTGGCAGCGCTGCCATCTCGGCAATATCGAGGCCGGCAAATTTCACCGATAACGCTTCCTTTCGTAATTTCTTACCGTGGCACTCGGGGCACAGCTTGCTCGTCATGAACTGGCTCACACGCCGCTTCATCAGCTGGCTTTGCGTGGTGGCGAACGTCGTCATCACATACTTGCGCGCGCCGGTAAACGTGCCCATATAGCTGGGCTCCATCTTCGCCTTCAGCGCTTGCTTCACTTCGCGCGGCGTCAATCCGGCATATACCGGCACCGTGGGCTGCTCCTCGGTGAAGAGGATCCAGTCACGGTCTTTCTTCGGCAGGTCGCGCCAGGGTTTGTCCACGTCATAGCCCATCGTCGTCAGAATGTCGCGCAGGTTTTGCCCTTGCCAGGCAGTGGGCCAGGCGGCGACGGCGCGCTCCCGTATCGTCAGTGAGTCATCGGGCACCATCGTCTTCTCGGTCACGTCGTACATGCGCCCCAACCCGTGGCATGTCGGGCAGGCACCTTCCGGTGTATTTGTGGAGAACGACTCAGCATACAGTATCGATTGGCCTTTGGGGTAGTGGCCTGCCCGGGAGTACAACATCCGGAACAAGTTTGACAACGTCGTAACACTTCCCACCGACGATCGTGTAGACGGCGCGCCTCGCTGCTGTTGCAACGCCACCGCCGGCGGCAATCCCGTAATGTCCTCAACCTTTGGTACCGACATCTGGTGAAACAACCGCCGCGCGTACGGCGACACCGACTCCAGGTACCGCCGCTGCGCCTCGGCATATAAGGTGCCAAAGGCCAGCGAAGATTTACCCGATCCCGAAACACCCGTAAACACCACCAACCGGTTGCGCGGTATTTTCAACGACACGTGTTTGAGGTTGTGCTCGCTTGCGCCGCTTACTTCGATGTAGCCGGAAGCATCAGCAGTATGGTGAGAAATATTTTCAGTCATAATCGATGTTAAAAATACACGTCTTCCGGCAAAATATAACGTTTCCGGAAACTTTGTCGGAGACGAGATGGCATGCGAACAGTGAAGCAATATGTCGGCATCCCCACAGCGGGCACTCTTTTTCGGCACTCAGCTCGCATCATTCATCAACGAATAAGATACTGCGCTCAACGCCATGCTGTTGTGTGACAAGTGTCAAAGCGACGAGGATGCTGGACGTTTGAAATGTCCTGATGATTTCATTCTATACACTTATACCAGGCACGGATATCCGCTTTTATATTTTTAAAAAACGTCGGTACTAATTAACTTATCTCAGCAACGCAACACCGTTACTATACGATCATGCTAGATTTTTGTAAAAGAATATCTGTTCTGATCTCTTTCGCTGTCCTGCTTTTATCGGGTAGCCGCGCATATTCACAATGCATCGGTTTACCTGCGGTGGCTGCCCTGGGCAGTAACAAAGTTCCGGCAGGGCTATGCGCACCTGTAAGCGCCAATCTCATTTATACTATACAGTTTGCTTCGCCGGTGGCGGCGGGGCAGCTGGAATTAGTGTACGACTGGGGAGACGGAAGTCCTTCCGAAGTTGTCACGTTGACAGCAGGTTCGCGGCTCTATTACGAAGAGCGGACGCACGACTTTCCGCGCGAGAGTGGTTGTGAATACGTTGTTACGATGACGATCCGCTATAACGGTGTCCCCTGCTCCAATACTCGGCAAATTCAGAAAATATCGTCCTGGCGTACAGACGAGTTTAACGGTGGCGATATAGGTTTGGTTTCTCCGGTAACGAATACGCCTGAGCATCTGGTGTGTGAAGGAAGTGACCTCCGTGTTATTTTTGACGACCGGAGTGTGTTCAACTGCAACTCACAATTTGTCCAGCTTCCACCGAATACGATCGAATCGCCAAATGTGGAAGACCGGTGGCGGCAGATTATTTACAATGGGCCGGTGTCGGGCAATAAGATCCCGAACGTATCGGTTAATGGAACACCCTTGACATCTGCGAGTGGAGCGGATATCATATCCAACTACGCTGATCCGCGGGGCACGCTGCATCTGGTATCGCCCGTGCGAATCGACGACGCGAGAAGATCGCCTTCGCTTGAAATTACTGCGCCGGGCGGATTCGGAGCCGGATTTCCAAAGCCGGGAGACGCCTTCTCACTCACCTTGCGCTATTGGAATTTCTGTAACCCGTACGATGACCCCGATATACCCGGGCCTCCGGCAGATCTTGTAAACGGTGATCATCGACCCATCCAAAGAACGTCAATCATTAGGGTCATTGCTCCACCGGCCGCGCCGGTTCCGTCAAGCGAGGTTGTCTGCAACGGGATTACCCCGAAGGCATTTTCTGTTACGGGCGTTCCCTCGGCGAATACAATCAGGTGGTACGAAAATATTCCAGGGCCCGACCGCCCGGGCGCGTTGCTGGGTACGGGAAAAACCCTCCCCGTCACGGCTCACCCCGCGTGGGTTTCGAACACAACGCCAGGGGTATATAAGGTATGGGCGAGCCAGCAGCCAACCTCGGGGGTCGTCACGTGTGAAAGTCCGAAAACGATGGTGACTCGCACCATACGCGAACGGCTCGAGATAGGTGAAACTGCACCCGCCGTTCCCGCGGAGATCTGTAACGATAGTGCGTTGTCGGTAGTGCTTCCGCCGGCGCCGGTACTGCCCGCGGGCGGCGCGACAAAATACACGTGGGTGGGATCCGACGGTGTCAATCTGTTGCCAGGCTCGGCGTCCACCGCAACGTTTGCGGTCGACGTTGCAGATTTTCAGGGACAATTGTCTGTCGACCGCACGATTAGAGTTTCGGAGTCCTATTCCACCACACCGGCCTGTGCCGTAAATAAGCAATACTCTTTCAAGGTGTATCGGGCGTCGGTCGGCGGAGTGGTGTCGTTGGCGGAAGACGTATGCGAAGGAAGTGCAGTGGACACCCTTTTACTGACAGAAGCGGTAGGAGCGATCAGGCGATGGGAGGTCAGGAAAGACCTCACCTCGTTTATACCATTCACAGGAATATCCGGCGACAACTACATTGTACCCGGCGTTCTTACCCCCGGTACATACACGTTCCGAGCCGTCGTTGGAAACGGAAGCTGCGCCGAGCTATACAGCGCCGAGAGTACAGTACAGGTTTTTGCTTTACCGACGCCGGTGTATGCAGGGTCCGATCAGTTCCATTGCTCGTCGCTGGTTTCGGAGCCTTTGGATGCTACCGTCCCAAGTGTGGGCGTCGGACGCTGGTCGTATATTGCCAGCGTACCGGCGAATCTCCCCGCGCCGCAGTTTAGCAACGTCAATGCCCCAAACGCTACGATCTCGATTTTACGCGAGAACGCCGGCGCATATACGTTGCGTTGGACTGTCACCAACGACATCTGCCAGCGGTATGACGACGTCGTTATTGATTTTGGAACCACTCCCTCGGATGCCCTGGCCGGGCCGGATCAGGCGCTATGCGGCAGGGAAACCACCCTCTCCGGCAACACGCCACAAAAAGGCGTAGGTCGATGGACCCTGGTAAGCGGCCCGCAAAACTGCCAGGACAATACTAGCTGCAGTGTAGTGATCGAGAATCCCCTGTCACCAACCTCGTCTATCAGACTGTCGAATGAAAGCGGTTACGGCATATATACCGTACGATGGTCGATCAGCAGCGGTGGCAATAACTGTTTCCTGAAGACCGACGATGTTACGATACGGTTCGATCGGCCCATAGGTGTTGCGGCAAACGATACAGACGTAATCTGCGTAGACCCGGAAGGCTTGCTCCCCATTTCTCTGTCGGGCAGTGTTGAAGGTAACGTTGGCACCGCTTACTGGGCCAATGTAAATGGCCATGGAAATGTCTCGGGAAGCAGTGCATCGTCCGGAACGATCACCGCTTCGTATACTCCGACCCTGGATGATTATACAGCGGGCACCCCGATTCGGGTTAAGCTGGTGGCCGTCCCGTTGCCTGCGAGCGTATGTCCCTCCATCGAGCATGCCATTACGATTCAAATAGACCGAAGGCCGATGGCAAACGCCGGTGCTGACATTCCTTTCGTTTGCTCCGCCGACGTAGCGCTCCGCGCCGACGCGCCCATGTATGGAGCCGCCGGCCGCTGGAGCGCAAACAATGCGGGTGTCCTTTTTACCGACGAGACAGATCCTTATACCGGGGTGACACAATTGCCTGCTCCCCCATCCCGTGTCCAGTTTACGTGGACGGTAACAAGCGCAAGCGGGCGCTGCGTCTCGAAGCCATCCACCGTGGAGGTGGCCCGGGTCGCCCTCCCGGATGTGCGCGATGCCACCGTACAGCAGTGTGAGATATTCAATGGAACCACTCAAATCAATTTATCGCTATCCGAAAACTCCGTCACGACGTTACCCGCAGGGCAACGGGAGATTAGCTGGTACAGGGGTCCAGGCATGATCCCTGTGAATTCAGGCACGATTCAGTCCGGCATTACGGACGGCGAATTCTTTTTTGCGCGCGTGGAGGATACAAGGACCGGCTGTTCGGCGCAGGCAAAACTTACCGTCTTCGTGTTGCCGGCGCCGAAGGTAATGGACGGTCTTGTGACGCTTTGTGACGAAACGGCTGGAGGCGTCTCCGTTTCGGGTGTCGACCTTACAGCAGCGAAATTCAGAGACGCTGTTACGGACGAGTCGGATATAACAATCAAATGGTATTCGTCTCTGGAGGAGGCACAACAGAATAGTAACGCGATCGATACGGAAATTGACGTCACGCGGCGAAGAGATATTTACGCACGGATAACAAAGAATGTGTCGCCTTTCTGTTTCAGTGTGGCAAAAGTGGTGGTTGTCGTGAATCCCGTGCCGGCCGTAAGCGCGATCTTTGGTCGCGAATCTGTTTGCCAGGGACATTCAGCAACGCCGGAAGGTGAGCTGCCGTTCGAAACCTACCAGGTTACACCGATCCCGGGGGCAACGTACCACTGGGAGGTGCCGGAAGGCGTGAGCGGGTTTCGAATATTTGGCGGCGGGGAGGAGAATGATTTTTACCTGCTTCTTCAGTTTCCGAACGTACTCACGGGCACGATAAAAGTAACACCGGAATTAAACGGCTGTATGGGCTCCGCCGTAGAGAAACCAATCCGTGTCGATGCAGCGCCTGTAAAGCCTGCCATCGTCGGCGCGTCGGAAGTATATGAAGACGCAAGAGGTATTCCGTATGCCGTGAGCCCTAACAATTACCCGTCGTCGATATATAATTGGGAGATCAGGCGGAGGTCCGATAACTCTACCGGTGGCGCATATATTATAGAGGGACAGGCAACCGGCAATATCCTGGTGAACGTACTGACGGAAGACGTTATCCTTTCGGTGCGGGAAAATAACGCGATGTGTGCGAGTGAAACCGCCAGCATGGTCATCTCTGTGAAGGAGCTTCCACCGCCGGAGGATCTGCTCGCTTCCTTTAACGCTACCCCTATGGCATCATGTTTTCCAGCGACCATCGTGGCGCAGAACCTGTCGACGGGAGCGGATACGTACAGTTGGACATTATACGGTGAAGGAGGTGTTGCCGCCACCTCCAATCTGATCAATCCTCAATTTACCGTTTCAAGTCCCGGCACCTACCGGCTTCAGTTGATCGCCACGCACGCTGCAACAGGGGAGTCGGATCAGGTGCAGGTTTCAGATATCAGGGTGCTGGACGTTCCCTATGCCGCATTCACGGTAAATAACAACGTTATCTATGCTCCGGATACTGAGCTAAAGCTTTTGAACTTCTCTTCCCGGGCAGATACGTACCAGTGGTCTTTCGGAGACGGAGAAACGTCGTCGCTCTTTGAGCCTACACACACCTATCAGCAGGAGGGCGCATACTTCCTTACGCTGCAGGCCGGAATAGATCACGGTCAGCAGGATGTGGATGGTGATGGTAGTACGGACGGGCCGTTGATTTGTTATGATACGGCAGCGACGCAAGTGGCGGTGCGCGAGGGTGGATATATACAAATCCCGAATGCGTTCACCCCGAATGAAAGCGGACCGACGGGTGGCCAGCCTTCCGGCGAAGGCATCAACGACGTTTTCCGGCCGATTGTAAAGGGGGTGAGAACGTATAAAATGCAGATCTTCAATCGCTGGGGAACGAAGGTATTCGAAACCGAGGACCCCGAGGTGGGCTGGGACGGTTACAACGCGGCGGGTGAGCTGATGCACGCCGGTGTCTATGTCTACAAAATTGAAATGACGTTGTCCAATGGTGAGCACGATACCCGGATGGGAGACGTTGGATTGATCCATTAACATTTGAATGCGTAATGAGAAGAATATTGTTAACGTTGATTTTCCTGCTTGCCAGGGGCAGTGCCTTTGCCCAGGATCCTCTATTCTCCCAATATTATCAGGCTCCGCTATTTCTGAATCCAGGCTTTACCGGCCTGACCGCGAGGCAACGATTTGTCGTGAACCACCGCCTTCAATGGCCCGGCCTTCCCCAGGCATTCTCCACCTACGCGGTGTCTTACGATGCATACCTGCCCAGAATTGCAAGCGGCATTGGGGTAATGATAAGCTCCGATAAAATGGGTTCTATGAACTGGCGATCGAATGCCGTTCATCTCCTGTATTCATACAAGGTACGCGTGAATGAAGCATTGATCTTTTCTCCCGGAATTTCCTTTGGTTATGGAAGCAACGGGCTCGATCGTTCGAAGCTAAGAATGGGTGATGTGCTGCAGTACGGTGGTGCTACGATGGATCCGACCATAAACAAATTGGCCAACTCCCACTACATGGATTTTGGCTCGGGCTTTCTATTGTATACCAAAAAAGTCTGGCTTGGCGCGGCAGTCTCTCATCTCAACAGGCCGCATTTATCGCCGCTGGGTGAAAACGACCGGCTCAATATGAGGACGACCGTCCACGCCGGTATTAAAATGGCGCTGACCAGGGCCAATGCGGCGCGGGAGCTATACCTCACCCCTTCGTTTATTTACCGCCTCCAGGGGAAAACATTCTCTCAGTTCGACGCGGGTGTCAATTTTCACACAGACCCCATTTCGCTCGGCGTCTGGTACCGCGGTAAACCGCTGACAAAAAATATAACGAACGCAATAGACCAAGATGCGCTTATTCTTTTCCTGGGCCTGCATTTAAGGAATCTGACAGCAGGGTATAGCTACGATTTTACCATTTCGTCGCTTGGCGCGGGTACAGGGGGCGCACATGAGTTTTCACTCGTGTATGAATTGCCGGCGAAAAAGAAGCTTAGCAAGAACAAGCTTATTCCATGTCCGGCCTTCTACAATGACACCCGATTTAGATAAAAAAATACCCTATATATTAATGTTATACGAATTCTTATTCTCAGACATCACGAAGGTGCTATGCGTGCTGCCAATACTTTTAACCGAGCCCAATTTGTTGAACACAAAATCCTGGTAGTGTTTCATATCTTTCGCATACACTTTCAGCAAAAAGTCGAAATCGCCCGAGATATTATAACACTCGACAACCTCTTTCAGTCGCAGAATGTCGGAGACAAACTGGTGGCCGATGCTTTTGTCATGTTGCTTCAGCTTGATGTTACAAAAGACAATTAACCCATAGTTAAGCTTTTCAGCGTCGATCAGGGCGATATATTTTTTGATATAGCCATTGGCCTCCAATCTTTTTACCCGCTCAAAGACCGGCGACGGCGATAGGTTCACCTTCGCGGCCAGCTCCTTCATCGTCACATTGGAATCTGCTCCCAGGAGCTTTAATAGCTGAATGTCGGTATCGTCGAGTGTTTCTTCCATAGAATAATTTCCTTTTCAGGGGGTGAATGGGAGGGGGTGTAAAGAAAAATATTTTAAATAGTGCCTCAAATGTAGATTATTATGCCGAATTGATGCCTGTTTTGAAGTGATTAAAACCAAATTAATAGCTTTGTTCAGAATTTAGCACTGCTTTCAGGACTACAAAGAGATACTTGTTCTTTACTACACATCCACCGGAAACGGTTTTCGATGAAGATCGAAATGAAAAGGGAACCGTGTGAGAATCACGGGCTGTCGCGCAACTGTAAGTGACATAACAAAATTTTCCGCCTGCAATGTTCACTGTCCCGACACGTCGGGATGGGAAGGACGGCGGAGAATGTCACAAGCCAGGAGACCTGCCTTTACCGGATATTTATTCATTTAACCATTTTAAGAAAAATGCTAACGCAAAACCTGGGCTACCCGCGCATTGGTGGCCAACGACAACTGAAAAAAGCGAACGAACAGTATTGGGCCGGCAAGATCGATCTCAACGAATTGACGCAGGTTGCCCGCAAGATCAAAGAAGAGAACTGGCAAACCCAATTAGCCGCCGGCATCGATCTCATTCCTTGCAACGATTTTAGCTATTACGACCAGGTACTGGACACGAGCTTGCTGCTGGGTGTCATTCCGCAGCGTTATTCGCCGCTGGTGTCGAAGGCAACCGGCAACGGTGAAATGGACTTATATTTTGCCATGGCCCGCGGATATCAAAAAGAAGGATTGGACCTCACGGCCATGGAGATGACCAAATGGCTGGATACCAACTACCACTATATTGTACCGGAATTCACCGCCGCACAGGAGTTCAAGATCCTATCGGAAAAAGTATTCAGTGAATATACCACTGCCAAAGAGCTGCTAGGCCACAAAGCCAAACCCGTATTGGTGGGGCCTGTAAGCTACCTGCTGCTGGGTAAAGAAAAAGAGCCGGGATTTGAGCGGGTTGACCTGATCAAAAAACTGGTGCCGGTATACGTTGAAATCATTAACGGCCTGCGACAGCTCGGGGCAACATGGATTCAGTTAGACGAACCGTGCCTCGCGCTGGATCTTACCAAAAAGGAAAAAGAAGCATTCGACTTTGCCTACCGCCGCATCGCCAGCCAGGTAAGTGGTGTTAAAATATTGGTGGCAACGTATTTCGAAGCGTTAGCGGACAACACGCAGCTGGCCGTAAACCTTCCGATCGACGCGCTACACATTGATTTGGTGCGCGCGCCCGAGCAACTGGAAGAAGTACTCACCTGGATTCCGGAACAACTGCAACTTTCCATCGGGGTGGTCGATGGCCGTAACGTTTGGAAGAACGACTACGAAAAATCCCTGGGCCTGATCAACAAGGCCATTCAAAAATTAGGCGCCGATAGAGTAATCGTTGCGCCTTCCTGCTCACTCCTGCATAGCCCAATCGACCTCGACCTGGAAACTGCGCTTGATCCGGAGATCAAAAACTGGATGGCCTTTGCGAAGCAAAAGCTGAACGAAGTCAGCGCGCTGAAGCAGATCGCCGAAGGGAACAAAGATTTGCTGCAAGCAAATCAAAAAGCCATGGAGAGCCGCCGCGCGTCACAAAAAGTGCACAAGCCGGCGGTGAAGAACCGCGTCAACGCCATCACCGAAGGCGATGCAACCCGCAAGAGCGTGTTCGCGCTACGTCAGGAATTGCAACGCCGACGTTTTAACCTGCCGGCATTTCCGACCACGACCATCGGTTCATTTCCGCAGACCGACGATATCCGCCAGCTACGCGCCAGGCTCAAGAGCGGTGAGCTTACCGTTGAGCAATACGACAAATCCATCGAGCAAGCGACCATCGACGCAATCCGCTGGCAGGAACAGCTGGGCATAGACGTGCTGGTGCACGGTGAGTTCGAGCGTAACGACATGGTAGAGTATTTCGGCGAGCAGCTTGACGGATTTCTGTTTACCAAAAACGGTTGGGTACAAAGCTATGGCAGCCGTTGCGTGAAGCCGCCGGTGATCTATGGCGACGTAAGCCGTCCGAAAGACATGACCGTGCGCTGGAGTACATTTGCCGCGGCACAAACCGACAAGCCGATGAAGGGCATGCTGACAGGCCCTGTAACGATTCTCCAGTGGTCCTTCGTGCGTGACGACCAGCCCCGCGAGCAAACCACGAATCAGATCGCCGTGGCCATCCGCGATGAAGTGCTGGCGCTAGAGAAAGCCGGCATCGGCATCATTCAGATCGACGAGGCGGCTATTCGCGAAGGCCTGCCATTGCGGAAAGCCAAACGCGCGCAATACCTGGGTTGGGCCGTGAAAGCCTTCCGTATCACCGCAGGCGGCGTGGAGGATACGACACAAATTCATACGCACATGTGCTATAGCGAGTTCAACGACATCATCGAGCACATCGCCGCGATGGATGCCGATGTGATCACCATCGAGACCTCCCGCTCGCAGATGGAGCTGCTACAGGCGTTTGCCCATTTTAAGTACCCGAATGAGATCGGCCCCGGCGTATACGACATTCACTCGCCGCGCGTACCGACCACGGAAGAGATGGCCTCGCTGCTGGCCAAAGCGGCGGGCTTGCTGCCGGCACAACACTTGTGGGTGAATCCCGACTGTGGCCTGAAGACCCGTAAGTGGCCGGAAACAAAAGCTGCCCTGGAGAACATGGTAGCAGCGGCCCGGCAGGCACGGGAGACGATCCCGGTAGAAGCATAATCCAACGCATAGACTGCGGGCGACAGCGCCCGCAGTTTTCTATATATACCGGGCCGTTCCGTAGGTTAAAAATCGGATAATGAATATCATTGTATAATTTTCAAGGCTAACAGTAGTTATGTTTTTAGACAAGATCAAGTCCCGCGAATCGGGTATCCTGCTGTACGGGATTACTCCTCCAAAAGTTGGAACAGCGCCCGAGCGGATTGCACAGATCGCCCAAAAGACGATGGCCAGGCTCATGCCCCTGGACATCGATGCACTGATCGTGTACGACGTACAAGATGAATCAGCGCGCACGTCAGTCGAGAGACCCTTTCCTTTTTTTCAGGCGCAGGATCCGTTCGAGTTTGCCAGTCAATACCTTCAGGACCTGAAAGTCCCCAAGATCATCTATCGTCCCGCCGGCAAATTTTCCAAAGACGAGCTATCGGATTGGCTGGAGGGTCTTCATAAGCATGCGTTCTATCCTGTATTCGTCGGCGTGCCCGCACCGGATTATCCCGTAAAAACAAGCTTGCCGGAAGCCTACAGGATCTGGAGCAAGCACCAGGCAACCTCCGTCATAGGCGCCGTAACGATACCGGAAAGACACGCGGTATTGAAAGATGAAGACAAACGGATTCTCGATAAAGCAGGCTGTGGCGTATCGTACTTCATATCGCAGTGCGTCTTCAATCTGGCGTATGCCAAACAGGTAATCGAAGATCTTGAGCATACCTGCAAAACGGAACGCGCGACGTTCCCGACCATTATTTTTACGCTCACCGTCTGTGGATCGGAAAAGACGCTGGACTTTATGGAGTGGCTGGGCATTCACGTGCCGGATGATCTGAAACAAGACTTCAGAGCAGCAGAAAGTATGCTTGAAAAATCGGTACAGGTCTGTTTGGATATTGCTTCCGAGCTGACTGCGCTTTGCGCAGCCCGCGCCATTCCCTTTGGATTTAACATCGAAAGCGTCGCCATCCGAACGGATGAGATCGAAGCCTCCATCTATATGGTGAATAAAATTGCCGAGATGCTGGAGACAAATGCTGTTCGAAAGGTTACCGTGGCACAATCATCTGTCGCGTAAAAGGCCGGCATAGTATTTTATTGCCACTTTACTAGTATTATTTAACAGTTATCGGCAACTTATAGGATACTATGTCAGACCTCCAAAAAGACCAGCCATCACAAGCCCGAAAGCATGAGTTCATAAACATCGCCGCACCGATCCTGCTGGTAGATGACGACGAAGATGATCATGCAATTTTTAAGGAAATCTGTGTCGATTTGGGTGTCGGCGATTGGATCCACGTTTTTCATACTGGATTTGAGCTGATTGATTTTCTCAAAAACGAAAGCGTATCCCCGTTTATCATTCTTTGCGACATCAATATGCCCCGGCTCGACGGCCTGCAACTTCGTGCCCTGATTAACCAGGATGAGCGCTTGCGCCGCAAAAGTATTCCCTTCATATTCTTTTCCACGTCCGCCTCCGAAAGCCAGGTGAAACTGGCCTACGACCTGACCGTGCAAGGCTTTTTCCTGAAAGGCAATACCTATGAGGAAACGAAAAAAAGGTTCGAGCGCATTCTGCATTACTGGAGTGACTGTCAGCATCCCAATAGTTGAACATGCAAAAGCCACTGTCGCTGAGAGCTTCCCTCAGCTTTGCAGGTCCGGCAAGATCATGTAGAATGTTGCACCTTCTCCCGGTAGGGAAGACGCATAGATCTGTCCGCCGTGATTCTGCACGATCTTTTTACAAGTGGCAAGACCGATACCCGTGCCGGAATATTCGGAGCGGGAGTGCAGCCGCCGGAAGATCTCAAAGATCTGGTTGGCGTGCGCTGGATCGAACCCGATACCATTATCCTTAAAAGAGATCCTGTGATACGTGAGCTTGTTGTTCAACTCGGGATTCTCCAGCTTTTCGTTCTCCTCCAGAATTTCCGATTTGATCTCGATCTGCAGCGGGCGCTCGGTCGTTGAAAATTTGATGGCGTTCGAAACCAGGTTACTGAAGAGCTGATTCATTTGAAACTCGATCGCATCAATGACCGGAAGTTTGTCGATGACTACTTTCCCGCGTCGCTGCTCGATCAGTATATCGAATTCCTTTTCGACATCGCGCACGACCTTGTTCAAATCCAGTGATTCAAACTTCGCAGCGTTGTTGAGGATCTGCGAATGTTTTAAAACATCGCGGATCAGATTGAGCATGCGGTTTGCCGATGCATCTATTTTTTCCAGCAAGGCCGTTGACCGCTCATTCAGTTGGGGCAAGCTTCCGTAAAGCATCTCCACGAAGACGCTGATCTTTCGCACCGGCTCCTGCAGATCGTGACTGGCCACATAGGCAAACTGAGAAAGCTCTTCGTTCGACTGGATCAGGCGCCGTGTAGATTCTGAAAGCTCTTCGTTGATCGACAGCAGCTCTTCATTTGCCGCCTGCAGCTCCTCATTCGTCGCCGCGAGCTCGATCGTCCGAAGGTGTACCTCGTTTTCCAGTGTCAGTTGTACTTCGCGCTGCGCCGTGACATCCTGCGTGGTACCCTCGACGCGGGTAAGCTTGCCCGCATTGTCGAAATACGCCTGTCCCACGGCATGGATTACCTGCGTCTTACCGGTCACCCGGTTGACAATGCGATACTCGGCATCATAGCGACCGGAAGCGCCGGCAGCCGTTGCTGCATTGAATTTTTCTTTAACCTCGTCGCAGTCCTGTTCTACGATGATTGAGAAATAGTCGTCCAGGCTATTGTGAAACTCTCCAATGCCGTACATCGCGGCATGTCGGGGCGAAAGCGTTACTTCGCCTGTCGTTGCCTGGTACGTCCAGGTGCCAAGCTCCGCCAGGTCAATCGCGCGGGCTAATGCCAGTTCTTTTTCCTCGATCTCGTGCCGTGCCTGCTTCATTTCCGAAACATCCCGGGTGGTACCCGCCACCGCTTCTACATCGCCATTTTCATTGAAAACAGGCACCAGGATATAGTCATACACGCGTCGACCCAAAACAGCATGCGGGAACGACACCTCGCCACGCACCTGCTCGCCCGTAGCGGCCACGTGATCTATTTCGCGCTCGTGCATGGCAGCGTGCCATTCCTCATAACCGTTTTCACGCAGGCCTTTGCCAATGGCCGTGCCCCAGGTTTTGCCCCACATGGTCAGCAACGCGTGGTTGGCGTAGGCGAATTTATAATTCAGATCAAAAACGTAGACGAGGTCTGGCGTTGCGCTGACCACCGTTTCATAAACACGCAACGGCACGCTTGTAGCGCTCGCTGCCGGTTTCAGCGCCGACATTACTTCCTGTGGTGCCGACGCGGCGTGGGAAGCTTCCATACACGTTAGCATCACGCCGCCGGGCGATCCGTCGTCCATAATAATCTGGCTATAGCTAAAGGTCCAATACGCCACCGCTGGCCGTCCGTCCGTGACGGTAGTGACCTGTTTATCGCGCACGGTATATGGGCGTCCCAACGTCAATACATTGCGTAATTGCGCGCGACTTGTGCTCCAGGCTTCCAGGGACGAATCTTCGGCAGGCTGTCCGAACGATATACCGGCACCGGCCACACGCACAAGAAAGGCGTCGTTATACAGGCATATATACTTCTCGCCCCATAACACCAGCACCGGAAAATCCGTACGAAGCATATGGTTGATAGCGCTCTTCAAGCTCGCCGGCCAGGTGGCAGGTAATCCCAAATCTGTTTTTGACCAATCGAGCTCACGCATGGGTTTCCCGGCTTCGCCTCCCGCGGCAGGGAAAGGTGAACCTGTTGTCGTCTCTGTCATAACGCGTCTTGAAAATAAGAGGGGTTATCAACAATAGCTTTTAGCCGTTGTTCTAAAATGGAAAGCTTGTTGGGTTTCGTTATAAAATCGGCCGCACCGGAATCAAGTACTTCGTGGATTGTTTTTTCGTTTGAGCTTGTACTAAGAACGATGACGGGAATATGTTGAAGATCCGGATGGCCCTTAAGCTTTTTCAGAAAGTCTTTGCCATTCAGGACAGGCATATTCAGATCCAGGAAGATCATGTCGGGTCGGTAGCGGGTCTGCGTCAGGCGCTCCCACGCCATAAGGCCGTTGGTTGCTGTATCACACGTCACGCGATCGCGCATCATGTCAAAGACAGAGAGAAAAAAATCGCGATCGTCTTCATCATCATCGACAAGAAACAAGCTTTTCAATGCTATAAGTGTTGAATGAAGTCAGGAACATAAAAAATTTTGCTAAACAGCACAATAACATTGATGATGCCAGGCTAAAAAAAATTCATTGATTGTTAATATTGATCTGACTGGGGATGAATTTTCCCATTCTATAAAACTATGCCTGGCGACATAACCTGTTTAATGGCAATCATCGTACTTCGTATACAGCCACGCCGCTCGAACGCTCGGTGCCGTTGCCATCAAAATTCTTTGAGGTATCGCCCAGCCTGTACCGGCGGCATCGCCGTCATAATACGTCCCCCGCACAGCATTTTTTTCCTCACCGCTTCGGTATAACTGCTCGGGATTATCGGGTGGCCTATCGGTTGCGCGCTTCGGTTGTTATAAGGCGATTGACGGGTGTCGTACTCCGTGACGTCGGCGGAGCTTGTTTTCCGTCGATGTAGCACTCCCGGCGTGTTACCTGCCCGTTGTCGTCGTACTCGTACCGGTATTCTTCCTCTACATCAGTGAAAATTGGTTGGCAAATCAGTAACGTATATACGTTCCAGGCATGAAATGACGACACCTTTGACATGCAATAAATCGGAGATAAAATCCGCGTATACTTCGTCAGCGCTCACGCAGTTGTTTTAAACTATCGGCCGGGCTTTGCGCCGAGTCGCGGCTGTCCACGTCGCTCGAGTCATGAGTGTCCAGGTCTTTCACGTAGCCATTCGCGTTCTCGTCGTGCTGAGAGTCAACGGACCGTCTTTCACAGCTGTTGAACGTAAGCACGGTTGCCGCCGCAAAAATAAGGATTAACGTTTTCATGTTTATGCGTTTTGATATATGCAATGTTTCCGTCAAAACATGTACCCGCCACATTTCCGTAGCAGACCCTGTTTATCACATCAATGATTCAAAATGTATGGGAAATGAATTTATTCTTTTCCCCGTCGCGTGGAAGATAGCGTTGGCAATCGCGGGCGGCATACCGACCAGGCCGATTTCGCCGACGCCCTTCGCACCCAGTGGATTGACGATATCATCCTTCTCGTCAACAAAGATCACATCGAGGTCATGAATATCGGCATGCACCGGGATATGATATTCTGCTAAGTTGGGATTGACATATTTACCATACCGGTGATCAGGAATCGTTTCCTCCCGCAATGCTTTGCTGATACTCCAAATCATGCCGCCTAAAATCTGACTCCGCGCGGTCTTCGGATTGATGATGGTTCCTGCGGCTACCGCCGTGACCGCCCGGGTCACATTAACAACGCCTAATTCTTCATCCACTTCCACTTCCACAAAGGCCGCACTATGCACGGCCCGGCTATATTTCTTTAATTTCAAGGGGTTGGGTACCGAGAGCTTTGTCGCAGCGATCGAACGGCCCTGGTTTTTCTGAATCACGTCTTTCAATGAAACACCAGCCGATGGATTCGCAATCAACGTGACCCGGCCATTCATGAAGGCCACCTCGTCGAGCGTCGCATGGCCCAGGGGAGATCCTTCGATGGCGCGCGCCTTCTTTAAGATCTTTTCTTTTAGGGCCTTGCAGGCCAGTTTGATGGCCGAGCCTATCGTCGATACCGTCCACGAACCACCCTGGATAGGAGCGAGCGGCATCTTGCTGTCGCCATAGTGAAAAGATACTTCGTCAATCGGTAAACCGAATTCGTCCGCGGCGATCTGGGTCATGACTGTCAACGTTCCTGTTCCGATGTCGGTAATGGCACTGGAAACGACAAGCTTACCCTCCTTATCGAGCACAGCTTTCGCCCGTGCAGGCGCGGTCATCGCCTCCCAAATGCCGGTCGCCATCCCGTATCCTACAAGTCGATTTCCCCGCCGCATGCTCCGCGGCGCAGGTGAGCGCTTGTGCCAGCCAAAACGCTCGGCTCCCTGCGCGAAGCATTCCTTCAGCTCTTTGCTGGAGTACGGCCGGCCTACACTAACATCGGTGTTGGCATAGTTTATATAGCGGAGTTCCAGTGGGTCGATGTCCGCTTTATAGGCGAGCTCGTCGATGGTGCTCTCAATCGCGTGCATACCGGTGCTGCCGCCTGGCGCACGCATGTCCAACGGCGAATAAACGTCGAGGGGTACGAGCTTATAGTCGGTATGAACATTCTGTGCGGGGTAAAGCATATTTGACCAGTTTACCACCACTTCGGTATAGTCCTCGAATTGAGAAGTTTCCGCCACGGCCTCGTGGCCGAGCGCGATGATCAACCCGTCTGTCGTTGCGCCGAACATCGTGTTTTGAATCGTCGGCGGTCGGTGGCCAAACGTGAACATCTGGCTGCGGTCCAGTGTGACGCGTATAGACCGCTTCAGCAGCAAGGCTGCCATGGCAGCAAAAAATAATTGGTATTGCGGCCGTAGTCCGGACCCGAAGGCCCCGCCGACATAAGGTGATATTACACGCACATCTTTATAATGCAGCCCGAAAATGTTCGCCACATATAGTTGACTGTTGACAGTGCCCTGCGTCTTGTCATAAATCGTCAGCTTGTTGTCGCCTTCATATACCACGGTAGACGCAAATAACTCGATCGGGTTATGATGTTCTGTGCCATGATGAAAAGTCCCCGTGGCTTTGACGGCGGCGTGTTCGAATGCCGTCGTGAAGTCACCGCGGTCTTTTGGCGGCGGTGGCTTCAGCGACGTGGCCAATCCAACCTTCGGCGGGCGCGCGCTTTCCACGTTTTCCCCCAGATTGGTACGGAATTCTTCTGCCTGGTAGTCAATGCGAAGATGAAACGCGGCATACCGCGCCATCTCAAATGTCTCCGCCACAATCATGGCGACCGGCTGTCCATTGAATTTCACCTCATTGTCATACAAAGGCTTAAAAACCTTACCGGGCGGAGCATCCATGTCCGCATACTTTAGGTCCAGCCACGGTAACGACAACCTGTTCTCATGCGAAACGACCGTTACGACGCCCGGTAGTTTCAGTATATCGTCGGCATGTATGTGTAGAATTTTTCCTTTCGTAATGGTGGCATTGACGATATAGCCATACAGCATACCGTCGACAGGGTAGTCGCCGGTATACCGGGCCGCGCCGGTTACTTTCTCTTTTGCTTCAAGCCGGCTGATGGGCTTGCCAACCGATGGATGAATTGTCATGCTGTTAGATTTTTAGGGTTCGAGTGATGGCTGCGCTCCCGGCCGTTGTGAAGCAGGATTCAGCGCCATCATGCCGTTGCGAATGATAGCACGTTTAGCCAGGTCGATTTTAAAGGTATTGAAACCATACCCAACCGCGCCCGCGAGAATGATTTCCGCTGCTCCGGCAAAAGCTTCCCGCGTTGGCTCCTTCCCGACCAGGAACTGCTCCGCCTCCGGTACGCGCCACGGCCTATGCGATACGCCACCGAGTGCCATGCGGGCCACTGCTATCAGACCATTGTCTAACAGTAAACCGGTAGCGACGGACACCAACGCAAACGCAAATGAATTTCGGTCGCGGAGCTTCAGGTACGAATGATATTCCGGAAATCCTTCACCCGGAAGTTCTATACCCACGATGATCTCACCCATTTGAAGAGTATTGTCGATCTCCGGCGCTTCACCGGGGAGCCGGTGGAAATCCCCGAAAGGAATCCGCCGTTCACCGTATGGACCCTGTGTGACAACGGTAGCGTCCAACGCGGCAAGGGCCACACACATATCGGAAGGGAATACCGCAATGCAATGTTTGCTGGTTCCCAGAATAGCCATATTTCGGTTATACCCTTCTATGGCCGGACACCCGGTGCCCGGCTCCCGCTTGTTACACGGCGATGAAGCATCGTAAAAATAATAGCACCGCGTGCGCTGCAACAAGTTGCCACCGTTAGTGGCCATGTTTCGGATTTGCGGCGAGGCGCCGGCAAGAATAGCCCTTGATAGTAGGGGATAGCGTTGTTCCACCAGGGGGTGATAAGCCGTGTCGGCATTGCTCACAAATGCTCCAAGCCATAGTCCCCCATCTTCGGTAGTGGTAATGGTTCGATGCTCATCGATGTGGTGAATATCAATTAGCGCACCGGCGCTTTCCAGCTTATACTTCATTAAATCAATGAGGTTTGTGCCGCCGGCCAGATAACGCGCATGATCGTTTCTCTCGCGTAGCGTTCTCGCCTCCGAGACACTGCCGGCTTTGAAATAGGAAAAGTTATTCATGCTTGTTTTTTTTAACGTCCATAATGGCATTCACAATTCCTATGGAAGCTCCGCACCGGCAGAGATTGCCGCTCATAAGCTCTTTTACCTCTTCCAGCGTATTTGCTTTACCCTCCCGAAGCAATCCGACAGCGCTGCAAAGCTGCCCCGGCGTGCAGTAACCACATTGAAATGCGTCATGCTCGATAAATGCCTCTTGCAACGGATGCAGATTGTCACCTTGCGCCAGTCCTTCCACAGTGGTGATCCTGGCGCCATCGTTAGCCACTGTGAGAGTCAGGCAACTCACGATGCGCTTATCGTCGCAGAGCACCGTACAAGCGCCGCATTGCCCATGGTCACATCCTTTTTTTGTACCGGTAAGGTTTAGCTCCTCCCGTAAGGTGTCGAGCAAGCTCACCCACGGCAATACGGAAACGACGCGCTTTACGCCGTTGACCGTTAGCGAGACATCCATAACCGATCCATTCCCAGCCACCAGGGCTGCATCGGCGGTTGATTGATCGAGTAATTCCATCATGGCAATAAAGTCTTTGCAGCAAACCACTCTATTTTCGTGCCTGCGAACAGGCTACGGATATTCCCTTACGTATACAAGACATTTCGCGGACGTGTGGGATTGATACCGCCAGGAATACTTTTTTATTTGTCACTATAAAATAACGAGCACATGGTAGAGTTTTCACTTGACATCGTCGAGCGCATCGGCGAGTTATCGCCGGATGGATATGTTGTATATGATTATAAGAGCAACATCGTCGAATACGCTAACAAAGCATTTTCGCAGCTGGTGAATAAAGAAGCGCACGCAGGCTACTCTCTTCAATCACTGCGCGATATAGTGATGGAGGACGACGAGTTCATAAAGACCTGCGTCCGGCAACTTGTAAAGGCGAGGGTAGTGTCAAATATTGAAGCCCGATTAAAGGACAATCGATTTGTCGCCGTAGAAGGATACCTACTTTCAGACCATCAGCTCATGTTGATCGTTCGGGATATAACGAAATCGAAGGAATTTTTAACGTACATATCCGATTTCGGCGCGCGCAAAGATGCCATTCTCGACATGGTATCCCACAACCTGAGCGGTCCCCTGCAACTGACCAACGATCTGTTAAACGCGTTAGATCAAACCATCAGAACGCAACAGTACCACACCCTGGAGCACCACACGCAGCTCATCCGTCAGAATACGCAGCACTGCATTGAAATTATAAATTCTTTCCTGAAGGAAGAGCACCTGGCGTCGGCGCGCATTTTTGTCGAATCGGTCCGCTTCGATGCCTTGCAGAAAATCAACGTGGTGATTGAACGAATGCTTGCCTTCGACAAGGAGAAGCAGATCTTGCTGGAGTCGGCTGAAGATTCGCTCTTTGTTACTTCAGATGATGTGAAATTCTTCCAGGTAGTGCACAATGTCCTTTCCAACGCCGTGAAATTCACACCTGCCCGCGGCGTCGTGCGTGTCGTTGTCGATACGTCGGACGACACCTTCACGGTGTCTGTGGAAGACAACGGCATTGGTATTCCCGACCCTCTGCAGCCTCACATTTTCGAACGTAATACGGCCGCAAGCCGGCCCGGACTGAAGGGCGAAAAATCCATTGGCATGGGACTCTTTATTGTTAAAGAGCTGGTCACACTGATGGGTGGTAACGTCACATTCTCAAGCAAAGAAAACGTTGGAACGTCCGTGGTGATTACACTGCCAAAGGCACGGTTCGGCGTACATCATTAGATATTGGGAAATAATTACCCGACACTCCACCGGTTATAGTAAATCGACCGGGAACAATATTTGTCGCGTTAGCAACATACCCTTAATGCTATGAATCAACTTAGAAGACCCTTCCAAACATCGCTGGCGGCCTTAGCCTGGACTTCCATTTTCATCGGAACATTTCTGATTGCCTGTGATCAAGATGATGATGATGACGTTCCGGGACGAGAAGGTAGAACCTTTGTCGACAATCTTGATACACCCTGGGAACTCGCGTTTGCACCCGATGGACGACTATTTTTTACGGAGAGGCCAGGTACAATAACCGTTGTCGAAGGCGGTGAAAAGAAGGCCTGGCTGAAACTCGACTCTGTCGTACAGGAAGTCGGCGAGTCCGGGCTTCTGGGCCTGACACTCGACCCGGACTTTGCCACCAACCGGTATGTCTATTTCGGTTATACCTATGCCGCGAGCAAAGGCCCGCTTCAACTTGTAAACAAGCTCGTACGCTATAGAGAGGATGCCGCCACAAAGCAGCCTGTATTCGACAAAGTCCTCCTGGATGGCATTCCGGGCAACTATATCCATAACAGCGGTGGACTGGAGTTTGGACCGGATGGTATGCTGTATTGGGGAATGGGCGAAAGGTATGAACCCGCGCTTGCGCAAGATCTCAGCCAGCTGGTGGGTAAGATTTTACGTCTTACACGCGACGGCGCCGTTCCGCAGGATAATCCTTTTGAAGGGTCCTATGTATTTTCGTACGGGCATCGGAATCCCCAAGGACTCGCGTTCCAACCGCAGACAGGCGATCTATGGTCAACCGAGCATGGACCTTCCGATGAGCAAGGCTGTTGCCAGGACGAAATAAACCGTGTCCTTCCGGGAAGAAATTATGGGTGGCCCGTAATCCGTGGCAGCCAGCAGCAGGCCGGTATGGAAACGCCGGTATATCATAGTGGTGATACTACCACCTGGGCGCCTACCGGCGGCATCTTTATCAAACAGGGTGACTGGAAAGATTCATTTGTGTTTACGGGTTTACGCGGTCAGGCACTCTACCGCGCCGTCTTTGATCCCAATGACCCCACGAAGATCGCTAGCGTTGAGCGTTATCTATACACAACGCTCGGCCGTCTGCGGAATGTTGCCGAGGGCCCGGACGGAGAGCTGTACATCGCGATCAGCAATCAGGACGGCCGCGGCGATATATTGTCGCTCGATGATCGCATTGTCATCTATAGTCAGGACGAACTCGAAGCCGCCAGGGACTAACGACTAGTTTCAGAGATCTGTAGTAGACACCACCCGGCGTTTCGGCGCCTGGTGGGGATTTGTGTAGCGTGTTGTGTAGCGCTACGCAGTTGGCTCTGTTATAACACAACCTGCAGGATCCACATCTGTTCTGAGAACAGAAACAGTCTCATTTTTTATAATGCGGTCCTTCGAATCGACAGGATAGCCCTGGTATTTTTTATCGCCCGGGTCGGTCGCGAACGTTAGACAGTCGTCACTTTTGATAGCATACCGACGGTTATTGGAGTCGACAAAGATCATATAGGAAGTCGTGCTCATAATCATAGATTTTAGCTGCACAGTAGGTCGATAAAAAATCAAGCCATCAGCGAAGAAGGTCAGGACATCCGTTGTAAGCAGCCTAATGGTACATTATATAAGTGTACGAAGTGTTATTGAATACCTGGTGGCTTTGACAGGCGCTATACTGTGCTGCCATTCCGATCGGGCAGACCCATCGATCACGTAAAGCGACCGGCGTGCCACCGGCAATGAAATGACGGATTTCCTGCTTTGTTGTGCTTTGTCGTGTGGCCGGAATTTGAAAATACAATCTTCCAGTAATGAAATTCCAATAATTGTTTTGAATGGAGGGGCGTCGCGATGCCAGTTTATAACCGCTCCGGGTGGGTACTCGGTCAATAACAGCTCCGCAATATCAGCCGTGTTTATACCTGAGAAGGCTGCAGCCCGGCGAAGCAACGGCTCGAAAAACGCAGGTATATCTTTTCCCTTTGACAGGCGGCGATTGTCAAAACTATAGTCATAACCGAAGCTTTCAGTTTTTCGTTTTGCCTCAAAGCCCTGAAAAATCATGGGCTTCAATGCGATAGTGTGTATGTGCTGCAACAGGGCTGCTTCTTCAGCGCTGGTGAGGAAGTCCGCCGCGTAGCGAAACCCGGAGGGCACCGGTAGTGTGTCAGGAAAAAGATCCATATAACACGCCGTTAAAATGCGTGCCAGGCAACTGCGCTACGGGTATGGTAAGCGAAGCATTGCCAGCCTTATGCTGGAATAATATTTGAAGATCTAGCGGCTGCGACTGGACGCTAATAGAATACAACTATGGAACGTTGCAATATCAATCTTCTGATCGAGAAAACACTGCATCTCCTGCAGGATGAAATGAGCGACAAGGATGGCGAAACGCCAACTGCCGCCACGGTTGAAATTCAAAAACTAAGGGGTGATGATGGCAAAGTCTACAAGCTCTCCGTGAGAGTTGAGCTGTTCGAAAAACGGAGGAGCGGAAATGAAGGATGATGGAAATGGCATAGGGACAATCAGTGCTCATCCCGCGAGTGGCAACAACCAACGTTGCGCACCCGGGGATCATAGCACTACCTGTAGACCTTGGCAACCGCGCGGCGTCAAAGGTCCTACGCTGTTTCCGTTTTGTCGTGACCGCCGACTTTAACGAGCTTATTATAAATGCCGAAAAGGAGGAAGGGCGCAGCCCATTGGCCAACGAAAAGCGCCAGGTGGTTTTTTCCGGCGATCTTAAGGCCAAGCGATACCGCCATGGCCCCGACGGATGTCCAAAGGTAGGCGTCCGACGGCACCTTGGCGGTTTGCTCTTCTATCATTGTGGCAAGAGGCCCTTCCTTGTGTTTACTGCGACGATCCGTTCGCTGGGTGGTTAGCAATTCTGATTCCATGGTGTTAAAATTAAATGTTGAAAAATAGTTTTAAACGACCGTTTCGTGTCCGTCACAAAATTGGCCGGCGCATCCACGCACAGCCTATTACTCTAAATTCATACCGATGGCTAGTGGAAACGTATTGCAGCGACCGGCGGGGAAGTATAGGGTTAAAGTAAGAATCATCGTCTACACTGGTCACAGAATGCGGTCTTTAAACCGCATGTTGAACGCTCGCAGGAATATTTCAAAGTTCTCTAGTTTACGCTGCTCCCGCACATCGTTATCGCATAATGCTTGCGCGGCGATGGTTCCGTAAAAGTGGGTTCGGATTGACAGGAGCAAATGGTGAAAGAAGATCAGCCGTTTGTATTCCGGGTTGTTGCTCAGATCCATTTCGTCCGTGCCCGGGGAGCTATAGCCCGACTGAAAGTAAGCAATACATTCTTCTACCTGCTCGACAAGCAAGTCAATGTTGACATTCTCTTCTTTCAGGAGCTTTACAAACTTTGGAAAGTGATGTGAGATACTCATAAGCAGGGTTCTGTCGTGGTATAATACACCGGGTATGTAAGATCGAACTGGAAAATTATTCGGCGAAATAGTAAAAAACGATGCCATCGGTGTATGAAAGTAAATGTGTTCCGGGTTTTTCCGGAGGAAATTATAATGGAAGGTAGCCGTCGCCACCAGGCACAACGATGGATCTATACAGCGGACGGGCACCATTTTTTCGCGCGATCCCATAAAAGGAGGAACTATGAAAGCAACAAAGAAAAGCAGCACTCCCATGGACCCGTCGGATCCGCCGCGCGTCGGAACCGGGCCGCAGTCGGTCGCTCGTGAAAAACGAGGTGGAGAAACGTCTAAAAATTCAGGCGCGGGAACCGGCGAGGATATCTCTACGAACACACAGAAGCAAAAAGATCATAAGCAGCTGGGTGACGAAACCACGATCAGCGACGAAACGACAATTTGAGTAACCTGCTGAACGAAAATGTAAAAAAGAAAGCGGGAAAGCCCGCTTTCTTTTTGTATAGCCAGGGAACAGTTTCCTCATTGTGCGCGGAAGTTTACACGTGTTATTGACTGCTCGCTGGGTAAGATCATCTACGCGAATGCGTTCTCCTCAACTGTTGCGGTATATGTTGCTGGTGAGGTATCAGGGATTACCCGGACTGTTGGACGATGAAATATGGAATAATAGCGGATACGTAGCTGCGGATTATTAAGCTGCGCGGCCACGCATCCGCCAAAAAGCATTGTTAATTACTACCCGGGTTCTTTTGTTTTCCCCCGCCCGTGTTCTTGTGGGCTGTGCTCGCTTCATGCGACTTTTGATGCTCCCGCTTGGCGGTTTCAGGGTCAAGCTTGTCTGCACCGCGCTCGCTTTTAGCGCGTTCGTTTATCGCTTCGTCGACAGCTTTTTGGTGACCGGTAAAGCTCTCACCGGGATTTTCATGTTTCTTGCTCATAAATGTATTGTTTCTTACAATAGCTGTAAAGTCGTGCCAGCGTGAGCAGAGAATGCCCTTGGAAGCTTCGGGATGATCTATACCCCTTTTGGGTAGTTAAACTTAATTAGTGCAAGTTCCGCTGGGCCGATCGTGCCGATGTTGCTATATTTCTAGCAATCATTTCATGACACGTCCATGCCATTCTTCAAGACATTCATTATAACGACTACAAGTATCTTACTGTTGACCGCCGCCTTCGCCCAAATGCCGTCGACGCCCACCGCGAAAGCTCCGCCCGCCATTATCTGCCTGACGTATGATGATGCCCTGCCATCCCAACTGGAAAACGTGATCCCGCAGCTGAACGCGCTCCACCTGAAAGCTACATTCTTCATCAATTCAATACCCGGCAGCTCCGACCAGCTCGGCCATGGCTCGCCGTCGCTGATCGCCTGGAAGGCAGCCGCGGCCCAAGGGCATGAGTTGGCTAATCACACATTGTTTCATCCATGCCCGCAGAAGCTCGGTTGGGAAAAGGACGTTTCGTTGGAAACCTACACGCTCGACATGCTCCTGTCAGAAATAAAAACGATGCATGCTTATCTGGACGCTATAACAGGTAAAAAGAAAAAAAGAAGCTTCGCTTATCCCTGCAACGAAACTGCCTTGAACGGCGTCGATTATACCGCTGCCCTTCGCAAGCTGGGGGTAGTGTCCTATGGGCGCACCGGCGGCGATCAGCAAAGTATTATCACGGACGTTAACCATACAGACGACCTGAAGATGCCCAGCTGGCATGTCATGGAGGGCACCTCCGGCGAAGCGATGATCGCGTTTGTCGAAAAAACAATGCAGTCAAACGGCCTTGGAATCTTTCAATTTCACGACGTGGGCGGCGCGTTATTCAATGTGTCCAAAGAAGCCCACCAAAAATTACTCGACTACCTGCACGACAATGCACATCGGGTCCGCGTGCTCACATTCTCCGACGCCGTTGCGGAAATGAAGAGATAAGAATTAATCCTGCTTCCGGGAAACGTCCGGTATCATATTCTCAACGCTTACCAGGCGGAGGTCGGTCAGCCGATGCTGTTTTAAATGTAATTCGAACAGTACTCGGATTGAAAAATAAGTGTTTATAAAACGTATTATATAGACGTCGGCAGCCAATCTAAGATGTACATACAAGGATTTTGTTTAGTAGACTGTTCTATCCTTATTTTTGACCGTTAATACCCGCCGATGCTTAACAATTGATGTATACACGTTATATTAGTTGTATAAGCGCCGCGGTAGTTAAGTGTAATGCGTGGCGCATCTCGATAAATGTCTGCGGAACGCAGTTCCGCAAGAAGGTAAATAATTTGTCTGCGATACACTTAAAGTTATTGTTATGATCTACGTTTTGTTATTCATTCTTGGTTCCCGGCTTGGCTATCGGCAACACACTGACCCACCGCCTTCGCATTTCTGACAAATGCCGGCAGTGCGCCGCATGAACATTCTTATTCCGTTTTATTATTCAAAAAGCTATGAAAGCACGTTTTACCCTATATCTATATTTACTCACAGCACTATGCCTGCCTGCGGTAGCACAAGTAACCCGCTATTGGGTCGGTACGTCGGTATACCAGAATAACTTCCACGCAGCCGCAGACCTCGCGGATTGGTCGCTGATCGAAAACAACGGCACCGGCAGTTGGACGATGACCGATCACGGCAGCGCGGTCCTTCGTGTCGACAATGTCGCGGGCGCCTATGCGGTGCGACTGTTTGGTGTCAACGGTTCGGCTGTACGGCTGTTGCCATTGGACCGGGTCAACGGCGTGGTAGAATTCCAGGTGCTTGCGCTGACCGGCGGTGACCAGCGCTTCTTTCTCCAGGCGCAAGAGTTCAATGCGAGCGGGGTATATATCACCGAGCAAAACATTCTTCCGTCCAGCGCCACACCCGGCTACTACTCCGTAAACATGAGTGCTATCACCTGGAACCCGGCAACGACGCAGGTGCGGTTTATGATCGCCGCGGCAAATTATTCCGGCCAGCAGGGCACCGTTGAATTCAATTATTTCAACTATAGTAATACCATTAAAAGCTGGAGCAATGCGTCCAACTGGTCGGCCACGTCCGGCGGGCCGGGTGGTGCCTCAGTCCCTGGCGCCAGCGACCATGCCATGTTTAACGGCGCCTCGGGCACACACGGCCTCTGCTTTCTGGCTGCACCGGTGACGGTTAACAACCTGACGATAAGTGGTTACGCGGGAACCATAGATTTGCGTGGCTACAGTTTGACTGTCAACGGCGCCGCTTCCCTGGGTTCGGGCAATATCACGGTGACCGGCGGCGGCACATCGCTTACCCTCAATACAACGGGTACTACCACCTTTAACGGCACGGTATTCCAGGTTGGTATTACGGGCACTACCGGCCGGCTGTTCCTCCACGGCAGCACCTTTTACGGCGATGTCAACCTGATCCGTACCAGTTTCCTAAGCGATGACAGTAATGGCGGCAACGTATTTTACGGCGCCGCGACATTTACAAATACCGGCAGCGGCCGCCTGCGCATGGCCTCGACCACGGGCGATGTGTTTTACGGCCCCGTATCATTGGTTCGAACCTCGGGCACGCTACAATTTGCCTACGTCGGCACGACGACATTGCACGGCAATCTTTCAACCAATACCAACCATGCCAGCAGCCTGACGTCCGGTGCCGGTGGCGGTTCTATTGCGTTCTCCGGCACGAACGCGCAGACAATCTCGTATACGCCAGGCTCCGCGGCGCCAACGTTCTCAAGGCTGATCGTAAACAAAAGTGCAAATACCCTCACGCTTGCCGCCCCGGTGACGATTAGCACGGCCGCTACGTTCACCGCGGGTGTCGTGGAGACAACCGGCAGCAATCCACTGATCTTCGATGGATGGGCTACTACGGCGGGTGCCAGCAATGCCAGCTATGTAGACGGACCGGTACGAAAAGTATTGGGACTGCTCGAAGGGTTTACGTTTCCCATCGGCGACGGCGGGCTATACCGGCCGGCCGGCATCAGCGCAATTCTTGGCGGAACCTACACGGCGCAATACTTTAAAGCGGCACAGGCATACGGATCAAACAAAGTCGCCGGACTGGCAACGGTAAGTCAATGCGAATACTGGAACATCGATCGCAACGCCGGTTTGGAAGCGTCGTTAACACTCACCTGGCAGTCTGCTACATGCTCCAGCTCCAACTATATCACCAATATATCAGCTCTGCGTGTTGCACACTGGAACGGGAGTCAGTGGGAGATCATGCCGCTTGAATTAGGGTCGCCGGCCGGCAATGCCGCCGCCGGAACAGTGTCGACCCTGTCGATCGCCTCCTTCAGTCCGTTTACACTGGGTTCTACGTCACCGGCCAACCCGCTGCCCGTGACGTGGGAAGATTTCCGCGGCGTTACCGATAATGGCAAGGCGGTGCTGGAATGGACCACCGCCTCCGAAAAGAATAACGCCTTCTTCGAAGTACAACGGTCGGCGTCCGGCAAGGAATTTACGGCGATCGGCATCGTGCCCGGCCATGGCACCACGACGGAAAAACAGGCGTATACCTTTACCGATCCCGAGCTGTTGATGGAGCCGATGTATTACCGCCTGCGGCAGGTTGACTACGACGGTAACGAAGATTATTCCGACGTGATCCGCGTGCGAATCCCTTCCGAGGTCGACCGGCAGCCACTTCGCCTGTATCCTAATCCGGCCACGGCGCCGGTAGTATACCTCAACAAGCGCACGTCGGTCGTTGTTACTAACATGCTCGGGCGTACGATGTATACAGCGGCAGAGGTGCAACAGATCGATACGTCCGGCTGGCCGGCGGGAGTATACCATGTCACCGACGCCTTTGGCCAGCACGCCGCACTCGTCGTGCCGTGAGAAGCGATGCAGGCTACGCGATGGCAGCACGAACCCTCCCTGGGCGTGCCCGAACCCTTTCAGCTCTCCTGGCTATAGTTTGATGTTCCCTGTAGCATGAGCGAGAGCGTTTGACCCAGCAAATGCGGAGCGGCAATTTCTTCCGGTTGGTCGGCATCGATGGCCGCTCGTGGCATCGAGCTATATTTAGAGGACTCCGGATCCTGTGCCAATACCATGCCTCCGCATTTCTGGATAGCCTGAACGCCGCGCGCCCCGTCATTGCCCATGCCGGATAAGATAATGGCGATCGCGTTTTTCCGTTGATCCGTTGCCAGGGAAAAAAGAAATTCATCGATGGCTTTAAAGACAGGCTCGGAAGGATGCCTTTCGTACACGCTAATAACGCCTTCGTGTAAGTCTGCGCTCATGTATGCGGGCAGGACATAAATATTGCCTGCCCGGGGTACTGTCTGACCCTGCAGTACATAAACCGGCAAGCTTGTTACTGCCGAGAGGGTCGGCTGAAGCGATGATGGCGTGTCCCGCGGCAGGTGTGTTACAACAACGAAGGCCAGGTCGGGGATCTGCGGTAAAGACGAAAAGAACTCTTTCAGTGCTCTCAGCCCACCAGCCGAAACACCTATGGCTGCAATTCTGGTTGTTCCCATTCGGGATGTAGCGTAAATTCTATGCCAACGAACACGCAGACAAGCTCCGGATCCTCGAAAAGCAACGTTTATAACAATCCATCAACCCGATAAAAGTGTTGGCGCAGTTCTTTAACGGGCTTAAATATTATACTAAACCAACAAGTCAACGATGGGACTTGCCGACTCAACACACCAAACGCTAAAGCTGATCATTAAAGGCAGTCTGTTAACGCTGGCGGGCTCATGGCAGTCGGGCTTATATACTTCCAGCCTGGCAAGAAACGCCGGAAGGACGATGGACACCTACGATTACCTGATCCGTATAAATGATGTCAGCTATCTTCTGCATCCTGACGATCGCAACCGTATTCAGGAAATGGTTGACGGACATCAGGCCGGCGCCGCGGACTTCGATTTCAGGATAATAGACGGGTTGGGCCATCTCGGATGGGTACATGGCTATGGGCAATTTGTCGATCAGCAAGAAGTTGAGGAGGGTTTGCGTCATTCTGAACAACGTTTTCGGATCATGGCAGACACCGTGCCGCAAATCCTGTGGATCACGGACGGCGACGGCCACGTCGAATTTTTTAATAACCAGTGGACATTATATACCGGTGCTCCCCCGCCGGCCACGGCCGGCGACGTTGCTGCGGACTTTCTGCATCCCGAGGATGGCAAACCCACGCTGGAAGCATTTATGCGTGCAAGCAAAACGCATACTACTTTTCGTGTAGAGCATCGCATTAAAGCTGCCGACGGGACGTACCGGTGGTTTGATGTGCGTGCAGAGCCGCACATCGACGCGCGCACCGGGAAAATAAAAAGATGGTATGGCGCCTCCGTTGATATAACCGAAAAGAAGCAGGCTCAACAGCAACTGCAAGAATTCAACTCACGGCTCGAGCGGCAAGTGGAAGAACGCATGCACGCCATCCGGGAACAAGCACATTTTATAGTCTCCGTGGCGGAAACAATTCCGGATATGCTGAGTGTTCGCAACCTGTCAACCGGCGCAATGGAGTACGTGAACCATGCGCCGTTCACAGCGAATGGTTATGATAGCGAAAAATTGCGCCGCATGACCTCCAGCCAGCGACGGGCCATGGTGCATCCCGACGATTTGAAAGCCGTCTCGGATTATTTTCACGGGTTTCACGAAATGAGCGATGAAGACATCAGTAATGTCGAGTACCGCAGTGAGAATGAAAAAGGGGAGTGGTTGTGGTTCAATGCGCGGGGAAAAGTCTTCAAACGCGATGTCCACGGGCGGGCTACCCACTCGGTGAGTGTAGTGCAAAACATTTCGGCGATGAAGAAGTCCGAGACAGCGCGCATTCAATCGCAGGAAGCCCTGGTGAAGGCAAACGATTCGTTGCTACAGAAAAACCGGGAATTGAAAGCGATGAATGGCGAGCTCAACAACTTCGCTTTTATTGCCAGCCACGATTTACGGGAACCGCTACGGAAGATCCAGTTGTTTGCAAACCTTTTAGTCTCTAAGGAAGGCGATCAGCTTTCGGAAAAGGGAAAAGAACATGCTAAGACAATTGTAGCGTCGGCCGCGCGTATGAATGCGCTGATAGAGGACGTTCTCTCCTTTTCAAAAATCAATACCGGCGTTCCGGGCAAACCGGTCGACGTTGATCTGAATGAAATTCTGCAAACAGTCCTGGACGACCTTCAGCCTGTCATACAGGAAAAAAACGCCATCGTCCGGTTTGATGCGCTGCCGAAAATTAAAGCATACTCCGTGCAGCTTATACAGCTGTTTCAGAACCTCGTCAGCAACGGCATTAAGTTTCAACCCGAAGGCCAGATCCCACACATAGGGATCACGGCAGCGTACGTTTCGGGGCAAGACATTGGGTTGGACTCCGCTGTGAAAGATTTTGAATATCTGAGAATAACGGTAGAGGATGACGGTATAGGCTTTCATCAGGAGTACGCGGACAAGATCTTTGACATGTTTCAGCGGTTGCACGACCATCGTGAGTATCCGGGCACCGGCATGGGGCTTGCCATCTGCCGGAAAGTATTAAAAAACCACGGAGGTTTTATGACAGCAGCCGGAAAGCCAGGCCAGGGTGCGTCCTTCTTTTGCTTTTTTCCCGTAGCTGATTCCGACTAATTATTCAGGCATAATTCTTTCCCTGACATTAGAAGAAAAGTCGGACGAAGGCATCAAACTTTATCGACATGAACAAGCTATTCAATACGGTCGTCGTGGCGCAGGCTGCTTATATTTTTATCACGGGCATCTGGCCGCTGATAGACATCAACAGCTTTATGGCAGTCACGGGCAAAAAGACAGATCTCTGGCTGGTGAAGACGGTAGGAGCGCTGCTGTTGCCGGTAGCAAGCTGTCTGGGCATGTATCGATATTTAAATGCCGACAAACGTCCGGCGATCCTGCTGGGCGGCGCCATCGCAGTCGCCTTTATAAGCATTGACTTTTATTATGCGCTCACAGATGTGATCTCAGACATCTACCTGGTGGATGGGATAATAGAGGTCGGTTTTCTTCTGGTGTGGATAATAGTAGCGATCAACGTTAAACGTCCGGCAGGGAGTGAATCGCATAGTATATCAAATCCTGTTTGTTAACTATATTCTTCATGAAAAAGAGCAACAAGTTGGAGCGCATGGCCGGGTGGCTCGCGGCAATGCTGATAATCGCGGGCATGTCCGGATGTGCGACGGGCAAGCTGAGCAAGCGCGGTCAGGCAAAGGTCTCGCAAAAAACCTTTGTCATAGTCGGTGCGTCCAGTGGTTTAGGGCGCGGCGTTGCCGAGCAGCTCGGCGCCTACCATGCACAGGTGGTTATTGCCGCGCGCCGCACGGAGCTCATGGAAGACGTCGCCCGGCGCATTACTGCCGCCGGCGGAAAAGCTGTCGTCGTAACGATGGATATAAGCCGGCCGGAAGACGTGCAGCGGCTCGCGGACGAGGCAGTGAAACATTTCGGTAAGGTTGATGTTTGGATCAACAACGCGGGTGTCGGTGTCATTGGAAGATTCTGGGAAATACCGCAACAAGATATGGCTCGTTTGATTGACATCAATTTAAAAGGCTTCATCTACGGGACACATACTGCGCTGAAGTTGTTCCTGGCGCAGGGGCATGGCACCATCATCAACCTGGGATCCGTGGAAAGTGAGGTACCACAGGCATATCACTCCGCCTACGCGGCCTCCAAGGCAGCGATCAGAAGCCTGGGCATAGCGATCAACCAGGAGTTGAGACTCCATGATAAAAAGAAGATCAAGGTAGTAACCGTCGAGCCCTGGGCAACAGATACTCCATGGTTCGCGCATGCCGCCAACTACAGCGGGGGCACGCCCCAGATGATTGCGATCGATGGCCCCGAAAAGGTCGTAAATGCCATAATCTGGTCGAGCTTACATCGTCGCAAGGAACTGCCCGTGGGCGGCAAGGGAAAACTGGCCCACCGCATGCATCAGCTTTTTCCCCGCACCGTTGAACGTCTTACGGCCAACGTCGCCCATAGACGTCAAATGAAGCTGGCGCCGCCCGCGCCGGATACAGAAGGATCGTTATATAAATCGACCGACAAAGGCAGCGGCATCAGTGGTGGAATGCGGCAACGTTTAAAGCAGGAAAGAGCCGACCGTAGGGAGCAAAGACGCAAGGACAAATAGACGCCCGGTATAAACGGAATCGGGCCGCGTTTGCCGGGCGTCAAGGATGTTTGCAACGTTGATGTATAGCGAAAAGCGCTAAAAACGTGAATGTCAAACGAAGAATGCGCACACATGCAGATTCGTAATTTCTTGAAATCGATGGATTTTTATGCGGCTGCGGGATAGCCGCGACGAAAAATAATCTATTCTACTTGCTTGGCTGTTAGCTGGTTATCAAAATGCCGAATATCGTCCCGCCATAAAATCCCGCGCAAAGGCCGGGGCTGGAACGACTTTTTAGCCTGAGAAATATAATCAAGGCAATCTTGCCAGTCGTTCTTAATGCAAATATCTCAAGCGAATAAACCCCCGTTCTTTAAAGGGGGTGGTAAAATGGGTGAGCAAACCCGCAATTTCAACTGGTCAACAAGTTCTCTGGGCGTGATTGAACAATGGCCATACAGTCTCCGCACAACGGTAAGCAATATGCTTTGGAGCGGTCATCCGACCCTCGCTTTTTGGGGACAAGATTTCATCTGTTTTTACAACGATGCTGTTATGTCTAGCCTCAGCGGCGATATACATCCTTCGGTAGGGCGAAAGGCAAAGGATGTTTGGAAAAATGGGTGGGACACCGTTGGCCCATTACTCCAATCCGTATTGGCGACAGGTACAGGCGTCACCGTGAAAGATCAACCGGTATTTTTTATCCCAAACAGCGATATAGAAGATGTTTGCTGGACCTTCATTTTTAGTTTGATAGAGGACGATGACGGCGAACCAGGCGGAGTCTTGGTATCCTGTATAGAAACCATGAAGGCTGTCGCTGCGCGGAAAGCAACCGAGATAAGTGAAGCCAAGCTGCGGTCGATCATTGCTGCGGCTCCTGTCGCCATAGGTCTGTTTGTGGGACGCGACCTCATCATTGAAAATCCGAACCAGGCTTTTATTGACATTGTCGGAAAAGGACCGACGATCGTTGGAAAGCCCCTTCGGGAAGCAATGCCCGAGCTGATTACAGAGGGGCAGCCATTCCTGAAAATCCTCGATGATATATTTACAAATGGAAAACCTTTTACATCTCCGGCTTCCCTTGTAAGGATTACCCAGAACGGAGTTTTAAATGACAACTATTACAATATCTCCTACGTGCCCCTTTTCAACGCGGAGGATGACGTATATGCCATTCTCGACATTGCAGTGGATGTTACCGGGCAGGTGAAGGCTCAACAAGCCGTAAGTGAAAGTGAGTCGCGGTTCCGTAATTTGGTTATGCAAGCGCCCGCAGCCATGGCAGTGTTTCGGGGCGAGCATTATATCACCGAGATTGCAAATGATAGTTATCTTCAGCTTGTCGATAAAAAGGCATCCGATTTCGTGGGTGTTCCACTGTTCGAGAGCCTTCCTCATGTGCGACCTTTCATAGAGTCGATCGTGCGGGATGTAGTAAGAACCGGCAAACCGTTTTATGGTCGCGAGTTCGAGGTGATACTCGAACGGAACGGGGTAAAGGAGTCTGGCTTCTTTAACTTCGTGTACTCATCCCTCTACGAGTCGGACGGAAAAGCACATGGATTCATCGTCGTGGCGCACGAAGTGACCGAGCAAGTCCATGCCCGGCATGAGCTGGCCGAAAGCCGCGCTGCGTTGGAAATTCAGGTACAGTTGCGTACCGAGGAACTGGCTGCCACAAATGAAGAGCTTCAGGCAACAAACGAAGAGCTTGCGGTCATAAATGAAGAACTATCGGATTCCACCAAACGGCTGTCGCTTAGTAATGACGAGCTGCGGCAATTTGCCTATGCCGCCAGCCATGACCTTCAGGAGCCGCTGCGTAAAATCCGGACGTTTGCAGATCGTCTGTTGCACGTCGACGGGATACCGGAGATGGGCCGGAATTTGTCGCTGAAAATTGCCGAATCATCGGAGAGAATGAGTTCGCTTGTTAACAGCCTGCTGGAGTTTTCGCACATTGCCGAGTCGCAGCGTCCCTTTGAACGGGTGGATCTGACAACGCTGGTAGGCGATATCTTGAAAGATTTTGAATATACAATGGAGGAGAAAAATGCAACGATCCAGTGCAACGATCTTCCTGTAATCGACGCGTCAAGGCTCCAAATGCAACAGCTTTTCGGAAACCTCATTAGCAACGCACTGAAGTTTTCCCGCCCCGACGTACGTCCCAATATTATAATTCAAGGAAAGCTGGTGGATGCGAAGAATGTCAAAGAATATATAGATCGTCCGAACCAGCTGCAGTACGTACATCTTTCTGTTGCAGACAATGGGATAGGTTTGGAAATGCAATATGTCAATCAGATCTTCGAGATTTTCAGAAGGCTTCATACCCAGGATAAATACAAAGGCTCCGGCATAGGCCTGGCGCTTTGCAAAAAAATTGTTCTGAACCATAAGGGACATATCAAAGTGCAATCAGTCGTTGGCGAGGGAACCACTTTTCATATTATTTTGCCGGTAGCGTAGCGAAAGTCCACCTGCCAATCTACGCCTTCTGCAGCCTTCCGGTCTGCGTGGGTCACCTAAGAAATCGTTTTTAAAAGCCTTGCGGGAACACCGCCCACAACGGCATTCGCGGGAACATCTTTATTGACCACCGCCCCCGCAGCCACGATCGAGTTTTCCCCCACCGTAACACCCGGCAAAATGACTGCACCAGCTCCGATCCAGACGTTTTTCTGTATAACAATCGGCTTCAGATCGAGGAATTTCCGCTTCGATGGATCAGCCGGGTGATTTTCCGTAATGAGACTCACCTTCGGCCCTATCAGTACATCATCTTCGATCGTGATGCCGCCCATATCGAGAAACGAGCACGCATGATTGATGAACACATTTTTACCGAGCTTTATATGCTTTCCGAAGTTGGTGTGAAAAGGAACAAATATCGTCGTGCTCCTGTCGATCTCACATTCAATGATCTCACTCAGGCGTTCACGCATCTCGTCGATTGTCGTTGACGCATTAAGCGCCGGCGATAACCGTAGTGCGCGGAAGACAACGTCCCAGGCTTCGCCCATTTCATCATTCCGGATTATCTCCCCGGCAAGCATTTTTTGGAAAATATTGGCCATGGCTAAACGTGCTATTTATCCTATGCTCCTGCAGGTCGCAGTGACATCGGGTTTGTTCCTGTGATACGCTTAAAGAAATTATTAAAATACGTTGGATACTCGAATCCGAGTGCATACGCTATATCTGCGACATTCCAGTCTGTATGAAGCAGTAATGCTCTCGCTTCGCTTACGACGCGCTCACTGATATGTGTAGTAGTTGCCTTGCCAGTTATTTCCTTCACCGCCTTGTTCAGGTAGTTAACGTGTATATTCAAACTGCTGGCATAATCCTGCGCCGTACGTAGCTGAAGCGGACAGTCTTTGCTTTCTATCGGGAATTGCCTCTCCAGTAACTCCAGGAAGACATTGGTTATCCGGTGGGCGGCATTTTTTACCTGATCAAAATTCTCCGCCGGCTGAAGTTTCAAAGCCTCGTGAATAATGAGATTAATATAATTCCGAATAAGATCATCTTTAAAAGTATAGTTGCTGGTTTGTTCCACCATCATGTTTTTGAAGATCCCGTTCAGGAACTCCCGCTTCTCTTCTGAAATGTGAAATATTGGTGTACCGCCAATCCGAAAGAGCGGTGAATGTTGCAGGCTTTCCGTTCGATCGGCGGGTTTATAAAAGTCTTCGGAAAACAGGCATGTATAACCGACATAACTTCTTGAAATGGTTTCCCAGGAATACGGAACGTTCGGGTTAGCAAAAAAGAGAATCGTCCCGGTCATCTCAAAACTACGGTCAGCATAGTTAATGATACTTTCGCCCGTCGTCAGGCATATCTTGTAAAAATCTTTCCGACTATATGCGCGAACCGCACTTGAGTCATCCTCGATCTGGAAAACGTTGAATCCTTTCAGCTTGAGTTCTGTGTTGAAATTCGAAACCGATCGATCATGGCTTTTCTTTTGCATAATTCTCACGTTACGGATACAAACTTACCTAACATAACCACGCGCTGCCTTAAGAAATTCAAACTGATCCTTAAGAAAATCAAATACTCCCTTTGGCAGAAGGTAAGGCTATTGAACCCAACACGTGAGCCAAACCCTTGCCTCCGATTCTTTCAACCAGTAAGCACTTTAAATACCAATAGGCTCATGAAAGGTCATTTTTTATCCGTTTTAAGGACACTTACCGTTTAATGGCGAACCCCGGTTGATTTGAAAGTCTTAAGGATCGGTTTGAAAGTCTTAATCCCCCGACTGCCCAGGTCGATACCTTTGTATTCAACAAATCAACACAAAGCCACAATATGAAACCTAACGATAAAACGCCCAACAACGGAAGACGGGAGTTCATCCAGAAAAGCGCTTTGGCCGGAGCCGGCCTGGCGTTTTTGAGCACCGGCGGCGTACTGGCCGGTCAAAATAGAGAGAAGCCCGCAGCGCCAAATATCAAATCAAAAGGCTATGCTGCAAAAGATGCTTCTGGCAAACTCAGCCCCTGGCAATTTGAGCGCCGGCCGCTTGGTGACAACGACATTCTCATTGACATTAAATATGCAAGCATCTGTCACTCCGACATCCATCAAATGAAAGGAGACTGGGGTCAGCAAAAATATCCACAAGTCCCCGGCCACGAGATTGCAGGCATCGTTGCCGCTGTCGGCAAAAACGTAACCAGGTTTAACGTTGGTGACCGCGCCGGTGTAGGCTGTATGGTTGACAGTTGCATGACCTGCGAAAGCTGCAAACATGGCGAAGAGCAGTTTTGCGACAACGGTGCCACGCTGTTTACCTACGGCTATCCCGACAAGACATCTCCATCGGGCATCACCCAGGGGGGATACTCCAATAATATAGTCGTAAGAGATCACTTTGCTGTACACATCCCGGATCACCTCAGCCTGCAGGAGGCAGCGCCATTACTCTGCGCAGGGATCACCACCTATTCACCGTTAATGAACGCAAACTTCAGAAGAGGTGATAAAGTAGGTGTTGCCGGTATCGGGGGACTCGGGCACCTGGCGATCAAGCTGGCCGTATCGAAGGGTGCGGATGTATATGCCTTTACAACATCGGCGGACAAAGTAACAGACATCCTGTCATTCGGCGCCAAAGAAGCAATAGTGGTCAATGATCTTTCTAAACTCAAACCCTACAAAGGCAAGCTTGATTACCTGATTTCAACCATTCCCGCGCAGTTCGACGTAGCCGCGTATGCATCGGTGGTGAAACGAAACGGCTTTTTTACGCAGGTCGGTATGCCCGCAGGATTCCAGCTTACCGTGAGCAACATTGCCCTGGCCAACACGCATGTCAATTTCAACGCATCGCTGATCGGCGGAATTCCAGAAACCCAGGAAGTGGTTTATTATTGTGCGGACAACAAGGTCACTCCCAAAATCGAGATTATCAAAGCAGAAGAGATCAACGATGCCTGGACAAAGGTGATGAACAAACAAGCGAGATATCGGTTTGTAGTTGACGCCGCCACATTTTAATTCAACACCATGAGATACTCATTTGCCATCGTGCTATTGATTTCGCCGTTATTGTTTGGGGCAGCCTGTAATGCAGAAAATCCAGAACCCGCTATCATCGATCCCGTGAAAAATTCCATAACCATTAAGATCGGAGAGAAGGTCTTCACAGCCACACTCTTTGATAATTCCACCGCAACAGCATTCAAAGCCATGTTGCCATTAACGCTTTCCATGACGGAGCTAAATGGAAATGAAAAACATTTCCGGTTGGCTCAAAATCTCCCCACCCGTGCGTCCAATCCTGGAACAATCCATTCCGGAGATTTGATGCTTTGGGGAGCCAACACATTGGTGCTGTTCTACGAAACATTCTCCACTTCGTACGGCTATACACCACTTGGAAAAATTGATGATCCGACCGGCTTGGCCGCAGCAGTGGGATCGGGCGACGTAACGGTGAACATCGACTTACAATAGGGGCGTGGTCCGGCACAGAATATGAACCGAAGCATTACACGAAAGTATAAACTATGAAGAGTGTTCAGAAAATTATAACCGTAGGTATCGTCGGGTTCCTCCTGACGTCGCTCTCAAGCGCTGGCCAATCAATTAAACCCGCAGAACATCTGATCTTCCCTCGGGGCGACGCTGGCCCATCAACGACGTTTACAGGCAAAGCCTACAACTACAACCTTGTGGCAACCGATTCAACCTACAGCACACTGGTTGGTAATGTGTACTTTGAACCCGGTGCCCGTTCACACTGGCATATCCACCCTGCAGGGCAAATTTTGATCGTTACCGATGGAGATGGCTATCATCAAATTGAAGGACAACCGAAGCACATTGTGAAAAAGGGTGATGTAGTGAAATGTCCTCCAAATGTCAAACATTGGCACGGAGCAACCGAATACAGCAGTATGTCGCAGTTATACATCATTCCGAATACAGAGAAGGGCATAGTCAACTGGATGGACAAGGTGACGGATGAACAATACAAGTCGAAAAAGTAACATTGCATTATCGACGAATTCTGCATTCGCGGCGTCGCTCCCGGGAGTTCTGTGATAAACGCTGTCCTTTCTTGTGACCCCATTTACCGTTATGACATTATCATACGGTAACATAAATCGCGGATACCGTCTTGTTCGTATGACACGCGAAACCTCACCATTTTCCTTACTCCTTTGGGCGCTTCTCAGCATTTTTACGGCGTTCGATCTTTCCGGGCAATCGCGGGAGAGCAGTCGATATCTTTCCCGACAGTACAATCGGCAGGTTAAAAAGAGAGTTCGCCGGCGTACTCGCTGAACAGGAACACCCGCCGCGGGAATCGCGCTCGTGCATAGATCCGGGAGGATATTGGTAGAAGGGTTTGGCAAGGCTGACATGGAGCACGACGTCGACGCTGATGCCGCGACCGTTTTCCACTGGTCACAGCGTACCTGATCTTCTTCAAGGTAATTCCAGTCATAACCTGGCCAAAACCGACCGACTACTCGCTCCTCGAATTCCTGGCAGGATCTTCAAGCGCGGCACGCCATGTTTGAGAGAGAATCGTAACCAGGCCAATCGTTAGACCGGCCGGCTATTTTTGAACAGTATTTAAAATAAACTGGTTTGGCTCGTAAGATTTTGAACATCGCAGGCGACTGATCTGGCAACTATGGAAAAAGACTTTATCGCCCTGGTCAATCAAAATCGTGGCCTTCTTTATAAGGTTTGCCATGTTTATGAGCGGGAGCGCGAATACCAGCAGGATCTCTTCCAGGAGATCGTGCTCCAGCTGTGGCGTGCCTACCCTACGTTCCGAGGGGAGGCGCGCGTCACAACATGGATGTACAGAATCGCATTGAACACGGCCATTTCGTACGTCCGGCAGATCCTGCGGCGCCCTGCATTACAGGCATTGACTTCCGACGAAGCGCTGGTGCCTGCATGGGAAAGCCTGGAGGATGAAAGCGATTCAGTCGCCATGTTGAAGGAGGCCATTCAACGGCTCACCAACATTGAAAAGGCGCTCATGATGCTGTACCTCGAAGAGAAGAGCTATCGGGAGATTGCCGACATCCTGGGCATCACCACATCGAACGTGGGGGTAAAACTCAATCGTATCAAATCAAAACTCGAACAAATCATCAAAACATTACCGTCATGAATCTCGAAGAAATAAAAACAGCCTGGAAAGCTTATGACACGCGACTGCAATCATCGAAGGCACTCAGCGACAGGCTTATTGTAAGTATGATTACCGAGCGCTCCGGTTCGCGCTTCGCGACGGTCAAGCGCAATTACCTCGCAGGCTTCGCGTGGATGACCGTATGCCTTGCATTCGGGATTGCCATCATCACGGGGAACCCATTCGATTATGTGTACACGTCACAATACATTCCCGCATGGATCTATTGCGTCTGCCTGCTCATGATGACCATCACCACCGCAAGACACTATAGAAGTCTCGATAATATTACCCTATCGCAGGCAACCCTAAGCAGCGCGTTGAAAGACATCATAGCCGTGTATGAAAGGCCTCGTAAGTTTATCACGTATATTATACGTGTGTTTGTGTTTTCACAGCTTGTCCTTTTTCCGCTATCATTTCTTCCCAAGAATATCGAACGTTTGGGCGTATGGCCCGCCCTGGCGGAACGTCTTATCCCGATAAGCATTGCCGTGGCCTTATTTTACATTGCGCACAGGGTAGGAGCCTTTAAGCAACGCCATGTGCAGAAATTCAAGGCAGACCTGACAGAGCTCGAACAGCTGCAGGCTATGAACGATGAACTGAACGCCGATTCAGAGGTTTCTTAACTAAGCCGGGGGGAGGTTTTTATAGAAAGATCGTTTAGTTTTGACCTGATTATGATTAAGTGCTTGCCTGAATTTCTATTCCATTATTACGAGATCGACCATGGACCATTCCGAAATATTACTGAACATGGGTACGAAAAAGCAGAAAATATCCAGCGTCGTATCTCGAAAGGATGGAATAGTAAAAGGCCGGCCAACTATATCGATTTAAGATTTTCATTGGAATCCAGAATTAAAGAGCAGTTTATCCTGAAAGGTGGGAGGCCAGGCAGAAATGACCCTTTCTATTTTACGCTGGGAGAATGTGATTGGGCAAAATCATGGTATGTAAATCCCGGCGTAATAAAAATTCCGTTAGCGGACTTTCAACCCGATCATATAAGTTTTACGTATCCCGATAGCATGGTGTCGTTTCAGTTTTACGATGAGCCAAAACTTGCAACGTATAGAAAAGATTGTAACGGACGGGTTTTTTTGTTAAGTGAAATAAAGGATCTGATCGATGAATACGGACTGCCGTCAGAGGAAAAATCACATGCAGTGGAAGAATGTAAATATGATAAATACATAGAAGCCCAGGTATGGGATGACGCAGTAATAAACCAATATAAGAGCAAAGCCTGAGTATACTCACGTCTGCTGATCCTTCGCCATAAGTGGAAGCAATAGATGAAACACAGCGCCTTGCCCAAGCTCGCTTTCAGACCAGATATAACCGTCATGCGATTCGACTACCTTTCGTACAATCGACAGGCCAATACCTGACCCGCGGTATTGCTCAGACGAATGAAGCCGGGTAAATACCATAAAGATCTTGTCGGCATCCTTTTGGTCGAAACCAATGCCGTTGTCAGTTACCTTGATGTGATGAAATACCTTTTCATAATCGCCTGCCGCACAATACGCCTGAAACTCGCCGCCGGTAACCACGGTGGACGTTACGGAGATCGACGGCGCCACGGCCGTCTTGCTATATTTCAATGCGTTGCCGATTAAATTCTGAAACAATTGATGCATCTGGCGTTTGCTTGCAAGGAGTATAGGGAGCGGATGGATATCGACCGTGGCGCTTCTCGTTTCAATTTCCAGCTCCAGGTCCTCCAGCACTGTCTGAAGAACCTTGTTTAAATCAACCTGTTCTTTTTGCGATGTGCCTTTTGCAGCTTGTGAGTAGTCCAGCAGATCTTCAATTAAGTTCTGCATCCGCCGTTGCGAATTTTCGAGACGCTCGAATAGTTGCAGCTGATTTTCGTTCAGCTGCGACCTCAGCCCTTCTTTTAAGCGATCGAGATAGAATTGGGATTTGCGAAGCGGCTCGCGTAAATCATGTGACGCAGCATAGGCAAACTGTTCAAGGTTCGCATTGGAATACTGCAGCTCCTCGAGTGTCTTTTCAAGTTTTAATGTTCTGCCTGTTACAAGCGCGTCGAGTCGTTGTTCGGTATCTTTTTGGTCAGTAATGTCGGTGCTGGTGCCATACCAGCTTATCAGGTTCCCATCTTCGATCACCGGCAGGCCACGTGTCAGGAACCATTTGTAGTCGCCTTCTTTTGTCCTGTAGCGAGCTTCCATGGCGTAGGGAGTATGGCGAGCCAGCGCATGGTGCCAGGCATCCACGCATTTATCCAGATCGTCCGGATGCAACACGCTCATCCACCCAAAGCCGTGCGTTTCTTCCGGGGTGAGCCCCGTGGTGCGGTACCACAGCTCATTGCAAAAGTCGATGCGGCCTTGCTCATCGGCCGTCCAAACGATCACCGGCATAGAGTTGGCAAGCTCCGTCCATCTCTTTTCTCCACGCTGTGCGGATTGCTTCGCAACAACTTTCTCCGTCACGTCGTATCCCACGGCGATGACGCCCGTTATTTCACCGGCTTCATAAAAGGGTTGATAGATGAAATCAAAATAATAGATGTCAACGACATCACGCCGTTCAAATTGAATGGGGTACTCATAGGCACTGAAAGGGTTGCCGGTTTTCCGAACATTGTCCAAAAGATGGCGGAAACCCTGCCTTTCCAGCTCCGGGAACACTGCGAAAAGCGATTTGCCAAACACCGTTGCGTCTACCTTCCAAACTTTCAATAACGCATCGTTTGCGAATTCTAACACATACTCCTCACCCCGCACAAAACCGATGACGACAGGTGCCTGATCAAAGATTTTATAAATGCTTTCCATAGTGAGCTCCTCTTCATCTTTCAGGCTCCGACTTCTGCTGAAAAATAGTATGCCATACTCCAAAAGACTGCCGTCGGATCGATCGAATTGTTACCAGAGAAGACGGTACTGCCGAAAGAACTAACCTACCGTTGCCAGCTTCTTGCGAATGCAGAAGAACTTTCCTGAGGCGGTCCGATGCCATCGGGCATCCGTTGTATTTAAAATATTTATTGGCCATCTTACCGCACTCAATTTTTCAGGCCCTTACCATAAACGCATGGACTCTCCAACTTCGGCCAGGCCAAATGTCACCCCCGAATTTTTGGCAGGCGGGGGTGAGATGGGCCAGCGAATTCGTGAATATAATTGGGCGAACACGCCACTCGGCCCCGTAGAATCGTGGCCACAAAGTCTTCGCACCTGCGTGCGGATCATGCTGACCTCTCGTCAGCCTATCTGGATCGGCTGGGGAAGGGACCTTATCAAGCTTTACAACGACCCCTATAAGGATATCGTCCGCGGCAAACATCCGTGGGCCCTCGGCACACCGGCGTCTGAAGTTTGGAAAGACATCTGGAAGGACATCGGACCGATGCTCCGGCAGGTAATGGAAGAAGACGAAGGGACGTACGTGGAATGCCAGCTGCTGATCATGGAACGCAACGGGTATCCGGAAGAGACCTATTATACATTCTCCTATACACCCATTCCCGGCGACCAGGGCGGCACAGCCGGCATGATCTGTGCCAATACCGATGACACGGAGCGCATAATAGGCGAGCGCCAGCTGGCAACACTGACCCAGCTTGCAAAGAACCTGGCCGATTGCGGTTCGGTCGCAGAAGTCATTTCGAACAGTATCAAAACCTTCGAGCAGAATCCCCACGACTTTCCCTTTGCGCTGTTCCGCACGGTTTCCAACGACAGGGCAACGCTGGCCGGCTCGACAAACCTGGGCGAAGCGGCGTCCATTGTACAAGCGGAAATCGACCTGCGTGCTGATCATGAGATCGCGAATACCTTGCGCCACGCCCTGGGTACACGGCAACTGCAGCTGTTTGAAGATGTTACCCGGAAAGTGGGTGCCCTGCCCAGGGGCGCCTGGGCCGTGAGCCCGGAAAAATTAATAGTCCTTCCGATCGCACAACCTTCTGCACCGGATCCCTATGGCCTGCTAATCATCGGGCTGAACCCCTACCGTCTGCTGGACGACAAGTACCGCGGTTTTTTTATGCTGGTGGCCGACCAGATTGCCAGTAGCTTCGCCAATGTTCACTCGCTCATCCAGGAGCGTAAAAGGGCCGAGGCGCTCGCGGCGCTGGACAAGGCCAAGACGACATTCTTCGCCAACATCAGCCACGAGTTCCGCACGCCGCTCACGTTGTTGCTGGCGCCTGTAGAGGATGCACTGGGGGACCCCAATCTCGATCCCGAGAACAAAGCCAGAATGGACGTGGCCTACCGCAACGCGCTGCGCATGCAGAAGCTGGTCAATACGCTGCTGGAATTCTCACGCATCGAGGCGGGTCGGATAGAGGGTAAATTCCGGCAGGTCAATATCGCTGCGCTCACCACAGATCTGGCCAGCACGTTCCGGTCGGCGGTCGAGCGGGCCGGCATGCACCTGAACATGGTATGCCATCCGGTAACGGGCCCGGTATATGTAGACCCCGACATGTGGGAGCGCATTATTCTTAACCTCGTATCAAACGCATTTAAATACAGCAAGCAAGGCGAAATTACCGTCTCCGTCGGTCAGCGCGGCGATGCCGTCGAAGTGTCGGTAGCCGATATGGGCATTGGCATACCCGCCGGGCAGCTGGATAAGATCTTCAGCCGGTTCCACCGTGTGGATAACCCGGGCGGCCGCAGCGAGGAGGGATCCGGCATCGGGCTAGCCATGGTGAAGGAGCTCGTCAAACTACATTTCGGTAAGATCACCGTAACGAGCACCCCGGGTGAGGGGTCCGTCTTTACCGTGTCCGTCCCCGTTGGAAAGAGCCACCTGAACAGTGAGCAAATTGAGGAATCATTTAACCAAAGCGATCTTTTTAACCACTCTACGGCATTTGTCGAAGAAGCGCTGAAGTGGCTTCCCGCTGAACAGTCACGCGAGCACCAACCGAACAATCGCAGCCAGGTGCAGGGCGACAGAAGCAAAGTACTGCTGGCCGACGACAACGCCGATATGCGAAGTTACCTGGCGCGGCTCCTGTCCGAGCAGTTTGACGTGGCAACCGCCGTCGACGGCGAAGATGCTTTTCGTAAAGTCCTCGAATTCCGACCCGACCTCGTGCTCTCCGATATCATGATGCCGCGGCTCGACGGATTTGGATTGCTGAAGAAAGTGCGTAGCCACGCCGAAGTAAAAAATACCCCTCTGATCTTTCTGTCCGCGCGTGCCGGTGAAGAGGCAAAGGTCGAGGGGCTCGATGCCGGCGCGGATGATTACCTGGTCAAACCGTTCTCCGCGCGCGAGCTGATGGTACGGGTGAGCAACCATATCCGGATTAACCAGGTCCGGCGCGAAACGGAGCTGCAGTTTTACCGGCTCTTCCTGGAGGCGCCAGCCATCATAAACGTGTTCAGAGGCAAGGATTTTCGGTACGAATTATTTCATCCGAAGAACAAGGAAGTCTTCGGCGATGTGGACTTCACAGGCATGGCTATACTGGAGGCCCTTCCCGAGCTGAAAGACCAGCCCATCATGCAACAGCTCAACCAAGTATATTACGAGGGCAAGACCATCTATGAAAATGAAAGGCACGTGACATTCGCGGGCCATGGCGGACCGCCCAAAGAGTGCTACTTCAACTATATTTACCAGCCATGGTACGACCTGAAAGGCAACATCCAGGGCGTGCTGAATTTCGCCATCGACGTTACCGAGCAGGTTCTGACCAGGAAGAAGATCGAAGACAGTGAAAGGCTGTTCCGCCTGGTGCTGACGGGCTCTCCCAGTATTTTCCTGTTTCTGCAGGGCCGCGAGATGCGCATCACGTTTGTGAACGAGCCGCTGCTGGCCTCGTGGGGAAAAACGGAAGAGATCGTGGGAAAAACGTTACTGGAGGTGCTGCCCGAGCTGGCCGGTCAACGCTTTCCCCGCATCCTCGACGATGTGTTCACCTCGGGCAAGGCCTACCACGGAAAGGAGGAGAAAGCGGTTATCTATAAAGATGGCGTTGCCCACGAAGTGTATTACAACTATCTCTACCAACCCATCCAGGAGCCTAACGGCCCGGTTACCGGCGTGAACGTTATGGCCACCGACATTACGGCGCAGGTCGTTGCCCGCCGGGAGATTGAAGACAGCGAGCGAAAATATCGTGAGCTGTCAGCGCACCTGGAAGCGATTGTGGAAGAACGAACGGTCGAGCTGCGCCGGTCGAATGAAGACCTTCAGCAGTTTGCGCACGTTGCCAGCCACGACCTCAAGGAACCGGTGCGGAAGATGAAGACGTTCATCAACCGGCTCGATGACGAATATGGCGAGTTGCTGCCTGGGAAAGGCCGGGCCTATCTCGACAAAATGCGCACGGCATCGACGCGCATGTACGACATGATCGATGGCGTTTTGAAATACTCCTCGGTCAACGAAGGCGGCCAGGAGATTGAGTCGGTCGATCTGAACGACGTTATCGCCAGCATCGAATCCGACCTGGAAATGTTGCTCCAGCAAAAGCAGGCCATCCTGGAGAAAGGTAAATTGCCGATCATTGACGGTGCCGGCGTCCTTATTTACCAGCTTTTCTACAACCTGATCAACAACGCGCTGAAGTTCTCAAAAGACACGCCTCACATTATCGTTTCCGCCAAAGTCAACGGTAGCGCCGCCGCCCCGATGGCAGAGGTAACGGTACAAGACAACGGAATCGGTTTCAACGAAGTGTATGCCGAAAAAATCTTCGACGCTTTTTCCAGGCTGCATCCCAAAGACCGGTACGAAGGAACCGGTTTGGGATTGGCACTATGCAAAAAAATAACCGAACGTCACCACGGCACCATCCGTGGAACCAGTGAAGAAAATAAGGGAAGCGCTTTTATCGTAACGTTGCCCATCAAACAACAAAACAGCATACTATAATATGTCCAAAGCTACTAAGATTCTTCTTGCCGACGATGATAAAGACGACCGCGAAATTTTTTCCGAGGCGTTGGCCTCGGTCGACGCCAACGTGCTGTACGAAGGTGTCGAAGACGGCGAAGAGGCGATAGAAGCGCTCTCGGATGCCCCGAATAGACCCAATATAATTTTTCTCGATATCAATATGCCGGTCATGAATGGCTGGGATGTGCTGAAAAAGCTGAAGGGTGACAGTACATATGGTGATATACCGGTCATTGTATATTCGACATCATCCGGCGAAAAAGAAAAACGAACTGCCTTCGACCTGGGCGCTCTTTGTTTTGTTACAAAACCGGATAGCGTGAAGTTGATAAAAGCAATGCTGGAGATCGTGATCTTGAAGGTGAAAAGTAATGATGTATCGCCCCAGCTGTGCAGGGAAATTCAACGTTTGCTCAGACAAGCCTGACGTTTACACCGGCGTTCCGAGACCTATGGTACTTCGCTCAAAAAAGTAGTTCATCCAAGACATATAAATTCCTCGTATGACAATTTTTTATGCTGATGACGATCAGGAAGACCAGGAGATTTTTCGCGAAGTCGTTTTAGCGTTAGATCCAAACGCGACGATCATTTTTGCCAACACTGCGTTTGACGCTTTGCGAATTTTGGAGGAGCTACCGACCCCGCCAGACGCCATGTTTTTTGACCTCAATATGCCGATGATGACGGGAATTGAGTGCGTCAAAAGCGTACGCGCTACAAGTCGCTATAAACACACTCCGATCGTAATATTCTCCACTACGTCGAATGCTGTTGAAGTGAAGGCGGCAATTGACGCCGGGGCTGACAAATTCCTCGTGAAACCAAATTCTTATGTTGAGCTCCAGGACGAGCTCCGGCAGATCTTAGGCTTTCGTATGCATTTGTATGGATGTTGCTGAATTTTCGGGAGTCCAGGAAGCGCGGTGTGAAATCCTGCAGCGCATGTTGGACTAAAAACGGCTACGTGTCAGTGACTGCCGTTCTTACGCGTGCACAACCAGCTGCCTGGAAAGATCGTGAAAATACTTAGGCGACCATATTTCCAGCTTCCTGCCATCTGGAATAAACCGGATTATATCGCCTTTCACTTTCTCCATATTCACCGCGTCGATCTTCCTGGCCAGGAGCGCTCTAAAATCCTTTTCCGTAAAAGCTTCGTCGGGTAAATCTCCACTAGCCTTCGCACGTTCGACGAAGTGCCCCAGGTGCAACGATGTCTTGTTTTTTATATACCACTCAAGGTCATACCAGTCACGCCCCTTCACATTATTTTTCCATTTTCTAAACAACAACGCGTGCATTTTTCCGGCATACAAAAATGGAAGAGAAAAACACCGCACATAGAATGAAAACGGCTTTAGTAATAACTTTTCTTCTGTTTCAAAACCCGGGGGTGGGAGGGTATCTACTTCGATCTTGATTTTAATGTTTACAGGCTGACTCAAACCGGCTTGAGGAAGCACTCCTTCCAGGATAAGTTCTTTCCATATCGTCTCGGCTTTAAGAAATGCAGATTCAACCTGACTTTCAATCGTTTTCTTTTTGTCCCGGATGGAAACCTTCATGCCCAACGATTCAAATTCAGCATGGACAGCGTCCAGGTATCGATCAAGGGAAAATTCGGTATTCACTTCCAGCAGTGAGAAGTCAAGATCCTCGGAAAAACGATCGAGGTTGTAAAAAATTCGCAGCGCTGTCCCACCGTAAAAGGCTGCTTTCTCAAAGAAGCCCGCACGGTACAATCCTGCCAGGGCCACCTCCTGCATGATCTCACGAAGGGCAGCATGGGCTTCATCTTTGTTTTGAGGTTTATATTCGGCGAGCCAATCTTTTATCATCATAAATCGCGGATAGCATCAATCAACATTTGTAAACTTTCTTCCTTGATCGAGTGTCCGACCCAGGTAGACATTTTTTCCGTATTGAGCTCGCTTAACTTATCTTCATCCATGCGCATGTTTTCCAACAAAAACTCCCGGGCACTTTTCTTGCTCCGCAGTAGTAGGCCCGCCGTGGTAATGACTTTGTCACAGATAGCCTTTTCGGGTGACGCCACCATGGCATACTGGTCTTCCGACAGCATCTCCCGTTGTATGCCGAAGGCATAGTATGGCAAAGCGATCCTGGTATAGGTAAATGTCCCTACGGCAGTTACAAATTTGCGAGATGTTTTTGTTGTTGCCGAGGCTATTTCATAAACGCGTTCGGGGATGAAACCGTGGTATGCCAGCGCGGTCTCCATGGAAACATAACTCGGCCCCAGAATATGGTTAGCCAATAAAAAAGGCTCAGGCTTTCCGGAGTTTAGCCGCGGTCCAGCTACGTAAAGCCCTTTTTTGACTGGTTCAATAAACCCATCACGCATCAGTTTATGAATTTTGTCGTTGGGTTGCTTGAAAGACTTCAATACAGACAGAAGCAGTTGATGCGTCAGTGGCTGATGAGCATATTGCCTGATCCGGTCTACAAAATCCATAACAAATGTATTTTTTTTACAAGATAATCTGTTTTTCGCAGATTATCTTATAATAATATTACAATTTATAAGCCGAATTAGAATACAACTCCTGTCCAAGTTGCAAAAAAATGGTACCAACCTCCTGTTAAGTGATTTGTGTGATGAGCGTAATGCTTTGAATATCAGCCGCTAATTCGTACGGCATCACATTGCTCCCAAAATTTTAGCGGCACCCATGTAGTCCAACAACTCGATCTTGTCGTTTGCGTAGAGCGCGCCAAAGCGCACAGCAATCGAGAGCACGAGCGTATACGCGTCGTCGGGTGGCGTCATGTTCGCGCTTAGTTCCAGCGTAATCGGCGGTGCTCCGCTTTTAGCAGGATACCACGGGCTCGATACCGACACCGGCGTATACATGCCATCGAACCATTCGGGTGGGCCATAGGCTGTCCGGGCTTCGCTATAAAGGATGTCGGGCACGATGCCGAGTACAGCCGTAACGCAAAAGAACGGTTGCTGATTAGACGGATTGAAATTAGTACCGCGAATCAGCTCCGGCAGCTCGATGTGCGCCGAGCGCGTTTCGCGCGCGATAGACCAACGTACCGTGGGAGGCATGATCGTGTCAAAGGTGTTTTGTTTGTTTAAGGGAAAGCCCTGCAATAAGGTCGGAACGGAAGACAGCCTCAACGCTCGCTTGCCCAGCTCGCCTTCGGTGTCCTGTCGCTTGACGTGTTTTAATATACTATTCAATCGCGCCGTAATGTTATAGTTTGATATCGTGCGGTTAGCGCCGAGCATAAAGCGTACATATTTGCCCAGCGTGGCGCTGCCACCGAACTCCTGCCGATGCAAGCGATTCAGCGCATAGGATTTTGCGTTGTTGACCGTTTCTTTTTTAGGGCCGCCTTTTCGGCGCAGAATGATTTTGTCGGAGCCCTTCATTTTATAAGCGCTAAAATCGCCAAGGCTGCCGGTGAAGGTGATGTCTTTCAGAAATGCCATATCGTTTTTTTAAAGTTGGTTACAAAGTTCTGCGCGCGTGCCGGATAGTGCCCGCCTCCTGTTGTCCCGGCACACGCCAGGTCTACGGATGGTCCATGGATGTTCTTACCTTTTAAAGGGTAAGAACATCCGTAGGACATCTATGGGACATTTATAGGATATCCGTTTGGATCACTCGAAGTATACGGGAAGTAGCCGGCCATTTTTCGGCAACTCCCTGGCCGCTATTAACGCCCGATCAGCCATGTTGTAAACTAACGGAAAAATATTTCAAAGAGATGTGCCAAAGACCTGTCAAAAGTGATACTACAGGTGGTTATCAGGTGTACCGGAAGTGATCGGCACGTGACAGCGAATAATATTCAGGTATATACCGCCGGGTGGCGCTGTACACTATTTACTCAGATGGCGTATAACCTCGTCTTCGGAGATGCCGGTGTACTGGCAGTATTCCTGAACGGTGATAGGCTGGCCGGGTGCTTTGCCTATATCCAGGCGAATCCGGGCAATCATCGTTCGTGCCTGGCGTTCACTTCTTCCGGTCAGACGTGCGACGTCCGTTGAGTATAACATGATTCGGTCGAATTTCATATTCAAATATACGGATGTATACTATTTAAGATACATCCACTGAAACGCGTTGCGGAAGTTTTATACCATTTCCGGAAGTTTTAGGAAGTTTCGGCTATCCGCGGAAGTGTCGCTTTCAAAATGAAAATATACATCGCTCTTTTGTGCTGTTGTTGCAACGACGGCTTAACCGAAGTGTGCCAGACACGACGGATCAGAAACAAGAAAATTAGTATATATGGCAAGACAAGACGGAGTACTTTTATTGAAAGGCAAGCTGGGTGGTTTGTCCTTTTACAAAACCGCGCAGGATGGACACCTGGCGCGTCAAAAGGGTGGCGTGGATGCAAAGCGCATTCGTACCGAGCCGGGCTTTGCCCGTACTCGCGAGCTCGGACCTGAATTCGGTCGCGCCGGCCAGGCGGGGCGGCTGTTGCGCACAGCGTTTCGCGCATTGGTTAGAAACTCGTCCGATAGCCGGGTGGCTAGCCGATTGACGCAAAAGTTCGTGGAGGTGATCCACGCCGACACCACGAGCCTGCGCGGTGCGCGCAACGTAGTGGACGGCGACATGAGCAAGCTGCAGGGCTTCGAGTTTAACATCGACGGCAAGCTTCGGCAGACGTTGCTGGCGCAGTATAGCGTGGCAGTTGACCGTGCCGCAGGATCGGTGACGATCAACGTGCCGCAGTTTGTGCCGGCCGAGCTGATCGCCGCGCCCGTAGGCGCTACAAACTTCCGCCTGGTGGCAAGCGTATCGGGGCTGGACTTTGCCGGCGACCGCTACACCAGCGTGGTGGCCGAGAGCGAAGAGACCCTGACGACGCTGGAAGTGCCCGTGGCGATCAACCTGCCGCTGGAAGTCGCCGTCGGCGGCGTAAACCCGCTGGTAGTGGTGCTGGGCATCGAGTTCTCGCAGGTATGTAACGGCGCGATGTACGCGCTCAACGACGGCGCCTTCAACGCGCTGGCCGTGGTCGCGGTGGATGCAGACGCGTAAGTGTAATGGAGCTGGAACTGTTCAGGACCTATTACCCTGACGGAACCAATGGGGAGATTCGACACGTAGGCACACCGGTGTGCCACACGATCGAGCTCCCCTCGCTCCAGAACGCCGACAGTATTGTAGTAACATGTATAACCAATAAAAAAACATGAACATAGTAGACAGAGTAAAAGCGCCCACGCCAAAGTTCTTCCGCGTGCTGCGCGCAATCGGGCTGTCGCTGGTGGCCGCCAGTGGAGCGATCATCGCCGCACCCATCGCCGTGCCGGCGGTGCTGGTGACCGTGGCCGGATATCTCACCGTAGCGGGTACGGTGTTGACAGCGGTGAGTCAGACGGCCGTGGAGAAAGAGGAAGGTGCGCCAGCGCCAGACGACGATCCGGAGGAGGATGTGGAGTAGGATGAATAGTTAGGCCAGGGCCCCGCGAAGGGGCCCTGGCTTTAGCGACGCGACACGTTCGGTGGCTCGTTCGAAACTTCATCAAATTGTCGTGTGACCGTATGTATAATGTCCGCTATCGGCTGTATACTCTTTACGTGCTCAATGGCAGGGCCGGCGCACCACACGGTTTTATAGGTAGCTCCGAACGCAGCTTTTTCAACCGCTTTCATCCCACGGAAGGCGATGAGCATTTTAGCATACTTCTTTAAGGTCTTGTTGCTATTGAGGATTAACTCTAAAAGATTAGCTTTTGTACCGAGCTGTTGAACGTAGGGTGTGTTGATGACCGTGAGCGGTGAGCCGGAGAGCTTCGTTGTCATGACAATATCTTTTTCTCCATAATCGATCATCGCCTGTTTGTATTCAGGTGTGATATCCGATTCTTCGCACGCGATAAAAATAGTTCCGATCGACGCTCCCGCGGCACCCCAGTCGAGCACTTGTTTAAGATCTTTCCCTGTCGCAACACCACCGGCAGAAATTACGGGAATGCCGCAGTTGTTCTTTAACAGTGTCACAAGCTCATACGGCGACATTGCCCCGGCATGTCCTCCGGCCCGGTTGTTGACCGCAATCACCGCGTCTGCACCCATGGCCTCCACTTTTTTCGCGTATTTCAAGTCAACAACATCACAAAAGACTTTTATTCCTAACGGCTTGCATTGCTCAATCACTTCCTGGGGGCTACCCAGGGAAGTTATAATGAAATCAATTTTTAACTCCAGCAACGTTTTGAGTTGTGCTTTGTACTTAAGATTGGAGCGGTTTACGATGAGATTCACACCAAACGGTTTATCGGATGCTTGCCTGATCTCACGAATGGCTGCTCTAAGCTCCTCGTCCGTTCTATAATTAAGCGCCGGAAACGCCGCCGTTATGCCACTGCGCAAGGCGGCAATAACCATGCGACTATTAGAGATGAGGAACATCGGTGCTAAAATGATGGGATACCGGATTCCCAGCAGCTTGTCAAGGGTTGTCATTTGCCAAATATAGCAAAGCTTTAGTCATGTCTTTTTATGATACGACGAATAACCGTGCTGTGATCCTGGGATGTACCCGCTTTGAAGTAGTATACGCCAGCTCCCATGCCGGCGGGGTTAAATACAGCAAGATGGGTGCCCGGGGTGACATGATCCTGTTCAATGAGCGCCACGCGCTGCCCGAGCGAATTGAAGAGCTCCAGGGTGACCTGGCATGGATTGCGTACCGTATACTCCAACGTCAATTCGCTGGTAAACGGATTGGGGTATGCCGACAGGGAGAAACTCTTCTCCCGAGCTTCATCGCCTATCGCCGTGACGACAGATGGCATATTGGCGTCCAGCCAGGAAGTACGCTGACGCACCCAGTCTTTCAGCCAGTCGACTTCTTGCTGGTACGTAGCCCCCACGTAAAAGTTAGGCCAGATCTTCACGCCCAGTACAGGCCACTTCGTGAAATTGCGCCCCACGGCTTCATCATCGAGTACATTGGCAACAGAATCGATGTAACGGTGTATAGACGATGTACTGAAAACACCGGCGCGCAACTCCGCCCACCGCAGGGAGAGGCGTTCCCTGAAATTCGGATCAGCCAACAGACGCTTCCACCAGAACGGAATGAGAAACCCGTCATCGCCGCAAACGCTGTTGAAATTGTACATCCATCCCGATACCGGCGCTCCCTGGCAGTAGTCGGCGTTACCAAAGGCAAGATTAAAATCCCATACAGGGCCCATCACCATTTTACCTCCGTTGGAATCCTTATCCTTGTACATGAATGTGCTCAGCCTGTATCCATCTACATTCTTGCTGAGCTCGTTTATGATCAGGAAATCGACAAAAGAATTGACGTCGATATACTTCGCATAACCATTGGTCTCGTCCTGATAGGTGCTGCCGTTTAACGTGGTTTCAAAATTCCGGATGAACGTTTGAATATACTGCCGCTGTTCACTCACGATCTCATCGTGTTCAGGGTATTCGTACTGGAAAGAAATTGACTGGTTGCCACTGCGGTTAGGCGGAGCGATCTGCGAGGAGAAACCGGTTCCGCTGTCGCCGGTGTATTTATCGATCTTCAGAATATAGCCGCCGGTAAGATCATCTCCGCTAATCTCTTCCGGGTCGAGCTTGCTGATATCAACGCGGTTCTTGTCGCGCTTGATCTTTTCGGTAAGCATGTAAATTCCCATGTAAACGTTCTCTTTTGCAGGAACTCCCTCGATCACAACATCTTTTTTCATCACCAGCTCGCAAAAGCGTGTACGCGCGGCATAACGCCCGAGGTCGCGGCCGAGCTTATAGGCTAACGCATCGCGCAGTAAGCTTTTGTCGTTGTATGTGGCGACGAGCGCCCAGTCCTCTTCCGCAGGCATGCCCAGCAAGGACGCGCTGACGCCCTCGCCAGCATCATCGCGTAACTCCAAACCATACGGTTTCTTGGGAAAGTCCTGGGAGGTGGAGCCGCGAAGCTCGATGCCGATCTTGCCAACATATCCATGGAAGGCATCGCTCATGTTATTACGTTGCCCGGGGCCGTTATCTATAATGCCCAGATCGGCCGTGATCTTGGGATCATCGAGAATAGCCTGGCCATGCGTATCGATTACCAGAATGGGGAGATTGGAAGAGGTAAAATCAACCTGTCCGTATACGGAAAAACCAAAAACACAGGAGGCATACGTTAGAAAGCGTAAATAACAAAGCATAGACTGTAAATTGAATTCAGTACAACTTACGCTTTTGTCGTCAGCTTTTAACATGCTTCACGTTACTATGCTTCTTTTCAACATGTCCAATCTTTTGCCATTGCCAGGCCGCGTCAATTGATTTGATAACCTTCGCAGGCTGTTTAGAGAATCAACTTGGGAGTGCCCCGCGATAACCGGCGCTAAATTCATATCTTCGGACCACTGTATGGAAAGTATGGAGCGTTTTCTGGACCGCTTTAAGCAAAACCGCAAGCTGGCTATTCGCATGGTGTCGCCGGGCTTTGGCCACCTGTCGTCGCAGGTGGTGTCTGCATTTGGTCCCACGCACCGGAATGCGCATTACTTTTTTCTCCTGATGCTGCAGGGCAGTGCCCGCCACGTGATCGACCTGCAGCCGTACGATGTTGGTAACAACGAATTGCTTTTTATTCTGCCGAACCAGATTCATGAGCTGCCCAAAGCGAAAAGGGGAGGAGACTATTTTAAGATCGGGTTTGATGAGAACTGCCTTGCGTTGTTGCCCCGGCAATATCCTTTCCTGGTCAACCCGCTAAACAGTCAAAAGATTCACCTGACACCCGCTGCGGTCGCCAGGCTAAAACCGATCGCGGAGATCTTGCTCGGTTTATTAAGCACGATGGACGGTGATCCCGAGTTGATCGTGGCACATTTGAACAGCCTGTTAACAGAGATCAACACCGCGTATTTTGCGGCCGACAAAAGCCCTGCAGACAGCAAGCTCTCTAAATACATTGCGTTTAAAGTCTTTGTCGAAAACAACCTGACCGACCACCCGAAAGTGGAAGCCATTGCGGAAGAGCTTGCGCTGAATCCGAACAGCTTATATACCATCGTAAAACACTACTCCGGTCAATCGCCGAAAGAATTTATGACCCACCGCCTGATCCTCGAGGCCCGGCGCCGGTTGTATTATGGTGAAAGTACTTCGGTTAAAGAGCTTGCCTTCGAGCTGGGCTTCAGCGATCCCGATTATTTCTCCCGCTTATTTAAAAAGGTCACGGGCCAGACCGTGGCGGCCTTCTTCCAGGATTTGTCCAGCAACGAATAGATTTTGTCCGGCGCTTCTGTGCCTGTTCTGTCAACCTTTGGGGCATAAAAAACTCGAAGCTATGAACAGAACATTAGGAACAAACGGCCCGCAGGTATCCGCGGTAGGGTTAGGCTGTATGGGCATGTCCGGTGCCTACGGTCAGTCGGACGAGCGGGAAGCAATCGCCACGCTGGAGCGGGCGCTGGAGCTTGGCCACAATTTTTTAGATACTGCCGACTACTACGCCATCGGCCACAATGAACAACTGATTGGCCGGGCGATCGAAGGTAAACGCGACAAGGCATTCCTTTCCGTCAAGACGGGTCAGCTTGTTACCGCTGCGCCCAACGGCGGCATGGCACCTGGTCCGGTGCATACACATCCCGACTATCTTCGTCATGCCGTGTTCTATAGCCTGCGGCGGCTGAAGACAGACTACATTGATCTATATACACCGGCCCGGGTCGATCCGAAGATCCCCATCGAAGAGACCGTCGGTGCGCTGGCGGATCTTGTGCAGAAGGGTATCATCCGGTATATCGGCCTCTCGGAAGCTTCTGCTGAATCCATCCGGAAGGCTGCCGCGGTGCATCCCATTGCCGCCCTGCAAATTGAATACTCGCTGTGGAGCCGTGACATTGAAGCGGACGTGTTACCGGCACTTCGCGAGCTGGGCATTGGTCTGGTAGCGTATGCGCCACTGAGTCGGGGCTTCTTAAGCGGCGAGTTTCAGAAGCCGGAAGATCTTACCGATAGCCGGGTGAACATGCCGCGTTTTCAAGCTGAAAATTTTTATAAGAACCTGGAGCTGGTGAACCAGATAAAGAGCATGGCTGCTGAGAAAGGCTGTACACCGGCGCAGCTGGCGATTGCCTGGGTGCTGGCGCAAGGTGAAGATGTCATCACGATTCCCGGCTCGAAACGGATTAAACACCTGGAAGAGAACATAGCTTCTGAAAATATACCGCTAAGCAAAGCGGACTTACAGCGCCTGGAAGCGATCATGCCGGCGGGCGTTGTTTCGGGTACACGTTACCCTGAAAGATTTCTGAGTGCATTGAACCGGTAATACGTGTCAGTGCTGCCGGCAGGAGTAATAGAATATTGGTGGAACCAATGTTGAATCGATGAAACACTTCCCCGCTTTGTTGTGGAACCGTTTGATCGCATGGTGAGGTGAATATACCGGGAAACCCGGATCTGAAAAGCCATTACGCGTCGTAAGACAACACGGCCATGGCAGTGGATATGCGGGAACGGATTTATAGCGATTATCTATGGCGCATAGTTTTCCACTGAACTCACGGTTGGGGGATTTTGCGCTATAAACCAAAACGACTATGCATCCTGGTAGCGACAGCAAATATATTCCGATGACATCCCGTGCGAGTGGCGTGGGAAGACTCGTTCGTGATGATGTATATTATTATACAAATCAGATTGTAAACATTGTGCTGGTAGGGCATCCTGACAACGGTCACTGGGTACTCGTGGATGCGGGCATGCCCAAAAGCGCCGAGGAGATTTTGAAGGTCTGCAGGGAGCGCTTCGGCGATACGCCGCCGGCAGCGATCGTACTTACCCATGGCCATTTCGACCATGTAGGAAGCCTTGTAGCGTTGCTGAACACCTGGCGTGTGCCGGTGTATGCGCATCCGTTGGAATTTCCGTATCTCACCGGCAAGACAGCGTATCCGGAACCCGACGTTACCGTCGAAGGGGGGCTACTGGCAAAATTATCGTTTTTATATCCCATCGAGCCGGTCGATATCCAGGAAGTACTTCAGCCGCTACCCTCTGAAGGAAGCGTTCCGAACATGCCGGGCTGGGAATGGATCCATACACCCGGCCACTCTCCCGGCCACGTGTCGTTGTTTCGTGAATCCGATCGAACGTTGCTCAGCGGCGACGCTGTTGTTACCGTTCGGCAGGACTCACTGTATAAAGTGTTGTTTCAAAAGACAGAAGTAAATGGTCCGCCGCGGTACCTGACAACCAATTGGCCGGCTGCGCGTGACGCCGTGATTCGACTCGCAGCGCTTCATCCGGAGCTGGTTGTTGCGGGACATGGGCATTATATGGAAGGGGTTGAATTACGCGAAGGACTTGAGCGGCTGGTAGAGCACTTTGAGGCACTGGCGATACCGAGCCATGGAAAATATGTACACGCGGCTACAGCGTAGTACAGAAAAAAGATACTCTGAGAAGATAAAAATGACCAGACAAATCGCACGATGCGAGTTTGTCTGGTCGGGTTGTGTTACCGTTTATCGAACGTCTCGGGTGAGAATATAAACAAGTTGAACTGCTGGCGGAAGCGAGAGCGCATGCGGTCGCCGTAGGCGGCTTCCAGGTCGTTGGCGTGGTAGTTGGTGGTGATGTGTGTGATCATGCCTTGCGCGACGTAGAGCTCGTTGCGGCTTAGCATGATCTCGCCGAGTACATTGCATTCATTGCCAAAATATTTCAGGTTGCGTTCCGAGCCGAGGTCGTCGAAGCAATAGATCCTGGGGCGGTCGCGGTAATAGGACAAGCGACTATATCGTTGAATGACGGTGTAGCCTTCTTCCATAAACTCGAAGCCGATATCGCGGCAGCCACGCAGGATGAAGTTGCGCTCGGGACCGGGAATGTACGTCATCAGCGTCATGAGGGCGGTCTTGCCGCAGCCGACCGGTCCCGACAACAGGAGGCCTTTGTCGAGGTCGATTTCGAGGCGGCAGGCTTGTTTTTCGTACTTCAGGAAATAGATTAGCAACTTGTAGATCAGGGGATGGTCTACAGCGTGCAGGCGGAATTTTGGACCGTAAAGTTCCTGGCCTCGTTTCTCAAGGAAACTCAGGCACCAGGTGAAGTCGGAGGATGACATAGGTGTAGCGTGTTAGAGTTTGATATCATAGTTTTTTGTAACGCCGGGTGTACCGGGTGTTTGCAATGAACCGGGTGTAGGGCCGCCAGGTTGTGAGGACTTGAAGCGGGGGGAATTGCGAAGCCACGCTTCGGCGGTGGAGTGCCAGTTTTTTACGGGCAGGTTGTTGCCCTTGACCCAGTCGACGGCATTGTAGTGGTGGAAAAAATGCGCCGCTTCGCTTTCGTTCGAGTTGATCGAAAGAAAAAATGCTGTGACCTCTTCCAGGCTCTCCGGCTTACCCCGGCCGACCCCCGCGCCCGCTTTTTTTTTCGTGACCGCTTGTGGGGTACTAAGATTTTCAACATCCTCTTGTCCTGTGTGATTCTGGGTGTGTGCTGTCGTTCCGTTTACAGAGCTTACATTGCTTACATCGCTTATAGAGTTTATACTATAAGGTATCACCTCTGGTACAGGGGCTATACCACCTGCACTTTCACTTTTGACAGTGGGTTCGTCAGGAGCGCTATCGCTTTTGACAGGTAACTTGCCAGGACCCGTATCACTTTTGACAGCCGAATCAATGGACGTAACCTTATCATACCGGTGCAGTACGACCATACTCGGCACACTTTGACTGGACGATGGGAAGTAATCGATATAGCCCCATTCGTTTAAGTCTTTCATGCACCGGTAGTAGGTGTTTAAGGAACCGATCTTGGAGAGCTTCATGATCTTGGGGCGGAAGATATCAAATGGATTTTCCCACCGGGCTTTATTCCAGTGGATAAACAATGCCGTGTACAGGCAGAGGTGGGTGGGGCGCAGGAGGCGATCTTTGTAGAACGCCTGGAACACGTTTAGGAAATGATGAATGAAATTCACGTCGGATGTAGCAGACATAGTTGGATTAATTAGATTTCTGTAAATGAAATAAACATTTACATGCGGCGATAGGTCACAGATGGGTAGAATTGGGTAGAAAAGGGGAGGTTTCCCTCCCCCGGCTTCTATCGCCTTCGCCGGCAATATTATATACCTCGGTATTAGTACTATTTACTCAGCCAGGCGATTAGCTTTTATATAATCGATTATTTTCGTGCAGAGAGTCAGTACTCTGCGGAATGCGGCCGCTGTCGGATAGCGGAACGCCCGCAACAGGCTTTCAGGCTGCAGGCTGTCCAGGCCGAGCGTCGATACCCCGGGCGCTATACGGCGGCATAGATCTGGCGGATTTTTGAACGCAATGATGTCCTGCGCGGCGGCCACATGCAGCAGCGCGCCAAGTACGACCCGTGTCATGCGCACGCTGATCGCACGCTGTGTGCGGCCCTTGTCTACGTTCACGGGGCGCATGGGCTTGGGGGGCGCCTCCTGGTAAAATTCCTGCACCAGCGTAGCGACGGCATCGCTGAGATCCTCGGACGAAAGTTGTTTCGGCGCAACCGTTGCCCGAAGGGTTTGTACAGCGTGCCGCAAAATGTTGCGCACGTCATTTGGTTCTGCATTCCGCAGTGTTTCCATAAGAAATAGGATTTAACGTTGGGAACATATCGTTCCCGTATGGCAATGGAACAGCTTCCCATGCAGATGCCACCTGCAGGAGAAGGGAGGGAGTTTTTAAGAGTATGGATCGGTAGTTTTTACCCGTGCGTAATGCGATACGCAGCAGAGAAAGTATGCTGATTACTCAGGGCATTCACGGGTGTAACAAGAAGAACGAACATAGAAGTCATCGGTTAATAGCGCATGTATATAAAAAGAAACATGCAGCTTTAGTACGTCAAAACGGAGTATCCAGACGGAGGGTTGTAAGAATCGGATATATTTATTTTCTGTTTATTGAAACATTTTATAGTATACCGGATATTTCCGGTGTGTATATCTACTATAGTATAAGTATTTCAATGGTGTTTATAGTGCAACTGCTCGGGATTGCTGGCGCAAGTCTGAGCGCGCAGCGCGGGACTTGTGACTGAAACTGTATGGCCGCAGTTTCAGTCACAAGTTCCGCACCCGCGCTAACGCTTGGTGCTGAAACTTGCGCCGGCAAGCGGGACGCTTGCAAGCCCGTAGCGATAGCCAATTAGTTGTAAGACAGTGTCTTACAACCGTCGTTTGATTGTCAGGTTTCGGCCGCTATCTTTGCGGCATGTTTAGGAAAGGGATGGTTATGCTGATTTTGACGTGCATGATGCTGCATTGTGCGAGTCGCGTTGGTTTCCTTTCTTACCTGCAACAACAACGTCATGAGATCGCTTTTGCCCTGGGCCTGATTACCGAAGTGCCCATTGCGATGTGTAGCAGTGAGTACGATTTCAGTGACGGCCTGTCTATACACGTTTCGGAGAATGACGATGCTGCCCGGCAAACCTTGCCGATGGCTTTTGAAATTAACCTGTTCTGCGTTGCGGCAGAGATTCCCGATCTCGCGGCGAAAGAAGTAGGTAACAACGCAACCCATACCTCCTGTTGGAGCAGCCCTTTACAAGGGTGCCTCCGGTCTATCTTCCATCCGCCCGCCATCCTGGCATAAGCTCCAGGCGCTATTCGCCTGACCAGCCTTCCGTGCATTGACGCGGAAGCGACCCTTATGTATTTCATTTTATTTATGCACAGGATTCATGAATCGAACATTTTATACCCTTTTAGGGCTCTGCCTTTTTAGTATATCGACCTTCGGTCAAAACGTTATTCGCGGAAAAATTTACGATGCCGAGACCAAAGAGTCCAGCATCGGCGCTACGGTACAGCTGGTGTCAAACGCACAGGTGGGCACTTTCACCAACGCTGCGGGCCAATTTGAATTGACCAGCACGGAAGAAACCCCGCTCGTCAGGATCTCCATGGTGGGCTATGACACGCAGGAGCTACAGGCCGGTAACGGGCCACTTACCATTGCCCTGGTGCCCAACGCGCAGGAGATGCAAAGCGTGGTGGTGACGGCCAACCGCGAGGCTACCCTGCGCACGGAAACCCCCGTTGCCATTTCCAAGCTGTCGCCGAAGCTCCTGGACGAGACCAAACCCACCCAGTTGGTGGAAGCGCTCAACAAAGTGCCGGGTGTGCTGATGGTGAACTATAACAACGAGCAACACGCCATGGCCATCCGACAGCCGATGACCACCAACGGCTATTTTCTGTACCTGGAGGACGGTGTGCCGATTCGGCCGCTGGGCGTATTTAACCACAACGCCTTGCTGGAGATCAACCAGTTTGCGCTGAGCTCCGTGGAGGTAATCAAAGGCCCTGCCTCTTCCATCTACGGTGCGGAGGCCATCGGCGGCGCCATCAACTTCATCATGCAACGGCCCACTGCCGTGCCTACGGCGAAGGTGGGTATTCAATTCGACAACTTCGGTTACCGCCGCCTGCAAGTAAGCGCGGGGGCTCGCACGGGTAAATTTGGTTTCTATATCGCGGGTATGCGTAGTGAACAGACTAACTCCTGGATGGCCAACTCCGACTATGACAAGACCACGGTGAATGCGCGCCTGGAATATCATTTTACTTCCCGCACGCGCCTGATCGGAAACTTTATCTATGGTAAGTACTTCTCGAATACCGCCGGAAGCGTAGACAGCGTGGCCTTCTTCAGCCGGCAATATGTCAGCACCACGGACTTTACATACCGGAAGTCCGATGCCAACCGGTCGCGGCTTACCCTCGAGCACGATTGGCATCGTGGCTCGAAGACCTTTGTCACCCTCTTTAACCGCAACAATGAGCACGGTCAAAATCCATCGTATGGCATTCGCTGGAATCCGACACCGAGTGCGACCAACGACCCGACAAAGGCGCGCGGTGAGATCAATTCCAATAACTTCAAGAGCTACGGGATCCTGGCGCAGCACAGCCAGCAGTTTTTATTCCTGGACGCGCGGCTGATTGCCGGCGGTATGTACGACTATTCACCCAATGACTATTGGTCGTACCAGATCGACCTGAACGCGCAGCTGCGTGCCGACGGCAAATCGGTGGAGCACTATACCCTCGCGCAGGAGCGCCCCGACATTCAACTTGCCGACTACGCGGCGAAGATCCGGAATGCCGCCGGCTATGTGCAATACGATTTTTCGCCGATCAAGAGTCTGCGATTCTCGGCAGGCGCACGGTATGACCGTATGTCTTTTACGTACGACAACTACCTGGAGAGCTCCGACGGTAGCAAGTCGTATAGCAAAGTGACGCCGAAAATCGGACTGACCTATGAGCTTGCGAAAGACAAGGGATTATATGCCAATTACTCACAAGGTTTTTCGCCCCCCGCGTTGACGTCCATCTTCCGTCGCAAGCCCAATACGGAGCCGGCGGAGTTTTATTACAACCTGAAGCCCGCGCAGTTTCAAAACTACGAGGTCGGTGGCTGGGCCGCATGGTGGGAGAACAAGGTATACGTGGATGTAGCACTGTACCAAATGAACGGTACTAACGAGCTGTTGAGCATCCGTCAGCCCGACAACTCAACCGACTATCAATCGGCCGGCAAGACGTTGCACCGCGGCGTGGAGCTGGGCCTTACGGTGAAGCCGACTCAACAGTTTTTCTTCCGCTTTGGCGGTACCCATGCGCTGCACCGGTTTGAAGATTTTCAGATCAGCACGCGGTCGACCGACCAGTATCAGAATCTCGGCGGTTTCGACATGCCTACGGCGCCAAGGTGGAGCTGGAATACCGAGTTCTATTATTACCCGGCGTTTGTGAAAAACCTCCGTACGTCGATCGAGTGGCAACACGTGGGCAGCTATTATCAGAATCAGATCAATACGGTTCGATATGATGGGTTTGACGTTGTCAACTATCGCATAGGCTATCAGTGGAAGGGCGTGGAGGTCTATAGCAATGTGATGAACATAGGCGATGTGCTGTATTCGCCCAGTGCGTCCCGTGGCAACAACGCGACCGACCGCACAACCTACACGCCGGCGGCGCCGCGTACGTTCGTGTTTGGCATTCAATACAATTTTACCGGTAAAAAATAAGGGCAATGGAAAACAAATCAATGGCCGCTTTTCAACAGGCAGACGCCGCGCCCAACACATCCGGGGCATCCGCCACGGCGGGTAATCTCACCGCAACGCTTCGGCGTAAGATCTATACATGGCATCGCACGATCGGCCTGGTGACGATCATACCCGTCATTTTCTGGTGCCTATCGGGGTTGATGCACCCGTTTCTGTCGCATTGGTTCAAGCCGACGATCGCACGCGAATTTATGCCGCCGAAGGTGCTGGAGAAGACGCAGATCACGCTGTCCCTGCAAGAGGTGCTGACGAAGAATAAGGTCGCCGACTTCAAGAACTTTCGCATAATCGCCTTCAATGGCCAGACGTTTTACCAGGTGAAGGGGATCGACGGATACCTGCGGTATTTCCATGCGGCCACCGGCGAGCTGTTGCAGGACGGGGATAAAAAATACGCGGAGTTTATGGCGCGTTATTTCCTCGATGATCAAACGAGCGCCGCTACATCTATTACTGTTCAAAAACAATTCGACCAGCAATACAAGTATGTAAACCGGTACCTGCCGGTTTGGAAGGTTAGCTTCGACCGGCCGGATGGCATGGATGTATACGTAGAAACGGCGTCGGGCCGGTTGGGTACTTTTAATACAACATCGCGCAAGGCATTTCTGTGGGTGTTTGATAATTTTCACAACTGGTCGTTCCTTGGCAATATCACCAATAATACATGGCGGATTACAATCATGGTATTGTTGCTGGGTGTGATTCTGGCGTCGGCCGTTACGGGGATCGTGATCTATGGGTTGTTCTGGGACCGGTTTAAAAAGCTCTCCAGCACGAATGAGAAGAAGGGCATCCGAAAGTATCACCGGCAGATCGGTATTGCCACGGCCTTTATCACGCTGACGTTTACCTTCAGCGGTGCATTTCACGCTACGCGCAAGCTGGAGCCGAATGTTCTACCCGAGATGATATACGAGCCGGCGATCCTCACGCGTGAGCTCGCCACCGCATCGCTTGCGCTGGACGTTGACTGGGAGCGGCTGCACAATCTGTCTATCGTCAGAAAGAGCAAACACGATTATTTCCAGGCGTTTTATCTACCCAATGACGACGAGCCCGCACAAACTATCTACCTGGATGCGGCCGATGGCAAGGTGTGGGAAAACGGCAATATCGCGTATGCTAAATTTTTGGGTAAGAAGTTCCTGGCTGTGCTGAGCGGTGCCACGAGCATGACGGCTGCCTGTTGTGAAGAAATGGGGGATGTGCAAAGCTCGGGTGTTGATCAGGATGCAACGCTGTTGAAGGCAGAGGTTGTGCCGAAGTTTGAAAGCCGGGAGTATGGATTTGTGTTCAAGCGGCTGCCGGTGGTGCGCCTGCAATATGATACGCCGGATGACCTTGCGCTCTATGTGGAGACGGCTACGTCGCGGTTGGCGGCGAGTATTGATGCTACGGATCGTATAGAGGGTTATTCGTTTGCGATCTTTCATAAGTTCCTGCTGATGGATTGGGCCGGGAAGAATGTGCGGGATAGTATGATGCTGCTGTCTGCTTTCGGGGTGTTGACGGTGTCAGTGTTGGGAGTGTTGGTGTTTTTGAAGAGGGCGTAGCGCAATTACAATCCAAGCGCTTTCCGAATATCATCATAGCTTCTGACGATAATCGCGCCCATTGCCTCGAATTGCTTCGGCCAGTGGAGCGAGGGATCGGAGAGGCTGCTCTCCAGGACAAACAACTTCCGTTTCTGATATAGCGCCGCGCGGCCCAATCCCAACGTTCCCGACAGATCGCCGGCTTCGACGATAATAGAGGCTTCACTTAGCGCGGCGCTTACCTTGTTCCGTTCCGGAAAAAACTTACTGTTCTGTTTATAGTCCTGCTGGCGGTGGCGCCAGTAGGGCACGGGGCTGATCAGCAGGTGTTGTTGGGCGATAGTCTCTTGCAGGGCGGCATGCTCGGCGGGGTAGGCTCGGTTGAGCGGCGTGCCGATGATACCGATCGTCCGGCCGTTGTTTTCCAATGCAACGCGGTGCGCCGCCGCATCGATGCCTGCCGCCAGACCGGAGACGATCGTGACACCGTCGTGGACGAGCTGTGTAACGAGCTTTGTCGTGCGCGCGAGGCCGGCCGGCGTAGGGTGTCGTGTGCCGACCACGGTAACCATACGCGTGTGTAACAGGCTTAGGTCACCACGATAGTACAGCAGCTCGACCGGGTGCTCAGCATCGCGCAGGCGTTGTGGATAGGACGCCATGCCGTGCAGTAGTATATCACCTCGTTGGGAAGGGTTGGTGATCGTTTGCAGGTAATCCATATAGCGGGCTACATCCGACTGTGCTACGAACGACGATGGTCGATGCCCCGGGTGACGGGCAAAGAGCGCCGCCAGTTTTTTCATCGACATGCCGGGCCGGTCCCAAAGTGCCTCGTAGGCGGCCTGCTCGCGCTGTGGGTTCAGGGCGTTTTCAGACGAGGCAATGGAGGTGTCGAAGCTCAGTTGCATGAAGTAGTATGCTATAGGTGCTCGTCAATGACAGTGATCCGGGTTAACCCGGACACGGTCGGTCGATGGATATCCTAAAAATTGTGCCCTTGCGGCGGCCCTGTACTAGGGTAAGTATTCCGATTGGGGCCGACAGAATTTATCCGTCAAGTGTTTGTAGATATTTTTGTGCGTTTGCTCCAGTTGTTTTTGTTAGCGATGTGGTGCTGATTGTTGAACATGCAGGAGGGAAATTGCGGCAAATCAAGATGTAAAAATTGTGCCATGCTGAATTTTGGACAGCCATTGTGTGGATAACACCTGCGGCATTCTCTTTTCTTGCGCATTTCCCGGAACGGATATACATAAAAGGTGTTGGGCAGTGAAAAAGGAAGAGATATATTTAGAGGACATACGGCGGATCCTGATCGGAAACGCGCCGCCGGAATTTTTGCTGGAGGTGCTGGTGCGGACACTGATCATCTACGCTGTGGTATTGATTGTGATGCGATTGCTGGGCAAACGCATGAGCGGCCAGGTGACGCTGGTAGAAATGGCGTTGCTGGTAATGTTGGGTGCTATCATCGGATCGCCGATTCAGATTCCGGACCGGGGGATTTTAACGGCATTGATCATCCTGGTCAGCGCGATGTTTTTCCACCGGCTGATGAACAAGCTGGCCTACCGCTTTCCGGCATTTGAGCGCCTGACACAAGGTAGCTCGAGCTTGTTGGTAAAGAATGGTGTACTACAACTCGAACAGATGAGAAAAGAGCGCGTATCGACGCAGCAGCTGTTTGCCTTGCTGCGAGGCCACCAGATCCGCCAGTTGGGCCAGGTGAAACGTGTATACCTGGAGGCCGGCGGGATTTTCAGCGTATTCCGGGCCACCGACGCGCAGCCGGGACTGGCGGTTTTTCCGCCGGAGGACACGGCATTGTTCGAGCAGCATAAGGCCTCGGCGGAAGGTGCTACCGTTTGCCAGACCTGCGGCCATGTACCCCACGATGCGCGGACGGTGTGCTCCGTATGTGGTAATAATACATTTGTTCACGCTATACGATGACCTATGCAGCCTGAAGAGATACATCTATACGACGCCTGGCGGATCTTTATAGGCCAGGTGCCGGGGGCATTTTTGATCGAAGCAGTGATCCGTGCTGTCTTCGTTTTTACGGTGCTGATCACCAGTATGCGCCTGCTGGGCAAGCGCATGGCCGGCCAGCTGAGCCGCAACGAGATGATTGCCATGACCAGCCTGGCGGCAGCCACGGGCGTACCCATTCAGGCGCCCGACCGCGGCCTGCTGCCGGCGTTGATCATCGCCATCATTGTGGTCATGCTGGGCCGGCTCATCTCACGGTGGGCCTGCCGGAGCGAGCGGTTCGAGAGCCTGTCGCAGGACAAGCTGGGTACGCTCGTGCAAGACTCGGTGCTACAGCTGCCGGAGCTTTCGCGGACAAGCATTACCCGCGAGCGGCTCTTCGCCCACCTGCGGTCGGAGGGCCTGACGCACCTGGGCCAGGTAAAACGGGTATATTTCGAGGCAGGCGGATTTTTTACGCTGATCCGTAACGAGTTTGCGCGCCCCGGGCTTACCCTGATCCCTACCTGGGACACTGAGTTTATCGCCGAGCAGGGCGTCTCCGCCGACGTGCAGGTATGCGCGCGGTGTGGGAACACACGCACCGCGGAGCGCTGTAGCAACTGTCACGCCACGGAATGGCAAAATGCCATCACCGGCGAGGAAATAAAATAAAGTACCATACATACTGCGGCTCGGGACATGGGTTTTCCGGCGGCACAGGGTAACGAACCCAACGTGTATGAAAACGCTAGACAAAAAAGAGATGGAACCAGCCCCCTATTCCAACAACACCTTTGTAACCGACCGCGCCATGCTGCGCTTTGTTGTGCCTTCCGGTATACGGTATTTCGGCGGCCCCTGGCAGGTCACTGAACCCTCGGCGCAATGTATTTCGCCGTTCGGGTTGCCGGTCAGCTTCGATTACCTGGTGCAGGTAGACGACAGCAATCACCTGATCTATCCCGACGACCTGGAAGCGTTCCAGGCAATCATGGAGTATAGTGATGACACGCCTTGCGAGACTGACATTCGGTTGATCGCCGCCGACGGCCAGGTAAAATCGCTGCAGCTGCGCGGCATGTTTAAGGAGACCGGTCCGGACGTGTATGGGGCGCCTGTGGATACAGATGGCGCACACCACGCATTACCGGTCAGGTCCATGCAGGAGCAGCAGCGTTTGATGGAGGCCGTGATCCAGTCGGATATCGTCGCGCTCAGCGTGGTACGGGCGGTGCCGGGCCCGGGGGGCACAGTGGAAGATTTTGAGTGGGTCATGGCCAACAAGTTGCTGATGGCGCTGGCGCAAGGCCAGTACGTAGTAGGCAGGCGGTATACGGAGGTCTTTCCGTCGGCGGCCGGCAACGGTGTGCTGGAGGTGATGCGGCGGGTGCTGGCCACGGGCGAGCGGGAAAGCAACGAAGTATATTACGAGAACCACAACCTGCGCGGCTGGTTTCGGCAGGTATACGTGCGCTCGCTGAACTATATCATTGTGAGCGCGGAAGACATCACGCTGGCGAAGAAAAAACAGGAGCAGATCATCAGCATGAACCGACAGCTGGCGCAGCGCGCGCAAGAACAGTATAACGTGCTGTTCCGCTCGATCGACCAGGGCTTTGCCATTGTCAGGATGCTCTACGACGAGGCGGGCGCGCCGGTGGATTTTGTATACCTGCAGGTGAACCCCGCGTTTGAAAAATTGACGGGCCTTGCCAACGTGGCGGGCATGAGCATGCGCAGCCTGTGGCACACGGATCCACAGCCGTGGATCCGCGCGTACGCGCAGATCATCGCCACGCAAACGTCGATGCGGTTTGTCATGCCGGAGGGTAGGGAAGACCCCCGGTACTACGAAGTATATGCGTTCGCCATGGGCGGGTCCGAAGGGCGCGAAGTGGCGATGCTGCTGAGCGATGTGACGGCGCGCCAGGCCAGCGAGCGGCAGCTGCACGCTCTCAATGAGCGGCTTCAAGAAGCGGATCGCGCCAAGACCCGCTTCTTTGGAAACGTAAGCCATGAATTTCGTACACCGCTGACATTGATCGTCGGCCCGTTGCGCGATGTGATCGGGCAGGGTACCAACCTGACGCCGGAGCAGCGTCAGCGGTTAACCATTGCCGAACGCAATGTGGTGCGCCTGCAGAAGCTGGTAAACAGCCTGCTGGACTTTTCGCGTGTCGAGGCCGGTCGCCTGGACGCGGTCTATCAGCCTACCCGGCTGGCTGAATTTACGGCCGAGATTGCCGCCAACTTTCGGCCGCTGATCGAGCAGGCGGGGCTCAAGCTCGTCATCAAGACCGACCCGCTGCCCGAACCTGCCTACGTGAACCGCGACATGTGGGAAAAGATTGTGCTGAACCTGCTGTCGAACGCTTTCAAGTTTACACACCAGGGCAAGATCGACGTGCGGGTCCGCGCAAAGAAATTTTATATACAGCTGATCGTGCGCGACACGGGCATCGGCATCGCGACCCGTAACGTGAGCCGCATCTTTGAACGGTTCGCCCGCTTCGACAATGCGCGCGGCCGCGCCTACGAAGGTTCAGGTATAGGCCTGGCGCTGGTCAAAGAGCTTGTCGAGATGCACGGCGGCACCATTAAAGTGGACAGCGAAGAAGGACAGGGCACGACTTTTACGGTTACGATCCGCAAGGGCAAAGCGCACTTACGGCCCCGGCAGGTGTTCGAGACCACCGGGCCGCTGGAAGGAGGCACTTCGTCGTCGCTTTTTGTAGAAGAGGCGAGCGGCTGGTTGCCCGAGGATAACCGGCTAAGCGCGCGCGCGCAGACAGGAAACAGTGATGATGCCCGGCCGCTGATCCTGGTCGCGGAAGACAATGCCGATATGCGTACTTACCTCGAAGATATACTATCACCGCAGTACCGCGTGGTGACTACCGGCAATGGGAAGACGGCGCTTGAAAAAATGAATGCAGGAGTGATCCCCGCGCTGATCCTGTCGGATGTGATGATGCCCGTGGTGGATGGTTATGGCCTGGTGAGCGCGGTGCGTAACACCCCGGCCTTGAAAGATATACCGGTGATCCTGCTGTCGGCGTATACGGGGGAGGATGCTTCGGTCGAGGGCCTGGAACGCGGCGCCACCGATTTCCTGGAGAAACCGTTTTCGGCGCGCAGGCTGCGGACGTTTATCGACGCCCGCCTGAAGGCCGCGGCATCCCGGGCACCCGCTGACGACGGGGCGCACGCCGCGAGACCGTGACTATAAATGGCTGGCGATCATTTGCCGCAGCTCCTGGATCAGAAAGGGCTTTTCGATCACGCTGTCAGCGCCGGCCGAGTGCGCCAGCGCAGTAATGTTAGGCGAAGCGGAGATGATGATGATGGGTATGTTTTTCGTGGCGCTCTGCTTTTTAAGATGCCGGCAGAGATCAAGACCGTCGACGTCCGACAATTGCCGGTCGAGCAAAAACAGATCGGGCACTTCAAACTCGTTCTTCATCAACGGTTCGCCGCGGGTGAAGGTGGTCACCTGGTAATCGTCATCGAGAATGAGGTGGATGACGTCACGGATGGTGGGATCATCGTCGGCGAAGAGTATTTTTTTCATGTGGCCTTCTATCGGGTTGTGAGGCAAGTTATGGAAAATAAAAAAGAAGCGTGTGATATGCGCGGGTAATAATCCGGTAATAGGGAGATAAAAATCGAGCCACGCGACGCGCCGGACAATTTTTGTCGGGGTTTATACGCATATCCACGCAGGCATTGGTATTGCAGAGAGCATTCCATGGATAAACGTAACATCATTGTGATTGGCGCCTCGGCCGGTGGCTTTGACGCCATTCGCACGTTGGTTGCAGGCTTACCGGCAGACTTTGATGCCGTAGTATTAATTGTCTGGCATATCTCGGCCGATGCGCCCGGTGTGATGCCACAGACACTAAACAAGCATCAGACCTTGCCGGCCGCGCATGCGCGCGACGGAGAGCCGCTCCGATTCGGGCGGATCTATGTTGCACCGCCCGATCACCACCTGCTCGTGGAAGAGGGCGTGCTGCGCGTGACGCGGGGACCGAAGGAAAACCGGTTCCGGCCGGCCATCGACCCGCTGTTCCGTTCGGCCGCGCAGGCATATGGCTCCCGTGTGATCGGTATCATTCTTTCGGGTGCGCTGGACGATGGATCAGCGGGCCTGTGGACGATCAAGCAATACGGAGGCGTGGCCATGGTGCAGGATCCTGCCGACGCCCACGTGTCATCCATGCCGCAAAATGCGCTGAACGCTGTAGACGCAGACTATGTGCTGCCCGTGCGCGACATGGCGCCCGTGCTGGTGCGTATAGCGTCTGAGGAGGCGCCCGTCCGCCCGTCACCCGCTGATAAAGACCGTACAACACTGGAGATTAATATTGCGATGGAGAATACAAACACAAGCGCTGATATATTACACGAAGGCACCTTGTCGCCCTATACCTGCCCCGAATGTCATGGCGTACTCACGGCACTGGTGGAAGGAGGCAGGGTCCGTTTCCGGTGTCATACGGGCCATGCTTTTTCGGCCGACAGCTTGCTGACGAGCATCGGCGAGAACATCGAGGAAAACCTGTGGGCGGCGGTGCGCAGCATACAGGAAAATGTCATGCTGCTCAACCACATGGGCGACCACTTTGCCGAGGCGAACCAGCCCAAGGTCGCGGCCATGTATTTCAAGAAGGCGCAGGAGGCGGGGGCACGTGCGGACTCGCTGCGGAGGGTAGCCGAGAGTCACGAGCAGCTATCGAACGATAGGATCACGTCGCAGGCCCTGCAGGACGAAGACCAGAATCCATAGTATCGTTTAAAGCGCTATCTTTCCCGCGGAAAGTTTCGGTGCAAAAGGCGCGGACGCATTTCCAGATTACACTATGGAACAATCAACACCCAAAGCCGCTCCCGGCGAGGTGCAGCCTGTCAATCACAAGGACTTATACATTGTTGGTATCGGCGCCTCGGCCGGCGGCGTGCAGGCGCTGCAAAGTTTTTTTCAGCGGGTGCCGCCCACTTCGGGTATGGCCTATGTCGTGATCCTTCATCTTTCGCCTGATCATGAAAGTAAGCTGCCAGAGATTCTGCAACAAGTGTCTGCTATACCCGTGTTTAGAGTCGCGGAACGCGCGCACGTGCGTCCCGACCATGTATATGTGATATCCCCCAACCAGCACCTGAAGATGGACGACGGGCATATCACGGCCTCGCGCAATCTGCAGGAAGCCGATCGCCGCGCGCCGGTCGATATATTCTTCCGGACGCTGGCCGAAAGCCACGGAGCGCGTGCGATCTGTGTCGTGCTGTCGGGCACCGGCTCTAACGGTTCTATGGGCTTGAAACGCGTCAAGGAAATGGGTGGCGCAGCGTTTGTGCAAAATCCACGGGAGGCGGAATACAACGAGATGCCCCGCCATGCGATCGCCACCGACCTGGTGGACGAAGTGTTGCCGGTGGCGGAACTGCCTGCCAAGATCGTGGCGTACAAAAACAACCTGGGCACCATCCATATACCGGTCGACGCCGAGAAACGCGCGGAAGACCAACAGCACGCGTTGCGCGAGATATTTTCGCAGCTGCGCCTGCGCACCGGCCATGACTTTTCCAACTACAAACGCCCGACGCTGCTGCGGCGTATCGAGCGGCGCATCAACATGCGCAACCTGCCAGACCTGCCTGCCTATGCCGCCTTCATTACGCAACAACCCGACGAGGTTACGGCGTTGCTGAAAGACCTGCTCATTTCGGTCACGAACTTCTTTCGCGACAGGGCTGCTTTCGAGGTTGTCGAGCAGCAGGTCATGACTGCGATCATGCAACGCAAAAAACCCGACGACCAGGTGCGAATCTGGGTGGCAGGCTGCGCCACCGGCGAGGAGGCGTATTCGCTGGCCATGCTGTGCGCCGAGAAGATACCCAACGTCATCGAAGGCCCCAAGATCCAGATCTTCGCCACCGACATCGACGAGGCGGCGATCACCTTTGCCCGCGACGGTCTATACTCCATAAACGACGCGGCGGACGTTTCGCCCGAGCGGCTGCGCCGGTTCTTCAATAAGGAAGGCGACGGCTATCGCGTTCGCCGTGAAATACGCGAGACGATCCTCTTCGCCAACCACAACTTCATTAAAGATCCGCCGTTCTCGCACCTCGATATGATCTCCTGCCGCAACGTGCTGATCTATCTCAATCAAACGGCGCAGGAGCGTGTGATGGAGACGTTTCATTTCGCTTTGCGGCAGGGTGGCTTCCTGTTTCTGGGCTTGTCGGAGTCGGCGGACAGCGCTACGGATCTATATACATCCTTTAGCCGCGAGTTTCATATTTTTCAGTCGCGTCCGGCGCCTAAGCGCGTCTATCCCGTGCCGGACTCCACGCCGCGCTTTAACTACAGCCAGCCGATTACCGTGCCGAGCGCGATCGTTACACCACAAGAGTACCGTGTACGCGAGCGCATGACGCTGGGCGACCTGCACCAGCAGCTGTTAGAGCAATATGCGCCGCCCTCGCTGGTGGTCAACGAAGAATACGAGATCATTCACTTGTCGGAGCGTGCCGGGCGTTACCTGCAGATCACCGGCGGTGAGCCTACCCAGAATCTGTTGAAGATGGTCCGTCATGACCTGCGGCTGGAACTTCGCTCAGCCCTGTACCAGGCTGTACAACGCAAGGCGGCCGTAGATGCCCGCGGGCTGAAGGTGACGCTCGACGACCGCACGGAGACGCTCGACATTCACATTCGCCCGGTATTCCGCGCAGGCGATATTGCGAACGGTATCATCCTGGTGGTGTTCGAGCCTACCTCCGTTGAGACGGAGCCGTCCGAAGTCGTGCTGAGCGCCGACGAGCCTGTAGCCCGGCAGTTGGAGGACGAGCTTATGCGCCTCAAATCACAGCTGCGGGGGTCGATCGAGCACCACGAATTTCAGGCCGAGGAGCTGAAGGCCTCCAACGAAGAGTTGCAAGCCATGAACGAAGAGTTGCGCTCGGCTGCCGAAGAGCTGGAAACGAGCAAGGAAGAATTGCAGTCGATCAACGAGGAGCTGAGCACGGTGAACCAGGAGCTGAAGGTGAAGGTGGAAGAGATCACGCTGGCCAACAACAACCTGCAGAACCTGATCAACTCGGTAGACATCGGTACGATCTTTCTTGACAGGAGCTTTCGCGTGGCGCTGTTTACACCGCCGGCACGCGTGCTGTTCAACCTCATTCCGAACGACATTGGCAGGCCCCTGTCGGACATCACCAATAAGCTGCATTACCCGGACATCATTGCCGATGCGGAGGTGGTGCTGGAGCGGCTTCAAACGGTCGAGAAGGAAGTATCGTCGCAGAACGACCGGCTATATATGATGCGTGTGCTGCCCTACCGCACGGAGGAGGACCGCATCAACGGCGTGGTGATCACATTCTTCGACATCACCGAGCGTAAACGTTCGGAGATAGCGCTTCGCGCGTCGGAGGAGCGGCTGCGGGCGATGATCGCCCAAACGGCCGCCGGCATCGTGCAGGCGGATCTGTCGGGGAAGATTACGCTGGCGAACCGGAAGTTCTGCGAGCTGCTGGGCTTTGACGAATCGGAGCTGCTGACCAAATCATTGCTGGACATTACGTACGAAGGTGACAGGAGAAACAGCGACGAGCAGTTCGGGCGCCTGCGCACGAACGGCGCGCCCTTCGATGTCGAAAAACAGCTGGTCTGCAAGGACAAGTCGTTGCGCTGGGTAAACGTGAGCGTGTCGGCCATCCGAAACGCGGCGGGCAGGCCCGAGTCGGCTGTGGCCGTGTACCAGGACATCACCGAGCGCAAGGCGCTGGAAGAGCAGAAGGATGAGTTTATGGCCATTGCCAGCCATGAGCTGAAGACTCCCGTGACGAGTATCCGGGCTTTTGGCGAGGTGTTACAAGAGAAGTTTGAGCATGCGAAAGATACCCGCAATGCCGGACTGATGCGGAAAATGAACGGACAGATAGACCGGCTGACGGTGCTCATCCGCGACCTGCTGGATTCGACCAAGATCACAGCAGGCAAGCTGTCGATGCAGTTCGAGAAGCTCGACATCAACGCGCTGATCGCCGAGCGCCTGGAGGAGCTGCAGCGGCTCACCGATAAGCACACGATCGTATTTCAGCGCGGCGACGTGCGGGAGGTCCCGGCCGACAAAGAACGGATTGGCCAGGTGCTGACAAACCTGGTGACCAATGCGGTAAAATACTCGCCCGACGGTGGAGACATCAACGTCTCTACAGAGCCCGACAAAGATAAAGGTGGCGTCAGGGTGACCGTGACGGACTACGGCATCGGGATCGAAGAGGCGAATAAAGCGAAGATATTCGATCGCTTCTTTCGCGTCAACGACCCTCGCGTGAAGGCCTTTCCCGGGATGGGGCTTGGATTGTATATCAGTACGATCATCGTTCAGCGGCATGGGGGCACCATCGGGTTGAGCAGCCGGCCCGGAAAGGGGTCTGTATTTCATTTTACACTGCCGTATGGTCAGGCATAAGTTACGGCGGCCTGCGCCGGGATGCCCGTCGGGCTGTGGAGGCGGGTATATGTGAGCCGGCGGCGGCTGGATGTAGATATTCGTCGACAGGCGTGCGTAATAATCCCAACGAAAGTAAAGGCTTTCCCGGCACTCCTTTCGACGCCGTTTTCCAAAGCATCCTGAAAATCCCGGAATGTTGAATCCGAATCTTGTAAAAGATTGCTGTTAAAAATTGTACCGTGCCATATACTGCGCAGGGTTTGAATTCTACGTGGCGGCGTGGCATTTGTTTTGAACGTGTGTCGGCAAAACTTGCGTATGAGAATTATACCGACCCGCATTCACGGGATATTGGATTATCTCGTGGGAGCTTTCCTGGTTGTTACACCGTGGGCGTTCGGTTTTTGGCGCAACGGCGCCGAGAGCTGGACACCGATCTGGTTAGGAGCAGCCGCTATTCTATATAGCCTGTTGACGAACTACGAGCTGGGGGTTGCCAAGCTGCTGTCCATGCGTACGCACCTGTGGCTGGATTTCGCGTCGGGTGTGCTGTTGGCGCTCTCACCCTGGATCTTCCGGTTTAGCGATCATGTGTATATACCGCACGTCGTGCTGGGCCTGACGGAGATCGTGGTGGTGTTCATGACCGATCTCCATCCGTATGCCAGGGTGGAGCGCGGACGTCCGCATGCGGTGCATCCGCCCATTCGCTAAGAGACCATATTTGTTTTTTTTCCATGTTCATTGCTGTATTAGTACCCTGTAAACAGTAAGGCCGGCCCTCGCCGGCCTTACGCTTGTGGGCTGCGCACACGTGTCGACAACTCCCATTGTTATGACGAAGATTATACCGACGTTGTTTAAAAGTGGTGTCGTATTGGATGATACAGTTCAGCCGGAAATCAAACTGTTCAGAAGGTGGCGATTGGCGCCGCTGTTACCGCAGCCGTAGTAACCCGAATGATCATGTGCAAGGAAGGTAAAAAGATAAGTATATGGGTAAGAAGAAACTTATTCACAAACGGACCGGCACGGCAATGGCAGTGTTTGCCATCGTGCTGGTGATTGTGGTGCTCATTCTGACAATACGGGAGGGGCGCGAATTGTTGAACCAGGACAGACCCGACACGACGGAGCCCGTGCCTTATGACAGTCGGGAAAGTGGTGAGAACCCTTGAGCTTGAGACGAGCGTGATAAAATGAAACAGCCCATCGGACGGATGGGCTGTTATTAACCTCAGAGGATACAACGCAAACAAACACAAAACAAAAGGTCTGAAGGTTATTCTGCCGGTTCCCACGCCGCTTCGTTGTTGACATTCGACACCGCTACTTCGGTGAGCAGCGTGTCTGCTTTTTTCTCTTCCTCCAGCGTGCCTTCGAGAATGGTGACGGCCTCGTCGAGCTGCAGGGTCTGTGCAAAGGTGCGCAGGGTGCCGTAAGATGAGATCTCGTAGTGCTCCACCTTTTGTGCCGAGGAAATAATGGCGGCGTCACGCATGGCACCTTCATCGGCTTCACCCATTACCTCTTCGGCTTCTTTCAGCAGGCCCTCCATCGCTTCGCATTTTTTTGCGCGCGGTGTTTTGTCGAGCAATTCGAAGATGCGCTCGACGCGCGATACATGCTCTTCTGTTTCGGCGAGGTGATCTTCCAGGGCCGTGATCAGCTCTTGCGATGTGGCGTTTTTGGCCATTTTCGGCAGGGCTTTGAGCAATGCTTTTTCAACCCAGTAGATGTCGCGAAGTTCTTGCTCGAAAAGTTTGCCCAGCTTCGAGGACATGTCTTCTGATACCGCAGATTTTTCTGACTTTTTCATATTGATGCAGTGTTGGTTATGGAATGTTGCTGTACAAATACGAGGCCCGCGCGATAGGCGCTATAAAAAGAGCTTGTCGGCATATAGGAGTCTACACAATGGGGAGCGGTGGCAACATGGGCACTATGTTTTAGTGGATATCACGGCGTCGCCGTGCGTCGCACCGATAAGTATATATCCGGAAATACCCGTACATGAAATCGCTATCCAAAATATATAAAGCATGAATACAAACCTGTATACCGATGGTGAAACGATTTGCTGTGTGACGTGTAACAAAGCTCTGCAGGCCGATCTGTGGAATGATAGCTTTTATCATTACCTGGCGATCTTGCTTGTCATCGTCGCGCTGTGCGCGGCCGCGGTATTGGGGATGCGCTATGCATACCGACGGCGTTTCAAGAAGTACCGCGCCATATTGAACCCGGCTCCGCTTATTACTGCCTCGCTGGTGCTGGGTATCGGTATGGGTGGCTTTGTGGACGGGATTGTGTTTCACCAGCTGTTGCAGTGGCACCAGATGCTCTCTGCCAAGGTGCCGCCCGACACGCTTACTGCAAAAGGTGTGAATATGTTCTGGGATGGTGTGTTTCATATGTTGATGCTGGTAGCGGTAGGCGTGGGGGTCATATTACTCTGGCGCGTGGCACAGCGCCGCGAGGTAGACAAATCGGGGTGGCTGCTGGCCGGTGGCCTGCTGGCGGGCTGGGGGATCTTTAATATTATCGAAGGACTGATCGACCATCAGTTGATGGGTTTGCACAACGTGCGCGAAGCGGCGGCATCGCCCGCGTGGTGGAACTATGGTTTCCTGCTGGCGTCGGTTGCCATGCTGCTGGGCGGCATCGTGGCGATGCGTCACCGCGGCTATAAGCCCGTGACGCATGTGCCGGAAAGTATTCACTGATGCGCACGGCATGGTTTTAGTCCTTTTGGGAATAGTGTCAGAACATGAAAAAACATTCATTCTTTTACCGCAATAGTTTAACGATCGTACTGATCGTATTTTTCTTCGCCTGCATTGCCGGACAAATCTTTACAGGTTGGAACGAACATAACGAAGAGCTGAAGGAATATGGTGCCGCGCCGGTGCATTTGTCGCAATATCTGCTCACAGGCCACTTTTATCAGGTGACCTTTGAAAACTGGGAGAGTGAATTTTTACAGATGGCGATGTATGTTATACTCACGATCTTTTTGCGGCAGCAGGGCTCCAGTGAGTCCAAGCCTCTGGATGAGGAGGAAGAAGTGGATCGCGAGCCGGATCCGACGCGCAAAGATGCGCCGTGGCCGGTGCGTAAAGGCGGGATTTATTTAGCGTTTTATAAACATTCGCTTTCGCTGGCGTTTGCACTGCTGTTTTTGATAAGCTTTGCGTTGCATGCTTACGGCAGCTTAAAGAACTTTAATGAAGAACAGGTGCTGCAGGCAAAGCCGGTGGCAAGCTTTTCCGAGTATATGGGAAAGACGAGGTTCTGGTTCGAGTCGTTTCAAAACTGGCAAAGCGAATTTGTGGCCGTGATCTCGATCGTGGTGCTGTCGATCTTCTTGCGGCAACACGGCTCGCCGGAGTCCAAGCCCGTCGATGCGCCGGACAGCGAAACCGGAGAATAATTTCCGTATAAACCCGCAGACGTCAGGCATGTGGCTGGCATAGTCTTTTCGAGCACGTGACCGATGCCAACGTTAGAGGAGTCTATGAGTGCAAGAAGCAACAACAGGGTGTTACAAAGTGTACACGCCTTACCGCAGCCTGTGTATTATTGCTTGTCGGAAGACAAGCTGAAAACGCTCTGTCTCTATCGGTATACGACACAGGAATTTATCGACCTGTTCTTCGACACGGGACGGTTACGGCTCAACAGCCTTCGTATATACCGCGCGGAACGAAAGCCCGATCATAAGCTGAATGTAGAAGTGGAAGACCGGCAGGAGGGGAAGGGGCTGATTGTGACGAACCCAACACACGCCGACGAAAAAGATTTCTCGCATGGTTTTCTCAACCTGAGTACGTCGCTCACATGTTCCGACGAATTGCGACGCACATTCGAGCGGGCTTCCGGCGGTAAAAAGAAGTATGGGATGTTTGAGATACAAGAACCGATTCCCTTTGGTCAGGCGATTGCCGCGCGCATTCATGCGCACTACCCGTTGCAACATATACTGGCCGGAAAATGCGACTATGCCGAACGGCGGGATAAGCTGTTGGAAACACATGACCCGGACTTTTTGCGTGACGTGCTCGGTGACCTGGAAGATAAAGACCTGGTTTCTTATCTGGCGGCGCCCAGCGATTACAAAGGGCGCTCTGTACAAGATGTGGTGAAGGTTTTTTTTCTAAAAGAGAAGCAGCTCGAACATCAATCTGAATTTCGTTACCTGTGGAAAAGTGAAGCTCTGGCCGTACGCGACTACCTCGACATCGAGGTGCCGGAAGCTGTTCAATATTGTCGCTTTGTTCGTTAACCATAGTATCCACTAAAAGATGATTGCATACCACGCATCGCATGAACAATTTTCGCCGCGCGATTTGCTGCGGTTTGCCAAACTGGCGGAACGTGCCGGCTTTGAGGCTATACATTCTTCCGATCATTTTCATCCCTGGAGCGAACGGCAGGGGCAAAGCGGTTTTTCATTTGCCTGGCTGGGCGCGGCCATGCAGGCGACGCATGTACCCTTCGGGATGATTTGCGCGCCCGGCCCCCGGTATCATCCCACGCTTATTGCGCAGGCGTGTGCCACGTTGCAGCAAATGTTTCCGCGGCGGCTGTGGGTAACGCTGGGCAGTGGCGAAGCGCTGAATGAAGTGATTACGGGTAGTAGCTGGCCGGATAAACAGACACGGAACGAACGCCTGCTGGAGGCCGCCACCATTATCCGCAGGTTGTTTACCGGAGAAGAGGTATCGCATGAAGGGCATTTCGTCACGCATAAGGCTAAGCTGTACTCCCTGCCCGGCACGCCGCCCGGGTTGCTCGGCGCGGCGTTGTCGCCTGAGACGGCGGCGCTTCACGGCCGGTGGGCTGACGGTCTGCTCACGACCGGACATGATCCCGCCGCGGTGGGCAAGATCGTCCAGGCATTCCGTGACAACGGCGGTGCCGGCAAACCTATATACCTGAAGTTTCAGTTGTCGTACGCGCGTGACCAGGCCGTGGCGGAAGACGAGGCGTACGACCAATGGCGAAACAACGTGCTGCCGCGCGAGATGCTGGCCACGCTGCAATACGTTTCTGATTTCGACGTCGCCGGCCAGGCCGTGACCCGCGAGGACCTCCGCCGGCAGCTGCCGATCTCCAACGACGTGGCGTTCTTCCAGGCGCGGATCAACGAATATCAAAGTGTAGGCTGTGATCATATTATTCTGCACAATGTCAATCGCTGCCAGGAGGAATTTATGAAGGATTTTGGTCGCGTAGTGCTAAAAGCCAACCTGCAAGTGACATAAATTGCCTGCATGGTATAGCGATCACTGCGTGACCGGCTATCATGTTTTTCTGGGTGTTGGCAAATAGAAAAACTATATTGCGTGACAACGCACCCTATGCCCCTACATACTATTTGGCTGGTCGATGATGATACGGATGACTGCATGTTGTTTGAAGACGCCATTGCGGAGCTCGGCGTTGCGCTGTCAATTGTGTGTGTAGCCGATGGTGCAGATTTATTAAACAAATTGCGACAGGCCACGCGCCCACCCGATCTTGTATTTCTCGATGTCAACATGCCGATCAAAAATGGGATGGACTGTTTAGCCGAAATCAAACGCGACGAGCAATTTATCCGGCTGCCCGTGGTGATGTGGTCCACGTCCGGGCAACCTGATATTGTTGAAAAGGCGTATCGCCTGGGGGCAAGATTGTTTATGAAAAAGCCCCATAACTTCAACAATCTGAAATCGTTATTGCACGGAATTTTGCAGTTGGATTTCCAGCTGCACGGATCGTTGGAAGACTTTGTCGTGGGGAAATAAAACCTCATGCTCCTTGCGGGGCATATTAGTGTGAAAGCGTATTTTTACTCTTTCGCTATGGTAGTTATTCAAACAGACTTTCTTAACGCGATCCCTTTTCCGGTCATGTATGTCGACCGGGAGTTTCGTTTTCAATTCTCGAACAACGCCTTCAACGCATGGATCGGTCAGGAGTATAAGGTTACGAGCGGGGAGCCGCTGTCAGTCATTTTTGGTGACCAGTTTTTCGACCGCGTTCGGTTTACCGTGATGGCTACGGGTCAAACAGGAGAGGCGTTTCCCTATCGCCTACGGCGGAATGGCACGTATAGCCCGGTGGAAGTTTTTGTTACGGCCGATGTGCATGAACAGCACGAAGTAAAAGGCTATACGCTCGTCATCCAGGATGTGTCGCATCGCCGTCAGCGGGAGCGCCATTTACAAGATTATGTCGATACAGCGCCCGTTGGGCTGCATTGGGTAAACGCGGAAGGTATCATTATTTGGGCGAACCAGGCCGAGCTCGATATGCTGGGCTATCGCGCCGATGAATACATCGGTCGCCATATCGGCGAGTTTCACGCCACACAGGAGGGTGCGACCGAGATACTACGCCGCCTGGCGGAGAACGACGTGTTGCAGCAATACGAGGCAGCGATGGTGCACCGGGACGGATCGATTCGAGACGTATTGATCAGCTCCAGCGTTTTATGGGAGAACGGCAAGTTTGTACATACGCGCTGCTTTACGCAAGATATTACCGGCCACCGGCCGCCGCTCGAGAACATGGCCTTTCAGCGAGGCCTGGAACGCCTCGTAGCAGAGCGTACGCGCGAGCTTTCGATGCGGAACCAAGAGCTGAAAACCAGCGAAGCGCGGTATCATCGCATGATTGAAGAAGTCGAGGACTACGCTATTCTTTTATTGAGCCCCGAAGGAATTATCGAGAACTGGAATAAGGGTGCTGAAAAGATCAAAGGCTATACCGCCGAGGAAGCTATCGGGCGGAGCTTCCGGATGTTTTATACCCCGACAGACCAGGAGCAGAAGTTGCCTGGCCGCCTTCTACAGCAAGCGGTACTGGAAGGCAAAGCAACGCACGAAGGCTATCGTGTGCGGAAGGATGGCACGATGTTCTGGGGCAGTATCCTGATCACAACGCTGCACGACGACGACGGCCGCGTGATCGGTTTTTCAAAAGTTACGCGTGACCTGAGCGAGCGAAAGAAGGCACAGGACGCCATCCAACGCAAGAACGAAGAGCTGGAGAAGATGAACCAGGAGCTGTCGTCGTTTGCCTACGTATCGAGCCACGACTTGCAGGAGCCTCTGCGCAAGATCAGGGCCTTCTCGTCGCGCATCCTGGAGCTCGACTATGACCGGCTGTCGGCAAAAGGACGCGATCACTTCCAGCGGATACAGCGCTCTGCCGAGCGCATGCAGGCGCTGATTGAAGACCTGCTGAGCTATTCGCGCACCAGCACGTCCGAGCGCACACTGGAGGAGATTAACCTGCAGGCTGCGGTAACGCAGGTGGTAGACGAACTGGCAGATCGCATCGAAGAGAAGCAGGCCACCGTAGCGTACGACGACTTGCCGGTGATCAGAGGTATACCCTTCCAGCTGCACCAGTTGCTGGTGAACCTGGTCAGCAACGCCCTGAAATTTTCCAAGCCTCAGGAGCCGCCGCGTATTGAAATTCGCGCCACGCTGGTGCCCGGCTCGCTGATGCCCTTTGCCGAAGGGGATGTTACCCGGCAATACCACTGCATCGCGGTGGCCGACAATGGCATAGGCTTCGAACCGGAATTCCGCAAAAAGATATTTGACATCTTTCAACGGCTGCACCACCGCGACCGGTATGAAGGCACGGGGGTAGGGCTGGCAATCTGCCGCCGCATTGCCGAGAACCACGAAGGGTTTATCGAAGCACAGAGTGTGCCGGGTCAGGGCGCTGTGTTCCAGGTATATATACCAGTCTGATACAGGATTTTCGACACCGTCGAACTTTAGCCTGCCGGCAGGTGTTGACCGTGAAAATCATTTTGTATGGAAACCACCGCTACAGACACACGCTTCATCATCAACCTGGCCTTAAGTGCCTGGGAAACACAACTGGAACGCTTCGACAAGCACCTCGAAAAACTGACCGACCAACAACTGGAGTCCGAAATCGCTCCCGGCCGCAACCGCGGCGTATACATCCTGGGACACCTGACAGCCGTCAACGACAACTTCTTTCCCTTGTTCGGCCTTGGCGAAAAAGTCCATCCTCCACTACAAGACCTGTTCATTCGCACACCGGATCGCACTGTACCCATCCCAACAACGGCAGAATTACGCCAGTGCTGGCATGACGTCAATGCCAAGCTCACACCGGCGCTGCGCAACCTGACACCGGAAGAGTGGCTGGGTAAGCATACTTCGGTATCAGCAGAAGACTTTGCCAAGGAGCCGCACCGGAATAAGCTGAATGTATTGCTGAACAGGACGTCGCATCAGGCGTATCATTACGGGCAGATTGTGTTGTTGTAGGGCGCAATAAAGGAATTAATAGCCCGTGGAACATTTTCTGCTGGGAAAAGTATAGCAGATTGGACGAATGTTCAACCTGCTATTTTTTTTATAGGCGCCAGCCGCTGCCGACATCGATCCAAATCCTTGATTCATAATATTATATTAACTAATTAGTTGAATAATTAAAAAATTATTGAATGATGTTCAATTAATTGGTGCGGTTTTGTATATTTGAGGTGTCAAGTTACCAGTAATCGTACAACGCTATGACAACGTTATCTGAAGTCGACGCCTTTTTGAGGGCGTTTAAAACCAAAATGGAAATATTCACGGTAATCTATCTAGATAGGGAGAAAAACAAGCAGGCGCTTCTTGCGTTGGAAATTATGCCGAGAACCCGGGATAAGATACTGAAAGAACTAACCGCTGAAAATTATTACTGGGGACCGACGAAAGATTATGACAGCGGCCCCGACCTATGGGAGTTTGGGGTAAACTTCAAAGAAGAAGAAGTATACATTAAGATTACCATGGGGGCCATGGGTAAACCGGTTATTTGTATTTCATTTCATTGTGCCGAAAGAGCTATTGAATACAGATTTAAGAAATGATGATCATGAAAAGTCCATTTACAGATGGAGAGGCGACTCTCCACTATGAAAAAAAGAACATTGAATTTCGGAAAGACATGTTTTCGGCTATTCAATTTTACTATAAGTGTAACGATACCGGCGAAGAATTTACTACTACTGATTTGGATGAAATCAATATAAGCCAGGTGTATAACCAGTATCGCGAGAAATATTGCGTACCGTTTCCTGATGAAATTCGGGAGATTCGGGAGCAATATGAAATTTCCGCAGCAAAGATGTCGGAGATATTGGGCTTTGGTGCAAACAGCTATCGGCAATATGAAGCAGGGGATATCCCCACGGTAGCTAGCGGACGTTTGATACTGGCAGCTAAAGACCCTGAGGAATTTAAGAAATTTCTGGATGCCAGTAAGACAATAATAGGGGACAAAGAACATGAGCGATTTACGCATCGTGTGGATAAACTGATTAAAGGGAGGCTGGAAAATCCCTGGGATGATCTATTTACGGAACATATTTTCAACAACGCCAGGCCAACAGAATATACAGGCTTCCGTAAGCCTTCTCTCGAGCGTATTGCCATGATCATCGCGTTCTTTTCGGAACATGTCAATCGTCTGTGGAAGACGAAATTGAATAAGCTTTTATTCTATAGCGACTTTTTGCACTATAAACGTTCAGGATATTCTATAAGTGGTATTACCTACCGGGCCATCCCTTTAGGACCTGTACCCTCTGAGTACGAGAAGCTTTATATAAAGTTAAATGACGATAAGTTCGCAAACATTGAACTTATTGAATTTAATGACGGCAATTATGGAGAGGCTATTTGCGCTGTCGAGAAATTTGATAGCTCCCTTTTTGCTAAGGGAGAACTGGAGACGCTGGAGGCCGTTGTGCGGAAATTTGGCAAGTTCAATACTAAACAGATTGTAGAGATTAGCCACCAGGAGAAAGCGTGGGTCGAGAATGAACCTAGCCGTGGCTTCATTAGCTATCAGAAATATGCGTTCGAATTGAGTGCCATGGAATAAAAAGTATGCTACAACACTGCCTCCATTTGAATATTACACCGCTCATACGGCGACGGCACGCCCGTAATCTTTTTAAAGCCCAGCTTATGGTATAGCTGAATGGCCGGTTTGAGAATGGTGTTGCTCTCCAGGTATAGTTTAGTTGCCCCCAGCGCGCGGGCTTTTTCAAATACGGTTTGTCCTAGCAGCCAGCCGATGTGACGGCCTTGCATCTCTGGCGCTACGGCCATCTTGGCGAGCTCGAAGGTAGTGGCGTCCATGGGAATGAGTGCACAGGCGCCCACCGGTGCATCGGCATAGAGCGCGATGAAGATGTGACCACCTTTATCGAGTATATATTCTTGTGGATGGTCGAGCGACTTATAGTCGGTCTCTTCCATTTTGAAATACGTCGTGATCCACTGCTCGTTTAATTTTCGGAACGCTTGCTGATACTGTGGGGTATAATCGACGATCGTGACGCGGTTGCCTTCGCGTGTGTGCCGCGCTTCCTGTACGCGGCGGAGCAGGCTCTTTTGGGCGAGCAGGAATTCCCACTCCTCTAAGGCCTTCCATAAATTATGCTGTGTTTCTTCCAGCGCTTTCTCGACCGCGGCATTTACATCGTCATACTGGGCCTGGATCTTCTCTTGAATCTGCTGGCCTTGCGGCGACAGCGTAATGAAGTTTTTGCGGCCATCGTCCTTGCCCTTCTTTTCTTTTACGTAGCCCTGCTGCACCATTTCCTGGACGATCTTGCTGACGGAAGGGTGGGAGTGACCGATCTCCTGGGCGATCTCGGTGATCGTGCGCGGGCCGCCTTCGGATAGGGCATAGAATACCGGAAACCACTTGGGCTGCATCTCGATATTATACAATCTATAGACGTCGGCCGCTTCTTCGGTGATCATTTCACTGAGCCGGCGAAGGCGGCTCCCCAAAGCCATTTTGCCGGTTTTATTGTAGAATTCCATGGTAGATAAATTACGTAACCAATTACGTAATTAACTACATAATGTGTCAAGTAATTTACTGTATTTCTAAAAGATGGTCGATTCCGGCCTGAAAACACCGTGTCTGTGTGCTTTTGAGATGGCGAAAGCAACCCTTTGACCTCCGATCCGACCTTTTATAATTAAATTATCTATCTCTTCTATAGACTTATGGTGTGTGAAAGAAAAATTATAATACCTTTGCCGCATACGCTGTGAATCATCATGTAGTCACAGCACTATATAAAGAACCTATTCAAACGCTAACCGCTATGAAATTAAAAACAATCGCTTCGCCACTGTGCTGGATCCTGGGGCTGCTGGCACTGTCGGCTTTTTTGGAAAAGCCCGCGGAAGAAAAATTTGTAGTAGACACGCAAGCCAGTACCCTGGTGTGGACGGCTAAGAAAGTGACCGGGTCGCATACGGGCGCCGTAAAGGTAGGGGCAGGCGAGCTGGCGCTGGAAGGCAAGGCGCTGAAACGCGGTAGCTTTGATATCGACCTGGCGTCGATTACCGTGACGGATATTACCGATGCGCAGTCGAATGCCAAGCTGGTAGGACACTTGAAAGGTGAAGACTTCTTCTCGGTGAATGCTTTTCCGAAAGCCAGTTTTGTATTGTCATCGGCTACGCCACAGGCGGGTACCACGTACCTGGTAAAAGGCAAGCTGACGATCAAAGGCATTACGAATGACATTGAGTTTCCGGCGTCCATCGTGAAAGACGGCAAGAAGCTGACGGCCACGGCCAAGATCGTGGTGGACCGTACGAAGTATGACATTCGCTACCGGTCGACCAACTTTTTTGAGAACCTGGGCGACAAAGCCATTGAAAACGAATTTACACTCGACATTAAACTGGTAGCAGCAGCTCAGAAAGGAGTTTAGATAAAGGGGAAAGAGGGATTCATCGCTCTGGAAAAGTTTAGAATCTCCTTTCTCCCCATATCTGACCCGGCACATACAGGAAGTATAGCAAGATCATCAGGCTAAGGTAGTCAATTTAGTTGAGACGCTAAAGACCTCATTTTGTGGTCTTTCCCACCCTGATGTAATCGTGCTCTGGCATTGCCATGCCCCGCTGGACCATTACATCCAAGTTTCAACTCTACCGCATGAATTCTATTTTACAAACACGTACCGCTTTTTACCACCTTACCCGGCATGTATATGCTGTGCTGCTGGCTGCCGGCGCCCTGCTGGCTGTGCCCGGCTATGGACAAGACGGCAATATTACCATCAGCGGTAAAGTAACTGCCGACGATACGCCAGACGGTATACCCGGCGTAAACATCGTCGTGAAAGGATCGAACACCGGTGCCATTACCGACGCTGCCGGTTCCTATACTATTTCTGCACCCGCGTCGGCCACGCTGGTTTTTTCAAGCATCGGTTATACGACGACCGAGGTGGCCGTAAATAGCCGCACCGCATTGACAGTAGCCTTGAAGACGGACATCAACACGCTGTCGGAGATCGTGATCGTGGGCTATGATACCCGCGAGCGCAAGGACCTGGTGGGCTCTATTGCCAAGGTAGACCCGGCCGCGACGAAAGCTATTCCCGCCGGCAGCTTTGACGCGCAGCTGCAAGGCAAGATCTCGGGCGTACAGATTTCCAGCAATACCGGCGTGCCGGGTGAAGCCGTGAACGTACGCATCCGCGGGGTGACCTCGATTAATGCCGATGTCGACCCGCTGTACATTGTCGATGGCGTATTTGTCAACAGCAACAGCCTTCAGAAGATTAACACCGGTGGTAAGGCTACATCGCCCATTTCGGATATCAATCCAGCCGACATTGAAAGCGTGGAAGTATTAAAGGACGCATCGGCTACGGCGTTGTATGGTTCACGTGCCGCGAACGGCGTGATCGTTGTTACCACCAAACGTGGCAACTATGAGCAAAAGCCAACGATCAACTTCAATGCCTCGCATGGTTGGGCCAGGGCGGCGAAGCTGTGGGATTTGACCACAGGCCCCGAGCACGCGCAGCTGGTGAACGAATTTTATATCAACGCCTATAAAGACGCAGAAGCGGCGGGCAACACGGCCGACATGGCCAAGTATAAAACAGTGCCTTTCCGGGCGCTCGACGATCGCCCGGGCGACACGCCGGCAGCGCGCGGCTTGCCCGGAGATCAAAAGACCTACGACCGCTTGAGCGAACTGTTTCGTACCGCTCACCTGCAGAACTACGATCTGTCACTTTCCGGCGGTACGAAGACAACCAAGTATTATATCGGCGCCGGGTTTAATGAGCAGGAGGCAATCATTCGCCCCATCACGTTCGAGCGCGCCAGCTTTAAAGTAAACCTCGACCAGCGTGTGAACGACAACGTGCTGGTAGGACTGAGCAACACCTTTACGCGCACATACCGCAACCAGGCCCGTGCCGGTGACGGTCCGCAAGGTGGCCTACTACAGTCGGCGCTGCATACGCCCACCTATATTTCACCGTACGATGCCAACGGCGTGCTGGTGGCCGGTGGCAACTTTGACAACCTGACGCTGCTGCTGGACAACTACGATGTGAGCTCACGCAGCCTGCGCTACGTCGGTAACCTGTTTGTAGAGGCTGAGCTGCTGCCGGAGCTGAAATTCCGGACCAGCTTTGGTGCCGACTACAACAACTACGAAGAATCTGAATACTGGAACACGTTTACTACGGTAGGCGGCAAGACCGGTCTGGCTACGTCCGGCATAAGTCAAAACACGACGTTGCTGAACGAGCAGGTACTGACGTACCGCCATACGTTTGGCAACGCACATACTGTTGGTATACTGGTAGGGAACACGCTGCAGAGCGATGCCACGACGCGTACCTATGCGGAAGGGTCGGGCTTTGCCAACAACTCCGTGAAACTCATTTCGCAAGCGGCTACTGTGAAAGGCGCGCAGAGCTGGACCAAGAGCACGCTGGTATCGTTCTTTACCCGCCTGGATTATAACTACGCCGACAAATACCTGTTGGACGTGAGCTTCCGGGCCGATGGCTCGTCACGTTTTGGAGCGAACAACCGGTGGGGTTATTTCCCTTCGGTAGGAGCGGCATGGCGTATCAAGGAAGAAGGCTTCCTGCAAGACGTGGAGACGATCTCCGACCTGAAGCTCCGCGCAAGCTTTGGTATTTCGGGTAATCAGAACATCGGTGACTTTGCCTGGCAAGGGCAGTGGGCGGCGGGTGCATCGTACAACAGCAACCCCGGTATAGCGCCGTCGCAGCTCGCCAACCCGAATTTGAAGTGGGAAGAAACGCGCCAGCTGAACGTAGGCCTCGACCTGGCATTGCTGGATCGTCGCCTGACCTTTGAGCTCAACGCGTATGACAAATATACTTCTGACGGCCTGCTGAAGCGGAACATTCCCTCGAAGACCGGCTTTACATCGATCTGGGATAATGCCATCGAGGTGAGCAACCGCGGCTTCGAGCTCGGTATCACGACCGTGAACCTGCGCAAGACGGACCTGACGTGGACGACGTCGTTGAACGTTTCGCGTAACGTCAATAATATTGAAAAGCTGGAGACGCCGCTGCGGTTTGGCAGCCGCGACCTGATCTTACAAAAGGAAGGCTCGCCGCTGTATTCGTTCTGGGTATACAAACAAGACTATGTTGATCCGCAAACCGGTGACGTTGTATACCAGGATGTAGACGGCAAGGCGGGTATTACTGTAGACGACCGGCAGCTGATCGGCAGTATCTGGCCGAAATACTTCGGCGGCATTACCAACGAAGTGACGTATAAAGGCTTTGACCTGAACGCGTTCTTTGCGTTCTCCTATGGCAACAAGGTATACAATCTCAATAAGTTCTTTGGAGAGGGTGGTGGAGCGCGCGACGCAAGTCGTGTGATCTTTGCCAGCAATCTGGCGCGGTGGCAGCAGCCGGGTGACATCACCGATGTGCCGCGACCGCAGGTTACGAACGTCAACAACTACCGCGATGGTGGAAGTCGATGGTTGGAAGACGGTTCGTACCTGCGGCTGCGTTCCCTCACGCTGGGTTACACGCTGCCCGCGTCGATCACGGAGCGGCTGAAGCTGGAGAAACTGCGCATCTATGCGGTGGGCACCAACCTGTGGCTGTTGACCGACTACACCGGCCTGGACCCCGAGTCGAGCGCCAGCAGCAGCCAGAATGAACCGGGTCTCGACCTGGGCACACCGCCACAGCCGCGCGGTTTTCAAATCGGCATCGATCTCAGACTCTAATCATTCGCATCTATGAAAACATTCCATATATACCTGGGCCTCTTGCTAACGCTACTGCTGGCGGTGTCGTGCAGCGACTACCTGGACGTTCGGCCGAAGGAGACCATTCCCGATACCAACCCTATTTTTGATAAGACCTCGGCCGAGCAAGCAGTGCGGGCCATGTACAACAAGTTTTACTACGGTGCGGCCTCGTATACCGAGAATGGCACCAGCAGTGGCGGCAGCCCTTCGTTTGAAGCGATCGGCTACCTGTCTGGTGGCAACGTGAAGTGGACAGGCTCGCAGTCGCAGATCGGTGAATTTGAAAAGCACCGCGTAAACGCCGAGAACTCGACGGTGAGCAATACGTGGACGAATATCTACCGCGTGGTAAACCTGGCTAACAGTGTGCTGGCCAAGGTACCGCAGATCACGGGCGATCCTACATTAACGGAGGCGTTGCGCGATCAATACCTGGGCGAAGCCTACTTCGTTCGCGCAATAGCCTACTTTGACCTGGCGCGGGTGTGGGGTGGTGTGCCGATCATTACCAAGCCTACAGAAGTGGCGACCGACAACGTCGGCATCGGCCGCGGTACGGTGGAGGAGGCATATGCACAGGTGTTAAGCGACCTGGAAGCTGCGGAGCCATTGCTGCCGGAAACAACGGACCGCTACCGGGCTACCCGCAAGACCGTATGGGCGTTGCGCGCGCGGTACCATTTATACCAGCGCGAGTGGGCTCTGGCAGAAGGCTATGCCGATAAATTGATTGCCGACGAAGCCAACTATAAATTGGCGGGTCCTTATAACTCCTTCTTTTTCCCGGCCACGGTGCGGGGTTCAGTGGAGTCGGTATTCGAAATCTTTTTTAATGGTACCACCGAAATAAACAACCACTTCTCCTCGTGGCAGATACAGGCCAATGGTGGTACGCGTCAGTGGGCACCCAGCGACGAGATCGTGGAGCTGCTGAATGACCCGGCCATCGGCGGTAATCGCAATACGCTGTTCGCGAAAGACGGGTCGGGTAACTGGTATAACAATCTGTACTACCGCAAGCCCGGCTCCGACCCGGCCTTTGTGATCCGCATTGCGGAGCTATACCTCATTCGCGCGGAAGCCCGTGCGGAACAGGACGGGAAGCTGGTCGACGCTGTAAAAGACCTTGACGCCGTGCGGATACGTGCCGGACTGGCCGGCAGCACTGCGACAACACAAGAGGAGGTCCTGGAGGCTATTGCTCTGGAGCGCCGTGTGGAGTTTGCGTTCGAGCACCACCGCTGGTTTGACCTGGTGCGTACCGATCGCGCAGCGGATGTACTGAGCATTACCGATAAAGGACGCTACGTGATGCCGATACCGGCGGCGGAGCGGCTGGTGGACAAGACCCTCGATCAATACGCTCCTTATAATTAGACAACCCAATACCTTAACCGCCGATCGTTATGAACGTGGTAGAAACCCCCGTCGCGCCCGTACACCGGGACAAGGCCTACGCCGCTTCGCCCGTGGTGAAGCCGGCCGGCCAGCAAGAGCAGGCACCCGCCTGGAAAGGTTGGGAGAAAACGGCCTTCCGCTTCTTCTTTGTGTACTTCCTGATCCAGATCGTACCCCTCGACTGGAAGTATTACCGCGACTTGTTCGCGCCCGATGGCGCCTTCCTGTCGCTGCGTGATATATTTTATGCGGCCCGCTATACACCGCGTTTTTTTGACGACGTGCCCGTGCTCGCCGACTGGGGAGTGGCGGCGGCCCTGGCTATCGCCGCAACGGCGCTCTGGGGCTATTGGGACCGCGAGCGTAAAGAGTATAACAATCTTTATTACGCCCTGCGCGTGGTGCTGCGCTACCGCCTGGCTTTTGGACTGCTGGCCTATGCATTGATCAAGTTCTATCCGATACAAATGCCGCTGCCGTCGGTCGGTAACCTCAACACTCACTACGGAGACATCAGTGCCTGGAAGATTTTCTCGATGAGCACGGGCATTGTGCCCGGATATCAGTCGTTCCTCGGCCTGGTCGAAGCGGGCGCCGCGCTGCTGTTGTTATACCGAAAGACGGCTTCCATTGGAGCGTTTATTGTGCTGCCGTTTACGGGCAACGTGCTGATGTCGAACCTGGCGTACGAAGGTGGCGAGTATGTATATAGCTTGCTGCTGATCACGTTTGCAGCGTTCCTGCTGGCGTACGATGTGCCGCGCCTCTTACGGCTTACATCGTTCGAGCAGCCCACGGAGCCGAACCGCTATAAACCGGTATTCCAGCCGGGCTGGCAACAGTATGGACGCTGGTCGTTGAAGGTGCTGTTTGTGGTGTTTGTCGGCTGGTATGGCTATCAAAGCCTGCAAACATACCGACAGGGTGGCTACCAATTTCCGCAAGCTCCCGGGTTGGCGCATGCCGCAGGTCTTTACGACGTACGGACGTTCCGTCTCAACGGCCGGGATATACCGCCCAGCGCGACCGATGCACAACGCTGGCGCGATGTGGCCTTCGAGAAATGGGCGACGCTCAGCATCCGCACCAGCCAGCTGACGCCGTTGGTGACTGCCGGCACCGAAGAAATATTCGCAAATGACGATGACCGGAACTATGAGTACGCCGGCACAACGGGTCGTCACTACCTGCGCTATGAAGCCGACACGGTCAACCACGTGTTGACCTTCCGCGACGGCAGCAAACCCCTGACGCTGCACTACGCCCGCCCGGATGCCGCAACCATTACGCTGGCCGGTGTGACCGCGGAAAAAGACTCGGTATACATCGAGCTGCACAAGATCAATAAAAAATACCTGCTGGACGAAGCGGCCAAAGCCGGTCGTCGCAGAGGATTAAAACTATAAACCACGGCCATGCCTTCACGTACCACCGCATACCGACCCTGGAAGGAATACGAAAAGTTTGCCTTCCGCGTAGCATTTATATTCTTCATCAGCCTGAGCATTCCCAACAGCCCGGAGTGGTATAAGCATGTGTGGTCTATCGACTGGACCAACCTGCACTACCGCGATCTGTACGATGTTGCGCGGTTTGGCTCGGGATTAAACTTCTTTGGTAACGAGATCTTTGGCAGTCCACTGGCCGGTTACGCCAACTGGATCACAACGTTTTTGGTATCGCTTGGCCTGGGGGCCGTGTGGACGGTGATCGACCGCATCCGCAAGAAGCCGGAAGAGTACAACGTGTTATACTACTGGCTGCGCGCCATTGTGCGCTACCGGGCAGGGATCGGGATCATCGGTTTCGGCTTTACGAAGCTGCTGCCGGTACAGATGCCTTACCCCTCGACGGCATTGCTGAACACCGACTTCGGCGACTTTACCGCGCAGAAGATCTACTGGCTTTCGATCGGCATCGTGCCGTGGTACCAGGTGTTTGCGGGGATTGTAGAAGTGGCTGCCGGTACTTTGCTATTCTTTCGCAAGACGACGCTGCTGGGAGCCGCCTTGCTGTTCGGTGCGCTGGGCGATATTGTCTATGTAAACTTTGCCTACGACGGCGGTGTACACGTTTACAGCTCGTACTTTGTATTGCTGGCGGGCTTCCTGCTGGTACACTATATCCCGGCGTTGTATCGCTTGTTGATCCTGGAACAACCGGCCCGACTGGTGACGTTCTACCCGGCATTTGCAAAGCTCTGGCAGCAGGGTGCACGTGTAGGGCTCAAGTCGCTGACGATCGTGCTGTTCCTGGTGGTGCTCTTTTATCTTCAGCTGGTAAATTTCTGGTATGATCCGTACAAGCAGCCCTCTACAAAAGGTGTTTCGGCGCTGCGCGGATATTACAACGTGACGGAGTTTCGTATAAACAACCAGCCGCTGGCCTACCATCCGCTGGACTCGCTGCGGTGGTCGGAAGTGACCCTGGAGAACTGGACGACGCTGACCTTTAAAGTAAACAAGCCCACCGACCTCGACCTGTCGAACGGCGGCGGTGACCCGCAACGCGATATCAACCGCACCTTTGAGCTGGCCGGTGTTGGTGGCGGACGCCGGGCGTTCCATTACTACGCCGATACGGTGGACCAGGTATTATACCTGCAGGACAAGTATAAAGCAATTCCCGACCGACGCAACGTTACGGCAGGTGCCGGCGGCGATGGTGGTGACCCCGATGCGACACGGCTGGCAAAGAAGAAAAAGCCTGAAGTAAAAAAAGAAGGCATTTATGCGGACAATTGGATCAGCCCAAAAGCATGGACACACATTGGTGACGAGGTTACAAAAATCAATACCCAGGCGGCTTCGACCCGTCGTAACCGGGAGTTTGCCAAGGAGCAGGGTAAATACGACGATCGTAAACGCATGGTGCTGCACTACGCGGTAGAACGCGGCGGTGCACGGGTAATCTTGCAAGGCGTCGATGAGAAGCAAGATTCAGTGTATGTCGTGCTGGACAGGCAGGACAAACAATACGCACTGTCGGGCAGTACGCTGTCGGCAGGCGACTATCAATAATCAGTAAGGGAGTTGGCATGCGTTCTTTATTTGGGTTAGGTACGGTGCCAGCTTCACTTATTGCTGGTCGAGACAAACCAACAGTCTTTCAGGCAGGTGGGCGACGAGCGCTATACGTGGTGGTGTTAGCGTTCGCGCTTACCTCCTGTTTTTTTCGTAACAACGAGATCACAACAGGAGAAGGCGCCTGGCCGGCAACGTCGGGGTTGGGGCGCGTAGCCACGGCCGCGGAGATTGCGACGTTGGATATCGATGTTCGCCCGGATGGGCAAGGTCTGCCACCGGGCTCCGGAACGGTACGCAAGGGGCAGCGGCTATACCGGCAAAAGTGTGCGCGCTGTCATGGGTGCACAGGTGTAGAGGGGCCTTATAACGTACTGGTCTCTATTCAGGGTGATACTACCCGCAAAGGCAAACAAGAAAAGACCGTCGGCAATTACTGGCCTTACGCCAGCACCCTGTACGATTATATACATCGCGCTATGCCGTACGACAGCTCCGGATCGCTTACGCCGGAACAAGTATATAGCCTGACGGCATTCCTGCTACATGCCAACAATATTATCGATTCTACCACTGTACTAACCAATCAAAACCTGCCGCAGGTAGTGATGCCCGCGCGTGAAATGTTTGTGACGGACGACCGCAAGGGTGGCCCGGAGGTACGGTAACGCGAGAAGAGCTTATGGAGAAAGACAAAGAAGGGATACAGCACAATACAACGGCGCCGGAACGCACCAGTATCATGATGAAGCGGCGTACCTGGCTGGGTGGGGCCGCTACGGCGGCCGTTGTGTTGGTGCAGACAGCGTTTGGAAAGCGGCTACAGGCGGCGGTGACCCAAGCGGAGAAAAGCATTCAGGATTCCACAAAAAAGCTCGGTACGTCACCCGGTGTATTGGGCACGCGCTCGCCGTTTGAAACGCCGCACAAGAAACCGTCTGATACATCGTCGCGCACGCCGCTCCAAGAGCTTTACGGCATGATCACGCCGTCTGACTTGCATTTCGAGCGCAACCACGGCGGTGTGCCGCAGATCGACCCGGCGCATCATGAGCTGATGATACACGGCATGGTGGAGAAGCCTATGATCTTTACCCTGGCAGAATTGAAGCGTTTCCCCTCGGTATCGCGCATTTGCTTTGTCGAGTGCTCGGGGAATTTTCGCGGTGGCAGCGAGACGCTTACGCCGCAGGAAATCTGCGGCCTGACCAGTCAAAGTGAGTGGACGGGTGTCATGCTGTCGACGTTGTTTCGCGAAGTGGGCGTAAAATCTACGGCCACCTGGTTCCTGGCCGAAGGGGCTGACGCGGCTGTGATGACACGCAGTGTGTTGGTGAGCAAGGGCTGGGAAGATGCCATGATCGTTTATGCACAGAACGGAGAGGCAATCCGGCCTGAGCAAGGATATCCGCTGCGCCTGTTGCTGCCGGGGTGGGAGGGAAATACCAGTGTCAAGTGGCTGCGTCGCCTCGAGCTCTCAAACCAGCCGTTTATGACGCGCGAGGAGACTTCCAAGTACACCGAGTCCATCGGCGACGGTAACGTGCGGCAGTTCAGTTTTGTGATGGATGCCCGTTCGATCATTACGTTTCCGGCGTACCCGGCACATGTGGAGAGGGGATGGATCGAAATACGCGGCCTGGCCTGGAGTGGGCGGGGCAAAATTCAGGCGGTGGAGGTAAGCACCGACGCCGGCAAAACCTGGGCGCCCGCGCGCTTGCAGGATCCGGTGCTGGACAAGGCGCACACCCCATTCCGCTATATATGGCAGTGGAATGGTGAAGAGACTGAAATTATGAGTCGTGCAATCGATGAAACCGGTTATATTCAGCCTACTTTTCGTCAGCTTTCGGACGCCCGCGGGGGGAGCAAGGGGGGCTATCACTTTAATCCCATCACGGCGTGGCGCGTCAGGCGTACCGGTGAGGTACTGCTACAGCCGGAAGCGGGGAGAAAGTGACCAAATATGTAACGACGTGGGCAAAACAGAATATGATGCGATCGTGGTTGGGTCGGGGCCTAACGGTCTGGCCGCTGCGATTACCTTGCAGCAAGCGGGATGCTCCGTGTTGCTGATAGAGGGAAAAGACACTTTGGGCGGCGGCATGCGTTCGGAAACGCTGACATTGCCGGGCTTTACGCACGACGTGTGCTCGGCCATACATCCGCTCGCCATCGCGTCGCCATTCTTTAGCAAGCTGCCGCTGGAGAAGCACGGCCTGCGCTATATCCTGCCCGACATTGCTGCAGCGCATCCGTTGGAAGACGGCAGCGAGGCTTTTCTCGATATGTCACTCGATGTAACGGCCCATGCGCTACGCCACGACGAGCAAGCGTATCGTAACCTGATTAAACCGGTAGCAGACATGTGGCCAGACCTGGCCGAAGATGTACTGGGGCCGCTTTCTATACCGCGTCACCCCATGGCCATGGCGCGGTTTGGCATTCATGCGCTGCGTTCGGCCAAAGCGATTTCCCGCCGGTTCTCTACACCGCAAGGCAAAGGCCTTTGGGCCGGTATGGCGGCACACGGTATACAACCGCTGAGCAACCTCTCTTCTGCGGCCATCGGGTTGGTGCTGATGGCCAACGCGCATTTGAAAGGATGGCCCGTGCCTGTCGGTGGATCACAATCCATCGCCAACGCGCTGGTATCGTACTTTAAATCGCTTGGGGGTACCATTCAAACCGGCTTCTTTGTGAACAGCCTGCGCGACCTGCCGTCGTCGAAGGCGGTGCTGCTGGATGTCACGCCACGCCAGCTGTTGCAGATAGCAGGCCATACGTTCTCGTCGCTATATACCTGGCAGTTACAACGCTACCGGTATGGCATGGGTGTCTTTAAGATCGATTGGGCCCTGAACGGTCCGGTGCCCTTTACCGCGCCGGCATGCCGCATTGCGGGCACAGTTCACCTCGGCAATACCTTTGACGAGATTGCCCAGTCAGAATATGAGACGTCTACCGGCCGGCATGCAGACAAGCCGTTCGTGCTGCTGGCGCAGCAGAGTGTATTTGATCCGACGCGCGCTCCGGCCGGGCATCATACCGCCTGGGCGTATTGCCACGTGCCCCACGGCTCGACACGGGACATGACCGAGGTCATTGAAAAGCAGGTAGAGCGTTTTGCCCCGGGTTTCCGTGATCGCATCATGGCGCGCCACACCATGAATACCGTGCAGATGCATGAGCACAACCCCAACTATATAGGCGGCGACATCAACGGTGGTGTGATCGATCTCGGGCAGCTCTTTACGCGCCCTGCATTGCGCTTGTCGCCGTACCGTACTTCCGCCAAAGGCATTTATATCTGCTCGTCCTCTACACCGCCCGGTGGCGGTGTACACGGCATGTGCGGCTTTCATGCGGCGCGGCGCGCGCTAAGCGATATTTTCTAGATATATATTTTTTTATTCGATAACCACCTGGTATGAGCAACACAACAACTGCCAAAGCAAGAACCCCGCTACACGAAGATTGGGCCGTCGTGGCCCTTGGCTTCCTGATCATTTTCATCAGCTTCTTTTACCTTGTGCCGGCGCCGGCGTATGGCTGGAAAGATGGCGCCAGTCTGCGCGATACCGTGCTGACGGGGGCCAACCTCGCGGCGATACTCGTGCAGTTTGTTTTTGTATTTGCCGTGGGCTTGTTGGGTGCCTGGCTTACAGGCAAGTCGCTGAACGCTTTTGTGAAAGTGTTTCCGGTGATCGCGGTGCTGACGATACTCGCCCTGGTGATCGCCGGCAACAGCGGCATCAAAGGACTGGGGCTGGAGGCCGTGATCTTCAGTCTCTCGATAGGCTTGCTGGTGAGCAACACCCTTGACCTCCCGGAATGGTTTCGGTCTGCATTGACGGCCGAGATGTTTGTGAAGATCGGCCTCGTACTGTTAGGCACATCCGTGATTTTTACGGACATCCTCAAAGCCGGCTCCCTCGGTCTCATCCAAGCCCTGTTGGTCGTAGTGTCCGTGTGGTACTTTGCTTTTTGGGTGTGTAGGAAGTTTAAGCTCGACGACGAGCTGACCATGATGCTGTCAAGCGCGGTGTCGATCTGTGGTGTATCGGCAGCCATCGCGACGGCTGGAGCCATCAAGGGTGATAACAAGAAACTTTCCTATATCATTTCGCTGGTGCTAATCACGGCCATTCCGATGATGATCTTTATGCCATACATTGCCCGTTACTTCGACTTTCCGGAGGCGGTTACGGGCGCCTGGCTGGGCGGCAGCATCGATACAACGGGGGCAGTAGTAGCATCGGGAACGCTGGTAGGAGAGACGGCGCTCAAGATCAGTACCATTGTGAAGTTCTCGCAAAACGTACTGTTGGGATTGGCGGCCTTCGCCATCAGTGTTTATTGGACGTATACCAACAAGGGTAAAACCCAGGACGCCGTGAAACAGCCTACGTTGACCGTGATCTGGGAGCGCTTTCCGAAGTTTGTGCTGGGCTTCCTGGCGGCGTCGCTGCTGTTTACGTTGTTGTCTCCTACGGTAACCGAAGCGGGTACCGTGCGGGCTGGCTGGCTCCCGGATGACCAGTTAAAAAGTCTGAGTGCCAGCCTCAAAAGCGTGCAGCTGTTGTGGTTTGTACTGGCCTTTACGAGCATTGGTCTGGAAACCAAATTCTCAGACCTCTTCAACGCTGAAAGCCGCAAACCGCTATATGCGTTCCTGATCGCGCAGCTGTTTAATATCATCGTGACGTTGATTATAGCGTTCCTCCTTTTCAGCAATACGTAACGCCCTTCCCGAGCGGCTGCATACGTTGGAAATGATGATAATACTGTATATTCGCGGGATTGCCCTAGGGCGATCCCGCGTTTGTCTGTCGTCATTTCCCGCTTAAACTTCGATTACTCATGAATGGCATAACCGCCACCGCCGCGCTGAATAACCCCCGCACTGTACGGGCCTGGTACATGTTCGACTGGGCAAACTCCGTGTATTCCCTGATCATTATCACGGCCATCTTTCCGATCTACTACAAAGAGGTGGCCGTTTCCAGCGGAACGGATCAGGTGAACTTCCTGGGCTTTACACTGCAGAACTCCGTGCTATATTCCTACGCACTCTCGTTCTCATTCCTGGTGGTCGCTGCCATCCTGCCGTTGCTTTCCGGCATAGCGGATTATACCGGCAAGAAAAAGATCTTCATGAAGATCTTTGTATGGTTGGGCAGTCTGTCGTGTATGGGCTTATATCTTTTTGACAATGTATCGGCGTTGGAGTGGGGCATTGCCTGTTCTATTCTGGCCAGCATTGGCTACTCGGGCAGCCTGGTGTTTTACGATGCCTTCCTGCCGGAGATCGTTACCCGCGACCGTTACGATGCCACCAGCGCGAACGGCTATTCGATGGGGTATATCGGCAGCGTGTTATTGATGGTAGTCTGTACAGTTTTGATTTTGGGATTTGACACGTTTGGTTTTGATAACGGAGGCGCGGCGACACGCTTTTCATTTTTACTGGTAGGCTTATGGTGGGTAGGTTTCTCGATGATACCCTTTGCCCTGCTGCCCGAAAATGCGTCGGCGCGCAAGCTGGAAGGTAGTGGCAGTGTCTGGACGAAGGGTTATCAGGAAATTCGTAAAGTATGGCGCAGCCTGCGTGAACAGCCGGACCTAAAGCGTTACCTGGTAGCATTTTTCTTTTATAACGGCGGTGTACAAACAGTGATGTACCTGGCCACATTGTTCGGTACCGATGTACTACACCTGGGAACTACCAGCCTGATTGCAACCGTGGTCATCATTCAGTTAGTAGGCATCCTGGGAGCGTGGTTGTTCGCCCGCCTGTCGCAAGCCAAAGGCAATCGTTATTCGCTTACGGTCATGATCATGATCTGGATCGGCATCTGTATCAGCGCATATTTTATCACGACCGAATATCAGTTTTATGCGTTGGCATTTGTTGTCGGCATGGTGATGGGCGGCATTCAGTCACTGTCCCGCGCCACATACTCTAAGCTGATTCCCGACAACACCATCGATCATGCTTCATACTTCAGCTTCTACGACGTTACGTATAACCTTGCCATTGTGTTCGGTACATTCTCGTACGGGTTTATCGATCACCTGACGGGGAGCATGCGGTATAGCGCGCTGGCGTTGGCGCTGTATTTCATTGTTGGAGGGGGTGTTTTGTTTATGGTGAAGACGAAGTTGATACGGAAGGCTTAGTATCAACGTACTAAGACTGCCGGCAGCTATAGTCACAAGTTCCGTGCTTCGCACTTAAGCCTTGCGCTAGTAATCCGCTTTCTTCCCTTATAAGATATTGATTGTTAGGTTAATACCGCAAATGCTTCACCGTCATGCCATTGTTGATCAGCTGTCGCAGTGAGTCAATGCCAACACGGAGGTGAAGCTCGACGTAGTTTTTGGTGACGCTCAGATCGCTCACTTCGGTCTTGACGCCTTCGGGTACCATGGGTTGGTCGGATACCAGGAGGAGGGCGCCGGCGGGTATCTTGTTGTAAAAGGCCGTGGAGAAGATGGTGGCTGTTTCCATGTCGATGGCTTGCGCGCGAATCTTGCGCAGGTATTCTTTAAACTCTTCGTCCCATTCCCACACGCGGCGGTTGGTTGTATACACGGTGCCGGTCCAGTAGTCTTGTTTGTGGTCGCGGATGGTGGTGGAGATAGCTTTTTGTAGTGCGAAGGAAGGGAGGGCGGGCACTTCGGCGGGAAAGTAGTCGTTGGAGGTACCTTCGCCGCGGATCGCTGCGATGGGCAGGATCAGGTCGCCGATGTGGTTCTTGGCCTTGAGGCCGCCGCACTTACCCAGGAAGAGCGCTCCCTTGGGTTTGATCGCGCTGAGGCAGTCGATGATCGTGGCGGCATTGGGGCTGCCCATACCGAAGTTGATGATCGTGATACCTTCGGCCGTGGCGCTGCGCATGGCGCGGTCCTGGCCGATGATGGGCACGTTATGCCATTCGGCAAACATGCGCACGTAGTTGTCGAAGTTGGTCAGCAGTATATATTCACCAAACTGGTTGAGCGCCTGCCCGGTGTAACGGGGCAGCCAGTTTTCCACGATGTCCTGTTTCGTCTTCATGCGGCTAAAGGTACCAAAAGTTTATGTGCTAAAACTGCCTATCTTCGCCCCGGCATGTACGACCTCAACCTTCCGTCCTTTGAATATCAGGTCAAGAAAGCAGACGATCGTTATTGGATCTTCGATGTGCTGCGAAAGAAGTACCTGGTATTGACCCCTGAAGAGTGGGTGCGGCAGCATTTTGTGCATCATCTGTTGCGGGACCTGGCATACCCCCGCGCATTGATTCGCGTGGAGGGAGGGTTGTCGTATAACCAGCTGTCCAAGCGTTCGGACATTGTTGTATTCGACCGGCTGGGAGCACCCTGGATGGTGATCGAATGCAAAGCTCCTACCCAACCGATCAATCAAAATACCGTACACCAGGCATCGACGTATAACGCCACGCTACGGGCGCCCTACCTGGTAGTAACGAATGGCCTAAGCCATTATTATTTTCAAGTAGACTGGCAGGAAAACAAGACGGAGCGCTTGTCGTCCCTGCCAGCCTATATATCGCTTTAGTGGGTGATCACCAGCTTGCGGTGCATCACGCTACCTTCTGCCGAACGGACCTGTAAGATGTACACGCCGTCGGGAAAGCTTGCAGTAGAAATGGTTTTACGTTTATCGCCGCGTTGGAAGACCTGTTGGTATACGGTGCGTCCAAATCCATCTACCAGGCTTACGGGAAGATCTTGTGCCGCCTTCACAGGAAGGTCGATGTTTACTTCGCCGCGGGTGGGGTTAGGATATACACGTACCTGATCGCCAAAGGTAGGCTCGTTGGCTGTAACGAAGTCCGGCTCATCCGTAGCGTCGATCACCTTCGCCTGGAATACTTCTTTGTTTCCACCTTCAATGCTTTGCATGAATATGACCACGGCACCTTCACCGCTGGTCAGCAGGTCGCGGTTGCGCCAGACCACTTCGTCCAGCACGATGGTCTGCATGGGTGCGATGTCTTGTGTGAGGCGTATACCGGCCGCTGTCGGCAGCATTTCCTTTGCCACATAGTGGAACTCGGCGTTGCCGCTGGCACCCAGATAGGCAGGGTCGGTAATGGTCTTTTCAACGATGGTAGTGAAGACATTCACGCCGGCCGTAGGCAGTACCTGGCTTGTCGCGTTGGTGATCGAAGTCTTGATCTTGACCACTTCACCTTCCTTTGTCATCGTTACATCCAGGCGGATGGGTGACGGTGTCAGGATGCGTTCATTGTATAGGGCTTCCAGCGCCGGTGTGGTGTTCACTACGTTACCGTCGAGGCTGAAGGTAGGCGAGGTGGTGATACCATAGAAAGCGGTGCGCGCGTTGTTGATCTCTGCGTTGATGGCGTTCAGCGGGTCGCTGCCTGGGAATGCTGTGTGGAACTGGATCTTGGCGATCTCCGGAGAGTTTTGCGAGAAGGCATTGAACAGCGCATTGTGTGCCGTGCCGTTGGCAGCGGCCGACGAGTTGGTAAAGTTTTCGATCAGCACGGTACGGGTCCGCTCGCCGATAAAGATGTTGTCAAAAGCAAACCCTTCGCGGCGTGGGGCGTTGCTGGCAAAGGCGATACGGAAAACGACGTTGGCTTCGCCGATGAGGTTGTCGAGCTTGAACGTAGCAGTTTTCCAGTCTCCATAGGCACCGGTCCAGCCCAGGTCGTTGGAAGGCTGGTTGCCGGGACGGCTGGAGATACCACTTTCATCATACCAGTTCACGCCCTGGCCAATCTGGCCTACAACCTGCCACTGCGCTTCGTTCTCGATATTGCCGCTGGTATTGTATTGCAGCACCGCGCCGTCGTTGCCAGCAGGGGTGTCAGACCAGATGTCGAACGAGATGATGGGCTTCTGAGCCAACGAGAAATCGAAGCACCGGCTCATGACCCATGACTGCTCGCCGGCATTGCTGTTACCGGTGAGGTTGGTGTCCCAGGCGCCACCCAGGCCGTTGGGGGAAGCATCCTTGTTTACCGTGGCGCCGGCCGGGTGGCCGTGTGCCCACGACGAACGTATGCCACCGGTAATCCAGCCATCGGCCGTACCGTTGAAATCCTGCGTATAAGCATTGGTTTCGGTCACGGTGCCAAACGAAGGTACCATGTATACGGGTTTCTGGATTGTGTCCTTACACGATGCTGTCGTGGTGATGATCAACCGCACGGTGTCGGTCCCTACGGAGATATAATTTACGTTCGATATTTTGCCTGTGCCGGGAGCATTGACAGTGCCGACAACGAGCTGATTATGTTTTGAGAAGTTCCAATCATACGACTGGATATTCGCTTCCGAAATGTTGCTGGTACCAGCCAGGAACTCTGTATCCGAACCGCCGGAAGGATCGACGCAGACGTTGCGCCAGGCGAAGGTACCGTCGGGGTTCGGGTTGATCGTGATCGGGATCTTGGGGGGCGTGATGATACAGCCGCTGGATGTAACCATGGTGAATTCCGCCAGGAAGTTGCCAATGCCGTTAAAAATGTGGTTGGGGCTGAAATACGTTCCAGTAGTCTTGACCGTGTTGGGGCCGGGAAGAATCTCGCCGCTACCCGCCGAAAGCGAAGTCCCGTCGCCAAAGCTCCAGCTGGTAGAGGCAATGGTATCGGTAGCGTTAATGGGAACCATGGTTGAAGTATTCGTAATGCTGACAGGGAAGCCGTCGCAGGCAGTGCCGATGGTATAGCTCGGAGCGATAGTCGGTAGCACCGTCAGCGCCAGGTCTTTGGTGTTGGAGCATAAGGTGGTAGGATTTTGGTATACCAGGTGCAGTGTATAGCTATTCGGTAATAACAAGGACGCATTGAGCTGTACGGTACCGGCGGCAGCGATAGGAATGAGCGCCGAGTTAATACCGTTCGTACCAGACCAGGTGCCATTCTGAGCCGCCGCTCCGTTGTCGGTAGCCTGGAAGGTCTGTGAACCACCGGTCACACAGATTTTGTTCGGATCGCCCGTGGTCGGCAGAATGTCGAGGTTGGGCAGCGGTTTTATCATAACGCCTACTTTTGTTTTGGCGCCTTCGCAGCCGGCTACTGTTTGGGTAACCGTGAAGCCGTATGGCCCTGCCACCGTATTGTCAATGTCGAGGTCTGCTGCGGACGGGCTGCTGCCGGAGTGTGTCAACACGCTGTTGGCATCATACCACTTCACGGCCGTACCGGTCACCTGCAGCTCGCTGCTGGGAATATTCTGAAACTGGCAATACTCGCGGCTGAAGTCCGAACCGGGCGCAGCGGGGCTGGCCTTTACCTCGACGGTCAGCGACCGCGGAGCCTGTGTACTTTCGCAACCGTTGATGCTCTGCGTAACATAGAACGTCGACGTTCCGGCGATCAGGTTACTGACCGGAGGCACAAACGAGTTGCCGGCCCCTACGACGGTTGTCGGAGGGTTATTGGAATACCAAACGTATGAAGTTTGTGCCACCGCCGCAGCCGAGAATGAGCCAATGGTACCACCCTGACAAACCTCAATGGAGGTGCCGGGAGTAATGTTGCCCGAGGGCACGATCGGCGGGCGTAAGCTTACTTTGATCTGCTGCACCGCGGAGGTATTCTGACAACCTGTACTCGGGTCGCGATAGGTATAGGTCATGTTAAACGTTACCGGCGTAGAGGCCGTGACGCCTGTCACAGATGCCGGGTTGAACGACCACACACGGGGTGTACCCGAGGACGTCACCGAGGTAACGGCCGTGCCGGTAGCCGTGAAGAAGTCGTCGGAGGGGTTGTCGCCGTTCGCGGGACCACCGGTCAGGACGACAGGCGCCTCGTTCGAGCAGAACTCCATCTTGGGAATAAAGAAATTTACAGCAGGTGCCTGTTTGATCGGTACGAGCTGCCATTCCGGGAAAGTAGAAAAACCGTTCGATACGACAAATCCGATCCAGATGCCGTATGTGCCGTATATCGAGGCTGTGGCAGCATAGATGGGTTGGTACACCGCTTGCTTCGGGTCGAAGATATTGCTAGCAGGAAGCGCCATATCGGTTTGCCCGACGGAAGGATTAAAATACACAAACTTTTGAAACGCATAGCCTGGGCCATACTGGCTGGTGATATACGATGCGCTTACAGTCAACGTAGGAGATGGGTCTGCGTTATTGCAATACTCAATCTCGAGGTTGTTGATGTTGGTAACATATACTTCGAAGTCTTCGGTGTGTATAAATTCGCATTGCTGCGCAGTAGCGTCTTTATACGTATACGTGATGGTGTAGGTGTCGGCCGACAGGGTAGAAGGGTTAAAGCGGTATTCACCGCTGGTAAACGTTACACCCGGGCCGCTGAACACGCCACCGGCAGGTTGGCCGATCAGGCGTACAGCATTGGAACTCTTGCTGAAGCGTTTTTGGTTTGGGGCCACAGGCACTTCCCCTGTGAGCGCAGCAACGGTAAACGTAAAGGGCGACGGTGCGGTGCCGGAGACGGCAGTGACAGAACCATGAGGGTTGGCATCGCTCACCTGGTTGCCGGTAATGTTGGCGGTACCACCGAGACGGGTTATACTGCCAGAGGCTGCTGACGTGCCGGTATAGCGGACCTTCAATCCCGTGATTGTAATCGTCGAGAGCTTATCCGTTCCGACAACGGTATAGCTAAACTCCACTACGTTGGTGGCGGGGTAGCTCAGGTTGGAAGCATTCGAGATATCGGCGTTCGGTGCTGCGGGCGTGATGGTCGGATTGGTCGTGACAGTCTGATCGAAGACAAAGCCCGGGGGCAATGCCAGCGACACTGTGCCGGAGGTGGAGAAGTCGGTCACATCGGTTTCTGCGATGATAATATTGCCCAGCGGCCGGGCGATACCGCCAAAGCACAGATTTAGCGTTGCCGGTGGCGTGATCGTAACGCCATCACTGCTGATCGTTACGTTACCCGAAATATCGCTTAGATCGGGGTCGGGGTTGTAGGCGTCGTCGATTACTTTGAGCGTATAGGTGCCAGCGATGCTGAAATATATATTCGGCCAGGTATAGACGCCGTTGGACAGGGTCGGATGAAGATCGGTGCCGCCAGGCTGGATCGTTCCGGTGCCGCCGGTCACTTCCAGGTCTATCTGCTTATTGTAATCGACATCCAGGTTATTATAAGGGTTCCCGTCTACAGCACGCACCGTAAGGTTGAATGTCTGGCCGGTGCCTAGTGCTGCGCCGGGGAGCGCGGCATAGAGGAACTTGGAAGCCACGACGTTGATCTTGTTATCGGTTGACGGCGAAGAAACAGCGCCGCCACCGTTGGCCGCGGCAAATCGCGACGTAGGTGCGCTCGTGACGGTGGTGACCCCGGTAACAGTGAAGTGAATGGTTTGGTTGTCGTTTACGGAAGACTGAAACGTGGCCCGGATTGAAATGCTCGTATTGCCGTTGTCGTTTACCGTAATGGGAGTGCTGGGCGTGAAGGTGACTGAACTGCCCGCACTCTGTTCGGTGCCCGATATTTCCGTTGTGCCGTTGTACAGGGCTACGCGGCGCACGTTGGCGGAATTGGTGATACTGAAGGTAATGCTCTCTACAATGGTCGGCTTGTCGTCAGCATCGTTGTTAGACGCGCCCCCGTCACGGATCTGGAAGGTTCCCAGCGCGAGGCTGTTACTTCCGTCGTTGGTCATTGCGCCTGACTGGTAGATTCGGTAGGCAATGGTGGAGGCCGTTGTACCGGCTGTAAAGGCAACGGTCGAGATACTGGAAAGCGTTACGTCGTCGTCGGTAGTGAACGCGCCGCCGCGGTAATTATAGGTTTGTGCGTTTGTACCATTCCAGTTGTAGGGTACCACGGCATAGTAGTAACGCGTATTCGCGGTAAGGCCCGTGTTGGAATAGGTCGTTGTGCTGGTGTTGGTAATGGTGGTTACCAGCGTGGCGCCGTTCAGGTTTAGCGAGCCCGGAGCGACACCGTCCTGAATGCTGGCGGCGGTCGGGGCGGAGCCAGTAGTGCGCAAAATGATATATCCGGCCGCATCGGTAATTGTGCTGGCGGCGGGGAAGGTTAATGCGATCTCGGTGGGGCTTTGCGCTTCCGCGGTAACAGTCGGGTGCGTAGCCGGCGCCGTAGAGTAGGTATAGAATGAAGCTTCTGATGACAGGGTTGTGCCGACGGCGTTCGTTGCATAGGCGGCATAGTATATTCTTACACCCGACGGCAAGCTGCCGCGGTTATCCGTGAAGGTGCCCGTGCCGGTGCCGCCTTCGGCCAGTTTGTTGTCACCTATCGTTACGCCTGTGCCAGTTTTCCACACCGTGCCACGCTCTGTGATGTTGTTCGGAGAAGTACCAATTTCGCCGCCGAGGTCGGCACTGTTAACGGTAACGTTGCTGGCCGCCGTGGTAGAAACCATGACAGGCGCTTTGGTCGAGCCGGTAACAGAGGGTGGTGTGCCGTCGGTTTTATAGTACGGGTCGGGCGAACCGCCGGTCCTGTAAGGGTAGATAACGAAGGTAAAGGTCTCATTCGTGGGCAAGCCGTTAAACGTAAACGTGTTGGTTCCCACAGAATGGCCTACGTGTTCGAAGCCGACTCCGTCACCATAGTTGGCATCGTTGGGAGTCAATGTGCCATTGGTCGGTGGCGTAATGGTACCAGTGGAGGTTTTGACATACACCACATAGTTCGTCGGCAAGGTGCCTCCCGTGGATCCCGTCCACTCAACTTCGATGGAAGTGGCGCTGAGCGTTGTGGCGATTAGTCCCGTCGGGTAGTTGGTAGGTTGCGCGAATGCAGGCAGACCGGCCAGGACAAGCAGGATCGTAAAATACCTTCTCAGAGTAGAGTGATACATGCGTTAAACAATAAAAGATTTATACTAAAACTATAGCGTCAAGATGATGGCTGCTCGTGCGGCTGTCCGCCGGAGCAGGGTATTATTGTGTTAGTTCTCCGTTCTCGTCGGTCTTGATAATAAAGATCGAAGACAAACCCGATACTTCGTTGGAACCGCAAAGGAGCAGGCCGCCATCCGCTGTCTCGCGAATGCTGCTCACAGTCTCGTTGCCCGTACCGCCCAGGATCTTATTCCACATCACATTGCCAAACGCGTCGATCTTTACCAGGAATATATCTTTTCCACCTTTACCGCGCCCGGGCGTGGTCAGCATAGAACCGGCCAATACAAAACCACCGTCGCGTGTCGCGGTCAGGGCGTCGCCCGTGTCTTCGCTTTGCGAGTCACCTTCCGCTACCGTCGCATTTTCAGCCGACAAAATGCCGTCGAAGTAACGCTGGCTGCCCGGAATGATACCGCCGGCCTGCGTCACCCGTACAAAGAACATATTCGCGTTAGCGCCGGCCGGCGTGGCGTAGGTGCCAATCACACCAAAGCCCGACGCCGCAGAGGATGCAGGTTGTAAGTCATGGGCATAAAGCTGCTGTTCGGTTTGTTCACCGAACTGGGCAAAGTTCTCAAATGTGGAATTCTCCTGAATGTAGGGAATGCCCAGGAACGACCGCGAGAAGTTTTGATTTTCACGCAGCAGCGCCGTAGCCCAGATGATCTTGCCCGAAGGCGCGATGTGTACCGCGCGGGTATTGACATAGTCGCGTTCCAGTACATCGTATGTCCGTGTCCACACGGTGTCCAGCCCTTGCGGCTCCAGCACTACCAGGTACGGGTTTTCTGTCGTTGCAGCGCCAGCTTTACGCAGCGTACCCAATACCACGATCTGGCCCTGCTCGTTCAACGTCAGGGCGCCACCGTGTATATCGGTCATGTTTGTAGCGTTCTTGCGGTCGGCAATGACAAGCTTTTTCACGATGTTTCCGTTTAAGTCCAGCTTGAACAAGCGGGCGGAGTATACTACCAGGTCGAACACAGAGACGTCGCCCGACTCCAGGTTTGACTTTATACTGTCGCCGATTACGTAGTAACCATCGGTCGTTACCTTGAGGTCACTGACCGAGCCGCCTCCCAGGATCACATCGTCGGCTACCCGTTGGCCCCGGCTGTCGGTGCGAATGATGTAACCGTTTTGGTTGCCATTGGCCAGCAATTCGTTTCCGACGATAATATAACCATCGGCAAGAGGCTCTGCCTGCACGCCATACAGGTTGTGTGGCGCTTCATAAAAATGCATGAAGGTGCTGCGGTCGGATGGCGAAGCATCCTCAATGTTATTGCAACCCCAGCAGTATAGTCCAAACCCGCAAAGAATAATGCGTAACCTCATTTTCGTTTGTTCAGTTTTTTGGGGTTGAAGATGTTGTATACATACCCAGCCGTGATAGACAAAGAATTTAGCTTATAGACGCTGTCGGCATAACCATATTCAAACGGCAAGCTGCTGTCGACAGCAAAGGCGGTCTTGTCAGAATTCACCTTGGTGATACCATAGACAAACCGGATTTCTGTGACGACAAAACCACTGCCCAGCGGAAAGTGTGCGCCCGCCGTCGCCACGGCGCTGACATTGAATTTTTCCCGTTGCGGCTTCAGGTCAAACGATTTGTCTTCGATAAACTGGAAGCCCTGGCGGGTACGGTTGCCACTCAGCGAAGCGTTGACGAGGTACGCGGCCTCCACACCCAGGCCGACGTAGGGCATGAACGATTTGCGTGTTATTTGATACCGCAGGATTACGGGCAACGTGATCCAGGTTTGTTTTTCCTCGGCGGTCGTGGTAAAAGCCGTGTCGGTAAAGCTCAGATGGTTGGTATACTCGAAGTTGCGTTGTGCGAGGCCGAGCTCGGGGTTCAATATCAGGTTGCCGTTCAGCGGGATTTCGCCCGACACGTGCACCTGAAAGCCGATCTTACGGTTGTATTTGCTTTCGCCGTCGTTGGCCTCTACCGCGGTCACTACGTTCGGTGCGCTGGCGTTAACCCCCAGCTTGCCCCCGATGCGATAGATGGGGTGGGTGCGGAATGTATTATAGAGCGCAATAAACTCCGCGGGATCCGTGCCGGGATTGATCTTAAAGTAATGGTCGGTGCGCAGCAGGTTGAGCATGGCCTCATCGGCCTTCTGCGGCTCTTCCAGGTATATATACGACAGGCAAAGCAGCTTGTACGCTTCTACTTTTTCTTGTTGCGAGAAACCGCCGGCAAGACACTTGGCGAGCAGCGCCGGAATTTCATGCAGGCGGCCTTGCTCATACGTCGAGCGGGCAAGGCGTAAGGTCTGGGAGCAAGATACCAGCTGGGAATACCCTTCCAGCGAAATCAGCACCAGGAGAATGAGGGGTATAAGTCTTTTCATCGGCATTAATCATTGTTGGGTGGCAGGGCAGCGCAGGTAGACTCATAGGGAAGGTCATCACCCACGAAGATTTCCCATTCATCTTTGTTGATGTTGCGCCGTACGCGTCCGCAGAGGATGTCGGCCATCACCGGTATTTTGGTGGGCCATGCGTGGATGGTATGCTCGACGCCCTTCACGGTCTCCACCGAGCTGTGAATGCTGGCGAGCAGCTGCTCGTCATCGGGCGTAAAGGCCACGCTCCATACCCAGTCGCTGTGGTCGCTTAGCACAATAGGCTGCTCCTTGAGGCGGTTCAGGTTCCAGAGACGCACGGTCTTGTCTTTGCTGGCGGTAGCCAGGAAGTTGCCGCCGTGGTTGAAGCGGATCTCGGCGATCTCCGACGTGTGACCGGACAGCACACGAATAACCATATTGCTCAAGTAGTCAAAGATCTTCACGATACCGGTATTGTCACCCAACACGATGCGGCGGCCTTCCGGCGCAAAGGCAACCGACGAGAGGTGTACGCCCAGTTCTTTTACTTCTACTGGAGCGTAATTATTCCGCGTATCCCATAAGAACAGGCTGCCGTTGTCGCCGGCGCCTACCAACTGGGTACCGTCGGCGCTCAGGTCGATGGCGTTGATCTTCACGGTGGGAGTGATGACTTCACGGCTGGTGCTCAGATCGCTGTAGCGAATGCTCTTACCCGAGTTATCACGTGCATAGAAGCCTTTACCATCGGGTGTGAAGCGCAGATTTTCGATCGCATACGTATAACCGTCGATACGTTTAGGAGCAGCCCCCATATTCTCGAGGTCGTAGAGCTCGACAAAGTTGCGTGATTCGCTGAGGGTGTTCAGCCCTGCCGCCACCAGCCAGCGGCCATCGCGGCTGATGTCGATGGTATAATACTGGTAGTTGGTTTGTTTCACCAGCATCTCCGACTTCCATTGGTTGCCTTGCTCGGTCCAGCGGATAATCTTACCGTCGCTGCCCGCCGAAAACAGGTTGTTGCCTTTCGGGGATGCCATCAGGGCACGGGCGGCACCACGTTCGTGTGCTTCCAGGCTCTTGGTTAATGGATGATCCTGCTTCTTCAGCGCAGCATACAGGCCGTTGTAGATATCATTGTCATAGATATACCCTTCGTGCTCGGAGTTGAATTTATAAGCCTGCTGGGCGATGAGCGCCTGCTGCTCGATGTCGTTCAATTCTTTTGACTTCACCGCCATGGCCTTGGCCTGGGCGATGTAACGCTGGCGCATGGCTTCCTTCGCATTTTGGATCGCGATCAGCTCTTGCTCCTTGGCAAACTTCTCGTTGGTCTGCGCACGCATGGCGTTGAGGCGAGCCTCTTCGGCATTCTTGCGGGCTTCGGCAGCGTTGCGCTTGGCCAGCTCGGCGTTTTCAACCGCGGCGCGTTCGGCTTGCTGGGCAAGCTCGCGTTGCTGGGCCTCGGCTTCTTTTGCGGCGAGGGCCGCAGCGGTTGCCTTTTCAGCCTCGAGACGTTTTTCGTCAGCCACCTTCTCTGCTTTGCGGGCAGCTTCGGCATTGTTCTCCGCCTTGAGGCGCTGCACTTCGGCTAGTTGAAATTGCTCGTCGGCACGAGCCTTCTGCACGAACGCATACATGAGAAACAACAGACAGATCACCACGGCAGTAGCCATAATCAAGGCGAGGACGCGCGCGCGTTTGAGCTTGCGTTTCTGCTCGAGCTCTTTGATGCGCTGTTCGGTTTCCCATTCCTTCCGGGAATACTCCAGGAAGATCATAGTGCGCTCAAAGGCCGGGTTATAACGCTGGCCCCACACGAGCGTGGGCTTGTGTTTGGCTTGCCAGTTCAGTGCCAACTGGAGATCCGGCGGACGCCACAGACCGGCTTTGCCTACCTGGTGCATGGCAGCAGCTTCCGCCAGGCGCGTATACATTTGCACAGCTTCGGCTTCGTCGTCCACCCAGTTCTTCAGGCGCACCCAGATGCGCATCAAGCTCTCGTGCGAGATATCGACCATGGACTTCGACGAGATCGCTGCGCCTGCGGCAGGTGTCAGCAGCGAACGGCCTGCTTCGCGAAAGCGATCGATCACGGCAATAACATCTTCTTCCTGTACGTCCGAGATCGCCGCGATCTCGTGCAGTTTTGTAGGGCGACGGATACCAAAGTTCTCACCACGCTTTTCCGTGATGGCTTTGAACATCATTTCGCAGATGCGCTTCTGATCTTCGGTAAGCTCGTCGTAGGCTTCGTTGGCGTGTTGGGAAAGGGCCTCGGACATGGTGCCGATGGCCTCATAGTGTTTGAGGTCTACCGCTTCTTCGTCAAAGTCACGGTACCGCGACCAGTAGGTCCACGTACGCATGAGCGCGTGCTGCAGAATGGGCAACTGGTCGGGGTTGTCTCCCAGGTCGTTGAGCAACTGCTGCACTAAGCGCGGGGCAATCGCCGCGCCACCCACGGCCACAGGACCTTCGATGGCCTTGCGTTTCTGGTCGCGGGTAAGTTGGGGAATAAGGTAGTGACTATCGTTGATCTTACGCGTAAGCTCGGGGAATTGTGCGCAATCGCCGATGAAGTCTGAACGCATGGTAATGGCTACATATACCGGTGCATCCGGATAGTTCACGGCCTCCATCAGCAGGTTGACAAACGCCAGTGTCTCGTTGACCGAGTTGGCATCAAGGCCTTCCTTAAAGCGGAACAGCTCTTCAAACTGGTCGACCAGGATGAGGTAGTTGACATCAGTATCCTTGCGGGTCTGCTCGATCGCTTCCACCAGGCCCAGGGAGCTGCTGCGCAGCAGGGTAGAAAAGATGGTGCGCTTGATGCGTTTCTCTTCGGCTTCGGCTTTCTGATACTCGCGATTGTTCTTCAGCAATGCTTCTGCGAGGTTGTCGATCGGGCCGGCGCCGGGACGGGTAACAACCACTTCCCAGTTCGGGCTGGCATCGGTCAGGAAGCCACCGTAGAGGATGGGCATGACGCCGCAGTATATAAACGACGACTTACCACTACCGCTGGGGCCGATCACGCCAACGAAGCGGTTCTTCGAAAGCTTGAGCAGCACCTCGTCGCTCTGGCCTTCGCGGCCAAAGAACAAGTGACTCTCATCGATCTTAAACGGACGCAGCCCGGGGAACGGGTTGGCCGTTAAACTGTCTTCTGCTACAGCGTGCATGATCAGGCGTTAAATTCAAGTAAAAAATTCTTCAGGGACTCCAGCGGACGCTGTGCATCTTCTTCTATTACCTGCAGGTTCTGACTCTTAAAACCAGCAGGGTCGAGTGTAGCACCGGGGGCCGTGACGATAGCCTTGGCCACGATGGGCTTGCGGCGACCGAAACCGGGAGCCTTCAACAGATCCAGGGCTTTCATGCGTACCCATTGCTCGTTTACCTTACCCTGATAAATAATGGCGCCGTCGAGGTTGCACAAGTGGTCGATATGCTGCTGGCGCAGGTCCAGCAGGTCGCCTTCAAAAGATGGTACCAGTACGTCAAAGCCCGACTGTCTAATGACGTCAATGAGCGGCTTCGCCTCGCGGTGGTCTACCTTGTCGTGCATGAAGTAGATCGAGCGGCCGCCGGTCTCGGCAAACACACGCTTGCCACCGGCTTCTTCCAGCTCTTCCCGCATGATGTTCTTAAAGTCTTCGAGCGGAGTTTGTAATATTTCGGCACCTTCCTGCGCTTCGATATCGCGTTTGATGGTGTCGATAAATCCTTTTTGTTTTTCGCTGGCGTGGGTCAGGAGCGGCGAAATCCAGATCAGCCGGGTGAAGGCCTGGGTGTGTTCTTTGGTTTGCAGGCTTTTTTCGGCCGCCAGTTTATTCTGAATGTCTACCAGCGAGCGATCGGAACCTTCGGGTATTTCGCCATAGGCGTTGCCGATCAGATGGATCGAAAGCGCGGACTCGTCCAGGTCGCGGCGCACGAGGCGCTCGAGCTCTTGTACATTGCCGGGCAGGGTCTGGTTAGGGAGTACGGTATAGCCGTGCCGCTGTAGCTCGCGTTTGATGATGTTACGCTGTACCGAAAGATCGTGGGCTGTCTCGGCCAGGTAAATGGTTTTACGTTTGTATAGCGCTTTACCTTCGGTGGGAGCAGTGTTGCGCAGGCGGAGCAATGTTTCGTAGATGTCGTAGGCCAGGTCGACCATTTTCATCCAGTACTGCCGCTCCGCTTCGGTGCTGAAGTAATCAGTGTACTCGCGAATCTCGCCGGAGTCAGGGTCCAGCTGGTACATTTCATAGCCCAACATCTCGCGCAGTCGTGGCGGTTGTTCCTGTACGTTGAGGGGTGTCTTGAATACTTTGAAAACGCGGCCGCGAGCTTCGGCGCCGGCTTGTTTGAAGATTGCTTCGATATGATCCAGGCAACCGCCGGACTGGATAAAGTCCTGAGAGAGCAGCGCTACCCACACGGCAGCGTTGTCGATGCTGGCACGCAATGACGATTCGCGCTTTAGTTCTACGTTCGGTTTTTCGCCCAGTACCTGGGTTAACATCAGCTCCAGGAACTTGCGGAACTGCGTGACCCAGCCTGGCTCGCCAGGGAGAAGAGGTTCATTATCGCGGTCTGCATAGACAATTAATACGTCAATGTCGAAGGCCATGGTCTTTTGGTAAGGGTGTGGTATAGAGGATGCGTTAGGGTAGTAATTATTCGATTGGTGCCGGTTGTTCTTCTTTCAGATTCTTGATCAGCCCCTGTACCAGCTCGTGGTGATTGGCCATGACAAAATAGAAGTCCATGGCGTTGATCCGGAAAGCAACGGCTCGTTCGGGCGCAACGGCTTCGGATGCCTTTACGGTGGTGTCGCTAAAAAGTTCGCCGCGAATGTCACCTTTCCTGAGCCGGGCCACGGTCTCGCCGGCATTGCACAATACGATCTCTCCGTGTGCCATGATCAGGATCGGCGCATTGTGGTCTTCGCTGTTCAGGCGAATGCGCTCGCCCGGGTCGAAGTCCAGCGGCACGATCTTGTCGGCCAGGTCCGCCAGCAGTGAACCATGGATGGAGCGGAAGGCCGAGATTTGTTTGATGAACATGACCTTCTCTATCCACAGGAAAAATCCATCGTTGAGGCCGTCCAGCAACCGGTTGTTCTCGATCGAAGAGTCAATAAATTTTTTGTCGCGGTCGGGCAAACGTTCCAGGATCGCCTGGTAGGCTTGCACATCTTTGTGGTAGATCACCCACGCCGCAGTCTCTTGTAATAGCCGATCAGTATTGAACATCTGTGCCACCAGGCCGCGGCTGATGCGAAACTCCGGCAGGAATGCGGAGGCGTGAATGGCACAAGCCTTCGTCCAGCGGTTGTTGAGGTTAAAGTCGCGGTTCAGGATATAGTTGATAACCTGTACCGGGTTGTAGCTTTCGCGGGGAAAGTATAGCTGCAGTGCTTTGAGCTTGACTGGCGTGCGCGAGTCGTCCAGCAGTGGAAGTAACTTGGGTTTCAGCTCGGCGTCAATGAAAAGGTCGAGCAGCTCCAAGGCGAAGGCGATGTTGTCGGGGTCGTTGGTCTCGATATTGTCCCGCACAAGTTGCACCGATTGCGGGTCGTATAAGATCGAGAGCAGCATATAGAGCTGGTCGTAGCTCTCGGCCACCTCTTCCTCCAGGGCTTCACGCAGGTATTGGAAGGTGTCGGTTTCCGGCAGCTCGTGCAGGGCCGCCATGTTCCAGATGGCCTTGCTCATTTCGGTTTCCAGCAGGTTGATCACGTCGCGCGACTCGCGGCCTTTGGCCTGGTAGTTAATGTACCGCAGGGAGAACAGGATTTGCTTGACGATGCGTTTGTCGGGGTAGTCGGCTTTGCTCCACAGCAGCTCCAGCGCCTGGCGGCCGCCGATGCGACCCATGATCTGCACGATGCGCAGCATCACCAGGTCGCTCTGGCCAGATTTGTGAAAGGCCGCCTCAAGTGCCGGCAGCACGGGCTCACCAGCTTCCTGCAGGGCAGCGGTGGCATGGTGGCTATACCACGGCGAGCCTAACAGCTCGATCAGGATCGGCCAGGTCTCCTGGCGTTTTACTTTACGGGCAGTGTAGAGCGCCTCGTAGCGAACCCGCGGATCGGCGTCACGCAGCAACTCGAGTAATACGAAGATCGTCTTGGGGCCGATCAGCTTTCGTAGCAGTTTGGCCGCGAGGAGCCGGTCGGACTGACGCACCGATTTACTCATACGAAGTAATTTTTCCGGCGCGATGGATAGCACATCGCCGTCTTCCAGCTCGCCGTATGCCTTTTCGGCCAGGGTGCGGATCTCGCTCTTTTCTATTTCGGTGGTAAGCCCCAGCAACTGAATCTTCTCTTGCGCGAACTTGCGCACGGCCGCTGATGGTGGCCGTTCGGCCAGGCGGGTAATAGTGCTTTCAAATACGGCTGGCTCTAACTTCTCCATCAGCGTCAGGCCGTAGAGTACTTTATCTTCTGCTGTGCTGTTGACTTCCTTCTCCAACACCGTACTGAGGTTATACTCTTTTTCGTTTTGGCGTGCATTGCCGCCCTTGCTGCGCACGAGGGCGTTTTGCAAGGTGTGGCGGTAGCTGGCGTGCATGCGGTTGGAGACGAAGAACCAAAACGCCAACAGCGGCACCGTAAACAGGGTGATGTATAACAGGTCAAAGATTTCAACCCGATTGATCAGCAAGATCAATGTACCGGCCAGCAAGCTGGCAAAGGCGGTCACGAGACCTTCAATCTTGGTTTGTACGTCAATGCGGATGTGGGTTTCGATCGGAAGCAGGTATAGCTTAAAAGTAGGGTTGTCAAGCGCATCTTTCAGCGAGCGGATCAGCAGCTTACTGATGGCGATGATCAGGAAGAACACCACAAACAAGTTGTCCTCCGGCGAATAGCCAAAGATTGTACCCAGGATCAAGGCAGCCACGGTAAACAGACCGATGAGCACCGGTGTTACCAGCAGCGAAATGCGCATGCCATATTCACGGATGATGCGGTCTGTGGCGATGGTCTGGAACAAGAAACCGAAGATTACGATCGTCATCTCAAAGGAGGAGATGAAGCTCGCCAGACGACTTTCGTCCATGTACAACGTCGTAACGTTCAGGAACGAATAGTCTACGAAGTTTGCCGCCAGCATCGACACCACCACAAACAACGACATGTAGAGGATGTACCGGTTCTGAATAAAATCACCAATGACGAGCTTCTTGTAGATTATCTTCTCTTCCGCAAACGTACGCCGTTTGTTTAACCATTGAACGGACAGGTATAAGAATGAAACGGTAAAGGCGAGGATGCTGACCAGCGCTATGGTATAGAGATTTTCGGTGTCGGCGTTTTCAGCCTGTAGGTACTGCGTGATCGAGAAAAAGGCGATAAAAGAGGCGATCATAGCACCCATGTCCACGGTACCGATGAGACGCTTGGATTGTCGCAGGTTAAAGGCGCGGCCGAACGCACCCCAGAAGATAAGGTAAATGATGAAAGAAAACGGTGCCAGTACGGTAAAACCGAAGAAGTAAATGCTCTCCGAGTCGTTGAATGCCGACTCGCCAAATTCGATGAAGGCCGTCAGGATAATGATGGTCGTCAGGCTGATGGCGGCCAGCAGCTGGAAGGGGATGCGGTTCTGGAAAAAGTTGTATAACGCAGTGGCTGCCAACGCGAAAGCACCGGAAACAACCAGGGCGACGGGGAGCTCGCGCTGCTCGTCAAAGTATTTTAGAAACAGCGTCTGGGATGCCACGCTGAAAGTCGCCAGGAACATGCCCATGAAAAAGCTCATGACCAGAAGGAGTGCCACGCGGCTACCCTCACCATACTCAACATCCAGAAAACGTAGTATTTGTGCCTTCATGCCAATTCGACGGATAGCCATAAAAATCGGAATATTCCAGGGAATATCCTACCCAAGGATCCCGTGGAGTACTTTTTTGATACCTATACAAGGCATTAGTTCCGAACTTCTTAACTTTGTAACCTCAAGTGATACTTTATATCGGAGTTTAAAAGCGGATTTTTCCCCACTTTTCGTCGAATGGTTATCGACCGGGTGGTTTTGCGTCAGCAGGGACGGACGGCTGGGGGAGCAACGGGCATGTAGGTTTACTTTTCAAAACGCCGAATCTGTGGCATGCCGTGTGCTTACAATAATCCATATTCTTTAGTAGTATTGAAAACCAAAATAGAACCGAGTTCCTTATGATCAAGAAGTGTATTTATCTGTTGCTTTGCATATTTTTTGCAACAGGATCCTTGTTTGCGCAAAGCAACAAATCGCTGGCGGAAGCTGAGCGCTATTTCGGAATCAAGAGCTATGACGCCGCGTTGCCCAAATACCTGGAAGCCATCCAGGCGGGCGAAAAAGATCCCCTGGTGCACTACCGGGCCGGCGTTTGCTACCAGAAGTCTCCTGAGCTGACCGAGCAGATCAAAGCTATTCCGTACTTCGAGTACGCCATCGCCAATGGCAAGGATGTACCTACCACGTTGCACTACGACCTGGGCGACCTGTACCTGAAGGACGAGAACGTGCCGAAGGCTCTCGAGAGCTTTACCATGTTCCGCAAGCTAAGCAACAAGGCCGACAAAAAGGCTATTACGCTTGCCGACGACGCCATTCGCACATGCTCCAACGCAATGGCCCTTATGTCGGTACCGCGCGACTTTAAAGTGAACTACTTCAACTCGATGATCAACACCAAATACACGGAGTATAACCCCGTGGTGTCGGCCGACGAAAGCGTCATGGCATATACTGCCCTGCGCCCGAACACGGGCAAGACGCGCACCGGCGACAAGTTCATCGAAGAGCTATATATCTCGTACAACAACAACGGCACCTGGACGGAACCCCAGCAAATCCCGCTGGCCCACGAATACAACGTCGGTACCGGTGGTATCTCGGCCGATGGCCAGAAGATGATTGTCTTCATGGGCGGTGCCACCGATCCGGGCGGCCTGTATCAAATTGCCAAGACCGGCGAAGCATGGTCAAAGCCGGCATTGCTGACGCCAAACCTGAACACTCCCAAGTACCTGGAGTCTACTGCCAGCATTACGCCCGACGGTAAGACCATTTACTTTGCCAGCGACCGCCTCGGCGGTCAGGGTGGATTGGATATTTACAAGACAACCTTGCAGGCCAACGGCAGCTGGAGCGCACCGGCAAACCTGGGCGTCCCTGTAAACACCAAGGCTGACGAAGATGCCCCTTTTATTCACCCCGACCAGAAGACGCTGTTCTTTACCTCCAACGGTCACAACTCCATGGGCGGACGTGATATCTTTATGTCTAAGCTCGTAGGAGAAAGATGGTCGTCGCCCGAGAATATGGGCTACCCGGTGAACACCACGGCCAATGACAACTACTTTACGCTGATTGCCGACGGTACGCGCGCATACTTCTCGTCTGACCGCAAAGGCGGTCACGGGGGCCAGGATATTTATTACCTCGACATGCCGGCATCCTCCGCAGACATTCCGCTGACCATGATCAAAGGTAAGATCCTCAATGCCGAAACCGGCAAGCCCATGCCGACCAAGATCTACCTGATCGACAACAGCACCGGCAAGAAACTCGACTTCGTATACGATCCCGATCCGAAAACCGGCAACTACCTCGTGATCCTGCCGCCGTCGAAGAACTACGACATGGTGATCGAGTCGGAAGGATTCCTGCCTTATACATTGAACATCAACATTCCGAACCAGACATACTTCTACGAGCTGTACCAGATGATCAACCTGCGTACCATCAAACAATTCGATGTAGTCGTAGGGCAGGAAGTGGAGGTAAAAAACGCCTTCTATGATACCGACCAGGACGTGAAGGCCGACCTGCGCAAAACGCATGAGGCGAAACTGGTACAAGGCGGCAACGTCGATGTATACGATATGATGCTCGACCTGATGGCTTCAGGCGACAAAGAAGGTATTGCTTACCTCACCGATCTGATCCAGATGAAGAATCCGATCGAGGATGTAAACTTTAATGAAAAGGAAAACTCCCGCATCGAAGTAGCATCGCGCACATACTATTACGACGAAAGTGACGAAAGCAAGTTTGAGCAGAAGAAGATCGACGGCAAGACGATCTTCTCGTTGCCTACGTTCAGCTTCTCGGAAGAGGCTAAGAAACTGAAGGATCAGGCCTCCAAAAAGTCTACCTTCGACAAAACATCGCTGACCAAGTTCGTGAAGATCTACTTTGATGCTGGCAAGAGCGATCTGAAAACTCAATATACCGCCCAACTTGACGCCGTCCTGACCGAGCTCAGCAAGTTCCCCGACCTGGGGGTTGAGATCTCGGGCTTCGCGTCGGCAGAAGGTAGCGAAGAGTTGAATCGGGAGATTTCTAACAAGCGCGCCATCGCGGTGTTGGATTACTTCAACCACAAGGGTGTTGTACGCCGTCGCATTGTCGCGAAGGGATATGGGGCAACACAGACAGCGGCTACGGCTTCGAAAGAGGAGGGAAGACGTGTGGAAGTGCGGGTGGTGGATTTGAATGCGTCGGCGGAGAAGAAGTAATTATATGCCTAAATGAATCTAAGAGCCCTGGCAAACGCCGGGGCTTTTATTTCGGATAGCGCTTGAGAAGTATCCACACCTGTTCAAATAGCGGAATTAGCTTAAAGATTCCCTTGTGTAAACAACCTGTTGATCAACAGCTGCGAAGGCAGTATCCGTTCCTGATCATCGAGTGACTTCCAAACAAAATAGCTACCGCGCTTCAGGTACGTAAATCCTGCTTCCGACAGTTGCCGCCCCTGTGCTTTCAGCACATCGTTTGAGCTAAAGTTAAAGGTGCGGATCAGCGGCACGCGCTGTTTGTGCAGAATGTCCACCAGGCTGCGGATGCCGTTGTGTTGAGGGCTCTTGACAGGAGCGAAGATCTGCTCGATATACCCTACATTCGGGCGGGTGTTCACCAGGGCATCAAAGGTACCCGTGGCTGACCGATAGCTACGGTAGTGGTTGCCGAAAGGGTTGTGGCCCAGGCGCCAGGTGAGGTATGCTGTTGTCTCGTGCAGGGTGAAGAGGTCCTGACCGGCATAGAGCCTTTGGAAGGCTCTGTCCTTGTCGGATAGTGGAGTTTCCGTCATTGTCAGATGATCACCGAACAGGCGTTTCAAGCCTTTGAACCACGACAGGTAGCTCAGGCCCAGGATCTTTATTTTGTCGAGTGTTTTATTTTGCTCGTTCAGGCTTTTCAGATAGCGGTAGGCTGCCAACGGCTGCAACACCAGCAGGGCTTGCTCGGTAGCGAAAGGTATGGCAAAGCCTATGCGCTCAAAGGCCTTTTTGGCAGGGGTAAAGCCCCAGATATAGCGGATGCCGGCGGTGCGACAGGCTTCGAACAACAGGTCGTACATGCGCTCGAAGATTTTCTGTCCGCGGTAGGCGGGGTCTACCAGGGTGTCTTCCGACTTGGCGGTTAAGACACGCTCGCCCCGGCCGTTGATCAGCTCAATGGGAATGGCACACTGGATGCCGACGATCTTTATAGTGTCGGTCACGCTGTCATCGATTGCCACGACGTAAATAGCTTTGCCGAACGGACCTTCCAAAAACTCCCATCGGAAGTTTACCAGGGGGCGGTTCGTTTGGTAGATAGCGTTAAAGAAGTTATTGGCTAACTGAATTTCGTCGTCGCGAAGTAAGCGTATCGTAATGGCCATTAGTGAATCGAATACTGGTTGATGATCTCCTGTTGGGAAATCGTTGTAAACTTATTGTCGCGAATATAAGCCAGTATTTTCTTGTATAGGTCCAGGTAGCCTTTAAACTTATAGTTTGTAAAGAAGTTATTATGCCAAAGCACGGAAAGTACGCAGTTTTCCCGGTGCTGGTCGAAAAAACCCAGGATGTCTTTTTCGGCCTCTGCCGGTGTGAATTTCTTGTATTGGAAATACGTGCGGTCCATGACGTGCAAGGGCACCTCTATGAACGAAAAAGGCTTTTGAGCCTGGAAGTTATAGGGGTTGAAGGGCAGGCCATAGTTGTTTCGGAAGCCGGCCTCTTCGGCAAACCCTACACTGGCGTCAAGTTTGAGCCCGGCAGTCTCGATGTCGTGGTAGGCCTGAGGAAGGTGAAACTTGAGATAATGGTAGCGGTTGGAAATTGCGCCGCGCTGGTACTTTTGAAGCTCTTGGGCGAGCGATTCCTCGGAGATACTCTTATGCAGGCCGTTCTCCGATCCACCCGTAGTCACCGCCTCGAACTGGCGCTGCATGCGCGGAGAGTGAAATGTATAGTCGGCATTCAACCCGCCGCGGTTTACGATCCAGAAGAACACCGACCGGCAGTCGTACAGGCTTTCAAGCTTTACAATCTGGTCGATGTTGAGCCAGTCGGGCCGGCCCATTGCGACACGCATCAGGACTGCCAGGAATTGATCGATTCGTCCCTTCTTCAACACGTTAAACCCGTCTTCGATCATGGCGCGGTTTACCAGGTCGATGTCGTGCGAAAGCATAAAGTGTGTCTTCTCTTGCCGGGGTGAGATGCCGGCAGCCTTCGAGATAGTATCAAAGCACTCTTGTACAATGTTCTTGCGGGCGACACCAAGCCGATGCTGGTAACTGCTGGCATATTGGAAACGGCCCAACGAGTCGGGTTGTGAGTCGTTATATTCCTGTAAGGTATTGATCAAATAAAACGCCGTACGCAAGACATCGGGTTGGCCATCTGCCCCGAGGAGCATACACGCCGGACTGAGTGCGTCGTGACCAAAGTCGTTGGGTTGAAAGCCACCACTGATTCGAAAGGTGGCATCGGCTGACGTCCCAATGGTTAGTGCGCCATCGGGCATAGGGGAGAACGTCATGGCGGCACCGGTATGTTTCGACCAGATTTTTAGGATGTATGATATCGGGGGTTGATAGACAGCAACTTCGGGATATAGATAAAACTTGACCATAGGGTGAATTTGGGCAAAAGATACCAATATCTGACGAACCGCAATGGCCGTTGGTAAACTGGGAAGGCGTACGCGGCTGTCGATCAGGCCACCGGAGAAACATGTTGCCTTGTTTTACGTATGAAGGGAATCCGCGATAGCATAAGGTAGCTATTTCTTGCGCCACAACGACTTAAGTGTACGGACAGCGAAGCCTGTGCCGACGATGGCTATGATCGTTAGTATAATAAAGATAGTGATCAATATCCACGATGGGTCCCGCAAGGAAAAAGCAGGACCTGTTTTTTTATCTGCCACCTCGCCCGTGGGCCCAGTCTCATCGACCACGCCGGGGCCATGCGCGCGTTGCTCCGGCGCCACGGTTTCAACCATGCTTGTGGAGGAGAATGCGATGTAGTTCAGTATGTCGGTAATGTCATCCTCGGTCAGAAATTCCATCGATACCATCACCCGCTTGTGATAGCGGTTGAAAAGTTCTTGCGCATATTCATCGCCACTTTGAATCACCTTTTGTGAGTTCTGAATAAACGGTATAAGCCACGCCCGGGGTAGGCGTTTCGAGACGCTGCCCAGCGCCGGGGCATACCGGCCTTCGTAGTGGATAAAATGACACGACGAGCACTGGTCGCGAAACAACATCCGGCCACGCAGGATGCTGCTGTCGCTTTTGACGGTAATCCGGTCGTGTACGGGTGTCTCGTCTACCTGCACGAGCGACTCACGCTCGATATACACCAGAATGGATTGGATGTCTTGCTGCGACAGCATGGGAAAGGTTGGCATGACCTGGTTATTAAATGCGTCCATCATGTGCCGGGCGTAGGGATCGCCGCTTTTTATTACTTCTTCGGAGTTTTTGATGAAGCGTACCAACCACTCCTGGCTGCGTTTCCGGGTGACACTGGCAAGCATCGGGCCGACTACCTCGCGGTGCACGCTATGACAGGCGCTGCAATGCCGGCGAAAGAGCTGCTCGCCGTGTTGTAAGATTTGTGTGGAGTCACCTTGCGGGAGCGAGGTAAAACCATATCCTGCGGACAACACACAGGTCAGGATCGCTACCAGCACGATACGCCAGGGTGTGGAACCAGATGCACACGCGGCGACGCAGGCGTTGAAGAAAAGTAACACCGCGCGGGCCGCCCGGCACTGGCCAAAGCAGCGCCGCTGCGTGAAGAAAGAGCCAAATGCCACGGGTAACCTATCCATAATCTGCCGTCAATGCTGGAAACTATACTCCATACAGGGAAAAATTGTACCCGCACGTCGGTCCGGGCTGTGCCCGGTAGGTTGAAAACCGTATCTTGGGGAGTCATGATCATCCGGAAAATCCTTCGCTACGCCGGCATCACCCTGGCCGTCCTCCTGGGCATCTTGCTCGTATTCCTCCTGATTACTATTGTGCCGCTTAGCCGCACCCCCGTGGGGGAGCAAGCTACGTACAAGACCATGATGCAACGGCTGGACAGCGTGCAACCCCTGGTGTCCGAACAGATGAAGGGATTCGCCGTGGGATTTGCGAAAGTGAATATGACACCGGAGACTCCCATTGCTCTGGCGGGCTACGGCAATCGTATGGGCAAAGTATATAGCAGCGTACGGGATTCCATCTACGTCCGCACGATCGTGATCGACAACGGTACGGCCCGTGTGGCCATTGTCAGTGCCGACCTGCTGATCATACCGCCAACAGTCACTGCGTTGTTACAACGTCAGCTGCCGGACATCGGCTTCCACATAGACAACACCTATCTCGGGGCTACCCATACGCATAACAGCATCGGTAACTGGGGGGAAGGAGCGACGGGCATTCTCTTTGGAAACTATGAGGACACTGTCGTTCAGTTCATCGTCCGTAAGATCAAACAGTCCATTCAAAAAGCATCCGCCAACCTGGTACCCGCTCAGTTGCGGGCGGCAGAAATTCCGGTGCGACACGCAGTGCTGAACCGGCTGGCAAAAGGCGGCGCGGTGGACTCGCTGCTGCGCGTAGTAGAAGTGCGCCGTGCAGACAGCACCCGGTTGTTGCTCATGAGCTTTACCGCGCACGCCACGTGTCTGTTCTCGAAAGACCTGGCGCTGTCGCGCGACTATCCGGGCGAGCTGGTAGACCAGATGGAAAAATCGGGCTACACGTTTGCCATGTATATGGCCGGCGCCGTAGGCAGTCACAAAGCGGCTGCGCCGGAGTATGGCGAGCCATGCATCGACTGGATGGCCACGACGTTAAAAGATACTTTCCAGGCCCATCGAAACGACCTGCAGCCCCTGGCGGACACTACGCTCGGCATGTACCGTGTGCAGCTGGCGTTGCCTCGGCCGAACGCCAAGGTGCTGGAGGATTGGGGAGTGCGTCCATGGTTTTTCCGCGCGGCATTTGGCGAATACCCGGTATACCTCACAACCTTGCGGATGGGCAACCTCATCATGCTGGGCACGCCTTGTGATTACTCTGGTGAGCTTACCAGACCCCTCGACTCGCTGGCAGCCGTTCGCGGCCAACATGCGATGGTCACCAGCTTCAACGGCGGTTATATCGGCTACATCACCAACGACCGCTACTACGATAAAGATCACTACGAAACCCGCCTCATGAACTGGTACGGTCCCGGCAGTGGCGCGTATGTTACCTATTGCCTGTATCGCCTGCTGGACCAGACATCGCCACCGATTGAGTAACGGCTATCGGACTTCCCGTCCGTGTGCATTACCTTTACTGCCCTGATGCAGTATCCGGTTCTTGAGACACTTCCGGCCCTTCGTACGAGGCTTGCCGAATCTAACATCGCTATCCTTCAGGCGCCCCCAGGCGCCGGTAAATCCACTGTGCTGCCGCTGGAGCTGCTGGATGAGCCCTGGCTGCAAGGCAAAAAGATTATTATGCTGGAGCCACGCCGCCTGGCTGCCCGGTCGGTGGCACAGCGCATGGCCAGCCTGCGTCAGGAAAGTGTAGGCGATACCATCGGCTACCGCGTACGGTTCGAAACCCGTGTCGGCAAACATACCCGCATTGAAGTAGTGACCGAGGGCATCCTCACCCGCATGCTGCAAACCGACAACAACCTGGAAGAAGTCGGCCTGTTGATCTTTGATGAATTCCACGAGCGGAGCTTGCACGCCGACCTGGCATTGGCCCTGGCGTTGCAGGCGCAACAGCTGCTGCGTGACGATCTGCGCATCCTCATTATGTCGGCGACGCTCGACGGCGATTATCTCTCGGCTTTGCTCAAGGCGCCGATCATTACTTCTACCGGACGGCAATACCCGGTGGCCATTCGCTATAGCCTGGACGATGACTTTGTACCCATTGCCACCCGCATGGCGAAAGCCATCCGCCGTGCCCTGCGCGACGAGGAGGGAGACATACTTGCCTTCCTGCCCGGTGCCGGTGAGATCAACCGCGTACAGTCCCTGCTGGAAGAGGAGGGGGTAAATGCAAGCCTGCACCCGCTCTATGGCGACCTGCCTTTTCAGAAACAACAAGAAGCCATCCTGCCGCACCCTGCGGGCCGGCGCAAAATCGTCATCGCGACATCGATTGCCGAAACATCATTGACCATTGAGGGCGTTCGTATTGTGATCGACTGCGGGTTGGCGCGCGTACCAAAGTTTGATCCGCGCAGCGGTCTGACGCGACTCGACACCGTGCGTGTTACCAAAGATGCGGCTGACCAGCGTGCCGGTCGTGCGGGTCGTCTGACTGCCGGTACATGCTATAGACTGTGGACGGAGTCAATCCAGGCCACCCTCCTCGCAAACCGTACCCCCGAGATACTCGAAGCCGACCTCGCACCCCTTGTACTGGAACTGAGCCAGTGGGGTGTGCGCGACATGCGAGACCTTACGTGGGCTACCATACCGCCGGCCGGTACAGTGAACCAGGCGAAGGAATTGCTACAAGCGCTGGGCGCGACAAACGAAGGTATCATCACCAGCCGCGGACGGGAAATGTTAAAGTTGCCGACGCATCCGCGTATAGCCCACTTGTTACTGGAAGCCGCGGCCGATAAACAGGTGGCCCTGGCCGCGGATATCGCCGCGCTGATGGAAGAGCGTGACCCGCTTCCCAAAGAGGCAGGGGCCGACCTGGCATTGCGAATAGAGGCACTGCGCAAATGGCGCAACAGAGAAAAATCTTTCGCCGACCGCGGTGTGTTGGAGCGCGTAGAAAAGCTTGCGGCCAACTGGCGCCGGATGCTAAAGGTCGAGGAAGACAATATCATTCCAAAAGATGAAACGATCGGCCGGCTGTTGCTGGCGGCCTACCCCGAGCGTGTTGCCCAACAGCAGGGCAAAAACAGTGAGCGCTACAAGCTGGCCAACGGCCGCATAGCCAAACTGGCGGACCACGACCCGCTGCACCGTGAGACATGGTTGTGCGTGGCACAGCTGGATGCCGGCAGCGGCGAAGGCAAGATCTTTCTCGCGACGGCTGTCAACCCGGCCGACCTGGTCGCCCAGGCACGCGCGCAGGAAGTAGTGCGGTGGGACGACGAGCGCAAAGCCGTGGTCGGCAACCTCGAAAAGCGCGTAGGCACCCTGTTGCTGGAAAGTAAACCGTTGGCCCAGGTGTCCGATGAAAACCGCGTGACCGTCATTTGCCACTATATACGCGACAAGGGCTTGAAAGCCATCGGCTGGGACGAAGCGCAACAAGCCTGGCAGGCCCGTGTCATGAGCCTGAAACAGTGGCGCCCCGAAGAGGCATGGCCCGACGTGCAGGACGAGGCTTTACTCGAAACACTCGAGGTATGGCTCGCGCCATTCCTGACGGGCCTGTCGCGTCTGAGTGAATTGCAACGACTGAACTGGCACGATATACTTCCCTCGCTATTACCCTGGGAGCTTAGCAGCCGACTGGATACATTGGCCCCCGTACGTATACCGGTACCGAGTGGATCGATGATCCAGTTACAGTATTTTGTAGACGGACGTTTCCCGGTGATAGAGGTACGGCTACAAGAAATGTTTGGATTATTGGAAACACCCTCAATCAATGAAGGGCGCACGAAAGTGCTGCTACATTTACTTTCCCCAGGATATAAACCTGTGCAGGTAACACAAGATCTAAAGAGCTTCTGGCAGACAACGTACCACGAAGTACGAAAAGAGCTACGCATGCGCTACCCGCGCCACCACTGGCCCGAAGACCCCTGGACAGCGGAGGCCGTGAGAGGCGCGAAGCGGCGGACTTCTTGACAGCTTGTAAGAACGACAAGGGGAGTCGCAATACGGGGGCTGGCGCAAGTTTAAGCGCCCAGTTTGGCTTTAACGTCGCTGAAAACAAAAGGCCCCGGTCATAACCGAGGCCTTTACATTTTATACAGACTATAAACTATATCCGCGGAGGTATAAGCTTATACACCACCGGCGTCACAATCCGCGACAGCAGCGTCGAGCTGATCAACCCACCAATCAACACCACCGCCAGCGGCGAGATCAACGGATTAACCGACAACGCAATCGGCATCAAACCACCGATAGCCGTCAGCGATGTCAACACAATCGGCAGGAACCGTACTTCACCGGCTTCACGAATTGCATCATCCACCGACTTACCCTGCTGACGCAGCTGATTGGTGAAGTCCACGAGGAGAATAGAATTCTTTACCTCGACACCCGCCAGCGCAATCAACCCAACGATGGCGATAAACGATAAAGTGTTACCTGTTACCAACAAACCGATAACCGCACCCACAATGCCCAGCGGAATTACACTCAATACAATCAGCAGGCTCTTGAATGTCTTGAACATCAACAACAATACCGCTACGAACAGAAACACGGTTACGATAATGATCGTGCCCAGGCCTCCGAACGACTCCTGGCTGGCTTCTACATCGCCGCCCATGCGGTAGCTATAGCCGGCGGGCAATTTCATGTGGTCCATCTTATTGATGACTTCCGTAATGACCCGATCGGCGAGGTAGCCTTTTTCAACGAATGACGAGATGGCCACGATGCGGATTTTGTCGTAATGGTCAATGCTGACAGGAGAGGTCTCCAGCTTCAACTCGGCAATTTGCGCCAACGGTATAGCGCCGCCGCTCCGGTTGTTGACGAAGAGGTTGTCGAGCGATGCGAGTGTGGCACGTTCTTGCTTGGGTGTGGTAACGACGATGTCGTAGTCCTCACCATCGCTGTCGGAGAAGCTGCCCAAGTTCAGGCCGGCCACGGCCAGGCGTACGGTGCGGTCGATGTCTACGGTGCTGATCCCCGCCATGCGTGATTTCTCCTGATTGATGTCGACGCGGATGTTACTCATCAAATTGCTGACGGGATTGGTCACATAGATGGTACCTTCTGTTTGCTTCAGCATCGTCTCTACACGACCAGCCAGTACGCGAAGGGTATCGAGGTTGTCGCCAAAGAGACGTACTTCGACTGGGGCCAGCACGGGCGGGCCTTGTTCAAAGTTCTTCACTTCGATCTTCGCGCCGGGATAGTATTTAAACTTGTCGCGCAGCGAATTGATGATGGCCATTTTTGTGTCTACCGGGGCGTGATCGTCGAGTTGTACGAACGTCTGCGAGAAGTCGGTACGCTCGTTTTCCTGGATCACGTTGTAGTATACGCGCGGGTTACCACGGCCTACGTTGGTAGCGAAGAATTTTACCTCGGGAATGGTATCCAGCGTAGCTTCCACATAGCGCGATACCGAATCCGTTTGCTCGAGGCTGGTTTGCAGCGGCGTAATGGTGTTGATCAGGAACTGTGGCTTTTCCGACGACGGGAAGATGCTAAAGCCGATCACGGGAAAGAGTTGCAAAGAGCCAAAGAAGATAACACCAGCAATGATCAGTGTAGCAATGGGATGCTTCAGGGCCTTATCCAGCAGACGTGCATAGCTGCCCGAGATGAGGCGCTGCAATGCTTTCAGGAAGATGTTCTCACCGGTGTGGTTCTTGAGCAGACGACTGGACAGGAAGGGTATTACCGTCAGCGATACAATCATGGATGCAAAGACACCAAAGATTACAGCCAGGGGCAGACCACGTATAAAGTCTCCCGCTGCTTCAGGAAGGAATACCAGGGGCAGGAAAGCGATAATCAGCGTGGCGGTACAGCCAATGACCGCGAGGCCTATTTGACTTGTGCCCTTGATCGTGGCTTCCAGGCGAGAGTGACCTTCGCGCATCCAACGTTCGATGTTTTCCACCACCACAATGCTGTCGTCCACCAACAAGCCCAACGCTACCACTAAGCCTACAATGCTAAGCTGGTTCAGACTGATGCCAAAGAGGTTGAGCATTACCAGGCCGACGGCCAGCGACAGTGGGATGGAGATCATGACGATAATAGCGGCTCTCCAGCCCAGCGGTAATAAGGTAATAGATACAAGCAAGATGGCGATCAGGAAGTCCATGCCGAGGCCGCCCAAGCGCTTGTTGACGTTGTCGGCCTGGTCGAAGTTTTGGACCATGGCGATGTTGCCGGGTAAGGTCTTGGCGAACTTCTCCAATACCGGTGCGTAGATCTCTTTTGTACTGGAGATGTTGAACCCGGGCTTTTGCGCCGCGACGACAAATACACTGCGATGGCCGTTCAGACGTGTACTGTGATTACTTTCTTCAAAGGTCAGGTAAGCATCGGCTACATCGCGCAGCAAGATGTTGTGATTGTTGGCGGTGAAGACAATCGTGTTTTTAATTTCGTCCAGCGAGGTATAGTTGCCGCTGGTTTTAATGTTGATCGATTTGCTGCCCGCCACGACACTACCACCCGGTATATTGGCCATCTCACTTTGAATGCTGCCGGTAATGGCTTCCAGCGGAATATGCATTTGCGCAATCTTTTCCAACCGCAGGTCCACGCGCACGATCTGTTCGGGAAGGCCGTGGATCTCCACGTTCTTCAACGGCGATAATCGCTCCAGCTCGTCTTGCAGGTTTTCAGCGTATTCTTTCATGCGGCTGCGCGAGGCATTGTCCGACACCAGGGCTACCTGCAGGACGTTTACATCCGAAGGCTGGAACTTCATGATGTCGATGCTATAGATATCGCGGGGCAATTCCTGGCGCAGGCTCCCGATCTCGCGCACCATTTCCTGGTACTTGTCATCGGGGTCGGTTTCGTATTTGTAGATCACGTTCACCACGGCCAGGCCGTCTTTAATGGTGGTCTTGATCTTTTTGATATCGTCCAATTCGTGAATGCGTTCTTCCATCGGATCGACCACCAGTTCTTCCATATCCTTCGGACTGGTGCCGGGGTATACTACGATGACAGAGAACTGCGGCGATTCGGTTTCAGGGTCTTCACCCCGGGGCATGGTCAGCAGCGTGGTGATGCCCACGGCAGCGGCCATTAAGAACATGATCAGCGTAAACTGATAATTCCTGACAGCGTATTCAGAGATCTTCATATAGCTTACGGTATAATGGTGATAGGAGAGTTGTCGGACAGGTATGCGCTGCCGGAGATGATCAGCTTGCCGGCATCTTCCAGGCCGCCGCGAATGTTGATGTGCTGGCCGTCAAAGGAGGCCACCGTAACGCGTTGCTTATGGGCGGTTTTATCGTCGCGTGTAACAAAGACAAATCCTTCGTCGCCACTGGCATCGAGCACGCTTTCATAGGGCACCGACCAGAAGGTATTGGTTTGTGCGGATTGGATCTTCGCCGAGCCAAACATGCCGGTAGCCAGGCGTGCTTTGGTAGCGTCCAGACGAAGCTCTACTGTAAAGGTGCCGGTCTGGCGATCTACGGTTTCAGACTTCCGGGAAATAAGGGCGGGGAACGATTGATCCGGAAAGGCATCGATGGAGATCGTGGCTTTTTCTCCGACCTTCAGCAGTGCCCATTGTTTATCGCTCACACTTACTTTCAGGACCCAGTTGCCATTGGACGTAACGTTACACTGCAGGGCCCGTTCGCCTACGCCTACTACCTGGCCGGGATTGATAAACTTGCTTAATACATAACCGTTGCCGGCAGCCCGTATCTCCGCGTGGCTCTTGTTAAAGCGGGCGGCAGCGAGCTGTTCGCGTGCTACGTCCAGCGCGGTTTGGGAGTTCTGCCATTGTTCCAGGGTAGCGACGCTGTCGTGGTACAAGTGGCTGGTGCGTTCGTAGTCGCGCTGGGCTTTCTCAAAGCCGTGGCGTGCCTGTGCTACCGTGGCGTCGATCTCGGTTTGGTCGAGTATTGCCAGCAGTTGCCCTTTCCTGACGGCGTCACCTTCTTTGACCAGCACGCGGCTGACCACGCCGCCGATCTTAAAGCTCAGGATCGACTCGTCTTCGGTACTCAGCTGACCAGAGGCAATGACGGCGGCAGCGGAAGAGCTTTTCTCCAGGGCCATGACTTTCACGGGCACGGCCTCGGAGCGGGACGGAATGCTGCGGGTGTTTCCCTTGCTGTCAGAGCAAGCCTGCACCGCGGCCAGGATGGCGATGAACGCCAGGGAAGAAAGAAAGGATGTACGGATACGTTTCATAATGCGTATGTTGAGGTCGTTAGAATCGGTTAGTTTGAAGTGAAGGCGTAGGAAGCTGTTTCGCGTTCCAGTCGTGCTATGGCGCGCAGCACGTCAAAGGTGCGCAGGTTGAGCTGCAGGGCGGAGGCCGTCAACTGGTTGCGGGCATCGAGAAACTCGATCAGGCTGTTTACACCTTGTTGGTATCCTTTTTCGATCAGTGTAAAGTAGCTCTGGGCCGAGCGTTGTTGCTGGTGCGCGGCCTGCAGGTTTTGCGTGGCAGTTTGCAAGTCATTCTGAGCGATCGATGTAGCAAGCTCCAGCTGGCGCGTGGTATTGTTCAGCTCAAGCTCTGTCTTGTGCAGCTCGTGTTGATATTGGCGAATGGTATAACCGTTGCGGAAGCCTTGAAAGAGTGGCAAAGAGAGTTGTACACCCACCAGGTAGTACCGCGAGTCGTTGTTGAACTCCCAATGTGTAGCCTGCGAGCCAAGGTCCAGGAATGCGCTAAGCTTCGGCACGCGGTTGAGACGGGTCATGCGAATCTGCGATTGATTGATAGACCTTGCCGTGCGCAGCATGGAAAGCTCTTCGCGCGCGGCAGCATCGTGCTCCACCGAGTCGGGCAGCGGCACACTCATGACGGCCGTGTCTACGGTGACGATACTTTCAAGGGATTTGTTCAGCAGGAAGTTGAAATAGCGGCGAGCGTTCTCCGCCGTATTGTTGGCACTGTTCAGGTCGGCGCGCAGACGGTCGGCTTCACTGCGCGACCGCAGCAGGTTGGCGGGAAGCCCTTTGCCGTTGCGTGTCAGCGATTCATTTATTTCTACATTCTTGTTTACCAGCACCAGCCCGCTTTCATAGATCTTTACCGCCTCGATCGCTGCCAGGTAGTCGTAGTACGAGCGTTTAATGTCGAACACCAGCTGGCGTTTATAGGCGTCGACCTCAAATTGTTTGAGCACCACCTGGTCGTGCTGAATGGCGCGGTTCATATACAGGTCGGTGTTTATCAACGGGAGGGATGTGCGCACCTTGGCGTCGTAGAAGTCGTGGGGAAAGAAGTTCTGGCTGACGTTCTGCACTTGCGGAAAGGCGTCACTGCCGGTAAGCTGGTTCAACGATGAGTACACGGGATTGAGCAGATCGCCTATGGGGATGTCGATGCTCCGGCCGCCTTTGCCCGAGGTATAGTCGCCCTGCAAGGTGACCGACGGAAGGAAGTACGTGCGCGCAATGCGCAGGGAGTTTTCGGCTTGCAGCAGCGAAATGTTCCGCTGCTGAAGCACGACGTTGCTACGCAGTCCCTCGGCCACGTAGGCGTCGAGCACCGGCTGAGCGTACACACCGGCCGGAAGAAGGGCTACCAGCAGCAGGAGCCAGTAATTCCGGAGAGCCTTGAAGGGTGTTGAAATGTTCATCGGTTATTTAGTTTACACTGTTAAGTCGTAAGACAAATTTTTTTAGTCTAGCGGGGTGGATTCATTTTTTCTAAAATGTGCAGTACCTGGGCGGTAGCCTTGGCGACGATATTTTCATGCGTAGCATTACTGAGCACCTTGCTGCATCGGCCACGGATCTCCAGGCTGCAGATGCCATGTACCATCGACCAGACGGTGTAGGAGAGGACCTCGGCGTCCATACCCTCGAAATATCCGATCGCCTGGCAGTCGCGGATAGTCTGCAGCAGAAAGCCAAAGGCACTGTCGCCTTCCGTCCATTCCTCTTTCTGCAACGCGTTCATGGGCGCGGGCATGGTAAACATCAGGTCGTAAAACTCGGTATTTTCCATAGCGAAGGTGGTATAGACCTTCGCCAGGGCCTTCAGGCGCTCGAAAGGGTTAGAAACGTGCTCCAGGGGCCGCATGAACTGCCGCAGCAGTGCGAAGCCTTCCTGGTGCAGGGCATAAAAGACATCGTCCTTGTCCTTAAAATAGAGGTAGATTGTCGTTGGGGAGTATTCGATCTTGTCGGCAATGTTGCGGATAGACGTCTGCTCATAGCCTTGCTCCAGGAACAACATACGCGCCGCGTCCAGGATCTTGGCCCGTAACTCGATTTTCTGACGTTCTTTTCTCTCGGCGATGGACATATTGTTCAGCGGTTACTTACTTAACGGTGTAAAGTTAGTTATGGTTGCAAAGAAAACCAATAAAGATTCCTTCACTGGCAGATCACTGTTCACCCCGTGTTTTGGGGTAAATGACAAGCCAGATCGGCAAAGATGCTCAGAAGAACGGAGAGAGGCGGGGCTTTTTCAGGAAAAATGACGGTTTGAGAGATAAACGGTAGGGCAAAAGCGACTTTGTGTTCGATGTGGGGGTGTTTTGAAATAGAATTGTAATAGCCCTATAAGGCTATTACAATTCTATTTCAATGCTATATCAATTCTATTTCGATGCTATTATATATGCGAAGTATCCCCCTTTATGCTATGAATTTGGCGAAAAGTGAGCGCCCGCAACGAACAGTCATTTCGGGAAATACTGCCCTTTAGCAAACAGCCGCACCGAGCCGGCAATAACTGCCACCAGCACCAGGTTGGTCAATATAAAGGCAACGATGGCCAGGCCATTCACCGCCGGATCGTTAGCTTTTAAGCAAAGAAGTGATAATCCCTGCGAAAGCGTCGCGATCCCAAACGTATACGCCCAGTACCCCGGCGCGAAAGGCTGCTGCCGCAGCCAGCGGAGCGCAAAAGTCAGCGCTACGACGATAAAGACAGCATATCCCGCCAAAGCATAGCTAATGGAAAGGTTGCTCTGCGCACCCGCCAACACCTGGTACGCAACAAATATGACCACGGACGGAGCCATGTAAATACCCATGAAATTCCGGGTCTTCGCGGCCAACCCGCCTGCAATAAGTTGCTGCGTTATAACAGAGTCCATGACCAGCCACGAGATTGTACCAATACCCAGTAATGCGAAACCATAAGAAGTATATCCGAAGATGCCTGCCGCCAACGCGTTCACCAATATGCTAGCCGTAAACGTCAGAAAAAGTGATGGCGTGGTCTGTGTGGGTTCTCGCTCCGTCGTCCAGAGTGTAGACAGGCGATACGCGCCATAGAGCAGGTTGAAAAGAGAGCCCATCCAGAAGATATAAGCTGCCGCGCCGGCGTGGTACGGTAATAAGGCTAGTGCGATGAGAATGATAGACTCCGGAATCAGCGCAATAAACGATGCTTGCACCGGATCGTTAAACTCCCGCTTTGCTTCCGCCGTGTAGTTGATCCATTTGTTTATATAGATCGCAAGCCACACCAGGAACGATACGATCGCAAGCACTTCCAGCATCTCACCCACCCACGCAGGGACATGCCAGAGAGCGGACGCGTTTCGCCAGGCATTGCCCGTCTCGGCCAGGCCCAGGGTCATAGCAAAAAACGATGCGGGCGCCAGCGGCAGCATCCTCTTCTTACCTGGTACTGCTTTCTTTTCGCGCGCCAATAAATCAGCTGATTGAGTCATAATTGATTATTTTTGACAAAATTATACTGACGAAGTGAGCTGTTCTCAGTAATATTCTTCGCTAATTCAGTAAAAAGGATGCTATGGAAGGAAAAAGTGGATATGAGCCTTTTGAGATCAGCTTCAAGGAAGTAAGCGATTCGATCACCACCGCGCATGGCCACAACTTCTTTGAGCTGATCTACATTCTCAAGGGTACCGGCGTTCAAACCATCAATAAGCATAAGCTTCCGTACATACCGGGCCACTTATTTCTCATAACACCCGAAGACACCCATGGGCTAGCCGTGGAGGAACCGACCACCTTTTTCCAGATCCGGTTCACCCATGTATATATTAAGAACAACGTGCTGCACCGGGAGAGTGTTCGGAAGCTGGAGTATATTCTGCAGCACGCCAACCACCAGCCGGGCTGTATCCTCAAGAAGCAGACCGACAAGAGCCTGCTGCGCCCGGTGATCGATGCCATCATCCGCGAGTATGTAAACCGCGACCTCTACAACAAGGAGCTGATTCACCTGCTGGTCAATACCATCATTGTTATCGTGGCCAGAAACATAGCCGAGTATCTTCCCGAAAAAGCAAATGAGCAATCCGAAACAAAGACGCTCGACATCCTGGAATACATCCAAAGCAACATCTATAATCCAGCAAAGCTGAGCGCAAAATATATCAGCGGCACCTTCGGAATTTCAGAGTCTTACCTGGGTAGGTATTTCAAGAAGCAGTTTAGTCAGACCTTGCAGGATTATATTGTGCGCTACAAATTGAAACTCATCGTAAATCGACTGCTGTATAGCGATCTGCGGATTGGAGAGATTGCCGAAGAGCTGGGATTCTCAGATGAGAGTCATTTGAATAAAATCTTCAAGAAATATAAAGGCGCCTCACCGACAATGTTCAGAAAAAATAACGCTGCCAACGTTCCTCGCCCATAAAAGAAAAAGCCACCCAACGGGCGGCTTTCTTTATATCTTTTATTGGAATCCTAGAGCCTCATGCCAAGATACACCCCGGGGCCGTTTGAATACACCGGCAGCACCGTCAGGTTGCTGTTCTTGTTCTTCCACTTATACTGATGCGTGAGATACGCCAGGTTTGTAGATAAGATACCAATACCGGCACCGGCCAGCACATCCGAAACCCAGTGGCGGTTGTTCAAAATGCGCATAGCGCCTACCGTAGTAGCCATAGTATACGCGCCGATTTTGTACCATACGCTTTGGTCGCCGTATTCCTTGGCGAGGAACGTAGCGGTGGCAAACGCCTGGGCGGTGTGGCCCGACGGGAACGAGAAGTTATTGCTTTCGTCCGGACGCGACACGTTGGTCACTTTCTTGAAGGAGAATGTCAGGGCAGCCATGATCATTTCTGATTTTGCGAGCAGCAGTGTGCGGTTGCGAAAATCGTGTTTGCCTTTTACGCCGGCAGCGTTCAAACCATACACGATTAAAATTGGGGCGTGCATGAGATAGTTATCGACCGTGCAATGGAAATTGGGCAGGTGCTCGTTCCGTTCCTCGCGTACCTGGTACCGGTTAATGACGTCGCGGCGGACGGTGGAGTAGACGCCCAAACCGATCAGGATCGTGGGCACGCGCGCGGCTTGCCACAGGGCAAGACCTTTGCTGGGCGCCACCGGTTCGGCCTCTACGGCCTTCTCTTGCATAAACAGGTCGATCTTTGCCGGAGCAGTGGGCTTGGTACGGGCAGCAAAGTGCTGATTGTACTGAGCCTTTGCCAGTGGGCAGGCCAAACACAGGAGGAGTACTGCAGGGGTTAGTTTCATGCGCATTATTGTTGGCAAAACGTATACCAAAGATACGTTATTGCAGACTATGGTTACGATTGTAATTCCTACCCAAAAGGTACAAGGGTTGGTAAATCCCAGCTTCCTCTCTGCACGCGTCAATTCCCCTATAACTCTCTAATATACAATATTCTACCGTGCTCAGCGCCATGGCCGGAGCAGATTTTCGTCATCGTGAAATATTGTGCTAATGGGGTGAAAACAAGCCAGCCGGTGCATTTGGTTCCAATTCCCGGCTGGTTTTCGAAAACGATTGTGGTAATATGGCTTTCCGGCTTAATCCTCGCGTTCGCGCTTGATCTTGACACGCGCCTGCGGTCCGACCTGGATCGGCACGCGCTCCAGCTCTAAGTTGGCCGCTTCGATGCCGTACAATTCTTCGGTCGACAGGCTGTATTCTTTCAACAGGCGATAACCCTGAATGATCAACCGGTCAAAGCTCGAGATCTCACTGTCGGACGACGCCCACGAGTGTAAGATGATAAACTTAAAGTCAGCCATCATGCTGTATTTGTGCAGCGATGAATAGGGGCTGGTCAGGTCTATTTCACCCGCGTCGGCCATTTCGTGAATGATCTTATTAAACAACAGATTCACGCGGTGGTCGGTTTTGAAGCCAAGTTTGATCCGCACAAAGAAGCACTTGCGTGGAATAATCGTGTCTACCACGTACTTGCTGGTGAACGGATTGTCTACGGTGTCAACGTGCACAAACCAGAATACATCGGCACGCTTGGGGCGCTTCTTGAAGATGGAATAGATAATGTTGGAGTCGATGTAGCGCTTGCTGTCGGCCATGGCCAGGTACACGAGGTTGGTTGCCTCTTTCGGCACGGTGCTGTCGGCCTGTAAATCTTGTAGCATGCCCACATAGTGTTTCAAGTCGACAAACTCGGTATGCCGGTCGCGCAGGCGGCGTGCGTGCAGCAACACATACATCATGATAAAGAACAGGAACGCGATGCTAAACGCAAACCAACCTCCGTGGTGAAATTTGTCCAGGTTGGAGAAGAGGAACATGCCTTCCAGCGAAAAGAAGATCACCGCCATGACGGCTGAACGTACTTTCGATTTTTTGGTGGTGATAAAATAAAACACCAGCAGGGAAGTTGTCATCAACATGTCGATGGTGATGGCAAGCCCGTAGGCTCCTTCCATCCGCGACGACTCGCGGAAGATGAGCACCACGCCAATACAGCCCACCAGCAAGATCCAGTTGATGGCCGGCACATAGATCTGGCCTTTCACCTGGCTCGGGTAACGCACGCGGGTAGCAGGCCACAGTTTCAGTTTCATGGCTTCGTTTACCAGGGTGAACGTGCCCGAGATCAACGCCTGGCTGGCGATGATGGCCGCCAGGGTGGCGATGATGATCCCGAAGAGCAGGAAGTCACGCGGAATGATTGCATAAAAGGGAATCTGCTCACCCAGTACGGTGCCCTGGTGGTCGAGCAGCCAGGCACCCTGGCCGAAGTAGTTACAGAGCAGCGCGATCTTCACAATCGTCCAGCCTACGCGAATGTTGGTTTTACCGCAGTGCCCCAGGTCGGAGTAGAGCGCCTCGGCCCCGGTCGTACAAAGGAACACCGCGCCCAGCAGCCAGAAGCCTTTGGGATATTCGGCTATGAGATGATAGGCGTAGTACGGGTTCAGCGCCTGGAAGATCTGCGGGTGGTCGTAGAACTGCATGATGCCGAATACGGCGATCGTACAAAACCAAACCGTCATGATCGGGCCAAAAATCTTGCCTACCACGCTGGTACCAAACTGTTGAAAGAAAAACAGGGCTGCCAGGATCACGATCACAATTGTGACCGTGGGAATTTCAGGGTTGAGAATACGCAAGCCTTCAATGGCCGAGGACACCGAGATGGCCGGTGTAATAAACCCGTCGGCAATCAGGGTACAGCAACCGATGATGGCGGGGTAGATCACCCACCCGGCTTTATACCGGCGCACCAATGCGTAGAGGGCGAATATTCCACCTTCACCTTTGTTATCGGCGTTCAGCGCCAGGTATACATACTTGATGGTCGTGACCAGCGTCAATGTCCAGAAGACACAGGATAGCCCACCGAAGATCAGGTCCTGGTTGATGGTTTGGGTACCGACAATGGCCTTGAATACGTACAACGGTGAGGTACCAATGTCGCCATAAATGATGCCTAACGAGACCAGTACGCCGCCAACGGATAATGGCGTCAGGTGTTTATCAGATGAATTAGCCATATACTATTGAACGCCGTCTTTGGGACGGGCGATAATCAAGCGGTTACTCTTGTCGTAGGAGAAGTAGCTCCACAGCCAGCTCAACAAAACAAAGAATTTGTTCTTAAAGCCGATAATGGAGATGAGGTGAATAAACATCCAAACCATCCAGGCTGAGAATCCTTTGAGCTTCACCTTGCCCAGGTCCGCTACAGCACGGTTCCGGCCGACGGTTGCCATCGACCCCAGGTCCTTGTACTTAAAAGGCTTGAGCGGTTTGTTACTAATCAGCCGGCGCAGGTTGTGGGCCAGCAGCCGTCCTTGTTGAATAGCAGGCTGCGCCATCTGCGGGTGGCCATTGGGGAAACCTGCATCGCCGGTCATGATGGCGGCGTCGCCAATGGCGAAGATATTCGCATAGCCCGTCACGCGGTTGTATTCGTCCACCGTCATGCGCGCCGCGCGTCCCAGCGACGAAGCGGCAATGCCTTGTACGGGCTGGCCTTTCACACCCGCCGCCCAGATCATGGTACGCGTGATGAGCCGCTCGCCGGTGTTGAACATGGTCTCGTGACCATCGTAAGACTTCACGGCGCAGTTGAGGTGTACTTTTACACCCATGTGTTGTAAATACTCCAGTGCCTTTTTAGAAGCAGCCTCCGACATACCGTTCAGCAGCTTGGGTGTAGCTTCTACCAGGTGGATGTCCATCTGGCTCATTTCGAGTTCGGGATAGTCTTTGGGAAAGACGTGGTTCTTCAGCTCGCTCAGTGCGCCGGCCAGCTCGACACCCGTGGGGCCGCCGCCAACGATCACGATATCCATCAGGCTATTGACCAGTTCCGGGTCGTCGGTCAGCAGGGCTGTTTCGAAGTTGCGTATGATGAGGTTACGAAGCTTGATCGAGTCGACGATCGTCTTCATGGGCATGGCATGCTCTTCGACGTCCTTCATGCCGTAGTAATTGGTGGTGGCACCGTTGGCCAGCACCAGGTAATCGTATTTTATACTGCCGATCGAAGTTTCAATAGTATTTTCTTCCGGTTTTAACTGTGTTACTTCTCCTAACCGAAAGTAAAAGTCGCGTTGAGGACCAAAGCGCTTACGAAACGGAAACACGATCGAGCTTGACTCGAGTCCCGAGGTGGCTACCTGGTATAGCAGGGGTTGAAAGCAGTGGTGATTATACTTGTCGAAGAGTACGGTTTGCGCTTTGAAACCCTTGAGGCCTTTCACGACTTCCAGCCCGCCAAAGCCGCCACCGATGACGATGATACGAGGTTTGCCCTCGTCGACAATACGGGTATGCGTGTTTATCAGTTTGGGCATGTGTGTATCCGGAAAAGTGTATATGTCTAAACCGCTATTATTTCCTAAAATGTCACATTTCCCTCTGCCCGTCTGGTGAGAACGCATCCATGGGGGAGAGGGGTAATGCCGGCCGCCCGGAACAATCGCGTGACAACGTAAAAAAATATGCCACCGCGTATTGCCGAAAGTGCTTTGTTACCCCTACTGGTTGCAAAACGGTGACAAATGTAATCCCTTCCGGGTAGGGTAAAAAGAAAAAGCCGGTAATGTTGCGGCGGATACACCGCGGCTACAGGTCGCCGCTAATGGCAATTCGGCGTATAACAAAAATAATTTGTGGTAGTGCAACCGTTTGACAGCAAAATCAACTGTACTTTTGCCCTATAACCTCTAAAATCAACGAGTTATGACTAGAAATTTAGTTTTTGCATTGCCGCTTGCCGCCCTCGTTTTTGGGTGTGATACAAAAGAGAAGGATCAACTGCGTACTCAGGTGGATTCTCTGAAAGTGGAACTTGAGACCAGCCAGAAAATGGCCAATACCCTGACCGAAGTAGGTGTGCTGATGGATTCCATCGATGCCAGCCGCCAACTACTTCGTGTAAACATGGTAGAAGGCACTACCTACGACGATTATACATCGCGTATGAAAGACATCAACGGCTATGTGCGTGACACACAAAAGAAGATCGACGACCTGGAAAAAACCGTAACGGCTTCTAACTCCAAGAACAGTGCAAACGCTAAGCTTCTCAGAAAACTGAAAGCAGACCTGGAAAACAAAACCCAGGAGATTGTACAACTGCAAGAGCAAGTTGAAAAATACCGCAGCGAAAACCAGAACCTGATCTCTACCGTGAGCATGCAGGAAGCCGAGCTGTCGGACAAGGCGTCACAAATCGAAGCTAAAACACAAGAGCTCGCCCTGATCGAAGCCCGCGTGCAAGAGCTGATGATCCAAAGCAAAATGACCGAAGCCGACGCATACTTTGCCCGTGCCCAGGCAGTGGAAGAAGCTGCTAACCGCACCAAGCTGGCTCCCCGTAAGAAGAAAGAAACGTTGAAAGAGGCTGTCGAACTGTACAAGAAAGCACTGTCGATGGGCAAGAACGAAGCGCAAGACAAAATCACCGAGCTGGAAAAGAAGATCTAATCTCCTTAACAGTTAATATAAAAAAGCCATCTGTGCAGACAGATGGCTTTTTTTATATTCTTACCGTTGGCGCAGCCATTCGAAGATGGAGACGTTCATCAGGATCATGAGCATACCGTAAAACAGATCCTCCAGCGGAATGGTACCCATGCGAATACCGAGGTTGTGCGCGTTATTATACCACACCACTTCGCCGTCAATAAAGGAGCCCGTCAGAACACCATTGACCAAAAAGAACGGGATCAGGATCACAGCAAAGGCCAGGTAAAAACGGCCCATATACCGTGGGCGCAGCTTCAACAGCTGGAACGCCAGGAAAAGCCCCAGGCCCACGAAGGTCGTACCGGTATACAATTTCTCAAGGTGATACATGCCGAGCACAAGCATGGCGATAATCAGCGCGCTTGAGATCAGCTCCTGGTGCGGAAAGAGATGATCGCGTTCCACCAGGTGTCCCAGCGCGAAATACGTGAATACACAGGCATACGGTATACAAATAAAGAACAAGATCTCTTCGAGTGGTAAAGAGCCCACCATAATGCCCGTCAGGTATTGGGGATTGAAGCCCCAGATGCCGGCCTGGGTAAAGGCCTCGTCCCACGCCAGGAAGAGAATGGCGGGAATCAGGATGGCAGGCCACAGGTATTTCCATTGCCGGTAAAACGGTGCCGGCCGGTAAAAGCTGAACAAAAGTGGGAACGCAAGCGAAAGCAGGTTGAGCAGTAAGTAAAGATAGTGCGGGTTCAAAATGATTTTAGTAGGGTGTTAATTATTGCGTCTCCCGCCGGTCTTTCTTAAGCTCAAACTTCCCGGGCTCGTATTTCGGGGGAGCATATAAAAAGCCGAAGGCTTCGCAGTCTTCTTTGGTATGCCGGGCGTGGTGTACGTAATGCGCATGGATCATCCGTTGCAGGTAACGGCTGCGTTTGGCCGGCCGCCACCGCAGGCGTTGGTGGACGATGATGTCGTGGAAGATAAAGTAAAAGATACCGTAACACAGAATGCCGAGCCCCACGGCGATCAGGTATGGATTATACGTTACCAATGTAGCGTAATAAAACAAACCGATGGACGGAAGGCTGAAGACCACGGCAAACCAGTCGTTGCGCTCGAGCGCGTGGTCGTGTACGGTGTGATGCGAGCGGTGCCAGATCCATAAAAAACCATGCATGATGTACTTGTGCGTAAACCACGCCACAAGCTCCCAGAACAAAAACGTTCCGATCACGATCAGCGCACACAATATGATGGTTAGGGGATTCATTGTTATGCAAAATGCCGGGTCAGCACCTGGCGGCGGTAGTCAAAAATAGTACTTAGCTGGCGCTTCACAAACAGCCAGTGGGCGAATCGCCCCAGAATTCCGAAGGGAAGGGCATAGTGTACCTCGTCGGTCATTTCTACGCCACTCGGTACCGCGCGAAAGGTATGCTGATGATGCCACAGCGCGTAGGGGCCAAAACGTTGCTCGTCTACAAAAAAGTCAGGCTCCTGCACATGGGTGATCTCCGTTAGCCAGTCGGTGGTAACGCCGGGCAACACGCTGATCGTATAGCGTATCAGCTGTCCGGCATACATTTTCTCCGAACCGGAGATATGCTGTATGCGGATGTTAAGCTTGCCGGGGGTGAGGATCGCCAGGTTGCGCGGCGAAGAAAAGAAGTCCCAGGCTTCGGGCAATGTAATGGGTACCACGTGTACCTGCTTTATAGAATAAATCTTCATGATGCTTATCCCAATCCTTTTTTATATGTATTCAACGCACGCTGGCGCGCCAGGGCGTGCTCTACCACGGGCCGGGCATACGCGTCGGTCTGGTATTCGGGTACCCACTTTTTGATATAGGCGTGGTCCGGATCAAATTTCTTCGTTTGTAGCGCCGGATTAAATACCCGGAAGTACGGCGCCGCATCACAGCCCGAGCCCGCGGCCCACTGCCAGCCACCATTGTTGGAGGCCAGGTCGTAGTCGAGTAGCTTCTGGCCGAAGTACGCTTCGCCCCAGCGCCAGTCAATCAGCAGGTGCTTGGTCAAAAAGCTTGCCGTGATCATGCGCACCCGGTTGTGCATGAAGCCGGTGGCATTCAGCTCGCGCATGCCGGCGTCGACGATGGGGTAGCCCGTCTGCCCCGTGCACCACAAGTCAAACTCCGCGGGGTCATTGCGCCAGGCAATACGGTCATACTTTGGCTTAAAAGACTCGGTCTGCACGTGCGGGAAATGCCACAGAATCATCGCATAGAATTCACGCCAGATAAGTTCATTCAGCCACACCTGGTTCTTCTGCTGTGCCACCTGGCATAGCTTGCGAATGCTGACCGTACCAAAGCGCAGGTGTACACTCAGGCGTGTTGTGCCGTGCACGTCTGGAAAGTCACGCGTGCGATCATATTTCTCTATAATGCCGGTGCGAATCACACGCTCGGGAAACTGCGCGCCCGTGCGCTGAAAGCCAATGTCTTCCAGGCCAGGGAAGGGTTGATGTTTGATCTTCTTAAAGTGGCCGGTATACTTTTCTACCGGGTAGCGCTTGAGGTAGAATGGCGTAAGCGCCGCCTTCCACTTGCGGCTATAGGGTGTAAAGACGGTATAGGGCTTGCCATCGTCTTTGACAACTTCATCTTTTTCAAAGATCACCTGATCTTTGTATGCATGGAAGCCAATGCCTTTTTTCTCCAACAGCTTCTGGATGGCCCCGTCGCGTTCGCGGGCGTAGGGTTCGTAATCGTGATTTGTATAGACCGCCCGTGGATGAAGGACGCGGTAGAGCGTCACGGGGTTGCCATGCAAAATAACGAGCGAGGAGCCCAGCGCTTCCAGTTGCGCTTTTAATCCTGCCAGCGTTTGATGAATAAATTCTACGCGCCGGTCTTCGATGTCTTCCAACGCGTCGAGTATGACGGTATCGAAGATAAATACCGGCACCACGTGTTCATTGTCGCGCAGCGCATGGTACAATCCGGCGTTGTCCGTCAGGCGCAGGTCGCGGCGAAACCAGAAGATAGTCGTATCGTTGCCGATGACATCGGCCGCGGCTGCCGGGGTGTAGGAGGAGGTCTTTTTTTTCAAAGCTTGGTCACGACGGTATGGCTGACCTGCCCGAATTCCAGGCCTTCCACGATGAGCCTGAACCAGTACGTATAATCCGCCGGGTGCAGACGCATATCTTCCCGCAGCAAAAGCATGTCCATGTATTTCCAGCTGGCTACTTCGTCCTGGTTGATGGCCGGCTCGCCGTCGTAGTAGCCTATATATACATGGTCGTATTCATGCTCGATCAGGTCATGGTCCAGCGCGGCGCGGTAGATGAACTTATAGGCAAATGCCGGTTGCAGGTCGATGCCCATTTCCTGGTATAGCTTGCGGCGGGTGGCGGCTTCCATTGTTTCGCCGGGCAGCGGATGACTGCAGCAGGTGTTGGTCCATAAGCCACCGCTGTGATATTTGTCCAGGGCGCGTTGCTGCAACAGCATTTCTCCCTTGGAATTAAACAGCAAAATAGAGAATGCCCGGTGCAAAATGCCCTTGCGGTGCGCCTCCATTTTTTCCATGGTTCCGATGGCTTCGTCTTGCTCATTTACCAGTATCACATGTTCCATCAGATCATATTCAGTTGATGTTTTACATACGAGTACGCCAACAGCCGTGCCTTGTGCCGGTTTCGAATGCGGATGCGGCTTTTCATTACCAGCTCCGACGGCGTGTTGCGTATCTTCCGAAAGAGGGCAAGGTAATATACGTACGCGACATATACACCCAACCGCGCGGCACGTGGCAGTTTTTTGATGCCGAGGTACGCCGCGTGTAAGTCGTCGGCGATGCTGGCTTCGATGGTTGCCTTGCACGTGTCGTTAAAGATGTGCAAGTCAATGCCCGGAAAATACGAGCGCCCCATGCCACTAAAGTCGGCCTGCAGGTCGCGCAGGAAATTGATCTTCTGAAAGGCCGCGCCCAGCCGCATGGCGGAAGGCTTCAGCTGCTGGTACAGGGTGTCATTATGCTGACAAAATACCCGCAGGCACATCAATCCCACCACCTCGGCCGAACCCAGAATATATTCCTGGAACGTTTCCGGCGTATAGTCTATGTGCGTTAGGTCCATTTCCATGCTGTGGAGGAATTGGTCGATCAGCTCCCGGTCAATCTGGTAATGCCGAACGGTATGCTGAAAGCTGTTCAGGATCGGATTCAGGCTGATGCCCTCGTCGATGGCACGATACGTCTCTTCGCGAAAGCGCGCCAGCAACGTGGCTTTGTCGTAATCGTGAAAGGAGTCGACAATCTCGTCGGCGAAGCGCACAAATCCATAGATGGAATAGATCGGGTCGCGCAGCCCTTTGCCCAGGCACAAAATGCCCAGCGAGAACGAGGTGCTATAAGCCTTTGTTGTCAGCCGGCTGCACCGGATCGAAACATGATCAAAGAGCTGCTTCATAACAATTAATGTACAAATTCCTGATGGGTTTTAATAAGCTCACGCGCGGCCACCTGGCCCGATATCAGGGCGGGTGGTACACCCGGGCCCGGTACTGTAAGCTGGCCTGTATAGAACAGGTTACGCACCTTTTTGTTTCGCATGGAAGGCTTCAGGTTTGCCGTCTGCCACAAGGTATTGGCGAGCCCATAAGCATTTCCCTTAAACGCATTGTAGTCCTGTATAAAATCCTGGTGGGCATAGCTGCGTTGGTAAACAATATGCTCACGCACCGATTGTCCCGTGAGCTGTTCGAGACGCGTCAGCACGCGCTGCAGGTAGTGCTCGCGGATCGCCGCTGTATCCGTTAGGCCGGGGGCGACGGGGATTAGTATAAAAAGGTTTTCGCAACCGTCGGGCGCGGTCGTTAGATCTGTCTGCGACGGACAGGAAACATAGAACTGGGGCGCCGAAGGCCACTGCGGCCGGTCGTAGATCTCCGCGGCGTGCAGGCGAAAGTCTTCGTCGAAGAAAAGCGTGTGGTGCAGCAACCCCTGGAGTTTTTTGTTGATGCCGAGAAAGTATATCAGGCTCGACGGCGCCAGCACGCGTTTTTGCCAATAGGCCTCGCTATACTGCCGGTGCGACGGGGGCAGCAGATGCTGTTCCACATGGTGGTAATCGGCGCCGGCCACGATATAGTCGAATGCCTGGAATTCGCCGTGGACGACTACGCCGGTGGCTTCCGAGCCTTCCAGCACCAGCTTTTCTACGGGGCTGTTAAAGGCGAACCGTACGCCCAGCTCGCGGGCCAGCGCCGTCATGCCTTCAATAATGCGATACATGCCGCCCTGCGGGTACCAGGTGCCCAACGCCATGTCGGCATAGTTCATGAGACTGTATAACGCAGGAATCTTTTCCGGCGATGCGCCCAGAAAGAGTACGGGAAACTCCAGCAACTGTATAAGTCGCGGATTACGAAAGAACTTTCGGATGTATGCCGAAATAGATTGGAATACGTGCAGGCGAAACGTGCTTTTGATTACGTCCGCACGCAACAGCTCGCGCACCGACAGTCCGGGCTGGTATACCAGGTCGCGCATGCCGATGTCGTATTTAAATTTACCTTCTTCTAAAAAACGCAAGAGCTGCCGGCGGCTGCCGGGCTCTACCCGCTCGAACATTCGGCACAGGGCTTCTGTGCCCGCGGGTACGTCGAGTACATCCCCCGCGGCATATACAATACGGTAGGAGGGATCGAGTCGCTCGAGCGTGTAATAGTCAGCGGTCTTTTTACCAAACTGCTCGAAGAACTGGTCGAATACATCGGGCATCCAATACCAGCTGGGCCCCATATCGAACGTAAAGCCATCGGCCCGAAACATGCTGGCACGTCCACCGGGTTGGGCGTTCTTTTCGAAAACCGTTACCTCAAAGCCGTCACGTGCCAGGAAACACGCTGCCGACAACCCGGCAAAGCCGGAACCGATCACTGCTACGCGCCCCATGGTTTAGTAACCCTGCAGTCTTTTCTGAATCTCTTTACGTGCCTGGAAGATGCGGTTCTTCACCGTGCCGATGGGAATGCCCAGTCGCTCGGCAATCTCGTGGTAGTGATAGCCGGTGGTATACATCTTAAACGGCATCAGCAGGTCGTTTTTGATGGCGTGCACATTGCGCCAGATCTCCTGGAACTGCAGGCGCTCCTGCGGACGGGCAAAGGTGTGTTCTTCCTCTACGTTGAGGAAATACAGCTCCTTGGTCCCATCGTGCGTAGTGCGCGCGCGCTGTGCGCGGCGGTAATTGTTAATGAACGTGTTCCGCATGATGGTAAAGAGCCATCCGTTCAGGTTTGAGTCGTCGCGGAACTTGTCACGGTATAGCAGGGCTTTGAGCATGGTGTCCTGCACCAGGTCATGCGATTCCTCACGGTTGCGGGTGAATCGACGCGTAAACATCTGCAGCGTAGGCCGCAGGCGGGCAATCTGATAGGTGAATTCAACAGAGGTCATGGTCTTTTTTGTTTAAGTAACACCTAATTTATATTCAACAAATATAGAGAAAGACCAATTTTAAGCAATAATTGTTTAGTTTTTTGTTTAAAAAACTAAACGAAACAGTACGAGCGTAAAATGACGGGACAGGCGGTGGGCGTCCGTTACATAGATAATTTACACAATGAAAATATCATACCCGCTAACGATTCCGTGGGATTTTAAAGATTAAAGCTGTTTAAGCTGCGTTAGAAGAAGCGTTGTAGCTCGGTGGGTGTAGAAAAGATCTGCACGTTGCCCAACTTCTCGCCCTGGAACCGGGTGGTTTGCACACCCGAGGCCAGCACCGTGGCGTTCGGGAAGTCGGTCGAGAGCTTTTTGAAATACGTTTCGAGGCTGCCCGTCAGCGGACCGGTAATAACCGTTATCAGTATGCCGGGCTGGTGTATCTCCACGATCTTGACCAGGTCTTCGTATGGCACGTTCTGACCCAGATAGTATGTACGATAGCCCGCTTTGCGTGCCAGGAAGTTGGAGAACAACAGGCTCAGCTCGTGCATTTCGCCTTCGGGCAGATACAACAGCGCTTTGCGTGTTCCCTTGACGGGAAGGGTCAGGCCGTCGATCGCAACGATGATCTTCTGACGGATGAGGTTCGAGATAAAATGTTCGTGGGCCGGCGTAATGTTCTGGGTCTGCCAGAGGATGCCGATCTTTTCGAGAAAGGGGTAGATGATGTCGGAGATGGTCTTCTCAAAACCGTAGCGCAAAATGAGCGTATTCAGATTCTTCTCAAACATCTCTTCTTCCAGGCCGATCATGGCCAGCACGAGTTGATCGATGTGCACGGCGGCGTCGCTGTGCAGCTCGCTGATCTCAAGTACCTTGCGGTTCATCTCTTCGATACTCATGTCGGCAATACGCGAGATCTTGATGCCGTTGTTGTTGAGCAGCGAAACGTTGATCAGCTTCTTGAGGTCGTCGTCGGAGTAAAACCGGATGTTGGTGGTGGTGCGGGCGGGCGCAATTATTTTATGACGTTTCTCCCAGATGCGGATTGTGTGCGCTTTGATGCCGGAGAGCTTTTCAAGTTCCTTGATCGAATATTTACCCATAACCGCTGATTACCGTTCTAAAAACCACAGAAGCCCAAAAATGTTTCTTTTATCTGTCATTATCTGCGCGATGTTCTATATTCCTGATTCCAACCCTGGTTCGGTATGTCGGTGGAGGTTTTAAAAATAGCAAAAGACTGGTTTTCCGCGCAGGGCTGGCGTCCTTTTCCTTTTCAGGAAGAGTCATGGCAGGCGTACCTGGATGGCGGCAGTGGTCTGGTCAATGCGCCCACCGGCAGCGGCAAGACCTATTCACTTCTGATGCCGGTCATGCTGGAGTATATACGCCGTCATCCCGACGACTATAAGACGCGCCGTAATGCCGGACTGCAAGCCATTTGGATCACGCCCATCCGCGCACTATCCAAAGAGATCGAGCTGTCGGCCCGCCGCCTTATCGACGGACTGGAGCTGCCCTGGCGCATCGGCGTGCGCTCCGGCGATACATCCACCAAGGAGCGCGCCGCGCAACGCAGCAAACCACCCGAGCTGCTGATCACGACACCCGAAAGCCTGCATTTGCTGCTGGCATCGAAAGGCTATGCTGACTTCTTCAAAGAATTGAAGATATTGGTCGCCGACGAATGGCACGAGCTCATGGGCAGCAAACGTGGCGTACAGGTGGAGCTGGCCCTGTCGCGGCTCAAGACAGTCGTGCCGGCACTTAAGGTATGGGGCATCTCGGCGACGATCGGCAACATGGACGAAGCCCTGCAGGCACTGCTTGGTAATTATTACCACGAGCGTCCCTATAGCGTGATACGCGCCGACCTTCATAAAGAGATCGAAGTGATCTCGGTCATGCCCGACACGCTGGAGCGTATGCCGTGGGCAGGTCACCTGGGTATAGTATTGTTAGAGAAGGTAATTGAGATCGTACGCAACAGTAAGACGACGCTCATCTTTACCAATACGCGGTCGTTTGCCGAGATCTGGTATCAAAAGATGCTCGACAAAGCGCCCGAGCTTTCGGGGCTCATGGCCATGCACCACGGCTCGATCAGCCAGGAGCTGCGCAACTGGGTAGAAGAGCAACTCCACCTGGGCAAGCTCAAGGCCGTAGTCTGTACCTCCAGTCTCGACCTGGGCGTGGACTTTCGTCCGGTGGAAACGGTCGTACAGGTCGGTGGACCGAAAGGTGTTGCGCGCTTTTTGCAGCGTGCCGGCCGCAGCGGTCACCAGCCCGGCGCGGTAAGCCGTATATACTTTGTGCCGACGCACTCGCTGGAGCTCATCGAAGCAGCCGCTATACGCGAAGCCATTGTCCGCAAGGTAGTCGAAGACCGGCTGCCCTATCTCCGTTCGTTTGATGTGTTGATGCAATACCTGGTGACACTCGCCGTGTCAGACGGTTTTGAGCCTGACACTACGCTGGCCGAAATACGCGGCACCTTCAGCTTTGGCAGCGTGACCGACGACGAATGGCACTGGATGCTGAACTTCCTCACCCATGGCGGCGACTCCTTACAGGCATACGATGAATACCGCAAGGTGGTGTTGCAAAACGGTATATACCGTGTCGAGAACAGAGCGATTGCCATGCGTCACCGCTTGTCGATCGGCACCATTGTGAGCGACAGCTCTATGCACGTCAAGTTTTTGTCGGGCAAATACCTGGGCACAATCGAAGAGTACTTTATAACACGCATGAGTCCCGGCGATGTATTTTGGTTTGCGGGCCGCAACCTGGAGCTGGTACGCGTCAAGGACATGGTGGCGCAGGTGCGCAAGTCCAACAAAAAGTCGGGCCGGGTGCCGTCGTGGCAGGGGGGACGTATGCCGCTGTCGTCGCAGATGAGCGAGCTGATACGCAACAAGCTCGACGAGGTCGTGCGTGGTGTGGAGCACGACGAAGAGCTGACGTTTTTAAAGCCGCTGTTCGACCTGCAACGCCAGCGCTCGCACTTGCCCGGCGCGGGTGATTTCCTGGTAGAATACTTTGAGAGTGATGAAGGGTATCACGTTATCATGTACCCTTTTGAAGGCCGGTTTGTGCACGAAGGTATCGCCGCTCTGGTGGCGTATCGCATTGCGCAGATCCAGCCCATCACGTTTTCGATCGCCATGAACGACTATGGCTTCGAGCTGTTGTCGGATCAGCCCATTCCGATCGAAGAAGCCCTGGAGACCGACGTGCTCGGCACCACCGACCTGCTCAAAGATATTCAAGCCAGTGTCAACTCCACGGAGATGGCCCGCCGCAAGTTTCGCGACATCGCCGCCATTTCAGGCTTGGTGTTTAAAGGTTATCCGGGCAAGCCGGTCAAGGACCGCCACCTGCAGTCGTCGTCGCAGCTGTTCTTTAACGTCTTTCACGATTACGAGGGTCACAACCTGCTCTTGCGGCAGGCGTATGAAGAGGTAATGGACTTTCAGCTGGAGGAGGCACGGCTGCGCCGGGCGTTGGACCGCATTGCGCGCCAAAAGATCATGATCACGTATCCACCCAAACCAACGCCGTTTGCTTTCCCGATCATGGTAGACCGCATGCGCGAAAAGCTTACGACCGAGAAGATCGAAGACCGCATCCGCAAGATGGTGGTGGAATACGACGAATCGTGACGCACGACATGTACCTTCGGGAAGAAATATGTAGGAAAACTGCGAGAAGAGGAGTTGTTTCAGTGATAGTGTATTAACAACGCTTAATAATGGCGTAACGTAACTGTCGGGCGGAGCACCTAAACAAAAATGTCCTGACAGGGAGGCCAGGACATTATTTGTATTTCCATTGGGGATTAATAGTCGTTTCTGCGGTTATAACCACCGCCACCACCGCCACCGCTTCTGTAGCCGCCACCGCCACTGCGGGGAGCATCGGTCTTCGGTCTTGCTTCGTTTACAACCAGGGTTTTGCCGAGGAAGTTGAATCCGTTAAGGCTAGTAATAGCCTGACGACCAGCAGACTCATCCGCCATTTCGATAAAACCGAAACCACGGCTGCGCTGCGTTACTTTGTCCATGATAATCTTGGCAGAAGAAACTTCGCCATACTCTTCGAATAATCCCTTCAATTCCTGCTCGGACGCCTTAAAAGGGATGTTGGCAACGTAAATGTTCATTGTTGAAAAATAGTAAATGAGAAATTAGTTTGTGTGAACTGGCAAACTTAACCTGCAAACTACATAGAGGGGTTTTGAGTAAGCGTGACAATTAACATATGCAAGGTAAGGATTTTTTTGAATTTTCAAATTTTGCCGCTTTTCCTTGTTTCCAGCCTAAAAACGCAGCTTTTTTAGTGTTTCGGACAATTTCGGTGCCTTCCCGATACCCATTACTCCGCCTTTTTTACCGCCCGAGGAATACACGTTGGAGGATATAAATCACGTTTTTCAAACCGTTGCGCTGGACGCGCCAAAAGCGGCAGAGGTATCGTTTGCCCTACACGACAAACGTCGCCCGGAAGCACGCAAGCCCACAACGGTGCACTCACCGTGTGTTCCGGCAAAAGCACGATAATGCGTGCAGACACATGCGCACACGGTAGTTTGATAGAATACAATTCCGCATATTCGCCGACCTAACCGAACAACCCAATATGACGCGAACATTTTTGGCTGCCTGGCTGTTGGTCCTCGCCCTGGCAGCACCCACCGTGGCAGCCCCCGGCTTTGACGCCAGGTACCTGCAGGTGCGCTGGGAGATTGTCGAAAACAACTACCAGGGCAAAACCCAATTCCTCTCGGCCTTTACGTTCACCAACACCGGCAAGACGGACTTCCCCAGGGAAGGGTGGACGCTTTACTTCAACTTTATCCGCACCCCCATCGCAGGCACCACCACGGGCGGGGTAAACGTCGAGCGCCTGAACGGCGACTTGTTCCGCCTCACGCCGCAAACCGACTTTGCCGGGTTGCCCGCCGGTAAATCCTTACGCGTAGAATTTATGGCACACGACTGGGTGATCAATTATACCGACGCGCCCGCCGGATTATACCTGGTCTGGCAGGATGCACCTGCCGTGGGTGTGCCGGTAACAAACTATACCATTTTGCCGTCGACCGAGCCGCGCCAGTACAACCGCTTTGAAGCCGACAAGATCGGACTCATCACACCGCAGGTGCTATACGAGCAAAACAAGCTATACCACGACGTACCCACACAACAACAAGTGCCCATCTTTCCGACACCGGTATCCTACCGCGGCGGCCAGGGCACCTTCATTCTTACACCGCAAGTACCCATCCAGGCAGATGCTGCCTTTAAACGCGAAGCCAATTACCTGGCGGGCGAGCTGGCTACCTTGCTCGGCAAACGCCCGCTCTTATCAGCAGCCACGGGGGGTACCGCCAGGATCGTATTGCAACAGAAGGCAATGCCCAAAGAGGCCTATACCCTCGACGTAAAGTCAGCGGAGATTACCATCACGGCAGGTTCCGCCAACGGTATATTCTACGGTATACAGTCGTTGAAGACCCTGATACCACCGACGGCGTGGGCCGCACCCGCCAACGTCATTCGCATTCCGGAAACGATGGTACAGGACGCGCCGCGCTTTGGACACCGCGCTTTCTTTATCGATGTCTGCCGCAACTTCCAGGAGAAGAAAGAGATCCTGAAGCTGCTCGACCTGATGGCGCTATACAAGCTTAACGTGTTGCACTTTCACCTGACCGAAGACGAAGGGTGGCGTTTGGAGATACCCGGCTTGCCGGAGCTGACCGAGATCGGCGCACGCCGCGGGCATACCGTCACGGGCGAAGATTACCTGCAACCATCGTTTGGCTCCGGCCCGGATGTGAACGGCCGCATTGGTTCGGGCCATTATACACGCGCGGACTATATCGAGATTCTGAAGTATGCTACCGAGCGGCACATCGAAGTGATTCCCGAGTTGGAAACACCGGGCCATGCACGCGCCGCCGTGGTCGCGATGAACGTTCGCTACAAACGCCTGCAAAAGGAGGGGAGACGCGACGAAGCTGCCCGCTACCTGCTGAGCGATCCGGAAGACGCTTCCGAATATCACTCGGTGCAGGGCTGGACGGACAACGTCATTAACGTGGCCATGCCATCCACCTATACGTTCCTCGAAAAAGTGACCGACGAGCTGGTTGCCATGTATAAAGAAGCCGGTGCACCGCTCAAAACGGTTCACTACGGTGGTGACGAAGTGCCCGCGGGGGTGTGGGAGAAGTCCCCCGCCGTGAAGAAGCTCATGGCCGCCGAGCCGGCGATCAAAACAACCAACGACCTGTGGTATTACTTCTACGGTAAAGTAAGTCGCATGGCCGCCGGCAAGGGTTTGTATATGTATGGCTGGGAAGAGATTGCCATGCGCAAGACACAACTTGACGGCAACCCGCAGTATATACCCAATCCCGACTTTGTGCAGAAGGGCTTCCAGGTAGACGTTTGGAACAACGCCCTGGGCTGGGGCGCCGAAGACCTGGCCTACCGACTGGCCAACGCCGGCTACAAGGTTGTGCTGTCGTGCGTGAGCAATATGTACTTCGACATGTCGGTATATAAGGCCTTCGACGAGCCCGGATATTACTGGGGCGCGTTTGTGGATGTCGACAAGCTCTTCTATTTCATTCCATACGACTATTTCAAGAATGCCAAAGAAGACCGTCTGGGCAATCCGTTGGATCGATCGATCTTTATGGGTAAAGAACGTCTGACGGACTATGGTAAGTCAAACGTCGTAGGCATTCAGGGACTGATCTGGTCCGAGACCGTGCGTGGTCCGGAGCAGTTGGAGTATAAAATACTGCCGAAGATGTTGGGCCTGGCGGAACGCGCCTGGGCCGCAGACCCGGCATGGGCTACGGAGAAAGATCCGGCCCGCAGCGAGGCGCTGTATGCAGATGCCTGGTCGTCCTTCGCGACAACCGTCGGCACCCGCGAGCTGCCACGCCTGGATTATTATGCCGGTGGTTTCCAATACCGCATACCTTCGCCGGGGGCAACCGTGGTCGACGGCAAAGTAGCATTGAATCAACAATTGCCGGGCTTTACGTTGCGCTATACCACCGACGGCACGGAGCCGACGGTGAAGAGCCCGGTCTATACGGCGCCCATTGCCGCCAAAGGCGATATTAAAATAAAAGCATTCAACACCCGTGGCCGCGCGGGAAAGACCAGTACTGTTAAGAACCCCTAAACCGATAGCCCCATGCAAAACTCCCTAACCACCCAACGCGTGTTATCGATCGATGCCTTTCGCGGCATTACGATCCTGGTCATGATCTTTGTCAACGAGCTGGCCGGTGTACAAGGCATACCGGCGTGGATGAAACATATGCCGGCGACAGCCGATGCCATGACGTTTGTCGACGTGGTGTTTCCGGCCTTCCTGTTTATTGTCGGAATGTCCATTCCCTTCGCCATGGCCAGTCGCCGGGCCAAAGGCGACAGCGTGGGCCAGCTAAACGCCCACATACTCTTTCGCACCCTGGGGCTACTGGTCCTGGGCTTCTTTATGGTCAACGCCGAAGGCGGCTATAACGAAGCGGCCATGGCCATACCGCTGGCCTTGTGGTCGCTGTTGTTCTACGTGGGCGTGATCCTGATTTGGAATGTCTATACTTCCCTGAGCAAGCCTGTTGTCTACGCGCTCCGGGCGACGGGCGCCGTATTACTGCTGGTGCTGGCATGGCTGTACCGGGGTGGCGAAGACGGCACCGGCACGATGACACCGCAGTGGTGGGGAATCCTCGGCCTCATCGGCTGGGCGTACCTGGTAGCCTGCCTGTGGTACCAGCTCGTGCGTGGCAAGCTGGCCGGAATCTGCGCGGGGATCGTGCTGTGTTTAGGACTGTATATACTGGGCAAAGCCGGGATCGTCAGCGACGTGCCGGTACTGGGTTGGACTGTCGGCCAGATGGGACACGCCATCCATACGGCCATCGTGCTCTGCGGTATTGCGGCATCGCTCATATTCTTTGACCGCAAGCACGCCCATACCAATGACCGCCGGTTGCTGGAAGTGCTTGCCTTTGCGCTTATCCTGGTGGCCGCCGCCTTTCTGGCGCGCCCTTACTATAAGATCTCGAAGATCTTCGCGACGCCGTCCTGGGCTCTCTACAGCGCGGCGATTTGCTGTGTCATCTTCACATTCCTGTATTGGCTCATCGATTTGAAGCACGTCAGTCGCTGGACGGCCTTTTTTAAGCCCGCGGCCTCCAACCCCTTGCTGACGTATATCATACCGTTTATCTTGTACGCATTGCTGCGCCTGCTCCATACACACTTTCCCGGCTTCCTGTACGAAGGGGTCGTCGGCATTGTGTGGTCCTTGGTGTTCGCGGTGGCCGTCATGGCCCTCGTGATCGGGTTGAATAAGCTCAAGATCAGGTTGCAGCTGTAGCCAACGTAGTTGCGTATGCAATCTGCCTTACAACAGCATATTCAAAAGTTTGTCAGTATCCCGGAGGAAGACATGCCCGGGATACTGGCATACTTCACGCCGATGCACCTCCAAAAAAAGGAGAACCTGTTGGTGGAAGGTAACGTCTGTCACTCGAATTACTTCGTAGTGAAAGGCTACCTGCGCATGTTTTACGTTAGCGACAAAGGCGACGAGAAGACAATTCAATTTGCCCTGGAGAACTGGTGGATGGCCGACTACGATTCATTCTCCCACCAACGGCCCGGCGTGTTTTCCATTCAGGCCGTCGAGCGTGCCGAGGTACTGGCCTTGCATTACCAGGCGCAGGAAAAAATGCTGCAACAATACCCGTTACTCGAACGCTATTTTCGTCTCATGCACCAGCGTGCCCACGCGGCCTCGCAGCAGCGCATTCGCGGGCAGTTTAGCTTCTCGCGCGAAGACCAGTACCTGAACTTTGCCCGGCGATACCCGGAGTTCGTGCAACGGGTTCCTCAATACCTGCTGGCATCCTTCCTGGGCTTTACGCCTGAATACCTGAGCGAAATCCGCGCAAAGAAACGATCTTAAACCTGTTTAAGAATTCCCATTGGACGGCCCGATACCTTTGATCCATCAAAACAACAACTATGGACCAGAGAGTAAAAATCGAACAGGTATTTCCCGAAGCCTATAAAGGCATGATAGGCCTCGTCACCGCGTTGAGTAAAATCAACCTGACGCCGATCCAGAAAGAGCTGATCAAAATCCGCGCGTCTCAAATCAACGGCTGCAGCTACTGCCTCGACATGCACACCCGCGATGCCCTGAAATACGGAGAGACCCAACAACGTCTCTTCGTCCTCAGCGCCTGGCGCGAGACAGACCTCTTTACAGAGGAAGAGAAAGCGCTCCTGGCGCTGATCGAGGAGGTTACGCTCATTCACCAGAAAGGCGTGACGGACGAGACTTATAAAGGAGCTGAGAAGTTCTTTCGTGCAGAGACGATCGCGCAGATCATTATGGCAATTGTGCTGATCAATGCCTGGAATAGAATTGCGATTAGTACACATATGCCGATACCACGGTAGGAGTCAGCGTGAGCGTGGGTGTGAGAGCGAAGAAAGAAACAACCGACATCGGGTACAAGCAAAAAGACCTCGCGCCAGCGCGCATGTTGAGCCACCACGCTCTTTCTATCCACGATCTCACAGAAAAAGGCCATCCGGTCGCAAGACAGAATGGCCTTTTATATACTATAAGCGACTAATAAGCCCGGTCCACCGTTCCGGATCCATAGATCTTCTTGGTAGCGGTCTTTGTATTCCCTTTGTGTTTGATGCTGCCGCTGCCTTGAATGGTCGCGTCGAGGTTGCTGGCCACATTCAGTTCAGCGGTACCGCTGCCGGTAACTTTGGCCTTTGCCGTTTCCAGCGGGCAGTTAAAGCCCTTGATAGCACCCGAGCCACTGACCGTAGCATCGATCGAGGTAGCATAGCCCTTCAGTGTCAATATGCCGGAGCCGCTCACGTCGGCTTTTACCGTGTTGCCTTTGATGTCGACGTCCATGGCGCCGTTGCCATTTACGCCGAGGGTTACGTAGTCCGCGGCAATCGAGTTTTCAGAGATAATCTTGCCGCCACCGTTCACCTGCAGGTCGTTGATGCTTTTCACGCTCACGAACAGTTTCATGGTAGGGTTGAGTTTGATGTCGTCGATCTTGGCCCACAGGCTTTTGTTCGGCGACTCGGGCTTGCGCTCGATGTTGATCATGAGGATGCCGTTTTCTACTTTGATATCGCTTACCGAAAAAATCTCGGTCAGGGCTTCTACGGTAACCTCCTGCTTGTTGGTTTGCTTCAGGTAAACGGTATAGTTGGAGTTTACATAGATCCCCTTAAACTCAGGGAGTTCCAGGACCTTTTTGGTGGTTTGAGCAAACGTCACGACGGCCAGTAAAAGGGCTACGGAGAGAGCAAGTGTCTTTTTCATACAGAATTTGATCATTGAATGTTCTGGGGCTAAATAACGATCCCCCCGTTGAAATTATAAAATCATCCTGACGATTAAAAGCGTCATTGATCGCCGGATTCGCCGGCGATGGTAACAAACCAGCTACAAACCTTACCTCCCTTTGCGGAATATGGCCTTGAATATCAGGATAAAAGCAATCCCGCCGATGCACATAATAAGCAGTACTTCAGGGGTTATTTGGTCGACGGCATGCATCCGGAAAAGCGGTTTTAGAGATGATCAGTAAAGTGTAGGGCCTGGCCTTAGTCACGCAAATGTACGCGTACCACGTGCATATCCGCCGTCATAAACAGAGTTTTCTCATCGGCCGTCAGGGCGCAGTTCGATACCGGCACCGGCATTTTGATCTTGCCCAGTACCTTGCCGGCACTGTTAAAGATCCAAAGTCCGCCCGGACCGCTGGCGAAGATATTGCCTTGCTTGTCGATCTTCAGGCCGTCGGGCAGTCCCTGTTCGGACTCCGCTGCTTTCGTAGCATCATAGAAGATCCGGGCATTTACGATCGAGTCGTTGTCGGCAATGTCGAACGCGTACCAGATGGCTTTCTTCGAGTCGGAGTTGGCGACGATGAACGTCTTGCCGCCGGGCAGAAAAGCAATGCCGTTCGGGCGCGTAAGCGAGTCTACCGCGACCGTGGTCTTGCCATGCGACACGCGGTAGACGCCATTGATGGGTGTTTCTTTCGCGCTGTCCTGGTCGGACTGGGTAAGCAGACCGTAGGGCGGGTCAGTGAAGTATAGGTCACCGTTGGGGCGATACACGGCGTCATTGGGGCTGTTGAGCTTTTTGCCGCCGAGGGTGTCCGACAGGGTAACAAAGTTAGGTTGCGGGTTGCTGAGCGGTGCGGCCATCATCGCGATGCGGCGGTCGCCATGCTGGCAGAGTACCAGTTTTCCATCCAGGCTAAGCGTTAGGCCGTTGGAGCCCATCTCGCCGCCGCGGGGTGTCTCGCCGGTATAGCCGGAGGGTGTAAGGTACACTGATACACCCTTTCCTTCCGACCACTGGTGAATGGTGTTTTTGGGTACATCCGAGAAAATTAGTGTCTTGGTCTCTTCGAGCCAGAGAGGGCCTTCGCTCCACTCAAAGCCTGATGCAATCACCTCTGGCTGTGTGCCCCGTTGTATAATGGCGTCCAGGGACGGGTCGAGGCGTTCTACGGTGCCGATGGGACCGGTTTCTTTGGAAGTACAGGCTGCCAGGAGAAGAAACATAGCGGATAGGGTTACGTATTTCATACAGGCTAAGGTTAGGCATCAAACGATTGTGCTGGTAAAGTAAGCCCGATCGGGGTATCCTCCAAGGGGCCGGCAGGTTTTTTGCGCCGGGGCGTGATCTTCGGGGGTTTGTGCTTACTTTTGCCCGCTATACCAGTGGCACCGTGCGCATCAGTAAAGGGTTCATTAAGAGTTCGTTGATCTATACCGTGGCAGGCATGCTGCCCATGGCGAGCGCGGTGATCCTCATGCCGTTTTACCTCCGTTACTTGCCTGGCGAACTGTACGGTGTGGGAATGACCTGCCTGGCGTTTTCGGTATTGGTGCAGATCCTCGCGTCGTATAGCTTTGATACTTCGTTATATGTAACCTATCATGAGCTCAAGCACGACCGCGCACGCCTGGGCACCTATGTCAGCTCCGCGTTTATTTTTATGCTGCTATTAGGTGCCGTGCTGACAGTATTTTTTGCGCTCAGCGGTGAGTTCATTTTTACGTATTTCATCAAGGGGAAAGAACTTTCGTTTTATCCCTATGGTTTGATCTCCGTGGGGATCGGTGTATTTCAGGCGATCTTCAAAGTGCACAGCAACCTGCTGCAGACACGCGAGAAATCAGAGACATACCTGTGGGCCAATGTCATCAATTTTACGATTATTGCCGCAGCGTCGATTACGGGTATGGTACTTTTTCCAAATACCCTGGTCGGTCCGTTAGGTGGTCGGCTGCTGGCGGGTGGCCTGATGACCTTATGGGTGCTCTTTCGTGTATTCCGCGCGTATGGATGGCACGTCAAAAGTCCCTGGCAGCAGACGTCGGCCCGGTTTAATGCCCTGGCGTTTGTATACCAGGTCCTGCAGTGGGTAATCAATTACTTCGACCGGCTGATGATCGCCGCCTACTTTACTTTTTCGATGGTGGCGACCTATGACTTTGCCATCAAGTGCCTGGTGCCGGTGGAGCTCATGCTTAACGGATTAAACAGCACCATTGGTCCCAAGGTAGTGAAGCGTATGAACGAGCAAACGGTCAAGACCGCTACCCAGGAGATTAATCGTTATTACTATGGCCTGGTGTCGGTTGTACTGTTGGTGCTATGCTTGTCCATCGCTTTTATCCCCTCGATTTTAGCGCCGCTTGTCAAGAAAAATAGTTATGCCAGCGAGGCCCTGCCGTATATACCGTATATCGCCGTGATCTTTATTTTCCGCGCGATGCGCCTGTATTTTGTCACACCGTATACCATCTTGAAAAAGATGGGTACCCTCACGGTGATTAACGTTTTTGTCTCGGCATTGAAGATCGGCCTGATGGTCGTACTCATCTCGCGGTGGCAGCTGTACGGCATTGTGGCATCGGCGGTATTGGCCTATGCGGTCGAGCTGGTGTTGCTGTGGTATAATCTGCGGCACGACTATGAGATGCGTTTTAATGCCTTTAAATTATTTGTCGCTCCACTGCTGATGTTCGCGGTCATCGTGATCAGCGAGCCGTTGCTGGGTATCCATTATCCGCTACCGGTGCATCTGGGCTATGGCATATTGTGTACAGGGCTGTTGTACGCAGCGTACCGCAACGAAATAAAACTGATTGACCCATTTAAAATACTAAAATAACGATGGCCGGATTTGTAGGCGCCTGTAGTCGTGCATTGTCTGTCACCGAGGCTTCCGTGGCCCGCGCGGCACAAATGACTGTATACTCTCCGAAGGCTACCGAGGTTCCTGTCTTCGCCGATCGCGCGCTGATCGTGCACCGGTCGTTCTTTGGCTTTTTAGAAACCACACGAAACCATGCTCAAGCCGGTGGCCTGCACGCGTGGGTTGACGGTGAGATCTACAACCAGGCGGAGCTGGCAACCGCCCCCGGCGAAGTATTTGCCGACACGCTCTTGCGGCACTATCGCGACGGCCGTTTAGAGCAATTGCTGGCCCGCGTAGACGGTGTATACATTGCCTTGCTGTACGATACCGACCGCCGGCAACTGCACGTCCTGGTCGATCGCTATGGCCTGCGCCCGTTCTATCTGTACCACGGCCAGGGCCACCTGCTCTTTGGCGCGGAGGTAAAGTGTTTTCTCGAGCTCGAAACCTTTACACCCCGCATACGTCGCGATGTAGTCGACAGCTTTATGCACCTGGAGCATTTCCTGGGCGACACCACCTGGTTCGAAGGTGTATGGGTAGCCGCGCCGTCCACGTGGTACACCTACTCGCTGGACGACGATAGCCTGCGTCAGAAACGATACTGGACCTGGGCCGCGATGAAGCCCCGGACCCTGACACTGGATGAAGCCGCCGAAGAAATGGGCATGCTACTGGACCAGGCCAACAAGTCACGCGCGATCCACGACGGCTATACGGTAGGCGTAGCGTTGAGTGGCGGCATGGATTCCCGCGCCATTCTCGCCGCGGTGCACGAGCAAAACCCACCCACCTATACCTTTGGCATTGAAGGCAGTGCGGATGTGGCGGTAGCCAAACAGGTCGTTGCCGTGGCCGGCGTTACACACATAGCCTACGATACGCATGTCGACCACTGGCTGGAGCAGCGCTTCAGCGGCATCTGGAAGACCGACGGCATGTTTAACGTGTATCACATGCACTACTCGCACCTCATGGACAAGATCGCTGCCGTGATGGATGTGAACCTGAGTGGATTCCTGGGCGATGCCGTGATCGGTGGCACCTACCTCAGCAAAAAAGGCAAGACCTTCCTGAGTCAACGCATTAATACGGAAGTCGCCAGACATTACTATGGTCCCTACTATACCCAGTGCGACCTGAACGACTCCTTCTTCGACCTCGACAAAGTCGATCCCTACCTGTTCTACAACCGCGGCCGCCGCATGATCGGCATGGGCGCCGAGGAGGCCGCCAAGATCATACCACAGCGCGTGCCCTTTATGGACAACAAGCTGATGGAGCTGTCGTACGCCTTACCCGACGCGTACCGCGTTAACAGCGGTGTATACTATCGCGCCCTGCTGCGCAAATACCCGGCGTTCTACGAAACCATACCCAACGCCTCGTCCGGCGTGCCGCTCACGGAGCATCCCACACTGGCGTATGCGCTGCGCAAGAAATACAACAAGCTGGTATATGCCGTAAAATACAAGCTGGGTATTCCGACCTCCTACACGGATGTATACAATTGGATCAAAGTACCCGAAACAGCCGCCGCGATCCGTCAGTTACTCGATCCCAAAACGGCCTTGTATGCACAATACACGTCGGATGATTACGTGACGAAGTTTCTGGAGCCGCACGTGCAGGGCAAGCACAACTATATGAAACAGGTCATGGGGGCCGTGACCGTGGAGATCTGGCTGCAGCAGGTGTTCAACAAAAAATACCGGCGGTACGAAGCGAAGCACTAAAACAACCTCAACAAGCACGCCATGAACGGAACCATACGCGCCAACATCAAGCCCGGCAGCCACGTCAGGATCGTCCTCAAGAAAGACCAGCGCACGGGCACCCTCACCGAAGGCATCGTCAAAGACCTGCTGACATCCGCCCCCAAACACCACCGCGGCATCAAGGTACGCCTGCAAGACGGCCAGATCGGCCGCGTACAGGAAATTTTAGAATAACCCGCTTTAAAATGCCTACGCCGCCTATCCACCCCGTGCCCATTGCAGAGCCTTCGGCCGATGGCCTGGAGCAGGAAGTGCTGCGCCTGGAGGCGGAGCTGCAACAAGCGGAAGCAACGCTTAATACTTTCGAGCAAACTGTACGCGCGCAGCTGGGTGAGCAGATCCGGCAAATGCGCGCACTGACGGATCTATACAAAGCACAAAAGACGGCCAAGAAGGAAAAGCGTCGTGAGCAGAAGCGGCGAGGAAAGAACTATCAAGAGCCGCAGGGTTTGTTGAAGGCAAGGAGGGAAGAGGAGGAGCTGGCGAGCGACGACCCTGCTGAATTGAAGCGGTTATACCGCGAGGCGATTGTACAGGTACATCCGGATAAATTTCCAGCGGCAAGCGAAGCGGAGGGGAAACAGGCGGCGGCATTGACCACGCATCTGAATGCGTTGTATGAGCGTGGAGATTTAGAAGCGTTGCGTGATTTTCATGAGCACATTCTCGGAGAGCATCCCCTGCGGCATACGGCATATGTGGCGGGAAACGCCACACACAATTTCTTACTGCGCAAGAAGGAGCAGTTGGCGGCTGCGTTAGCGGAATTGCTTCAATCGCAAAGTTATCAGCTGGCGGTTACACCCGATCGTGATGAGCTTATGGATGAGCTGCGCGAGCAGTTTGAGCAGAAGATTGTGCAGCTCAAGAAACGCACGCGGCAATAGTAACAATCATAACGAGTAAGGTAAAGAGGCCACCCACCTAAGGCGGCTGGCGCAAGTTTTAGCACCGAGCGTTAGCGCAGGTGCGGAACTTGTGCCTAAAACTGAATGCAGTCTCTAGACTGTCGGGTAACCCCCGCAGGGGGGCAACCCGTTTATTGGCCCCACGTCTTTACCTTATCCCACGGCGGTTAATAAACTGCCGGCAGTTGTAGTCATCCCGACAGGGTCGGGACGCCAGCAATGCAATTGCATTGGGCTCCGCCCAACACTCAATCTAACTACGACGCCGTCATATTCTCCCGCCGCTCCTCCTGATACACCTGCGACAACCTTGTCGACACCACCGTCGTCACAACAGCCAGCGCCAGCAACACTCCCGCGCAAATAAATACATTCGTCGCCCCGGCGAAGAAATCCCCCGAAGCATAGATGGCGAGAATCTGAATCACCGAAAACGGCATCGAGCACGCCAGCACATTCATTGCAAAATCCTGATCAAACGTCTTGACCGCATTGTTCGCCTCCAGCTTACTCACGGCCGCCATATGCGCACATGGCCAGAAGCTACAGGCGCTCTGCGGAAACACCACAATCAACAGAATAGTCGGTATATCACTCACAGGAAAAAGTACGAGCAACGCCCCACTGATCAAATAGGCCACGCCCGACCGAAAGAACAGAAACGAAAAGATCGTCCGCACCTGTTCCCACGTGAGCCGCATGGACATGCCGATGAACAAAAGGACCAGCGGCGTCATCATGATACTCAGCCGGTCAACGCTCAAGCGAATAAACTCCGGAAAGGCGTTATAGCCAAGCCCCAGTCCCAACATCAACAGCGCCGTTACAATCACAATGTTCACGGGCTCGTTCACGAGGGAGAGTAGCAGGTCTTTCACTTTGCTGCGGCCGTTGGCGGTATGATGTTTATTGTTTTCGTAGTACCACTTCATGGCGATGGTATACGAGATGATGAGTACAAAGATTTTATTCCCTACGTCGGCTAAGGCAGCCATCGCCAAAGGCCCCTGCCCGCTATACTCCATGATGAACGGAAAACAGGAAAGCCCCGGCGCCAGGGAGGGTATGAGCATGATGAGTGTGCGATATTGATTCACCGGGATGTTGAACACCGGCCGCAGGGGCAGCTTGTCAATGAGCAAGTGCATGATGATGTTAAAGCCCAACGAAAGAATGGGAATGATGATCAGGTCGGATTTAAAATCGATCTGGAGCAGGGCGATAAAAATGGTGGCCGGCAGGGCCAGGCTTAGAATTAGTGTTTTGATGCCGTCGCGCTGTTCTTTGCTCCTGATCTTGTTTCGGAACAGATAGCCTATGAAAATAAGCAGCAGTAACGATATAGTCTTGGTGGTGGCAGAGCTCATGCGTAAAATCTTCTCAAACGAATGGTGATAAAAATAGTGACCCGAGCGAGCGCGTATCTGCGCTCCCTGGACGGGGCGGCGGCTATTACCGCCGCCCCTTTACAGGAGACGATCCCCTCCGGTTGGATCGTACTCTGTCCGTACAGCTTTTGTTAGCTGACGATTTCGTTTAGCGTCTTGACAAAGAGCTTGAGCTCATCCATGGTGCCAATGCTCACGCGCCCGTAGGGCTTACCATGAATGTCATAGCCACGTATACCCACACCCTTTGCCAGCATGCCGTCCATCATTTGCTTGACGGGCATCTGCAGCGGGAACAACACAAAGCTGGTATACGACGGGATGGGATTGAGCCCGGCTTTCTTCAACTCCTGGAAGACATACTCGCGGTTCTTTTTAGTGTTGGTGCGGGTGAACATTTGGAACTCGGTATCCTGCATGCTGGCCAACGCGCCTTCGAGCGATGTTACGCTAATGCCCATTTCGGTACGAACAAGATCCTGGATCATCTTCACACGCTCGGGCTTGGCGATCATGTAGCCGATGCGCAGGCCGGCCATGCCGTGGATCTTGGAGAACGTGCGGCTGATGATCACGTCATGGCCTTCTTTTACCAGGCTCACCGCCGTTTGAGATTCCGGTGCGTCGAGCAGCTCGAGGTAGGCTTCGTCGATAAAGATCGGCGCCTTCGAGGCTACCTGGCGGCAGAAGGTTTGGATCTCGGCGATCGGTGTGAGTGTACCCGTCGGGTTGTTGGGATTGCAGATATAGACCAGTTTCGTTTGTGCATCGACGGCGCCGGCCATGGACGTCAGGTCGTGTGCGTAGTCGGCCCGCAGCGGTATATTCTTCCAGGTGGCACCGATCGACGTGGCGGTGTTGACCAGCGACATGTAAGAGGGGTCTGCAGAAATGACGTTGCCGCCGTTACGACAAAGCGCAAAGGCCACTTTCTCCAATACATCGGTAGACCCCGGTGCGAGCAGAATGTTCTCTTTGGCCACGCCTTCTTTCTCTGCCAGGATCTCGATCATCTTCAGGCAGCTGCTGTATACATAGCGGTTGCCTTTGGCAGCGGCCAGGCCGATGGCGGCAACCGCTTTCTTGGAAGGGCCCCAGGGATTCTCGTTGGCCAGCAAACGGGCCTTGAGATTTTCCATGTCGGGCGGCGCGATGTGATATTGCTCCAGCAGATGATAGTTCCCTTTGAACGGCGCCATACCAAAGGCGGGCTTTGCCAGGAGCGACTCGGAGAGTGTCATACCCGTCAAGACGGCGCCGGCCGTTACCGTGCTGCGTTTCAACCATGCTCTTCTGCTAATACCGGGTGTTGTCATGTTCTGTTTTTTTAGGTGGATTTGGGATGTCATGTTCAGAGAAAATTACTCACCGACGGCGACCGGCGCTGCGTTCATGCCGACATCGCCGGTGGCGACTATGTCATCACCCAATAGCACACTCACGTGTGCATCGTAGGTGTCGAGGGAAGCAAAGAATTCTTTGTCGCTTATTATATAGAATTTCGATGTACTGAAAGATCCGGTGGCACCATCGATGTCGTACAGCGGCTCCAGCTTGGTCGCGGAGGCTTCTGCCACGGCACCGTCGAATATAGCGGAAGGGTACGACGTGCCCTCTTCCGTATTATAGAGCGAAAGCTGTACGAGTGTATTGCCGGCGTTATCCTGCCAGAAAACAACCCGGCCATTCACGTCGCTGCCGGGAGCGGCATCGATTGTATAGGCCTTATACGTAGAGATAGTACCGCCGCCGGGCGCAGTCTGCAGGTCGGGCTCGAGCTGCTCTTGCTCGCACGACGTGATCAGCGTAATAATGAGACAGAGACTGAGCAGGATCAGGATCGATTGTTTGATATGGATGGGTTTCATAGCTGGTATACACATTAAAAGTTGAACATGATACGACCATAATAATACGCCCCGCTGGATCCTTGCTGATTGTTGGAGTACAGATAGAATCCCCTGTTTTCCACACGCATAAGATCGGGATAAGTATCGAGTATATTATTACCGCCTATGGATAATTTAATGTTGGGGTTGACATCGTAGCTCACGCTGAGGTCAAATATAGTTTGCGCCGAAAACGTTTGATCCCAGTAATTTCCCGCGCCATCGTCTTCGATGGAGAGCTCGGTAACTTTTCCGAAATATGTTCCGCGAAACATGGTGGAAAGTTTGCCGACACGATAGTTGATCGATCCGATCAGCTTGGTACGGGGTGTACCGGTCTCGAACTGCCCCATCACCTGGCGGTTCAGGTATTTATTCACCAGCTCTTCGTCGGTCAGGTTGTCGACATCCAGGTCTATAATTTTGCGTTTGGTAATCTCATTCTTGCTGAAGACGGATGCCAGGCTGATAGTGATCTGCGAGGTGCCCGTCAGGCTGGTGGTATAGGCGCCCACCATTTCGAGACCTTTCGAGCGAACATTGGCACCATTGACGAAGAACTGCGCTTCGCTGCCGACACCGATCACCTCTTCATAATTGTGACCTACTTCGGTTGAATTGAAGGTATTGGTGCGGAAGATGCGGTCGCGTACATCGATTTGGTAAGCATCGATAGTAAGCTCAAGTCCCATGATCGGCTGGTAGGTAAGACCGGCGCCGTAAGAAGTCGAACGTTCCTCCGACAGCTCTTTGATACCAATGGCCCGCGCGGCGGTGCTATTAGTAGGGAAGGTGGTGTAGTCGACGGGCTGAGGAACACCGTTTGCATCGGGCAGGAAGGCTGTCGCCGTATGGGTATAATTAAGTTCTTGCAGGGAAGGTGCGCGGAAGCCGGAAGATGCCGAAGCACGTATGGCAAGGTTCTTCATGACCGTATACCGTGCGGCAATCTTACCCGTCACGACACTGCCAAAGTCGGAGTAATTTTCAATGCGGGTAGCACCGGCTATCAGCAGGTCTTCCGTCAGGTCTAATTCTGCGTCAATGTAGCCGGCCAGCATGGTGCGATATTCATCGCGCTCGTTCTTGGGACCGAAGCCTGCAAAGCACTGGCAGTTGGCGGCAAAATTCTTCACCACGACTTCATCGCCGCGTTGCACCCACACCGGGTCGCCGTTGGCATCGACGATCGGCTCGCCTTTTTCATTTTCCAGCGGTTTGCCGTCGGCACCAACGAGGTACCCGTCTTCCGTGACTTTCAATACACCGGCATCGCCGAATGTATAGCTTTCTTCCTGACCATGTAGGATTTTATAATTCTCTACGCGCATCTCTGCTCCAAAGGCTATATTAAGACCGTTAGCAACTTCTTTGAAGTTATGCGAGAAGTCGAGGTTGGTAGAGTTCTGTGTAAACTGGTGTGTGCCCAGGTTCATTTCCACCGGCGAGTTCGAGCCGATCGAGGCGTTGAACGTATTCACCATGCCTATGCGCATCTTGTTGCGGCCAAAGGTGTTGCTGAAATCCATGTTGAAAAGTCCGGCTTTACTGCGAATGCCGACGGTGTTGGAGAAGTCGCTGGTGTTCGAGGTCATCTGCGGACGGAAACCGTTCGGATAGAGCAAATAATTAAAACGATCCGTCTGCTCCGGCCGGCGGAAGTAGCAGGAGTATCCCTCCAGGAATTTATAGGACAGGCCGCCAAACGTATAGAAGGTTGTGTTGGGGCCCATTTCATATTCCGAGTTATAAAATAAGCTGCCCAGTGTAATGGCGGGCATGCCGGCATAGACAGCATAATCTTCCGGCGACAATCCACGGGCATTCATCAACCCCTCCTGTGTCTGGAGCGAGGCCGCCAGTGACTCATTGCCCGAAACCTGGGCAGCAATAAGCTCGGGATTGGTAATGATGGGATTGCCGGTTTTATCCGTGCGCGTATTGTTCAGGTAGGAAGGATCGTATACCCCCCAGTCGTTTACAAACGGCCGTAGCGTGGCGCGGCGTTGGGTGATCTCGCCCGACAGGTTGATGAACCCTTTCGAGCCGAGCGAAAAACCGTAATTGGCCGTGAGCTGATAATTATAGCCATCCGGGTCGCCTTTATCGGTCAGTGGGCCGGCATCGCCCCCCGAGTTCAGGTAGCCACCACCGGTAAAGCTGCCGGTAAGTTTATCGGTGCCCTTCTTTAGCACGATATTTATAACACCCGCCACTGCGTCAGAACCATATTGGGCGGCCGCGCCATCGCGCAAGATCTCGACCTTCTCAATAGCCGAGGCAGGGATCGTCATTAAATCAACCGAGGTAGAAGGGCTGCCGACGGCGGTCGATGTAATCAGCAGGGCCGACGTATGACGACGCTTGCCGTTGACGAGCACCAGCGTTTGGTTGGGCGCGAGGTTGCGCAGCTGCGCGGGGTCGACGTGTGAGTCGAGGTCACCCCCCTGTGAACGGACGGCGTTAAAGCTCGGGGCCAGGATCGCCAGCATCTGGCCCAGGTCGATCTGGGGGAGCTCACCCATGATATCCTGGATCGGAATCACATCGACCGGTACCGGCGTTTCCAGCACGGTACGCCCCACGCTACGGGTACCCGTTACCACGATCTCGGTAAGCTCATTCAGCGATTCTTCCATGGGGGCATCCAGGGTAGAACCTGTTCCTACCGGCAGCTCTTTTGACTTCAGGCCGATAAAGGAAAAGACCAGTACGTCTTCCGGCGTAACCTCCAGTGTATAGCCCCCCTGCGCATCGGTCAGCGTGCCTTTGCCGGCGCTTCCCTTGATGATGACACTCACGCCGGGCAAGGGTGTACCGTCGGTGGAATATACTTTGCCGGTAATAGTCTTCGTCTGCGCAAGGCCTGGAAGGGCCGCGACCGACAAAAGGAGTGTGCATAAAAGGGGTATAAATAATTTCATCTTCATGTTGGGATTGGTATACTTTTAAAACAATAGGGTCTCGCTTCGCCACACGCGGGCGAATGCTCCGTACAAAAAAGAAAATAGATGGCATCAGGGTGCCGTGCAGGCAACCGATACACCGGACAAACAATGAGGATCAGTTAGATTTTGAACTGCAATTGCCTGCTCAGAGGCGAAGAGGATGAAAAGTAGGTTTCATATGTAGCATAGATTTAGGTTTCAGGATAGTTTTTTTGCTATAGTAAGGTAATACTGACACCATGAATGAATCAATCCGCATTTTTACCTAGGCGGCGCCGGAAAAAATACGGAGGCCTGTATCGGTACTGCGAAGCGAAACGGCGATTCACTTTTTTTCGATCGTTAGCAGTAAAAATGGCGTGATAAAAGACTGTTGCGACGAATACCGAGGCGGGTTGATGAAATGTTGAAGGAATAAGGAGTGTAGAAGGACTAACGAGGGGGGCTGGTTGCCGGTTATGGCAGACGGCAGCGGGCTCACAGCGTGAGATGACAGTGCCATGTCTCCGTCCTTTAGCACGGGCTTATATCGGACTATACTCGGGCTATACACGGACTCAACACGGAGACATCCTCGCTTTTGATGGGCATATTGAAGATAGTGGCTGGTCGCGGGAGATGTTCGCGCGGCTTTAGCGTGGGTTGACCGGGTGATGTCCTGGTCCTTTAGCACTAGCTTATCTCTAGCATAAGTCTAGCTTAACACTAGCTCAAGACTAGCTTATCTGGCCTTTTGGCAGGCGTCGTGCAGCTATTTTGCTGACTGATTCCTATTACCGGAATGTACAAAATGATGTTGGGAATGTAACTACAGCCTGATCTTCTGCTCAGCAATGCGCGTGATCAGCTCCGTTGTGTTCTTGAGATTGAATTTGCCCAGGATGTTGGCGCGGTGAGTATCGATGGTACGCGGACTGACCTCCAACAAAGCAGCGATCTCTTTGCTCGAGTAACCTTCCATGATATAGCGTATAATCTCCTTCTCTTTGCTGGTCAGGAACGGATGCCCGCGATAGTTTTTCTTGGCCAGGTTGCCGATCAGGAGGTTGGAGACTTCGCGTGAAAAGAACTTCTCGCCCTCCAATACCCGGTTTATTCCGAGCAGCAATTCCTCCGCCTCGGAGTCTTTATGGATGTATCCATCGATACCGGTCTCCACGGCATTCAGGATATGAAACTCTTCCTTGTGGAAAGTCAGGATAATGACCTTAATGTCCTGGCGCAGGTGTTTGATGTGGGTGGCGACGTCTTCCCCCTCACCTTCGCGGTTCAGGGAGATATCGATGATGACCAGGTCGGCGTCCAGGGTGGGAATGAGCGGTCGCACGGTATGAAAACTTTTGAAATCACCCACAAGCTCAAACCGCGCATCCTGCTTCAAGAGCGCCACCAGACCGATTCTGGAAAGGGCATTCTGATCGACAACGACTATCTTCACCATGTTATGTTAAATATACTTTATTAACACAAGGAAGAAAAGATGTCATTGGTGCCGATAAGTTTACCGGCATGACCACAATCGTTTGAATGATTTAACGAAGAGCGTAGATGCGTTAAAAAATCTTTAAAAGTTTTATCATATCGTTAAACGGTGCCGCTATACTTTGTGGATATACCTGAATTATGGGGTATATAGCTGCACCTACCGTATTTGTTTCGATTCTTCCTCAAATAGTCCAATCGTCCGTTCCCAACCCTCGGGCTTTGTCTCTCGCACAAACGCGATGGCCTCCTTCGCGATCTTCTGCGCATCCGCCGGTTTTCCTTGCCGAATATAAATATCCATCTTCAGCCGATACAACCATGCGCTTTTCTTAATTGCCAATGCCCGGTCCAGCACTTGCAACTGCCGCGGCATGTCTTTATTATAATGCAGCGCCCAATATTCCGCCGCCTGCCCCAGCAAATCGGGATTGTCGGGAGTTTGTTTCAATGCTGTCTCTAACCGGGCTGTTGCCACACTATCACTGTGCGTCAACAGGCTGAAACGGATCTGTGTATTTTCCCAGGCCACTATAAGCTCGGCGTCGTACCGCGCTCCGTCCAGCGTCAAGCTCAGCGACTCGTAATAGCGTGCGGTCTTCTCGGGCTTGACCTCAAAGCGATGGACTTCTGTTGTTGTACGATAGTCGGCTGGTCGCCCGTAGACCTTGGTTGTATCGGCGTTAAGGATGACAGTCCAGTGATTGGTATTGGGGATTGTCAATAGCGCATACGCCCCCGGCGGCATATCCCGTCCACCGATTGTTACCGGTGCATCGAATTGCACGATGGTACACCGGCCGGCGCCGGTACGCCATACCTTGCCGTAGGGAACGAGGCCGCCGAAGATCATGCGGCCTCGGGCGGCAGGGCGGCCATAGCGCAGGTTCATGCGTGTGTAGCCTACGTGTTGTGAGTATGATGCTTCGGGGCTGGGATCGGGGAGTTCTACCTGGGCGGAGGCGATATGACATAGTATAATCAGGCAGACGGTATAGAATGATTTCATGGTCGTTAGTTTATGTGGGCTAAGATCGTTTGGTTCTTGCAACGATGTCGTTAATGAGATGTTAACGGTGTTTCGGATTTCTGAAGAATGGCGCCATGACACAGTGTGAGTGTGAGCGTGAGCGCGAAGAAAAACGGTGTGCCCGTGTTCGCTCTCACGCTCACACTGTTTTTTGTCGCCCTGCCTTCGGTCGGAAGACTTGACCAGAGATGTGGGACAAACAAAAAGCCCCTGCCAGAAAAACCGGCAGGGGCTTTTCATCGCCGTTAGGCGATGTATAGTGTAGTCGTTAATTTACTTTGATCAGCTCGACTTCGAATACAAGCGTAGCAAACGGAGGGATTTGTCCGCCGGCGCCGCGCTCGCCGTAGGCCAGGTCGGAGGGGATATATAGTTCCCATTTGTCACCTTCGTGCATCAGTTGCAGGGCTTCGGTCCAGCCGCCGATCACGTCGCTTACACCAAAGGAGGCGGGCTCGCCGCGCTCGACGGAGCTATCGAATACAGTGCCGTCCAGCAGCTTGCCGGTGTAGTGTACCGTGACGTTGGAGGTGGCGACGGGGGCTTTGCCTTTGCCGGCTGTTATGACTTTGTATTGCAGGCCGCTGGCGGTTGTTACCACGCCGGGCTTGGTTTTGTTGCCTTCGAGAAAGGATTGGCCTTCGGCCTTCAGGACGGCCGTTTTCCGTTCCATGGCAGCTTGCATGTATTCTTGTACGATCGTCAATGCTTCCTGTTTCTCGATCTTCAGCGCTTTGCCTTGAAATACATCGCGGAAGGCAATGTTGATCGCTTCGACGTCGAGGGAGTCTGCACCCTGTGTCTTGATGTTGGTGGCCATGAGCACGCCCAGGCCGTAGCTGGCTTTCTTGTGCTTGTCGGTCAGTTCAACATCTTTGGGCTTCTTCAGCTCGGTAATTTCAGCTTTCAGCTTGGTCACTTCGGCCTGAAGCTCTTTCTTGGATTGGGCATGCACGACAGTTCCGGTCAAGACAGCGGCACAGAAAACGAGTACTTTCATAGATACTTTTTTATTAAACCGCAAAGAAAGGCAAATATTGTCAAATGTGCAGCCGAAAGCGGCAAGATGTAGCCTGAGAACTACTGCTGCTGTTTTTGCTGGCCCAGGTACAAGGCCAGCAGCACCAGCACGGTGCCCACAAGTGTAAAGATTGTCAGGGGCTCATGCAATAAAACGGCGGCATATAGAAAGCCAAAGACCGGGCAGAGGTACAGCCAAAGCGAGGCCCGCACGGCGTCGGTTTTAAGCAGCCGCAGCCAGAGCTGCACGGCCCCGATCGAGACCGGCACAATGAGCCAGGCAAGCGAAAGCCAGAAGGTGAGGTCAAACTGGCTCGGTGCCTTGTGCAGCAGCCAGGCAAAGGGGGCGATCAAAATACCACCCAGGAACACTTGCCAGGCATTGATCGTCGTGCGGGAAAGCTGCCAGCCCACCCCGGCATAATAGACCGAACCGTATGAGTAGGCCACCATGCTGGCCGCCAGCAATAGCATGCCTGTAGTCGTGGCCTGGCTGTCGCGCAGGAGGGGATAGGCGGCGACAATGACCCCTGCCACGCCCAACGCGATGCTCAGCCACTCGACACCCTTCACGCGGCGTTTCATGAGCAGTGCCGACATGATGCTGATGAACAAAGGATTGAGCGCAATGGCCAGCGTGGTAATGCCCGGCGTGACGTGCTGCAGCGCCACGACAAAAAGGCCCAGGTACAGCGTTGTATTTAAGGCACCGAAAATGGTCAGCTGTTTCCACTCCTTGCCTATGGGTAGACGGCTTTTCCCGACCAGGTAAACATACCCCAGCAGAATAACTCCCGCCAATAGAAAGCGTAGGGTGAAGAACACGAGCGGCTCCGCGCCCCTCAGGCCAAACTTGCCGGCCACGGAGGCCGACGCCCATAACATCGAAAATAGTAATCCGGTGAGAATATAACGACGATCTGATGTATCCATGCTGCAAAAGCCCCGCGGCGCCGAACCGATAATGCGCGCGCAAGGTAAAACAAAAAGTCCCGCCGGAAACCCTTCCGGCGGGCCGCTCCGATAGATTAGTCGCCTGGGGGCAGCGCTTTTACGCGCCCAGTTTCCAGCCCTGGCGGTATTCGCGTTTCACAAACTGGTTGGCCGCGTCGAAGTTGGTGATCTTCATGTTGGCGCCATCCCAGAGCAATTTGATGTTACGGCCCGGGAAGTCGAACTGATCGGGTTTATCGGCCTTCGGCACGCGCACGTCAAAGCTGCGGATGGCGAGGTTGCCCATGAGCACGGTCTCGGTCAGCGGACCGGCGATCTCAAATGGCGAGCTCACTTCCATCTTGCCATAGCCGGCCAGACAGGCCTCCACCCACTGCGCGTAGTGTCCTTCGGCACCGCCGGGCACACGTTTGATGGTCACCGGTGTTTTGTCATCTTTATTCTTCGCGGTAGGTAGCAGCTTCGGGTCTGCACCGTACGTGCCGCACATCATCTTGCCTTTGCTGCCGATGAAGATTACGCCGTTGCCGCCGTCGCCCATGACTTCGTTCGGGCCCAGTTCCTCGGGGCGTTCGGGTTGAATGCCACCGTCCATCCAGTGCATCTTCACGGGCGGCTTGCCGTTCCTGCCGGGGAAGGTCAGTACGGTGTAGGATGATGGCGGGCAGCTGTCGGGGAAATAGCCGCGTTTAAATTCATCGACGTAGACGCTGCCTACGCTGGCCGTTACGTCGGTGGGGTATTGCAGGCCGAGTACACGGAAGGGAGGTTCTACAATGTGGCAACCCATGTCGCCGAGGGCGCCTGTGCCGTAATCCCACCAACCGCGCCAGTTGAAGGGCACGAGCTTTTCAACGTACTCCTTATGCGGCGCTGTGCCGAGCCACAGATCCCAGTCGAGGTCTGCGGGCACGGCGGTTTTTTTATCCGACCACGCAATGCCTTGTGGCCACACGGGGCGGTTGGTCCAGCAGTATACTTCGTTGACTTCACCGATCAGACCGGCCTGGTACCATTCCATCAGCTTGCGCACGCCGTCGCCGGAAGAGCCCTGGTTGCCCATCTGGGTAACCACTTTATACTTCTTCGCGGCTTCGGTCAACATGCGGGCTTCGTAGATGTCGTGCGTGAGCGGCTTCTGTACATATACGTGTTTGCCCAGCTGCATGGCAGCCATGGCTTGCACCGCGTGGTTGTGGTCGGGTGTAGACACTGACACGGCGTCGATATGCTTGTGCTCTTTGTCGAGCATCTTGCGGAAGTCTTTATAGTATACGGCCTTCGGGAAAGCCTTCACCGAGTTGGCGGCACGGCTGTCGTGCACGTCGCACAGAAAGGAGATCTCGGCCTTGCCGCTCTTGGCGAAGCTGGAAATATCGCTCTGGCCTTTGCCGCCCACACCGATACCGGCAATGTAGAGCTTGTCGCTGGGCGCGCGATAGCCTTGTCCACCCAACACAAAACGGGGAACAATGGTAAAGGCGGCGGCCGTTATACCGGCTGTCTTGATAAAGCTTCTCCGCGATATAGCGGACGGGGGCGTTGACTTTTTCAGGGGCATGGTAATATCGTGATGGTTGTTTACAAAAAAGAATTAACAGAACGATGATACGCCAAAAAGAGGAGGGAGGCAAATCGAATTTGACCAACGGTACCCGCGACGGCTGTAATGCCGGCGACGCCTTACTGTGCTTTGTGGTTTTTCCGGGGCACCGGATCATACCCGCTTGTGCCCCACGGATGGCACCGCACAATACGGCGCAACCCCAGCCACATGCCTTTGAGCACGCCCCACTCGCGAATAGCCTCGATGGCATATTGCGAGCATGTCGGCGTATGCCGGCAGTTCGATCCCAGCAAGGGGGAAATAAAGAGCTGATAGAACCGTATGGGCAATATAAAAAGCTTGCGCAGCATAACCTTGAAAAAAGGAGAAGCACAGCGGTAGCGCCAGGCGCCGCCGCGGTGCGGTAATATTATTCCAGTGTGTAGCCCATCTCGCCATCCTTGCCGTCCATCAGCTGAACGCCCAGCTTTTTGAGGTCGTCGCGGATGCGGTCCGACAGGGCATAGTTACGATCTTCACGCGCCTTCTTGCGCAGGTCGATTAGTACGTGGATGACGCCTTTCAGCAGTTCGTGATCGTGCTCCTGCTCTTCACGCAGGCCGAGCACATCTTCCATCACGCCGGTATAGGTCTTCTTAAAGTCCTGAAAGCTTTCTTCGGACAGACTCTTCAGTGACAGGTTGCCCGACTTCATGTCGTTGATGCGCGAGGCCATTTCAAACAGCACCGCCAGTGCCTTGGCCGTGTTGAAGTCGTCGCTCATGTTGGCATAGCAGTCTGCTATCAGCTTGTCCAGCTCGCTGTTGCTTGTCGCGGCGCCGCCGCCCGGGTGGTTCATCTTTTTGATGATGCCCAGGGCGTTGGATAATTTCTTAAAGCCTTTCTCGGCGGCGTTCAAGGCTTCGTTCGAGAAGTCCAGGGTGCTGGAGTAATGCGACTGCAGCATAAAGAACCGCACCGTCATCGGGCCGTAGCCACGCTCCAGCATCGGGTGGTCGCCCGTAAACAGCTGACGCGGAAGGAACGAGTTGCCGAGCGACTTGCTCATCTTCTGTCCGTTTACTGTCAGCATGTTGGAGTGCAACCAGTAATTGGCCGGGGCTTTGCCGTGGGCGCCTACCGCCTGCGCGATCTCGCACTCGTGGTGGGGGAACTTGAGGTCCATGCCACCACCGTGGATATCGAACGTCTCGCCCAGGTACTTCGTGCTCATGACGGTACATTCGATGTGCCAGCCGGGAAACCCTTCGCCCCACGGCGAGGGCCAGCGCATGATGTGATACGGCGATGCTCTCTTCCACAGGGCAAAGTCGATCTTGTTTCGCTTCTCGTCCTGGCTGTCGAGCTTGCGACCGCTCTCCATGAGATCTTCAATGACACGGCCCGACAAGATGCCGTAGTGATTGTTTTTGTCGTAGGCCAATACATCAAAGTATACCGAGCCGTTTACCTCATAGGCAAGGCCAAGGTCGATCAGCTTTTGGGTGATCTGGATCTGTTCAACAATGTGGCCGGTAGCAGAAGGCTCGATGCTGGGCGGCAGGATATTAAACTGGCGCGACACTTCGTGAAAACCTTCGGTATAGTGTTTCACCACTTCCATCGGCTCTAATTGTTCCAGGCGGGCTTTCTTGGAGATTTTGTCCTCGCCTTCGTCGGCGTCGTTTTCCAGGTGGCCCACGTCGGTGATGTTGCGTACATAACGCACTTTATAGCCGAGGTGGCGGAAATAGCGGGATACTATATCAAAGGTCAGGAAGGTGCGTACATTGCCCAGGTGCACGTCGTTGTAAACAGTAGGACCACAGACATACATGCCGACGTGGCCGGGGTTGACGGGGGTGAAAAGTTCTTTTTTACCTCCCAGGGAATTCGATAGGTGGACGGGGTATTTATCGTAAAGCTCCATAACTAAAATCGGCCGAAAATACTTATTTAATGTGTAGGCGCCCAATCTGGACATTTGCGGACAGTTATCGTTTACGTTTGCGGTATTATTTTGTTGGGAAGCCATTTCTACAACGCCAACCCATACCGCTATTTGGGGCTATCCGTGTGTTTAGCCATCAAACACAAAGAATGTTCGGACATGTTCGCGCGCACACCTGCTATGTTGTCGGCAACGTGCGTTTCAGCAATTCACACGACACGCAGAACAAACGTGTTAACATGCGTTTTTCTTAATAGCAGACTTTATCCCGATTTGGTTCTCTGGGCCCACAGAAAACGCTTGCACAACAATCTTCACAAACGGATTCGTAATCGTTTGTGGCAACGTTTGTTAAAGTATTTTTACGGCTTTTTAATTACATGAGTGGCGGAATATTTACATTCGGGTTAGTATTATTTCCAAACAAAATTCTGAAAGGAGTTTTGAAACGAAATTTTCAACCTAAATCAATTAACCCAAACGTAAACCTTATGATGAAAAGATTTACCCCTTTTCTGTTTGCCTGTGCCGTGGCGCTGCTGCTGATCAGGTGCGACGACGACGAGGCATCTTCTCCTCCGAAGTCCTCCTTCACGGTGGACAAAACCTCCGGTCTGGCTAATGATACCGAGTTCACATTCGTGGTGGAACAGGTAAGTGCAGGCGACATTTCGCTATTACCGTACGGCACCGAACGCCCCAATTTGGGGGGTATCCGGATCACCAATTTTAAGGACGGGAAAGCCACCGTAACCTTTAAGTACGAAGAAGTCGGAACGTTCGAGGCTGTCGTGGTGACCAACAATCACACCGCCGACGGGGAAAGTGTCAAGTCGACGTTTTCGGATCCAAAAACGGTGACAATCACCAGCGACCGCAAAGAAATCTCTGACTTCACCTTTGAGAAGAGCACCAGCACGGTGATCGATCAGGACGCCCGCACCATTACAATCGTTGTGCCGTACGGCACAGATGTAACGGCGCTGAAAGCAAAGTTTGCGGTAAGCGCCTTTACGACAGTGACCGTGGGCAGCACCGCGCAAACCAGCGACGGTACGACAAACAACTTTACGAACCCGGTTGTCTATACTGTCAAATCGAACGATGGCACTTCGGTGAATTATACCGTTACGGTAAACGTCACGCCGGTTGAACAGACCTTTGAGCTGAAGGGCGCTACCGGCAAAGTGCTGGCCGGTGATCTCAAAGACAAAGTGTTTACCGGTGCGGTGGACAATGACAATCACACGATCGTACTTTATGGCCCTGCCGGGACGCCCGCCACGGCTTTCGACGAGATTTCCCTGAACTATGAGATGGCCGGCAAATTCGCCTACCTCAAGTTCGATAACAAGAAGCTCAAGCAGGACACGGAGTTCGATCTGAATCCCGCTGCGGCTACAGTGGAAGCCTATTCGCAAGATTCACTGGGCGCTGGCGGTACACAGGACTATATGGTATATGGCACTGATGCACCGAAATTAAACTTCTCATTCCCCAGCCTCGTGCCCTCTGTCGAAGGTACGGTGGATGGATTTACCACTACGCTGAAGGTGCTGAAGATCGCCGGAACGGAGTTTTCTACAGACGCGTGGATCGAAGAGCTGCCTGCGGGAGTTACTGCTTCGGTGGAAGACCTCGAATACCAGGACGTTAACGGCAGCTGGGTACCCTTCTCGCCGGGTGACGAAGTAGACTATACCAAGAACGTAAACTTCAGGCTGCCCGTAATGGATAGCCGCCTGGACGGCGGTGTAACGTACTGGGCTATGTACAAAGTCAGTGTTCTTTACCTCCAATAACCCAAACCTGAGCGAACGATGAAAAATCTATATACATTATGGTTGCGCGTTACCCTGGTAATTGGGTTGATGAGCGCAGCCAGCGCACTCTATGCGCAGAAGTCGGTGTCCGGAACGGTCCTGGACGAGGCCGGCTCCCCGATACCCGGGGTGAGCATTCTTGAAAAAGGTACGACCAACGGTACCACCACGGATACCGAAGGCAAGTATAATTTGACAGTACGCACGGATAATCCGGTGCTGACGTTCTCCTTCATCGGTTATAAAACACAAGAAGTGTCGGTGGATAACCGCACATCGATAGCCGTCTCCCTGGACCCGGATGTGTCCTCCCTCGAAGAAGTCGTGGTGACGGGGTATACAACGGAACGGAAGCAGGATATCGTCGCGGCCGTTTCGACACTGTCGAATAAAAACACGACGGCGATTCCGATCCCGAACGTTGAGCAAGCTATCCAGGGGCGCGTTGCCGGTGTGCAAGTAATCACCTCGGGTCAGCCCGGTGCTACGAGCCAGGTGCGTATCCGTGGGTATGGTTCGTTTACAAACAACACGCCGCTGTATATCGTGGACGGTGTTCCTACCTTCAACGTCGACAACCTGAACCCGAATGACATCGAGTCTACTACCGTACTGAAAGATGCCGGTGCGGCCTCTATCTATGGTGCGCGCGCTGCGTCGGGTGTCATCGTATATACGACGAAGCATGGCAAGCCCGACGGCACCATCAAAGTAACCTACGACATGAGCGTTGGTATGAACTTTCCGGGCGAGGGCATCGAGCTGCTGAATCCGCAGCAAACTGCCAACAAGACCTGGGAAGCTTTCCGTAATGCCGGCCAGGACACCAAGCACCCGCAATATGGTGAGGGTGCTGCCCCTGTGCTGCCGGATTACATCAACGTAGGCGTGCAAGATGACAAAGGCAACTGGTCTGTGGCCGCGGGTGTGAATGAAGGAGATCCGCGGATCCAAAATGCCCGTGATAATTACAACGTAGACTTCGACAAAGGCTCTATCGTACAAGTGGTACGCGCAAATAAAGGTGGTACTGACTGGTACGACGAAATGACGCGTGTGGCACCCGTTACACGGCACTCGTTAGGCCTGTCGGGCGGCAACGAACGCAGCCACTACTATATGGGCCTTGGCTACTATAACCAACAAGGTATTGCCATCAACCAGTACCTGAAGCGTTATACAGCTCGTTTTAACTCAGAGTTCAAGCCGGCGTCTATCGTACGCATCGGCGAAAACCTGCAAGTTACCTACCGCGATAACCCGCAAATCGGTGATCCGCAAAGCGAGAACCAGCTGAACATGGCGTATCGTATGAACCCGATCATCCCGGTATACGATGAGTATGGTGGATGGGCCGGCACGGCCGCGCCTGGTTTGAATAACCCGGCTAACCCGGTGGCCAGCTTGAAGCGCCTGAGCAAAGATTACAACCAGCAAACCGCCTGGGGCCTGTTCGGCAATGCTTATGCAGAAGTGGATGTGCTGAAGAATTTAACGGTACGTACATCGTTTGGTGGTTCGCTTGCCAGCGGTTATGCCATGCAGTTTGGTTACCGCACGTATGAGAACTCTGAAAACAATGGCGCTTACTCCATCAACGAAGCCGGCTTCTACGGTGCCAACTGGATCTGGACGAATACAATCAATTATAGCCTGAAACTGAGCGACCACAGCTTTAAAGCCCTCGTGGGGTATGAAGCCATTAAGGATCCGGCCCGTGGTCGGTTCATCAACGGTGTGGGTCTGAACCCGTTCAGCATCGACCCGAACTACATCAGCATTTCCAACTCGTCGTCTACCGGCCGCCAGGTAAACAGCGGTCCGCAAGGCACGTCACGCACACTGGTGTCTGAGTTCGGTAAACTGGACTACAACTTCCAGGAGAAATACTACGCCAGCTTCACGCTGCGTCACGACGGTTCGTCCGCCTTCGGTAGCGAAAAACGCTTCGGCTACTTTCCGTCTATCACCGGTGCATGGCGTGTTTCGCAAGAGAGCTTTATGCAGGGGGTCACGATTATCGACGACTTGAAACTGCGCGGTGGCTGGGGTATCATGGGTAACCAGAACATCAACCCGACCAACCAGTATACATTGTACGGCGGCAATCCGTCGGTAGGGTATGACATCAACGGCGCGAACAGCTCGGTATCGCCGGGTATCGTGCCGCTGCAGATCGGTAACCCTTCCGGTAAGTGGGAGAAAAACATCACCACCAACATCGGCATCGATGCAACCCTCATGAAAGGTACCCTCGAGATCGTGCTGGACGTATGGCGCAAGAAAACAGAAGACCTGTTGTATAACCCGGCTTTTGCCGCGACCGGCGGCGTGTTCTCGCAATATCCGTTTGTGAACGTGGGTAGTATCGACAACCGCGGTGTGGATCTGCAGATCATCAAACGCCATCGCGTGAGCCAGGACCTGGATTTCGTGGTAGAAGGTAACATCGGCTTTATCCACAACGAGATCAAAACCATTGCCGACGGTCTCGACTTCTTTGATAACGGCACGTACCGTAACCTGACCTTCGTGCGCAACGCGGTAGGACAGAGCTTGTCGTCTTTCTACGGTTATAAAACGATAGGCTTTTTCCAGTCTGCTGAAGACGTGGCATCGTCACCGAGGCAGGATGGCGCCGCCCCGGGCCGCTTCAAGTTTGCTGACGTCAACGGCGACAACCGCATCGATCCCAACGACCGGGTATATATGGGCACGCCGATTCCTAAATTCACGTACGGTCTGAACCTCATGGCAAACTACAAGGCCTTCACGATTGAAGCATTCTTCTATGGTAAGGCGGGTAATGACATCGTAAACTTCTCGAAGTGGTTTACCGATTTCTATCCTTCCTTCTCGGGTGCTGCCATCGGTGCCCGCACCATGGATTCGTGGACGCCGGAGAACACGGGCGCCGAAACGCCGATTTTCGAAAACGTATCGAACTTCAGCACCAACACCCAGGCCAACTCCTGGTACGTGGAAAGCGGTGCGTACATGCGTATGAAGAACCTGCAGGTGACCTACAACGTACCGCTGCCATTACTCGATCGCGCGGGCATCAAACAACTGAAGGTTTACCTGCAGGCCGTGAACCTGTTTACGATCACCAAGTATCAGGGCAAAGATCCTGAGATCGCTTCCAGCGTTGATACCACCCTGGGGATCGACGTCGGTAACTACCCGGCTACACGGATCTATTCTCTCGGTGTTAACCTTGGGTTTTAATTGACAGACGACTTTAACAGAAATTCCTATGAATAAGAATATAATCATCAAGACGATTGCCTGGATGTTTCCGGTTGCGCTCATGGTTGCCTATTCGTGTGAGGATAGCTTCCTGGAGCAGCCGCAAAAAGGCGCGCTGGGCGACGAGCTGGTCATCACCAAGAAGGGTGCCGAGCAAAGCCTGATCGGTGCCTATGCTGCCCTGAAAGGCACGCAGGGTAACTACAATGGTTCTAACACCGGCTGGGTGTTCGGCAGTATCGTCGGCGGCGACGCCCACAAAGGGTCTGATGCCGGTGACCAGTCGGATATCAACCCAATTGCGAACTTCACGGCGACGTCGACCAACAGCTACTTCAATGCGAAGTGGATCACGAACTACGACGGGATCAACCGCGCGAATTCGACGATCAAGATCCTCGACAAATTGGAGCCGAGCGAGATTGCCGACGCCGACAAAACCACGCTGCGTGCCGAGGCCCGCTTCCTGCGCGGGTTCTATCACTTCGAAGTGAAGAAGATGTGGAACATGGTGCCGTATGTAGACGAGAAGATCGACTACCTGCTGGGTAACTTCAAAGTGCCCAACGACCGCGACATCTGGGCCGACATCGAAGCGGACTTTAAGTTCGGCTACGACAACCTGGCCGGCAGCGGCATGGCCGCAGGCCGTGCGAACAAATGGGCTGCCGGAGCTTTCCTGGCGAAGACCTATATCTTCCAGCGCAAGTGGACAGAAGCAAAAGCGGTATTGGATGCCATCATTGCCGAAGGCACAACCCCCGGCGGTGCCCGTTACGGCCTCCTGGACAGGTTCCACGATAACTTCGAAATGAAGAATGACAACACCAAAGAATCTGTATTTGCCTACCAGGCATCGATCAACGACGGTTCCGGTGGTAACAACTCCAACTTCGACGAGATCCTGAACTGGCCCTACAACAACGGCCCGGGTGGCTGCTGCGGGTTCTTCCAGCCTTCATTCGAGCTGGCCAACTCGTACCGTACCGACGGTGCCGGCTTGCCGCTGCTCGACCGCTCGTACAACAGCTCGGGCGAGCAATTGAAAGACGACATGGGCATCGCGGTAGACGACGCCGGATTTACACCGGACGCAGGCAACCTCGATCCCCGCATCGACTGGACGATCGGCCGCCGCGGTATACCCTATCTCGACTGGGGTGCACACCCGGGTGCTTCGTGGGTACGTCTGCAATCCAACGGTGGACCGTATTCACCTAAGAAACATGCTTATGCCAAAGCTGACGAGTCGTCTGTTACAGACGGTAGCTCGTGGACGAAAGGTCTGACCGGTATCAACGTGCAGTTCATCCGTTACGCCCAGGTACTGTTGTGGGCCGCCGAAGCGGAAGCCGAGCTGGTGAAAGCCGGTAGTGGCGGCAGCCTGGAGAAAGCACGGGAGTATGTAAACATGATCCGCGCCAGAGCTGCCAACCCGGCGGGATTTGTGAAGGCCAGCGTACAAAACGGGAAGACCGACTGGGACGCTTACCTGGACGCCAATGTGGCCTCACAGCCTGCCGCAAAATATGTTGTTGCCGAATATCCCTCGTTCCCCGATGCCACGTACGCGCTTCGTGCCATTCACTTTGAGCACAAGCTTGAATTCGGGATGGAAGGCCACCGCTTCTTCGACCTGGTACGCTGGGACGAGACGACCAATGCAGGCGGTAACCCGGTAAACTTGCAAGCCTACCTGGACTATGAAGGTACACGTCTGGGCATCTACAGAGGTGTGACATTCGTCCGTGGCAAGCACGACTACTATCCGCTGCCGCAAAATCAGATCGATCTCGAGCAGACGGGTGGCGTTTCTGCGCTGAATCAGAACCCGGGATATTGAGAATACGATAATATTTTTAAGAAAGGCAAGACCAGTCTATATTGGTCTTGCCTTTTTATTAGCCTGACCCCGGATCTCCATGTACAAAGTATCTTTATTTCCGTTCGCACTGCTTGTCGTCCTGGCATGCTCGTGCGACAAACCTTCCACGACGCTTTTTCGGCGGCTGTCTGCCGACAAGACCGGTATAGATTTCGAGAATACTATACAAGAAAGCGATTCCTTTAATATCCTTACACAAGAGTATATTTACAATGGCGGTGGGGTAGGTGTAGCCGACTTTAACAACGACGGGCTGCAAGATATTTTCTTCGCGGGCAATGCCGTGCCCAACCGGTTGTACCTGAATCGGGGCAATCTGGCGTTTGAAGACGTGACGGCCACTGCCAATGTAACGATACCCGGCCGGTGGAACTCGGGTGTGGCGGTAGCCGACGTCAATCAGGATGGCAAGATGGATATCTACGTTTGTGCGACCATGAAGCCCGACTCAGCCGACCGTAAGAACATGTTGTTTATCAACAAGGGACTGAATGAACAAGGCCTGCCCGTCTTTGCCGACGAAGCGGAAGCCTACGGTGTTACCGACGGAGGGTACAGTGTAACCGCTGCTTTCCTGGATTACGATCGCGATAGTGATCTCGACCTGTTTGTGCTGATCAACCAACGCATGGACCACCTGCCTACAAACTACCGGCCCAAAATTGCCGACGGCACGGCACTCAACAACGACCGCCTCTATCGCAACAATGGCAACGGCACCTTTACAGATGTATCGGTAACCGCGGGGATCACCCTGGAAGGCTTTGGCCTGGGCCTCTCGGTTGCCGATCTGAACCTCGATGGTTGGCCGGATCTCTATGTTTCAAACGACTACTTGTCGAACGATGTATTGTACATTAACCAGCGCGACGGCACCTTCCGTAACAAAATTGCCGAATACGTAGGCCATCAAAGTCAATTCTCGATGGGCAACGACGCCGGTGACATCAACAATGACGGCCGACCGGACATCATTACTGTCGACATGCTGCCCGAAAACAACGATCGTAAGAAGACGACCATCGGCAATAAATCGTACCTCAACTATATCCACAACGAAAAGTACGGCTACGAATACCAGTATGTGCGTAACATGCTGCACCTGAACAACGGGTTCGAGAAAGGTATCAAGTTCAGCGAGATGGGGCAGATGGCGGGAGTATACCAGACAGAGTGGAGCTGGTCACCCTTGTTTGCCGACATCGATAACGACGGGTATAAAGACCTGCTCGTCACCAACGGTTTCCCCAAAGACGTAACCGACAAAGATTTTTCAAATTACCGTAACGACGTGGGGAAAGTGGCCAGCGCTGCACAGCTCATCGACTCGATTCCAGTAGTACGTATACCGAACTATGCCTTTCGCAATAACGGGGATTTGACCTTTACGGATGCCACCAAAGCGTGGGGCTTCGACGTACCGTCGTTTTCCAACGGCGCCGCCTATGCGGACTTCGACAACGACGGTGACCTGGACTATGTCGTCAGCGATATCAACGAAGCTGCCTTGTTTTTTGAAAATACATTATATACCACGGATAGCGATGCACCGCCCGCGACCAACTTCCTGCGGGTACGTTTCCCGCAAGGCGTGATGGCGATGGGTGCCAAAGTGTGGTTGCGCGACGGCGATCGCACACAGTACCAGGAGTATTATCCTTCGCGTGGGTTTTTGTCTACGGTGGAGCCGATGCTGCACTTTGGCCTGGGCGCTTCCCGCCAGGCAGATACGGTGTGGATTGCGTGGCCCGACGGCAAGTTGCAACAGCTGGTCCAGGTGCCGGCAAACCAGGTGCTGGATGTTAAACCCGAAGCTGACGCCCCGATGGCGCCACGGCCGGCCTGGATGAACCCTGTGGCTGCGCCGTTACTGGCGGCCGCTCCGGACAAGGTTGCGTACCTGCACGCGGAGGAAGACAAGATTGACTTTAACCTGCAGCGCACCTTGCCCCATAAGTTCTCACAGGCAGGCCCCGCGTTGTGCAGTGGTGACATTAATGGCGACGGCCTCGACGATGTGATCATCGGCGCCTCGGCCAATCAGGAACCGGCCGTATTTGTTCAAAAGAAAGACGGCACCTTCCAACGGATACCCCAGGCGCTCAGCTCCGACGACACGCAACGCGAAATGGCCGGAATGCTGCTGTTCGACGCCGACCTTGATGGTGACCTCGACTTGTACGTATCTGCGGGAAGTGTTGAAAATACTGCGTCTGAACGGTATCGACACAGTTTGTACATCAATAACGGCAACGGGCAGTTCACCGCGGCGCCCGATAGGCTCCCCGTTATTCAAGCCAGCAGCTCGTGCGTACGGGCCGCGGACTATGACGCCGACGGCGACCTCGACCTGTTCGTCGGCGGGCGCGTGATTCCCGGCAGCTATCCGCTGTCACCCGACAGCTACCTGTTGCAGAACCAGGGCGGCCGGTTTACCGATGTGACGGAAGCAATGGCCCCTGCGTTGCGCCGGGTGGGCATGGTCACGGATGCTCTCTGGTCGGATATCGATAACGACGGTCGTGGAGACCTGGTGGTGGCCGGCGAGTTTATGCCGATCACCTTTTTCCGGAACCAGGCGGGCACGTTGCAACGCATAGAACAGACAGGGGT
>NZ_JAHESE010000050.1 GCF_018598175.1 Dawidia cretensis
CGGCTCGGGGGCTCGGAGATGTGTAAAAGCGACAGGACCACCCGCGACTGGTGGGCCCGCATGCCCCTGCTCTACGCCTTGTGCGACTACCAGGAAGCCACCCAGGACGCACGCGTTGTTCCCTTTCTGACGCGATACTTCCAATACCAACTGGCCGAGCTCGACCAACGTCCGCTGAAAGAATGGGCCAGCGCCCGCGCCGCCGACAACGTCGACGTGATCTTCTGGCTCTACAACCGCACCGGCGATGCCTTTCTGCTGACACTGGCCGGCAAGATCAAAGCACAAGCCTATAATTATACCGACATCTTTTCACAGAACACATTCCTCACGGACTTTCACAGCGACTTCTTCCCCAAGCACGGGGTAAACGTAGCACAGGCCTATAAATACGGACCGGTCTTTTACCAGCAAACACACGCCGCCAAAGACAAAGATGCTTTCCTGAAAGGCATCAAAAACCTGCAGCCCTACCATACCCACATTACAGGCATGAACTCGTGCACCGAGTTTCTTGCCGGCAACGCTTCTATACAAGGCGTAGAGCTTTGCAGCACGGCCGAGCGCATGTTCTGCGACGAAATCGCGCTGCGCATTTTGGGCGATGCCGCCATTGGCGACGAGCTGGAAAAGATCGCGTTCAACCAGCTACCGGCAGGCATCAGTCCGGACTTCCGTCAACACCAGTACTACACGCTGCCCAACCAGGTGCAAAGCAAAGATGCCCCCAACGGCTTTGGTCAGGATTACGCCAACGGCGTCGTACCCGGCCCCTATTCGGGTTACCCCTGTTGCCGCTTCAACCTGCACATGGCATGGCCCAAATATACCCAGCACTGCTGGATGGCGACTCCCGATAATGGCCTGGCCGCCGCTGTCTACGCGCCCAGCCGTGTACAGGCAAAGGTGGCAAAAGGTATACCGGTGACAATTACCGAAGACACCGCATATCCCTTCGAAGAGCAAATACGGTTTACCATTGCAATCGACCGTGCCACGTCCTTCCCGCTGCAGTTGCGTATACCAGCCTGGTGTGCTAAGCCGGTCGTAAAAGTTAATGGTAAAGAGCAAAAGGGTGTAACGCCCGGAACGTATTATACCATCACCAGAACCTGGAAGAACAACGACAAGGTTGTGCTCGACCTGGCGATGACGTTGCAGACGTCAACCTGGGTTAACCACTCCGTCGGTATTGAACACGGTCCGTTGGTCTACACCTTACAGATGGAGGAGCAGTGGAAGCGTAAGAAAGAGCACACCTTTGACGGTATTGATTTTAGCGAGTACGAAGTGTTGCCGGCAAATGACTGGAACTATGGTCTGGTGATCGACCCGCAGTCGCCTGCCAAAAGCATCACGCTGGAGCGTACCGCCATGCCGGAGAATCCATTCCGCCCGGAGACCACGCCGGTGCGGTTAAAAGTAAAAGCGCGGAAAGTAGCGGATTGGGGACTGGCCGCCAATGGCGTACACGCTGCTGAGCCACCGCTCAACGCTCGACCTACGGGACCGGAAGAAACCATCACCCTGGTGCCCTTCGGCGCCCAGCGTATCCGTGTCACCTATTTTCCGTTGATCGGTCCAACGGTGAAGCCGGAGCAACAAACCTTCACTGACCCATTTACGGCCGACGGTAAAAACCCGTGGGTCAATTTCGGCGGTGGCTGGCAACAAGCCGGTGGTAAATACTTCTCGGAGTCTTATAATCTCGACGGCGCCAAATCGGTCGTCTCTACTACAAATTTCGACAACCTTACCCTGGATGCCACCGTCACAATCCTGAACGATGCGACCGAAGGCGGTGTGTTATTCCGGGCATCCTCCCCGGCCGTGGGCGTCGATGCCTATAAGGGCTACTATGCGGCAATCAGTACAAAAGGCAGCTTGATTCTGGGCAAGTCCAACAATGCCTGGCAGTCGTTGAAAGAAATTCCGGCCACCATCACAAAAAACAAAGCCTATCACCTCCGCGTCGTTGCCGAAGGCAATCGCATCCAGGTATACCTGGACGATATGACCACACCACAGATCACGGTGTCCGACGCTACGTATGCCTCCGGCGCCATCGGCCTGCGGCAATACAGCGGCACCGACACGAGCGACCCATCCGGCAAGACTGTTATCTATGAGAAAGTATCGGCGCAGCGTGCCGGCCAATGATCTATACCTTGTTTGCGTTGCGTGACCCTATTGGTCACGCAGCGCATCGACAGGGTTACCTGACGCCGCCCGGATCGATTCGAAGCTGATGGTCAACACGGCGATGAGCAGCGCCACCCCTCCGGCCAGCGCAAACAACGTCACATCCGGCGAAACTTTATAGGCAAAGCCATCGAGCCATAAATTGATGCCGTACAACGATAGCGGCACAGCCAATACAAACGCAATCAGCACCAGCCGTACAAACTCGCCCGACATCATCACCACTATCTGCCGCACGCTGGCGCCCAGCACCTTGCGCACGCCAATCTCGCGGAAGCGCTTCTCGGCCATAAACCCCGACAAGCCATACAACCCCAGACAGGATATGACCATCGCGATAACAGTAAAAGTATTGATGACGCCGGCGACACGCTTATCGTCGGTATATTGTTTTTGAATATTCTCGTCGAGGAAGCTATACTCAAATGGCGCATCGGTAATGACCGTCTTCCAGGCGCTTTCAAACGCGGCCAGCGACTGGTCAATGTTACCGCCCTTTACTTCGGCAATAAGAAAATCAAGTTCGCCCTCAGACTGAACGCGCAGGAGAATAGGATATATCTTTTCCCGCAAGCTGATCTGATGGTAGTCTTTCATGACACCGATCACCTCGAACTTATATTGCTCCCCCTGCCAATCAAAATAGAGCAAATTGCCGACGATCGACTCGCTGGTGAGGCCCAGTTGCCGTACCGCTTCTTCGTTTACGATCACCCTGCGCCAGGATTCTTCATCCCGTGTAGACGCAAAGTTATGGCCGGCCACGAGCGGTATACCCATTACCTGGAGATAATTGGGTTCCACCCAGCTGTTGTGCACCAATACAGCCTTCTCCATACTACTCCCCGCCGGATACAGTCCAAAGTCGGAAAAGATGGGGCTGCCCGGGAGATACGTCGTACCGGTCACACCCGACACCGACGCCGTCTTCCCGATAGCCTCGCTCAGGGGCGCGTACTGTTGTTTCCCACTGTCAGTGCGCAACGGTAAGACGATCTTGTGCGTCGTATCGATGCCCAGGTCTTGTTCCTGCATAAAATTCAACTGGCGCGAGACGATGATCATGCCACACGCCAATGTTATAGCTATGACGAATTGAGACACCACCAGCGTTCGGCGTAGCAGGCTCCCTCCCGTGGGCAGCGCCGCACGGCCCTTGAGAATACCCGCCGGCTGGAAGGAAGACAAATAAAACGCCGGGTAGCTCCCCGCGACCAAACCGGTAACAATTGTAATCGCCAGCAGGCAAAGCGCCGTCAATCCAAGACCAGACGTTTCCAGGTGAATCTCCTTGCCGGTAAGTTGATTAAAGACCGGCAACACCAGTGGCACCAACATGCAACTAATGATCATGGCAATCGCGACGATCAACAACGTCTCGCTCAGGAACTGTCGGATCAGCAATCCACGCGGCGCACCAAGCGATTTCCGCAACCCTACTTCAATTGCACGTTGTGCCGCCTTGGCCGTCGAGAGATTCATAAAGTTGATACAGGCGATCAACAAGATAAAAGCCGCAATAGACCCCACCACGTACAAGTAACGAATGCGGGGTGTCTTATCGGTCGAAGAGTACAGGTATATATCCTCCAGCGGCTCCAGGCCCAGGTTCTTTTGCACACCCAATTGCTTCAGGTCTGACGCGCCATGCTGCTGAAAAGCTGTATTCATCTTGGCAATCACATCGGGCAGCGAATAGCCCGGCCGCAGCTTGACATACGCGTTCATAAAATTCTGCCCGGCCCATTCATCGGCCACATCTTCCCTGCGTACATACTCCCCCCAACCGTCGCTTGTCATAGAGGCGAAGAAGTTTATCCGCAGGTGACTGTTCGCCGGTGGCTGCATCACCCCCGTCACGGTGAAATCCACCGCCGGACCGCCCTGATTGATGTTCAATACTTTACCAAGGGCAGATTCATTACCAAACAGCTTGTGGGCCATGGTCTCACTAATGACCACGCTGTTGGGGTGTGCCAATGCTTTCGCAGGATTGCCTTCCAGAAAAGGAAACGTCAGCACCGACATAATGGTCGAGTCGGCCAGGTAACCGTCAGGCTCGTAGAACATTTTATCCTCATACCGCACCAGGTTGAGCGTAACGTTGGGCGGGCTTACGATCCGTGCCACCGTCTCAAACTCCGGCACTTCGTCTTTTATACCCCAGGCAATGGGCGGCGATGTACGCGGATAAGGTTTAAAATCGCTCAGGTTTGAGCTCGACGTGATACGAAATACGCGTTCACCGTCGCGGTGATAAGTATCGTAACGCAGTTCATCCTGCACATACAATACCAACAACAGGCAGCAGGCCACACCAACGGACAAGCCCACGATGTTGATCAGCGAAAAGACCTTATTGCGCCGCAGGTTGCGTAGCGCCACGACAATGAAGTTACGGAGCATGGGTTAAACTTTAGGGTACGATAAAACAAATACCGCACGTTTCCCCCATGGTTACAGAAGCAACATAATTTATTTGAATTTACCTGGTTCAAGTCTTCCGACCGAAGGGAGGGCGACTTGGACCTGTTCCAATGGCAGTCTTCAGACTGTCGAGGAAGCTCGACCGATGTAGATCTAATGACCACTGGTTACGGCGTGTCGCATGCCAGGCATCAAGCGCAGGCAATGGTGCTAAAGCGCATAAGCATCCACATTAAACCCTTCAGTCTCGCAATCGGTCGCACCACTTTTACAAAATAACAATGCCGGTCGGTCTTTATTTCGAAAACAACAATACACAATCTGTTTATTGGCAATCCTGAAAAATGCAGTAGTGTTGACGTAGTACCGGCGTAGTGTTGTGCAGGCTACTTTTTTCTTTTCGGTCGCAGCAAGAAACATCTTTGATGCGATAGCGGGCAGTGACGCAATATACCTTAATTCTCCGGTATAATCGTACAGCATTGCTTCCTGAAAAATTCTTAAACAACTACGCGTATGAGACACTTTTATCGGATTCTATTTTTACTGCTGGCCGCCGGTGGGTCGCCAGCTTTTGCGCAGACCCTCGTGTGGTCGGACGAATTTTCGCAGCCCCGGCTTGACGCCGAAAAATGGACCTACGAAGTAGGTGGCACGGGCTTTGGCAACGGCGAGCTACAGTATTATACTTCAGGCGAGTCGAACGTCTTTGTCGGTTCCAAAACCAATGCCGCCGACACAGGCTACCTGGTGATCGAAGCCCGCCGCGAGAACTACGGCGTTCCCCCGGACAACCGTCAATTTACTTCCGGGCGCATTGTCACCTCGGGAAAATTTAACGTCAGGTACGGCACCATCCAGGCCCGCATTAAACTGCCCAACTTGCAGAACGGCCTGTGGCCCGCCTTCTGGATGCTGGGTGCCAACTATCCAACCGATGGCTGGCCACGCTCCGGGGAGATCGACATTCTCGAAGCCGGTTTTCAAACCGACTGGCAGACCAACGTCGCCAACCACAAGAGTCACTCGACGGTACACTGGTTCCAGGACAACTTCCAGGAGATCGACCCCAATGCGCCGGGCAATGGCTGGTGGGGCAATGCCTCCGCCACCGGCAGCAACACCATCGCCGGTAACTTCTACGACGACTTCCACGTCTTCAAAATAACGTGGACGCCGACACAAATTCTCGGCTACGTCGACAACGTACAGTTCTATACCTTCAACATTCCTGCCGGCGATCCCAACTTCACCGAGTTCACCACGAATCCCTATTATGTAATTCTAAACCTCGCGGTCGGCGGCAGTAACTTTGTGGGCATCACCAACCCTGCACAAATCACCGCGCCGATGCCGGCGCAAATGATCGTCGACTATGTGCGCGTATACGCGAATGCCAACACCCAAACATTCCAGGCCAAGAACCTGCCACGGCAAACCGGCACGTTTGGTGTCTTCACCGAAACGACACCGGTAACAGCCTCGCTTGGTGCCAGCCCGACGATCGATGTCTGGAGCAACCTGACCGCTGCACCTACTACACCACAGGAAGGATCAGCCGTGCTGTCATTTACCGCCAACCCGGGCAACTGGTTTGGTCTGGGCATCCCTACAGGCGCGACAAACGTCAAGAACATGCAGAACTTTATTGACGGTACATTGCGCTTCCAGATGAAGACCACATCGTCGTGGCCCATGTCGATCGGTGTGATCAGCACCGCCAACGGCAACGCCCAGGCGAGCACACAAAGCAAGACCGTACGCCTCGACCCGGCCGGTGCAACGCAGTATGGTTTAGTACGCGACGGTCAGTGGCATGAAGTGGTAATCCCGATCAGTGCCTTTGGCAACGTCGAGTTCCGTTCCATCAACACCATGTTTTACCTCGTGGGCGATGCACCTTCGTCGGCTGTCACGTTTGCCGTCGACAACATCTATTGGCAGGACGGCACCAAGGTCACTCCGCAAAACGGCAACTATATACTGTACAGCGACACGCAAACCGGCGTAGACCGTTTTGACCTCGGCACCGATGGGAACTTCTTTGTATGGGAGAATACATTGACCCCGCTGGCCACGACACCTTCGGAAGGCAGCAGCGTATTGTCGTTCACCCACAACAACAAAGGCTGGTTTGGCGCGGCCTTTACACCGAACAACGTACACAACCTCACGGCATACAAAAACACATCGGCCCGGCTGGTGCTGTCGTTGAAAACGTCGGATACCACCACACCCTTTTACCTGGGCATGAAGAGCGGTACCCGCGACGGCGAAGGCCAGAAGTGGATTGCGTTTGAACCCGGACAAACACCGTATGGATTCGTACGCAACGGCACCTGGCAAACGATCCAAATTCCACTGAGCCAATTATATGAATCGGTCAACCTGATGGAAGTAACGCAGCTGTTGCAGATCCTGGGCACAGGCAACATTGCAAATATCGCGCTGGACAACATTTATATCACGGGAGGCGGCACAGCCGAACCCGACAACGGCGGCAGCAATGTAGCCCCTGTCGCAAATGCCGGTGCCGACAAAACCATTACGCTTCCCACGAACAGCACCACATTCAACGGCAGCGGTACTGACAGCGACGGTACCATCAGCAGCTATGCCTGGACACGCGTCAGCGGTCCCAACACACCCACACTGGGCGGCACCGCCACAGCCACCTTATCGGTGAGCGGTCTGGTCGCCGGTACCTATGTATTCCGCCTGACCGTAACCGACAACGGTGCACTCACGGCCGGCGACGACGTTACGCTTACCGTAAACCCCGCCGCGACCGTCAACCTGGCGTTGTTGAAGCCCGTCACCGTATCGTCTATCGAAGCCGTTGGCACGCCCGGCAGCGCGGCCGTGGATGGTGTGGCGACAAGCCGCTGGAGCAGCGTATTTAGCGACCCGCAGTGGCTTTATGTAGACCTGGGCGCCACATACTCCATCTCACAAGTGAAGATCACCTGGGAGGCAGCCTATGGCCGCGACTACGTTGTTGAAGTATCGCCGAATGCATCTACCTGGTCGCCGCTCCGCACAGTGACGGGCAATACCGCCCTGGTCAACGACCTGACGGGATTGTCGGGCTCAGGCCGCTATGTACGCGTCTATGGCACCACCCGCGGCACGCCCTACGGCTACTCCATCTATGAGCTGGAAGTTTACGGCACGGCCGCCGGTGCCCGCACGGCCGCACCGGAAAGCATCACCCCGGTGCTGGCCGAAGAAGACCCGGTTTTCTTTTATCCCAACCCGGCCCACGACGTCCTGCGCATCGAAGGCCTGGCCGACGGCACAGAGGTCGGCTTCCTGTCAACGACAGGGGCGCGTCAGTATACACAGCGTGTGGAAAACCAGGCGGTGAGCATTGGCCACCTGCCCGCCGGAATCTATGTGGTACGCTACCGCCGTGGCGCCCAAAACGTGCAGAAGAAATTGATTAAATTATAGTCTCCCCGACCGTTGCAGCCGGAGGCGTGCGTATCGTGCGTCTCCGGCTTCTTTTTTTACACCGGCCGCAAATCCAGCTCATTCCCTCCCCCGCGCAACAGGCCGTTCTTCGTGGAGAAAATAATCGAAATGCTGCGTATTTTCAATACGACAACCGACCACGTTATGGACCACTTTGTATTTCCGGCTACGCACCGGAAGCTCGTCTGCTTTATTCTTGCCGTATGGCTGCCGGCGATGATCCCGGCCTTCGCCCAGACACCGCCCGAAGGAATTCCCTACATTCGTCACTACAGCCGCCAGGACTACGGCTCGTCGCCGTTTAATTGGAGCATAGTGCAAGACCGTCGGGGCGTCGTGTACGTGGCGAACAACTATAACCTGTTGCAGTTTGACGGCAACACCTGGCGCAGCACGCCGCTCCCCAATCGCACCGTGGTCCGCTCACTCGCGCTCGACAAAAATGGCACGGTATATTACGGTGGTCAGGCCGACTTCGGATACCTGCAACCCGACGCACACGGCGAGCCGACCTTTGTATCACTTCGGTCGCGCATCAAACCCACCGAACAAGCCTTTGCCGACGTCTGGAAAATACTGGTCACCGAACACGGCGTCGTATTCTGTACAACCGCCGGACTCTATACCTGGCAACATGACTCCATCCGGTTCTTCCCGCTGGACCCGGAGGCCGCCGGGCTCACCTCCTACTTCTATGTAAGCCGCCGTCTCTTCGTCTGCCGGCAGCGCCAGGGAATTGCAGAGTTTAAGGATCAGGAACTTGTGACGGTGCCGCACAGCGAGGCCCTGGCACGCGATAACATCACGGGCATGCTCCCGGCCCCGGGCAATCGCATCCTGTTAGCGACCCAGCAACACGGATTATTCATGTACGACGGCTACAGCGGTTTTACGCCGTGGTCACCGGAAAGCATACCTTTCTTTCGGAATAACACTGTAGTATGCGCCGCGGCCGTAGCCGGCGGGTATATCCTCGGCTCATCCCACCACGGCATGCTGATGCTCAGCGACGATGGCACTCCACGACTACACCTGCACCGCGACAACGGCCTGCAGCACAACGGCATCGAGTATATATACCCCGACAACAATGGCAATGTATGGCTGGCCTTGCGCGATGGCATCGACTACGTCGAGATCAATTCTCCGTTTACACGCTTGTCGACGGCAAGCGGACTGGCGGGCGCCGGGTTTACTTCCTGGGTAGATGGCAACATCTTCTATGCCGGCACGAGCGAAGGGTTATACTATAAGCCCTGGACCCCGAACAACAATCCGCTAACGCCTTCCCCCTTCCGACTGGTAGAAGGGACTGCCGGTCAAACCTACAACTTGCAAAAGATCGGCAACACGCTGCTCCTGACACACAACAACGGCGTCTATACTGTGGACGGCCCTACGGCAAAACGTTGCGAAGGTCCCGCAGGAGCGTGGCTGGTGCAGCCGCTGGCGAAGCGGCCGGGGTATTTGCTCTGCGGTGCCTACGACGGCCTGCGCCTGTACCAGATGATCGGTGATCAGCCGACATTCCGGTGGAAGATCCGCGGGTTCGAAGAGTCGGCGCGCGTCATCGAACAAGACGCGGCGGGCAACCTTTGGGTGGCGCATGGCTACCTGGGGTTATACCGCATTACCCTGACCGACGACTTGCGCCAGGTACGCGATGTACAGTTCTACAACGCACGCAACGGCTTCCCGTCGAATGTCTTTATCAATGTTTTTCAAGTCAGCCACGAGCTTGTCTTTACCGGCCAACGAGGGATCTATTCGTACGACGCCGGCCGCGACACATTTGTACCCCATGCCGCGCTGGTGGAGGCCCTCGGCGCCGAGGGCCACACGCGAAAGCTGGTAGAAGATCGCGAAGGCAATATCTGGTTTGCCTCCGGCGACGACCTGGGCATCCTGCGCAAACGCAACGGCCAGCATTATGAAAGTACACGCACGATCTTCAATAAACTGCAGCGTCGTTTAGTCGGCGGCTTTGAGCATATTGCGCCGCATAGTGCCCGCCACGTGATCATCGGCACAGACGATGGCTTTGTGCACTTCGACCCGGGATTTGTTTTCGACACGGATCGTACGTTCACCACGTTGATCCGCAGCGTGGTCATTACCGCAGGCGGCGACTCCCTCCTATCGGGCGGTTCGTCCGCGGATGCGACGGCAGCTACATCAGGCGATACACCCACGCTGCCCTATGCGCGCAATGCACTTCGTTTTTCCTTCTCGGCAACGTCATATGAAGATCCCGAACATGTGCAGTATCAGTATAGACTAGAAGGATACGACGCACAATGGTCACCCTGGACGAAACACACCGCACAAGCATATACTGATCTGCCGGAGGGGCGTTACACCTTTCATGTGAAAAGCCAGGACCTATACCATCGTGCCGGGTCGGAAGCAGTCTACACTTTTAGTATTCTCCCTCCCTGGTATCGTTCTTATTGGGCATACGCCGGATACCTGGTCGTATCGGCGTTGCTGTTACAGTGGGGCTACCGCAGCGGGCAACGGGCACGGCAGAAAGCCATACGTCTACAAGAAGCCACGCATCAGGAAGCCGTGCTACGAGCAGAAAAAGAAGTCATCAAACTAAACCACGAAAAGCTGGAACATGCACTGGCGCATAAAAATCAGGAGCTCGCCTCATCCGCCATGCACATCGTGCACAGCTTCGAAACACTCCAAAAAGTAAAGAGCGATCTATACGCAGCGCTGGAAGCCGTGCAAGACCCCGAAGCGCGCAACCACCTAAAAAGAATCCTCCGCGCCATCGCCGGAGAACTAACAGTAGAAAACCGATGGGAGCAATTCGAGCATCACTTCAATCAAATTCACCAGGACTTCCTGGCGCGCCTGCGGCGCGAATACCCGGGATTGACGCACAACGACATTAAACTGATTTCTTACCTCAAGTTGAATTTGGCGACGAAAGAGATTGCACCGCTGTTAAATCTAACGGTGCGCGGCGTAGAAGCCAGCCGATACCGGATACGAAAGAAGATGAATCTGGATCCGCATGTAAACCTGACGGACTTTATTCTGCGATATTAGTCTGGAGACTGCCGGCAGTTCTGAAACTGCAGCCAGTCTCCAAACCGGCGTGTAGGGCCCGCGTACTTTATGCCATTTTAAAAATTACGCGTTCCATGAAGTATCCATTTTCATCATGTTTCAGCCTGAACTCTCCTATATAGCCTGACGGTTCGCCTTTGTAGATAAAGTCTACCCAAACTGTATTATCGTCCAACCATTCCATCTCTGGTTTGATGGTCAGATCGTTCAGCCAATCCAGCTTGGTAAGCCATTCCTTTCCTTCAAAGGAGCTGTCCGTAGGAATCTCGTGTATCAGGTAGTGATCTTGCCAAACTACATACAGGGTGTCCAGCCAATCGGAATAAGCATGAGTCGTTAGCTCTTGTACGTTTTTCAATTCACCATGCTGCAGATGTTTGAAATATTCCGTCAGGAATTCTTCCACTTCTTGTTTGCTGGGCTTTTCTTTCCAGATCTTCATCTTATTTTGTCCTGGTTTGGTAGTTTTATTGGTAAATATATTCGACTGAACGCAGTGAGTTTTAGAGTAATTCCAACTTTTTCTGTGACTGCCTGATTCTCGTCGATAATCAAACACTATGGCCGCCAGGGAGTACGTTGACGGTCAACCAATTGACAAATCCGGACTAGAATAACCGGTCCTCAAACGGCGAAGCCGGCAACCCCTCCCGATTAACAAGATTCGCCTTCGCGGGATTATCCCCCCACGCATACCGAATATATACTGGCTGCTCAACAAACTCACTCGAAACCACGACCTCATTATTAACAATCCTGGCCTCAGCCCACTTAAACACCTTATCCATCCCCGCCACAGCGAACTGCCCCGGCGCCTCGCCGTCACTCGTCGTCAATCCTGTACCCGTTTCACTAAACGAAAGAATAATCGATCGTCCCTCCGCCCGCGCCTGTTGAAATACAGGCCCCGAGCTCACAACCTGCCGATCATCATACACCAGCCTTCTCGCCGCCAACGCCAATCGCTCACCAATAGGCCTTTTATTACCAGGATGGATATCATTCCATTCCCCCAGATCGATCGTAACAACCATCGCCGTACGCGGCACGCGCAACGCCTGACGCTGTGCCTCCCGCAAAGAAGCCCATTGACTCTCCTCCGGCAGATAGTTCATTTCGTTAAAGTTGGGAAGCTGCACAAACAAAAATGGCAGATCGTCATGCCGCCATTGTCGCCGCCAGTCGGCAATCAATGCTGGAAGAAGCTTGCGATATTCCCCGGCATCACTGGTATTGCTCTCTCCCTGGTACCAAACTATCCCCTTGATAGCATACGATGTCAGCGGCGCAATCATCCCGTTAAACAACGCCGCCGGTTGAGAACGTGGCGGTATCGTTTCAGCAACGGGTTCGGGTACATGAAACACAACGTCAACCTTATACCGCCAGTAGCCAGTCAGATCGACCGTGTCATTCTCTACGATCAATCGATACGGCTTATCCGGCACAAAGCCGCCTTTGCCATGATAGTTCGTTACGCGTACAGTCAGTATATTTTTACCTGCCTTTAACACCCCCGCGGGCACCGAATAACGGCGCTGGGGATATTGATAACCCGTATGGCCAACGGCCACACCGTTAATATACACATCGTCGGCATCGACAATACGCCCGAGCGCCAAACGCGCCGCTTTCCCGGCAGCCGAAGCCGGCAACACGATCTCGCGGCGATAACGCACAATACCATCAAGATCCTGGACGCCTTGATCCTCCCAATATCCAGGCACATAAATCGCCCGCCAGTCCTTTGTCTTTGTCTCGTCCGGAGCCGTTACCGAAAATCCAGCCTCCGAACGAACAACACGCTCCCAGGCATCGTGACGCGCGCCTGCATCCCGGTTCATGCGATTGACATACGCACTATCTTTATTCTGTTGAAGCACAACCATTGTCTCCGGAAATGCGCGCAACCCTTCTTCGCTCGTCCACGTTTCGATCGGCGACCCTCCCACGCTGGCATGAATGATGCCGACCGGCACACGGTACTTCTCGTATAGCGCCCGCGCGAAGAAATAAGCCACCACCGAGAAGCCTTTTACATCGGATGGATTCGCGGACTTCCACCGGCCACCCGACAGCGTTTCACGAGGTCCCTGCAGAGTAGCCGCCACCGGCACCGTGAAGTTCCGAATCTGGGGATAGTTTGCCTGTGCAATCTCTTTCGCATAACGCTCCCGGTGCAACGCCAGAGAGTGCACCATATTGGATTGCCCTGCACAGAGCCATACGTCACCGGCCAGGATATTACGCAAAGTGATCGTATTGCTGCCTTGAATATCGAGCATATAGGGACCACCCGCCTGTAACGGCGCAACCCAAACCGCCCACGTACCATCCGCTTCCGCAGTCGCGTTGTATCGCCTCTTGTTCAGTACAACCTGTACACGCTCACCCGGCGACGCCCATCCCCAAATCTTTAACCTCGTATCGCGTTGCACCACCATGCTGTCGCGCACGATGGCGGGCAACCTTACCTGTGCCGATACCCACGTGTTGCTCAACAGACAGATTGCAAATACAACGATGATCCACCGCATCTTATTTGTATTGGTATAATGACAATTTCTGTATCCCATACTCGCCGACGGGAAAGCGCAGGTGCCGTCCCTGGTGGCTCTGATCGCCGTTCATCGTGCGACCGGGGTTCCAATGGCCTTCCCGATACCCGCCTTCCTCGATGCTAAGAATGCCGGTCCTGCCCTTGCTCGGCTGCGCCGACACAAAGCTTACGACAATACCGGTGCCGGCTACGATAAACTCATTGGGCGCCGTTTGAATAATCAGCCCCCCAGCCTGCGGCCAGTTCTCCTCCTTCGCGCCCGGTGACCATCCCAATGTATAGTCATGCTTTACAATAAAAGTATAGTTCCCAAACGTGAGCGTATCGGCATCCGAGCGTTTGTCGAGCAGCACGCCATCCAGTGTGGGTTTGCCCTGGTGCTGACAAAGCAGTGGCATCAACTGAGTGAGAACCTGGTAGCTCTTGCCAATCGGCTCATTTTCGGGTGTATCGGTCGACTCAATAGAGAACGGTGAAAAGCCAATAGCCTGGTAGTGGCCGAGCGCATAAAAAACCTTCGCCGACACAGACGGCTCGAACCGGATCTCGGGAATAAACAACGCATTATCCGGACGCGTGTATAGGTCGTTCCAATGGATAAAATCCGGATTATAGAAATCGGGGGACAACAAGTCGATCGCTGGCGTGGCCGCCTTCCAAATGTCGATGATGTGCGGCAGCGGACCTCCACTCGGATAACCACCCGGCTTTACGTTGGGCCGGTTCAGCGCGGCATTGACAAACATCGGCAACGGGTATACTTTCTTACCCTCCAGCGCTACCTGATTGGCAAAGAGGGCGAAATGCCAGGCGATAAACATTTCGTCTGTTGCCAGGCCCTTGCCAAATACCTCCTCCCAGGTGCCGGAAGTGCGGGAGCCGTTCTTTCTCCAGGCTTCCGCCAACGCCGGCGCCAGGCTCTTTTTGTGTTGTTGCAGGTATTGCATCAACGCCGTCGGTACAGGCTGGTGAAAGGCCTTCGTCGCCTGCGGATGATAATCACGGGCACTGGGCAGTATGCCGATCTCGTTCTCCACCTGGATCATGATGACGGTTTGGTATTTCTCATCGTGCTCACGAATGTGCTTCATCAGGGCGCGAAAGGCGTCCACATCGGCACGCAGGTTATCGGCACTAAACGGCGTAAGGATCTCCTGCGCCAGGCCCCGTTCGTCGTACGCACGCGGGTACGTCTTGTAATCTTTCTTGACCCACGCCGGCACATAGCACGACATACTGTTCTTCCAACTGCCAAACCACAGGAAGACGATCTTTATACTGTGTCGGCGTGCGCCGGCAAGCAAGCTATCGACGGTCGTGAAGTCAAACTTCCCCTGGACGGGCTCGATCAGCTCCCAATATACAGGCGCCAACACCGTGTTGCAGTGCATAGCCCGGAGCTTTTTCCAAATGGGGCGCATATAGTCGGCGCTCGACGCGCTGGAGTTACCGAGCTCACCACCGAGTACCAAAAAAGGTTTACCATTTACCATCAAGTGGCCTGCAGAGCCCTGACGCTGCAAAGACGGCAGCGACTGCGCCCCGGCGGTAACCGCGCCGGCAAGTACAACGAGCATGTAGTATATAAACAGGTGTTTCATCATAAGGAAGATACGTTAAAAAAAGTGAAGGAAGGTAACGACCTTCCTCCACACTAAATTCCAAAGGGGTAAGCGATAACGACTTCGTTAATACGCAGGGTTTTGATACTTGGCTTTGTCCGGGTCGGACATTCGGTCAAGCTGACTTTGCGGTATCGGGCGCAGCACATGGTGCGGCTGAATATTGGCCGCATCGACGTTACGCGTCGGCACACGGTCCAGCAGCTTGCCGCGGGCCGCGAGATCGGGCCAGCGCGAGTGCTCGCCGGCTAACTCACGGGTGCGCTCATCGAGTATAAAGTCAATGTTTATATCAGCAGCCGTCACTTCAATGGCCGCATAGCGACTATCGACCTCCCCCGGTGTGAGCTCCGGGCGATATGCGGCGCGACGCTTCAGCACATTGATCAGGTCCGCGGCTTCACCGGGCTGCCCCAGGAGCATGGCCGCTTCTGCAGCCAGCAGGTAGGTCTCTGCAAAGCGGCTTACCGGCAGCGGTCTGCCCGACGCGTCCTGGAAGTTAGCCCGCTGTACACTTTGAAACTTCTTGAGACTCGGGTAGATCAGGTTGGTCCGGTTGGTGTTGGTATAAAATTCGCTTGGGCCAAACACCCGGTAGTTTTTCTTTTGAGCGCCGGCCAACGCTTTCAACGAATCGGCCTCGCGGTCCCTCTTCGTCAGGTAAAAGGCGGTGTCGCCAATCGCTAACCCGATTGCATTCAGTCGATTCACGTAGGTAGCGGGCGGCGTAGCCGATACAGATCGTGCATACCACACCATGCGGAAAGAGTTGTCAAAGCGGCTGTCGTTCTTCTTGTCGGCAAAAGCCGTTTCAAAAAGCCACTTAGTCGGTGCGAACCTGCGCAGGGGACGGCCATACTCCAGCGGGCGGCCATCGATATAGGCCTGCGTGGATGGCGGCGTCGTCGAAGGATCAAAGACAAAGATCGGCCCCTGGTAATTTGAATTAAACATGTTGTTGGTCATATTCGCCTTGTTGGCGAAGTCGGTCGAGGGGTCGATCATTTCGTTCGCGGTATTGTTCTTCGGCAGACGCTCGATGGCGTATATGATCTCTGCGTTGTAGTCATTTCCTTCCCGGAACACATCGGCAAAATCTTCCAGCAATGCCACACCGTAGGTGTCCTTACCGTCGATCAGTTGCATGGCCGTAGTGTATGCGTTCTGAAAGTCCGAAGGTTGTTTGACGGCGGAGTATCCACGGTATAGATATACCTTTGCCAGCAGGTGCAACGCGGCGGCTTTCGACAAGTTGAAGGCTCTTTCGGGACGCTTCGCGGGCAAGTTTTCCACGGCGAAAGTCAGGTCGTCAATCATGGCCTGGTAATTCTTTACCAACAAATCGTCTACCGGCAACCGGTTAAAGGCGGAGGTCGGCACATCGTTGAATTGGAGCTCGCCCGAGCCCAGGTCGAGCGGCACCGCACCGAACTGCGTTACCATCAAATAATAATAGTGCGCACGCAGGTAACGGGCCTCCGCTACCCAGGTGACTCTGTCTGCCTCCCGCACCTCAATGAGCTCTTCCGGCTTCAGGTTAATGATCAGGTTGAGGGTATTGATATGCCAGAAATTGTTGTTCCAGGGCGTAAGCAAGTCGCCTTCGGACGTACTGACGTTATATACATTCAGCGGCGAGCTGATGGCCTGGTCGCCGTTGGTCCATTCGTCGGTACCAAACACGTTGATGTCCAGGGCACCGATAGGCCCATAGTTGAAGCGCATGCCCGCATACCCGGTAACGACAGCCGAACGAAAACCGCCCGAAGTCTTAAAGTAATCTGTCGTAAACGTGGTATAGGGATTTTCCTCCAGGATCTCATTGCACGCCACGGTCGCCAGCAGTGTTACCAACACCAGGCAGCGTGACGAGGGTATAAGTTTATTCAAGAATTTCATAAACCAATATTTTTGTGTTAGAAGGTAATGTTAAGGCCCAACGTAAACGACCTCGTGGGCGGCGAGCTGAGCGCTATCGTCAGCGCGCGGTCAGGAATATTGCCACCGTTTTGTACAAAGCCGGTTCTACCGGTTCCGGTTGCTTCAGGATCGACGCCACCGGCTTTCATATACGGCGAGTATAGCACTACCGGGTTGATCACCGTGGTATAAACGCGAATGGAGCGCGCCCGGATCCGCTCGGCCACCGCCGTCGGAATTTTATACCCGAAGTTGATGCTCCTGATCCGCACAAACGACGCATCGTAGTAGCCCAGGGTTGTCCAGGCGGACGTGGCCTGTGGCGGAGTAATCGTCGCGAGAGGTGCCGGGAAATCATTGGTCGGGTTTTCCGGCGTCCAGTAGTCGACTTTCAGCTGATTGCGACGGCCATCGTTGATCGTCAGGTAGCCTGCCAACGGCTGGTGTATAGCACTGACCAACGTACCGCCGAAGCGCGCATAGGTAACAAACGAGAAGTCAAAACCTTTATAGGAAAAGCGGTTGGTAATACCTCCCTGCCACTTCGCCTGGCCGCTGCCGATGATGGTACGGTCGTATTCCGGATTGATCCTGCCATCGGGTACACCCTCGGGGCCGCTGATATCACGTATCTTGAGCTGACCAGGTACCTGTCCGAACACCTGGGCTTCTGCCTCTTCACCCAACTGCCAGATGCCGGTTTTATCAAAGTCATAGAGCGCGGTGAGCGGCTCACCAATGTGCAGCCCGTTCTCAATGTTGCGTACAAAACCGTCGTCGAGGAAGAGAAGCTTATTCCGGTTCCAGAAGATGTTGAAGTCGGTACTCCATTGGAATCCGCCCGGCGATTCAATGTTAATGGATGAAATAGTGATCTCCATACCACGGTTTTGCATCTTACCGATGTTGGTGGCATAGTCGCTGTTCACACCCGACGTGGCGGGCAGCGTGCGGTTATAAATAATGTTGTGCGTACGCGCGTTATACCAGTCGATCGAACCGGTGATGCGGTCTTCAAACAATCCGAAGTCGACGCCAATGTTGGTGGTCGCCGTAAACTCCCACACGAGCTTCTCGCTGGCGATGCGACTTACATAATAGCCGTTCTGGAGTTTTGTGCCAAAGTTATAGACGATCGGCACATTGTTCGTACCATTACGCCACGTATTGCTCACGCCACCGATCAGGCTGTAGGGATCAACGGCCTGGTTGGACGTATTCCCCCATCCTATCCGCAGCTTCAGGTTTGACACGGGACGGACGTTCTGCATAAAGTCTTCCTTAATGATATTCCACCCACCCGACACCGCCGGGTAGCGATGCCATTTCTCGGAAAGACGGGAAGAGCCGTCGATACGTCCGGTCAGTGTCAACAAGTACTTGTCTTCGAAGCTATAGTTGATCCGTCCCATATAGGACACAATACCCCATTTAGCTTCTTTACCATCCAAACGACGGTTGGCCGTTTCCACCGACGTGCCCAGGTTGTAGTATTCCACAAAGTCACTGGTGATCGAATCCTTGCGCACAAACGTGTTATGCTTTTGTGATTCCTGAACGCTATACAGGCCCGTGAATTTAACGTGGTGCTTCTCCGCGAATGTCTTCTCATACATCAGGACGTTTTCCAGGGTATAGCTCCATTCTTCCGTATTGTCTACGCTGGCATAGTTGCCGGCGTTCGGTGTAAAGTACGTATCCATCCCGCGGAACTGGCTATTTTCCTCCTGCGAGTAATCCAGGCCGACATTCAGGCGATAGGTCAGGCCCGGTATAATTTCGGCCTCGCCGTATAAACTATTGAACGTACGAATACGGCGGATGCGATCGACCCAGTCGTGGTCGTTGCTTTTCAGGTAGAGCGGACTGTAGGTATTGGCCCGGTCGTCGTCGTTACCGGCAGGAGCCTTGACAATCGTACCATCGGCTTCATACGCCGGCATCAGGGGACTGAGCGATAAGATCGGGAACATGGGGCTGATGGACGAGCCATTGCGAATGCTATAGGAGTTCATGGAATTGAAGCCAAACTTAACACGGTCGTTCAGCTGCATGTCTTCTGTGAGCCGCAAGCTCAGGCGCGAAAAATCCTGCGCGGGCAATACACCTTTCTCTTTGAAGTATCCGCCCCCGACCGAATACGTGTTACGGTCACCACCGCCTGAAATGGATAGGTTGTGGTCCGTGATATAACTGTCCTCGTACATCAGGTCCTGCCAGTCGGTAGACCGGCCCAGCTGGATCGATTCAAGTTCCTCGGGCTTATAGCCGCCGAGGTATACAGACCGGTCGCGCAGGTTTTCATACCCCTTGGCGTCATATACCGGGTATTTTTTGGATACGGTGCTAATACCGTAGTAGCTATTGAACGAAAGAATGTTCTCACCCTTCTTTCCCCGTTTGGTTGTTACCAGGATCACGCCGTTAGCGCCGCGCGAGCCATAGATCGCCGTAGCCGATGCATCCTTCAATACCTCAATGGAAGCAATGTCGCCGGTATTAATATCATTGAGGCTTCCCTGGTACGGTATCCCATCGAGTACAATGAGCGGATCGTTGCTGCCGGATACGGAGCGTTCACCGCGAATGCGGATTTGCGCACTCGATCCCGGCGTGCTTCCTATACGCTGCACTTCCACACCCGCGGCACGCCCCTGGAGAGCATTCTGTACGTTGGCTACCGGAACTTCACGCAACGACTCGGAGCTGACAGACGCCAGCGACCCCGTGATGTCGCTTTTCTTTTGTGTGCCGTATCCTACGACCACCACCTCGTCCAACGACTGCACGCTGGCCGCTAACGCCACGTCCACACGTGTGCGGCCGTTGACGGCTACCTCCTGCGTGGCATAGCCGATGAAACTGAATACCAGCACCGCGTCGGTGCCGCTGACGTTCATCGAAAAATTACCATCGGCATCGGTCGTTGTACCCAGCGACGTGTTCTTGACCACGACGTATACACCGGGCATGCCGGCACCGTTCTCATCCCGAACAGTACCCTGCACGGCCGTCTGCGCGTTTGCCGCGGAAGCGAGCAACAAAAGGCTCATCCATAGGAAGGCCCCCGGAAAGCCCCGCCCCATGCCTGAACCTGGGAAATTGGGTAGAAATAGAGTTCTCATAGGTTGTTTATTTAAGTGGATTAGTATTGGTCGGTTCGGGGGCTTTCCCGGGTATCGGGGAATGCGCTAATCGAAGATGAGTGTTTTTAACAATTCTTGCAACCGATTGCATAAATTTATCTTACTAATTCACTATTTTAGGTCATTAGAACGTCATAAATCGATAGAAATGAATGATACCGATTTATTGAAATGCCTTTAAAATGGCCCATTTTGTATATTTTATGAGCACTATTTCCACCGACTTCGCAAACGACACCAATCACCGGTCTTCTCTCTTCCCGGCGGTTGGCCAGATTCTCGTACTCCTCCTGTGTCTGATGATCCCGCAGCGGTTGCAGGCGGATGATGGCTATGAGCTTTGGTTGAAGTATACCCGCATAGCCGATCCAACGGTGGCCGCCACCTATCGCCGTCAACTTCAGGGCTGGCGGGTGGTATCGGAAGGCGCCACCGCCGAGGTGGTACGAACAGAGCTTCGGCGTGCATTGCCGGGTTTGTTTGGGAAGGCTATACCGGAAGCAGCCGGGGGCGTAAATCATCAGCTCGTCATTGGCACTTCGCAGTCGCCGTTGCTCGCGTCGTTGCATAATAAAGTGGCCGGGCTGGCGGCGGATGGCTTTGTTATTACACACACGCGTATTCAAGGGAAGGAATCGATCGCAATTGTATCGGCCACGGAAACGGGCATGCTCTATGGCGTTTTTCATTTCTTACGCCTGTTACAGACCGGGCAGCCGTTAGCAGAAGTCAGCAGTGCGCCCAAAACAAAAGTCCGTATTCTGAATCATTGGGATAATCTCGACCGCACGGTAGAACGTGGATACGCCGGCTTCTCCCTGTGGGATTGGCACAAGCTTCCGGATTATCTCGACCCACGTTATACGGACTATGCGCGGGCGAACGCTTCTATCGGTATCAACGGCGCGGTGCTGACCAATGTCAACGCCAATGCGCTGGTGCTTACACCGATGTATCTGGAAAAGGTCAGGGCACTGGCCGATGTATTCCGTCCCTATGGTATTAAGGTGTACCTCACGGCCCGTTTCAGCGCCCCCATAGAGCTTGGAAACTTACCGACGGCCGACCCCTTGAATAAAGAAGTACGGACCTGGTGGCAAGACAAGATTCGCGAGATTTATACCTATATACCCGACTTTGGCGGCTTTACAGTGAAAGCCAACTCCGAAGGACAACCGGGCCCACAGAATTACGGACGCACGCACGCCGACGGCGCCAACATGCTGGCAGAAGCATTACAGCCTTACCACGGCATAGTAATGTGGCGTGCCTTTGTGTACGACCACCAGGTACCCGAGGATCGCACACGCCAGGCATATAATGAGTTCAAGCCCCTGGACGGCAAGTTTCTGCCGAACGTGATGGTGCAGGTAAAGAACGGGCCCCTGGACTTCCAGCCGCGAGAACCGTTCCACCCGCTCTTTGGCGCGATGCCGTCCACGGCCCTCCTACCCGAATTTCAGCTCACACAAGAATACCTGGGCTTCGCGACCCATCTCTTTTACCAAGCGCCCCTTTTTAAAGAATGCCTGGATGCCGACACCTACGCGCGCGGCAAAGGCAGCCCGGTATCGAACGTGATAGACGGTACGTTGGATCAACATACGCTGACCGGCATGGCCGGTGTAGCCAATATTGGCAATGACCGAAATTGGTGCGGCCATCCCCTTGCGCAGGCAAACTGGTACGCATTCGGCCGCCTGGCGTGGGACCATCAACTCTCGCCATCGACCGTTGCCGACGAGTGGATCCGCATGACGTTGCACCAGGACGCTGCCGTCGTACAAACCATCCGCGCCATGTTGCTGGCCACCCGTGAAACTACCGTACGTTACATGACGCCGCTGGGGCTGCACCACATCATGGGCTGGAACCATCACTATGGGCCGGCGCCGTGGATCAAAGACAAAGAACGCGCAGACTGGACTTCGGTTTATTACCACCGTGCCGATGCGCAAGGCATTGGCTTCGACCGATCCTCGCGCGGCAGCAATGCCCTGGGACAATACCACCCGCCTGTGCAGGCGCTGTACAATGATCTGCAACAGTGTCCGGAGTCCTACTTGCTGTGGTTCCACCATGTGCCCTGGAACCATACCATGCGCTCGGGCCGTACGTTGTGGAACGAGCTTTGTTATACATACCAGCAAGGCGTCGATTCGGTAGCCTCGATGCAAACGCAGTGGAAGACGCTGCACGGCAAAGTGGATGGTGCTCTTCACACCCAGGTCACATCGTTGCTCGCCATTCAATACCAGGAAGCAACCTGGTGGCGGGATGCATGCCTGCTTTATTTTCAACAGTTTTCAAAGCAGCCCCTGCCGACGGGAGTGCCCAAGCCGGCAAGGACGCTGGAAGATTATCAACGCCTGGAGTTTCCGTATGCTCCGGGCATTCGCCCGAAGTGGTAAGGCTCAGTCGAGATACGGTGAAATGGTTTGAATGGTGCCATCGGCATTATACTTCAGCTCGGTCATCTTGATATTCCGAAGGTGTGTTTTACCGCCCGACAAGGTACTGTCGTGATAAAACAAATACCACTTGCCTTTGAATGCGATAATGGAGTGATGATTCGTCCAACCCAGTACGGGCTTTAAGATCACGCCGCGGTATACAAAAGGGCCGTACGGGCTGTCGCCGGTGGCATAACAAATCAGGTGCGTGTCGCCGGTAGAATACGACAGGTAATACTTGCCGTTGTATTTGTGCATCCAGGCGGCTTCAAAGAAGCGGCGGTTGTTATCGCCGTTCAACAGCTCTTTCCCGGCGGTGTCAACGATCTTTAGTTCGCGTACGGGTTCAGCAAACTCCGTCATGGTATTTGTAAGTTTTGCCATGCGGGGACCTATAGCAGGCTCCTGATCTTGCGGCAACACGCCGGCGCTGTCGTATTGCCCCGTGCGCCACCGTTGTAGCTGGCCACCCCAGATGCCGCCAAAGTACATATAGGAGGTGCCATCGTCGTCTGTAAAAACACACGGGTCAATGCTATAGCTGCCTTTTATAGGTTCAGGCAATGCCCGGAAGGGCCCCGCCGGCGACTTGCTCGTCGCGACACCGATGTAAAAAACACCTTGTTTGTCTTTGGCCGGAAAGTATAAGTAGTATGTACCGTTGCGTACGGCGGCATCGGGTGCCCACAGCTGCTTTCCGGTCCAGGGCACTTGTTTGATATCAAGCGCGACACCGTGGTCCCGGATCTTTTTGCCGGGTGCTTCCAGGGAGTATACATGATAGTCGCGCATGTCGAAGTGGTCGCCGTTGTCGTTTTCCGGCACGCCGGCGTCGATGTCGTGCGAAGGATAAATGTAGATCTTACCATCAAACACATGCGCCGACGGGTCGGCCGAGTAGAGATCCGTGACCAGTGGTGGTGAAAGGGGTTTCGTGGGAACTTGCGCGAATATCGTCACGCCGGAAAGCATACAAACACAATAGAGAATCAGTCTTCTTTTCATAGTTCATCGGTCAGCCCGAAAGCCTGGGTTTGGTTGATTGTTACTAAAACTAGTAATTTTTGCAACCGATTGCAATATAATAGCACGGCAAGATGGAATTTTAGTTAATTTTAACCGCCAAATCGCGTGTAAGCGATTGTAAAATATGGACGGAAAGAAGGAAGTCACGATCTACGATATTGCAGAAAAGCTTGATCTGTCGCCTGCTACCGTTAGCCGTGGATTAAAAGATCATCCTGCCATCAGGAAGGAAACACGCAAGCGCATCAAGGATACGGCGCAATTGATGGGGTATCAGAACAATCTGTTTGCCAGCAACCTTCGCTCAAAAAAGACCAATACCATCGGCATCATCATTCCGCGCATCAACAGCTACTTCATGTCGACGGTGATCTCGGGCATCGAGCACGTGGTCAATGCCCAGGGCTACAGCCTGATCATTAGCCAATCGCAGGAGACCTTTGAAAAAGAGATCAAAAACGCAATGACGATGTATAACAGCCGCGTGGATGGCCTGCTGGTGTCGCTTAGTTATACCACCGAAAACATCCAGCACTTTGAAGCCCTGTTGCGCAAAAAGATACCGGTGATCTTTTTTGACCGCGTCTTTGATGATCCCACGTGCACGAATGTTGTCATCGACAACACGAAGGCGGGATACGACGCTACGCTGCACTTGCTGGAGCAAGGGCGCCGGCGCGTTGTACACCTGTGCGGCCACCTGAACCGCAATACCTACGCGGACCGGCTGAAGGGTTACCGCATGGCATTACTGGAGAAGGGCATCGCATATGACGAAACGCTTGTCATCGTTAACCCGCTGAACGAACAGGGCGGCATCGAGGCCGCGCAACGGATCTTACAACTCGATCCGCGTCCTGATGGTATCTTCGCCGCCAACGATTCATCGGCGGTAGCGTGTATGCAGGAGCTTAAAGCCGCCGGTATCCGCATTCCGGAAGACATCGCCGTAGTAGGCTTTAACAACGACCCCATCGCCCGCGTAATCGAGCCTAATCTGACCACGATCCATTATCCCGGGTATGAGATGGGGCAGATTGCCGCGACAACCCTGATCAACACGATTCATAACAGCCGCACCTCACCGATCAATACGCTGGTGCTAAAACACGAGTTGTTAGTGCGCGAGTCGTCACGCGCAACGTGATACACCTTTTACCGGCAGACCAGCCTATAGGATGGGCTGTAGACTTTTTTGTGTACATTCTCAAAAAAAATCTTTAATTAGGTTTTCTTAACCCCATCGTCCCATGCCTAAGAGTACTGTCTGGTCTTTGTCGTTTCTCATCCTTACCATCGTTTCCTGCCAGCCAAAACAATCCGATCCACAAGACGGTCTTGCCAGCTTTACCGAAGCAGGCTACGCCCAGCACGTAAAGACCCTTGCCTCTGACGATTTCCAGGGCCGCAGACCTTTTACCGCAGGAGAAAAAAAAACATTGACCTACCTGGTGAACGAGTTTAAACACCTGGGACTGGAAGCCGGCAATGACACCAGCTTCCTGCAGGAAGTACCCATGGTGGAAATTACCACCACGGCCGACTCGGTCATGAACCTCACCGGGCCGAAAAGTAAAACAACACTATCCGGATTTAAGGACTATGTACTCTGGACACAACGCACGGACTCGATTATCTCCTGGCGCGATGCCGAGCTGGTGTTCGCCGGCTTTGGTGTGGTTGCCCCGGAGTATAACTGGAACGACTACCAGGGCCTGGATGTCAAAGGCAAGGTCGTTATTGTATTGGTAAACGACCCCGGCTTCGGCGGCAACGATACGACGTTCTTTAAGGGCAATACCATGACATATTACGGGCGTTGGACCTATAAATACGAAGAGGCGGCACGCCAGGGTGCCCGGGGCTGTCTGATCGTACACAACACCGTGCCCGCAGCCTATCCGTTTGGCGTGGTGCAGAACAGCTGGAACTCCCCGCATCTCTATCTGGACCAACGCGGACACGAGTCCTATGTCTGCGAAGGGGTGGGTTGGATCTCCTTCCCGGCGGCGGAAAAACTATTTCAGCTGGCCGGTCTTAATCTCAACGAGCTCCAGACACGGGCGCGCAAACCCGGCTTTACAGCCGTGGATTTAAAAGTAAAGGCTTCAACAACCTTGCACGTAAAGACACGCTTTGATAAATCCTACAACGTCATTGCCAAACTAACAGGAAGTGAAAAGCCGAACGAGTATGTTGTCTATAACGCTCACTGGGATCACTTAGGTATCGGCAAACCCAACGCTGCAGGCGACAGCATCTACAACGGTGCATACGACAATGCCAGCGGCACGGCCGCCCTACTGGAAATTGCAAAGGCCTTTAAGAGCCTGCATGAAAGACCCCGCCGCACGGTAGTATTCCTGGCTGTTACGGCCGAAGAGCAAGGTTTGTGGGGATCGGCCTATTATGCTGCACACCCGGTATATCCTGCCGCGAATACCGTTGCCAATATCAACATGGATGGGATCAACCCCTACGGTAAAGTGGAGGACGTTATCGTCATCGGCAAAGGCCAATCCGAGCTGGAAGATTACCTCGCGGCGGAGGCCGCCAAACAAGGCCGTTATGTCGTACCGGACAGCGAACCGGAAAAAGGTTATTATTTCCGTTCCGACCACTTCAACTTCGCGAAGGTCGGCATCCCGGCACTTTATATCGGCCCTGGCAACGACCATGCAGAAAAAGAGAAGGACTATGGCTTGCAGCTAAAAAGCGATTATACCAAATTATACTATCACCAACCTACCGACGAATACGACAGCGTACGCATGAACGCTGCCGGTGCCCTCGATGACATTAAACTTTTATTCCAGGTTGGAAAACGTTTAGCGGCAGAAGATGCGTGGCCGGCATGGAAAGAAGGATCGGAGTTTAAGGCCGTGCGCAACAAACACTGACAGCATGCATCGTCTGGTCTTCCAGGCCGGACGATGTGGATCATCGAATCACGTTGAATTAAAAAAATCCTAAAAAGTGCCGCATGGTGCCAGTCAGCGCCATGCTCACCACACCCTGGGTCTTGACCTTACCCAGGCATGTTCCACCCCTTATAGTAGTAGAACATCCGTGGTTCATGTGTGGAACATCTATGGAGGAACCCTGTGGCAGACTCGAAGGAAGGTCGTCTTTGAAGACCTTTTTAAAGCCACAGTTTCGATTCTCCACGACCATCCTTTCCATACCGTCGTCGCCATAAAGTAACGAAAATCATTTCTTTTCAACCTGTCATATCTGATACAACCGGTGGTTAACATGTGATCCGGAAGATGATACCAACGTGATCGGGACACACCTACACTTCTGTTCGGGGATTTTTCCGGTGCTTTGCTACGCAGCTTGGCATTCCTGCTGAAAAGGAATACATTCATATCTCTATTAAGAAGCCCACCCACAGCCACTCCTATTGGCTGTGGTGGGCTTTTTTGTTTTGTAAAATATTCTAAAAACCCGCTTATGAATACTACACTCTTTAAATTATACATGATCCCCGTCATCCTAGTGGTGGTCATGTCGTGCAAGCCACGCAGTGATCTAAACGTGCACTGGAATGAGGATAAAAGCCTCCTTTCCATTCATGCTCAAAAACAAAAGTTGTCGGCTGTACTCGATGAAATTCAATCAAAAACTTCCTTTACCGTTTTTGTACCCGGAGGCGATCCGGATTCTCTCGTCACCGCATCGTTCGAAAACCAACCCCTGAACGCAGGGCTTGACGTACTCATCGGCAAACACCGCGGTTATACGTTCGATACGAAGGAAAAAGAATTTTCGTTAGTCGGTAAAGAAGGGGTAAAAGTCGGAAGAAAGAAACCCGATAAAACGGCCACGGAACGAAAAAGTAAACCAGACACAGCGGAAGTCTTCGTTGCAAAGGACCGGGAAAAGTTAAAAGGCAAAATAGATACATTGCTGGCGGAGAAACCTATCGGCCGAATCACAAAAGCAGCGCCCGAAAAAGTCGAAGTGCCGGAAAAGAAATCGAAGACGGAATCCCGAAGTCCGCTCGAGCCGCAACAAGGTCAATTCTATAAACTGCGTTTACGTTTCGCCGATGACGCCATCACCATTGTAAAAGTGATCAGTGTAAAAGGAGCGCTACGTCAAAATGAAGCGACCAATCGCGATTACCTGGTCGCCTTCGAGTCGGGTAATACGTTGTTGTCAATCGCTACGTTTGACGATCCGTTGATTCTACACAGTTACGATCCTAATCCCGACGCCGAGCATAAAGAGCTCAAAGCAAAACGCGCGACGGTGGACGTTGTTCTGCCCGACACCTTTACCGAACGTGAAAAAAACAGCATCGTTGTATCGGTCTATCAAATCACAAAGCCCCTCCCGGAGAAGATTACTCCCGATACCTGGAGTAAGGTCAAGCCCGCGCTCACGCAACGGGCAACTTTCCGACTCGCCGAAATTATCAAGAAACAATAAATCCACGTAGCTATGAAATTTTATCTGCTCGTGCTGTTGAACTTCATCAGCATCCATTTCGTCATGGCCCAACGTACCACCCTTCTACGGTCGGGCACTGCAGGCGCAAAGTTTGACCTGGTCATTATTGGCGACGGCTTTCAAGCCGGCGCAGATCAGACCACTTTCAATAATTACGTTACCAATACCATCGTGCGACAGGCTTTTGCCGAAGGGCCTATGTGGGAAAGCCTGAATGCCTTCAATATTTATCGCCTCAACCTCGAATCGCAGCAATCCGGTGTGACCCGGGTCAATGCGGAAGGTGAGGTTACCGTCGAACGGAATACAGCACTCGACTACCGGTATAGTGGTGTATGGGACCGCTGCTGGATGGAGCCCAGCGAAAACTCCGACGATCTGATCAGTGACGTGTTGGATGAGAATGTACCGGGGTGGGACTTTGTTGTGCTGGTGTTAAATGAAGCCAGTGGCGGCGGATGCCGACGCGGGAACCGCCTCGATGTCACCCTGGGCAGCCCCTGGTCGACCGTCGCACATGAGCTGGGCCATATGGTCGGCAATCTTGCTGATGAGTATTGCCGTGCGGGCTGCTTTTCGGGTACCGATGGACAGGTCAACGTAACCACTACGAATACGCGCAACACCTTAAAATGGAAGGACTATGTCAATCCGAAAACACCTGTCCCGACATCACTCCGCCAAGACACCGACCCGGAAGGCGCCTGCATCAATTACAACCAGGGTACAAAGCCTGCAGGCTGGTCGGGCTCGGATGATGCGGGGCTTTTCGAAGGCGCCAAATATGCCGACGCGTGTGTCTTCCGGCCGGCCGAGAGCTGCCGTATGCGTTCCAACTCTCCGCCTTATTGTCCGGTGTGTTACAACGGTATGAAAACACGCATGGATACCTATCATGACTATACCTTCAACGAAAGTTATGTGGGCGACTTCGACGGCGACGGAAAGGAAGAAGTAGTCATTCACAACGACAACAGCCTGGCACTTTATAAAAGTCTCGGAACTGAAATAGAACCCTCCTGGGTTGCGACGGGTTCCATACCGGTGTGGGACGACTTTAAAAAAGGCGACAGGTTCTTTGTCGGCGACTTCAACGGTGATGGGAAAGACGATCTGTATGTGTTCAATTATGGCGATTGGTTATATCCCTACCTGGGCATGCTTCGATCGACCGGCAATGGCTTTGAATGTATTAAATTATTCGAGTTGAAGCTTCCCGGGTGGGACGATATGAAACCCAATGATACTTTCTTTGTCGGGGACTTCGACGGCGACAAAAAAGAAGATTTGTATGTCTTCAACGGCAAGGATTGGTCGATGGGGTATCTGGAAATGTTGCGCAGCACGGGTACCACGCTCGCGCACGTCAGACGCTACGATCGCGATCTGCCGGGTTGGGGCGCCATGCTGGAACACGACCAGTTCTACGTTGGCGACCTGGACGCCGACAACAAGGACGACCTCTATGTCTTTAACGGCCCGGACTGGTCCATGCCGTACCTGGAAATGCTTCGGTCCACCGGCTCACAGCTATCGTACAGAAAACGGTTTGATGGAACGCTGCCGGGCTGGGGCGATATGCGAAAAGGAGATAAATTTTATGTCGGTGATATTAATGCGGACAACAGATCCGATGTATATGTCTTTAACGGCGTCGACTGGTCTATGGAATATTTGCTGATGCTTCGCAGCTCCGGCTCCAACCTGCACTATGTACGACGTTATGACGGCGATGTGCCCGGGTGGGATGGGCTGGCCGAGCACGACCAGTTCTATATCGGCGACGCCAACGGCGACAACAAAGACGACTTGTTCGTATTCAACACCAACGACTGGTCTACCGAATATTTGGGAATATTACATTCCTCCGGAACGGCCTTGAACGGCAGGTGGCAGGACAATTGGATCGGCAGCTGGAACATGGGGAGCGTTGATAAATTACTCATTGGCAATTTCAACGGTGGTTCTCATTGGGACGATGTTTTTATTCGAAACAACAACTGGTTCGGACTGCTGCGATCGTACCAGTCATACCTGGTGATGACGGCCATCCATCGGGATTGGATTCACCGGCATAAGTATCATCGGTTGGGGTGGTGGTGATAACGGTGGCCTTTTACTATTTATGGGTTACTTGCGCGGTGAATCGTATCGCTTTGCGGCGGTAGACCTATAACCTCAAGAGGGTATTTTCTGAGTTTTCCGGGGCACGCGGTTGGTTTTTATTCCATGCAGGTTCATCATTGCATCCTCAATTATGCAAAACACCCGTAAAAAAACAAGTCATGAAATCTAAACTCCTACTCGTCGCATTATTTATTCTCGGCTCAGTATCCACGCTGCTGGCACACGCCCTCTGGATCGAGACCGATCCGAAGGCCAGCGTTGGAAAAGCCCACGCGGTCAAACTATTTTATGGCGAATATGCGGCCAAAGAATTTGAGAATACCGACAAGTGGTATTCCGATGTGAGCTCGTTTACCCTCTGGCTGATCGGCCCTGACGGTAAGAAGGAGCAGCTTACCTACACCGCGGCCGGCAATCACTTTCAGGCTTCGTTTACACCTGCCCGCGAAGGAACCTATACCCTGGCTGTAGGGCATAGCGCCAAAGAGGTTAATCGCAAATATGTATACCAATTCAACGCCAGCGCGTTGGTACAAGCAGGAAAGTCAGAAGTTGTGCCGGCACCGGCTACCAGCGAGCTTTACCTGCAACCGGTAAAAGACGCCAAGGGGAAGTCGGGCATTGTCAAAGCTTTTTACAAAGGTCAACCTGCTGCCGAAATAGAGATTACTGTATCGGGCCCCACGGGTTGGAGCAAAACGTTTAAGACCGACAAAAACGGCATGCTGCAATTCGAGCTGCTGTGGAAAGGTGTATATGGCATAGAAGGTTTCTATACAACCGATGAAACCGGTACACAGGGTGAAGCAGCCTACGAGCACATTTGGCGAAGCGCCACCCTGCTGGTGAGCTATTAAAAAGAAGCGCTTTTGCCGGGTAAACCGGGAAAGACCGTTATAATAAAAAAAGCGAAAAACTAAAACTTGAAGGGCGGGGTGGGCGCCAGATTTTACTGTGTCTTATAAACATCTACGGGCCCCCGAGCCGTGGA
>NZ_JAHESE010000051.1 GCF_018598175.1 Dawidia cretensis
ACCGAATACAGAGCGGCCGGCCATGACCAGGTCAGGACGTGCGTCGAAGAGCGCCTTGTCGACGGCGAAGTATTCTTGCTCGGCGCCGAGGGAGGCTACTACATGTTGTATGTCTTTGTCGAAGAGCTGGCATACTTTGGTAGCGGCCAGGTCAACGGCTTTGAGTGCTTTCAGAAGGGGTGCTTTGGTGTCGAGGGTCTCGCCCGTATACGAAACGAATACCGTCGGGATACACAGTGTCGCGCCGTATACAAACATCGGCGAGGTAGGATCCCACGCTGTGTAGCCACGTGCTTCGAACGTGCTGCGGATACCACCGCTCGGGAACGAGGAAGCATCGGGCTCTTGCTGTACCAGCTCGCTGCCTTTGAATTTTTCGATACCGGCCAGGGCATCGAAGAAGGAGTCGTGCTTCTCGGCCGTACCACCCGTCATCGGCTGGAACCAGTGTGTAAAGTGCGAAGCACCTTTTGCAACGGCCCATGCTTTGGCAGCAGAAGCCACCGCGTCAGCCGTTGTCTCGTCAATTTTTTCGTGGTTCTTAATTGCCTGGCTTACTTTCTTAAAAAGAGCCGGAGCCAGTGTGGCACGCATCTGCTCCATACCATATACGTTCTCGCCAAAGAATTTGGCAACGTTCGGGTTGGGCAGGTCAACATGCACCCGGGGGCGTTCGCTCAGTTTTTTCAGAGCTTCAAATCGTAAATGCGCCATAGGATGGTTGTAATAAGGTGGTTGTAAAATTGATCTACGGGGCCAAATCTATTTCATTTTTTTAACACCTGCCCTACAAACGATGGCAGAATTTTAACTTTTTGTTAAGAACACGTTTGCGACTAGTTAATTTTTAAGGCACCCCGGCGAAAATTATGAAGGTGTCAGACCGGCGCTTAAAAAGCTGTAAAAAAATATGGTTCAATCGTTAATGTGCGGAATATTTTATGGCGCATCAACGGAGAAAATGCGATAAACTTTGGAGAATATAGGGCGACGGAGAAGAAAGCAACTTACGAATTGATAACGGTGTCCGTTGGGCTTCGGCAGTCTGAAGACTGCAGACAGTTGTAGTCACAAGCCGCCCTCCCTTCGGTCGGAAGACCTTGCGCCAGCAATCGTAGTACAGAAGCTACCCGCGATCTTCCTTGCCGGGAATACGATATTCACTTACCTCGGTGTGGGTGCTGTCGGCGCGGTCGAGGATCGTCCACTGCTCGTTCAAAAGTGGTATGGTGGTGTGTGCCGTCAGGTCGAACTGGCAGGGTACTACAGACACATAATTGTTAGCAATAGCCCACTCGTCGTTGTCTTCGCCTTTGTCGAAGTTTACGAAGGCGCCGACCATCCAGAAGTAGCGGCGGCCGTTGGGGTCGAAACGCTGGTCGAACTCTTCCTCCCACTTGGCGTTGGCCTGCCGGCAGATGCGGATGCCTTGTATCGGGCCCTGACTGGCGGGCGGAAAGTTAACGTTTAAGGCTACACCTTTGGGCAGACCTTTGGCCAGTACCTCGCGGGTGATTTTTTCGATGTACGCTTCTGTATGCGAGAAGTCGGCGTCGTGTGAGTAGTCACACAGTGAGAAGCCAATCGCGGGCGTACCTTCAATGGCGCCTTCGATCGCGGCGGACATCGTACCGGAGTACAATACGCTGATGGAAGTATTGCTGCCGTGGTTAATGCCGCTGACAATAACGTCGGGTTGGCGCTTACCTTTCAATACAAAGTGGCGCGCCATCTTGACGCAATCGGCCGGTGTACCGGAGCATTCAAAGGCCTGGACGTTCTCAAAGATGAAGTTCTCTTCCAGGCGCAGCGACTCCCCTACCGTAATGGCGTGGCCCATACCGGACTGCGGACTGTCGGGGGCTACCACCAGCACGTCGCCGATTCTTTTCATGACATTGATCAGGGTCAGGATGCCTTTGGAAGTAATACCGTCGTCGTTGGAGACCAGAATAAGGGGCTTGGCGTTGCTCATGCGAAAGGTGTCATCGGCTAGGTGCCGTACAGTGAGTTGTAATAGGCTATAATCTTGGCAAAGTCGTACTTTTCGTCCACTTTTAGCCGGTTCGTCTTGATATATTTCTCCACGTCGTCTGCATTTTTGCCCATCAGGTCCAGCAGGTCGCGTCTGTCACCGGTAAACTCTTCGATCTTACCGTTGTCGTCCATGAAGAAATATTTATACACCAACACCAGGCGGGAGTACGAGCCTACATAGTACGGATTGGTATAGGTTCTATACTCAAGTGCTTCGCGCGACAGCAGCGTCATTTTGCCTTCTTCGAGCAGCTCAAAGAACACGGCCGACTTGTAGCCGGCGGGCGTATTAAAGGGCAATGCAAAGAACTGGCGGTAACGATGTATGGTGACATCAAAGATCTCAAAAAAGAGCACTTTGCGGGCGGAGTAGGCCACTACTTTCTGGCCGCTGGCGCCGTTGTACTGCAGCAGGTCTTGCTGCATATCGTATTTCACCAGGCCGCGCAGGGTATCCCCTTCCAGCAGCACGACCTTGCCTTCGTGCCACAGCTCGAACGGCCACTCCTGCGCCCGAACACCGGAGCAGGCACAAAATAACAGCAATACAGGAACGACCCGAAACAACCCGACGGCACGGGGTGCCGACTTTTTATGTGTGAGGCTGGCCGGTAATCGTTGTCCTATCATTTAGTTTTTGTTGTCCTCAATATAGTATGTCCGAGCTTATCGCGCTTCGTTAACAAATAACGTTCATTGTGCGGATTGGGTACAATTTCGATCGGAACATTATCCACAATTTCAAGACCGTAGCCCATTAGTCCAACCCTTTTCTTAGGATTATTTGTGATGAGCCGGATTTTGGAGAGGTTCAGGCTGCGAAGAATCTGAGCGCCAACGCCGTAGTCGCGTTCGTCCATGTCGAAGCCGAGCTGCAGGTTTGCCTCCACGGTGTCGAGCCCCTGCTCTTGCAGCTTGTAGGCCTTGAGCTTGTTCAGCAACCCGATGCCCCGTCCCTCTTGCTTCATGTACACGATCACGCCTTTTCCTTCTTGCTCGACAATTTCCATGGCGCGGTGAAGCTGCGGACCGCAGTCGCAGCGGCAGGAGCCAAAGATGTCGCCCGTCACGCAGGAGGAGTGTACGCGCACCAGCACGGGCTCGTCTTTGTCCCACGTGCCTTTGACCAGGGCCATGTGTACGTCGCCTGTATTGGTCTGCTCGAAGGCTACCAGGCGGAAGTGCCCGTGCTCGGTGGGCATGTCCACCTCGATCTCGCGGCGGATGAGCGACTCCTGTTGCAGGCGGTATTCAATCAGGTCTTTTATCGACACCAGTTTGAGCTTAAAACGCTCGGCCACCTTTACCAGGTCGGGCAGGCGCGCCATGGTGCCGTCTTCGTTCATGATCTCGACCAGTACCCCGGCCGGTTTAAACCCTGCCAGGCGGGCAAAGTCGATGGCCGCCTCTGTATGGCCACTGCGCCGCAGCACGCCGCCGCGCTTGGCTTTCAGCGGAAAGATGTGACCGGGCTTGCCCAGCTCTTCGGGTTTTGTCTCCGGGTCGACCAGGGCGCGGATGGTTTTAAAACGGTCATGGGCGGAAATGCCCGTGGTGCAACCGTGGCCGATCAGATCGATTGACACGGTAAAGGGTGTTTCGAAGGCGGCCGTGTTTTTGCCCACCATCAGGTCGAGCCCCAGCTCTTCACAGCGGTCTTCGATGAGCGGTGCGCAGATGAGCCCCCGGCCGTGGGTAGCCATAAAGTTTACGATTTCCGGCGTTACGCATTCGGCCGCGCAGATAAAGTCACCTTCGTTCTCACGATCCTCGTCGTCTACCACGATAATCACCTTCCCGTTCTTAATCTCTTCCAGTGCCTCTTCTATCGTGTTCAATTTTATCTGATTCATATAAAAATTCCGTACTTGTAGGTGGTGAACAAAAAATTATATAGGTCCGTTCCGTTATTTCGACACAACAATACCCAGGATGGCGGCGAGCTCTTGCTCAGCGCCTTTGAGCTGTATAAAAATGGTAAAGTGCTCTTCTTCCTCTTCCGGCGTGGTTGCTTGCTTCATTTCCTGCAATTTGCCTTCCATCATGCCCTGCACTTTATAGTATTTTAACCGAATGATACAGGAATATACCGCATCATGAACAATTTCCTTCTCTTCCGGAAAGTGGATTTTCTCGGCGCTCCACCCCTTGCTGGCTTCATAGCGGCGCGTTGTTAATTCCGCCACGATACTCTTTATGTCCATCGAACCATGTTCCATAAAGTGCATCTGATCGATGACCACGCCATTGCGGTAATTATCTAAAAAAGCAGTAAAAATCTCTTTGTAGATATAATTATCGAATTCGACGTCCTCCAGCTCAGCCACCATATAATCGATCACGCGTACGTCCGGCTCAAAGGCCTCTTCCGGATAGCATAACAGCAGCCGCACGGACTCGCGTTCCTGGCGTTCGATCTTGGCAGCAATGCTTCTGGTCGATACCGGCTCGTCTTCGCCGGGCACAAACACCGGCGGCGCATCGTCCGGGGGTGGTCCGGGCATATTCCGGTTCCTGCCTTTCTCGGCGGGCGCGGTTTTCTGCCGTTCGGTCAGGGTAATCTTGTTGAGCTCGGTCTGTAACACATCCTCCTGCATCTTCAGCAGGGTGCTCGTCTCTTGTATGTAGACCGACCGTTTGATGGGATCGGGTATGTGCGATATGCTGGTGACAATCTCGCGGATCGCTTCGGCGCGACGGATGGGATCGTGTCCCGACTCCTGCGCCAGCAGGTCGATCTTAAACGAGATAAAGTCCTTGGCGTGGTCTTTCAGGTACTGCTTCAGCTCGGTGGTGCCCATCTTGCGGGAGAAGCTGTCGGGGTCGTCGCCGTCGGGCAGCAGTACCACGCGCACGTTGAGGCCACCCTTCAGCACCAGGTCAATACCACGCAGGGCGGCTTTGATCCCGGCGGCGTCGCCGTCGAACATCACGGTGACGTTCTCGGTGAAACGGCGGATGAGCTTGATTTGCTCTTCGGTAAACGCGGTACCCGACGAGGCCACCACGTTGTCGATACCCGCCTGGTGCATGGAGATCACGTCGGTATACCCTTCTACGATGTAGCAGAAGTCCTCGCGGCGGATGGCGTTCTTCGCCTGGTACATACCATACAGCACATGGCTTTTGTGGTAGATATCTGTTTCCGGCGAGTTAATATACTTGGGCTGATCCTTGTCTTTGGTGAGTATGCGCGCGCCGAAGGCTATCACCTTACCCGAGAGGTTGTGCACCGGAAAGATGACGCGGCCGCGGAAGCGGTCGTAGAAACGGCCGTCGTCCCGCTTGACGATGAGGCCGGCTTTCGCCAGGAGGTCTTCGGTGTAGCCGATGCCGAGTGCTTTTTTGCTGAGGTGGTCCCAGGCGTCGAGTGTATAGCCCAGCTCGAACTTCTCGATGGTGCGGTCGTTGAAGCCGCGTTCGCGGAAGTAGCTCAAGCCGATGCCGCGGCCATCGTCGGTGTTAAACAACAGGTCCTTGAACTGGTCCTTGGCGTAGTTCATCAGCCCGTAGAGGCTGTCGCGTTCGGTGTATTGCGATTGCTCTTCGGCCGACCGTTGGTGGTCTTCCTTCAGGTCGATGCTGTAACGTTTGGCGAGGTAGCGAAGGGTCTCGACATAGCTCATGCCTTCGTGCTCCATGACGAAGGTGATGGCGTCGCCGCCTTTGCCGCTGCTGAAGTCTTTGAAGATGCCTTTGGAGGGAACGACGTAAAATGACGCGGTCTTTTCGTTCGAGAACGGGCTCAGGGCCTTGTAGTTCTGTCCCGAGCGCTTCAGGGTGACGAAATCGCCTACCACATCCACAATGTCCAGTCTGCTCCGGATTTCGTCTATCGTTTCACGGCTGATCATGCTGGGTCGGTTCGCTCCGGCCTGCGGGAAATTAGGTGAACCAAGGCCGGGTTCAAAGATACTAATCAATGATTCAAGGGGCGTCGGTCGGTGTAAACAATTTTCGTACTAATTTGCAGCGGTTTTGAGACTTTTTTGATGATTTAGCTGTTTCCACAGACATGAGTTTTTCCCAATCTGATATTTTAAAAGCCCTTTCGACGGTAGAGGATCCCGACCTGAAACGCGACCTGGTAACGCTGGGCATGATTAAAGACCTGAACGTGGATCCCCGCAAGGTGAGCTTCACGGTGGTCCTGACCACGCCGGCCTGTCCCTTAAAAGAGAAAATCCGCCAGGACTGTGTCGACGCCGTCGAAGCCGTGATTGGTCAGGGCGTTGCGCTCGACATTACCATGAGCTCGTCCGTCACGACGTTGCGCGACAATGCGCCGTTGCTGCCGGGGGTAAAAAATATCATTGCGGTGGCCTCCGGCAAAGGGGGCGTGGGTAAATCGACTGTTACCGCGAACCTGGCCGTATCGCTGGCCCGGGCGGGCGCCAAGGTAGGGCTGATCGATGCCGATATTTATGGCCCTTCGGTGCCCACCATGTTTAACTGCGAGCATGAACAGCCCGCTGTAAAACAGGTGAATGGCCGGAACATTATTATTCCCATTGAACAATACGGTGTGAAGCTGATCTCGATCGGCTTTCTGGCACCACCCGACAGCGCCGTGGTGTGGCGTGGCCCGATGGCCAGCTCGGCCCTGAAGCAATTTTTCAGCGACGCCGATTGGGGCGACCTGGACTACCTGCTGATCGACCTCCCTCCCGGCACCAGCGACATTCACCTGACCATGGTGCAGACGGTGCCGGTGACCGGTGCCGTGATCGTGACGACACCTCAAAAAGTGGCCCTCGCTGACGTTAAAAAGGGCATCGGCATGTTCAAGCAGCCTCAAATCAATGTGCCGATCCTGGGCATTGTTGAAAACATGGCCTACTTCACACCCGAAGAGCTTCCCGATAACAAGTATTATATTTTCGGAAAAGACGGCGGCAAGAACTTAGCGGCGCAATATCAGGTTCCTTTACTGGGGCAGATTCCCCTGGTGCAAAGCATCCGCGAAAGCGGCGACAGCGGCTTACCGGCCGCCTTGAAGGGAGGACCGATGGCGGAAGCCTTCCAGACACTGGCGGAGACGCTGGCCCGGCAAATCGCCATACGCAATGCGGGGCAGCCTACGGCGCTGACGGAAGTTGCAGGATAACCGCGCAGAAGTACTACCTTTACATCACCAAGCAGGCAGAACAAATTACCCGATGAATACCATTAGCGACCTCACCCAAAAGATTGAAGCTTCCCTGGACTCCATTCGCCCCTACCTGGAGGCGGACGGCGGCAACGTGAAGATCCACGAGATCACCGAAGACCATGTGGTTCGGTTGGAGTTTATGGGCGCCTGCGGCAGCTGCCCGATGTCTACCATGACCTTTAAGGCCGGTGTTGAAGAAGCGATCCGCAAGGCGGTGCCGGAAGTACGGTCGATCGAAGTGATCAACCTCACGGCCGTCGTACGCTGATCCTGCTTGTGTCTCGCGCAACCTTTCAGCCGTAGCGGAAAAGACGCCAGTCGTCTATATTTCCGGTGAACTATCCGGCTTCAGCATCGCCCATTCGGGTTACTCTTAGTATCTTGTAACCATTAACCATGGCACGCTGCTGAACGCTTAACTCTGTGAAGGCCTTATCTTTGTTACAATCCTGCTTCCGGTGGTCGACTTCGTTCGGTTGCCTGTTTTTTTTGTTCTTCTCGTTTGATCTTTCTGCGCAGCAACGTTGCGCCACGGTGGAGTATGAGCAGCAGTTGGTACTGGATAAAAAGCTGCCGGCGAAACGCGACTTCGAGTTGTGGCTTCACAACAAGATTGCCCGACATAGCGCCTTGCGCACGCAGGCCAGTACCTATCACATTCCTGTCGTGGTACACATCGTTCACAACGGCGAGGCCGTAGGAGTCGGTGGTAACATCTCCGACGACCAGGTACTCTCTCAAATCGCCGTCCTCAACAAAGATTACAATCGCCTGAATACCGATGCCGACCAGACGCCTTCCGACTTCGCCGGCGTCGCAGGAAGTATTGCTATTGAATTTGTATTAGCCCGTCAAACCCCGGCCGGTGGTCCTACCAACGGCATTGTGCGCGTAAAAGGCTCGAAAACTACCTGGTCCATCAACGACAACACCCAGCTCAAAGCGCAAAGCTATTGGCCTTCGGAAGACTATCTCAACATCTGGGTATGCCGCTTATCGGGATACCTGGGGTATGCGCAGTTTCCCATCTCTGATCTGGACGGTCTGGAAGACTACCAACAGGAACTAGCCGCCACCGACGGGGCGGTTTTCAGCTATAAAGACTTTGGCTCATCCTTCGAAGGCTATGGTACCTTTGCCGGGCTCGACACGAAGTATAACCGCGGCCGTACGGCCACACACGAGATCGGCCACTTTTTAGGACTGCGCCATATCTGGGGTGATATTGATAATTGTGCCGGTACCGACTATGTGGATGATACCCCCGCCCAACGTACGGAGACGTACGATTGTCCCAGCCATCCCCTGTCACCCGCAGGCAAGTGGTGTAACAGCAAAGCGCCTATGTTTCAAAACTACATGGACTATACCGACGATGCCTGCATGAACCTTTTTACGCAGGGGCAAATCGACCGCATGGTAACGGTGTTGGAAAACAGTCCGCGCCGGAAGTCCTTGCTTACCTCGCATGGGTTGATGCCGCACGATCCTGTTCCGAACGACGTCGCCATCACGTCCATCCTCGATTTGCCCGTCATCTCCTGCAACGCCTCCCCCACACCGACGCTGCGCGTGACTAATCTCGGTACGCTGCCGCTTACTTCTTTCAACCTGTCGTACACAGTCAATGATGGCACGCCGATCGTCCGATCATTTTCGGGCCTCGACCTGGCTAACGGAGAGCACCTGGACATAAACATCACGGGCATTGCCCTTTCCCGCCTGAAAAACGAACTATCTTTTGCCTTGACGGAGCCTAACGGTCTGGACGACGAAAGTCCCTTTGACAACGACCGGTCGCAGACAACCTATTGGGACGATACCCGCGGCAGCATACCGATGCAGGTAACGCTCGAGAACCAGGATTCGCTTCTCTGGACTTCCGTGAATCCAGTTAGCCAGCATGTGTGGGAACATGTTAAAACCAACAGCGGTAAAATCAATCTGACGAACGACAACCATGCGGTGTATTTCAACGGCTTCGACGACCCGCTGCTGTCGGACCAGGCATGGTATGTCAGCCCGGTGCTGGATTTTTCGCAGACCGCCAAGACCACGTTGTTTTTCGATTGGTCGTACCACCGCCGCCCGGGGTTCTCTGACAACGTGGTGGTCATGGCATCTTCAGACTGCGGCACGACCTTTACAACGGTATATACCCTGCCCTTAAACAGCAGCGATGGCCAAACGACTGAGTGGAAGCCCGCGGCGGCCGGTGACTGGACCCGCCAAGCCGTTAACCTGGATGCCTACGCAGGCCAGGAGCAAGTGCGCATAGCCTTTCTCTTTACCAACGGCAACGGCAATAACTTCTACCTCGACAACCTCAACTTCTTTGTGCCCCAGCCTTTCACGTTGTACCCCAATCCTGCCAGTGATAACTTTTACATTGCCTTTAACTTCCAGGAGGAGACCAGCGCCTCCATTGAAGTGATCGATGCCATGGGCAAGCTGATGCGCCAGGAGTCGTTGGGCGATGCCCGCAACCAGAACCACGCGGTACCCGTGGATGCTCTTCGGCCGGGCGTTTACGTCGTGCGTGTCCGTACGTCCACCCAAGTGTGGAGCACGCGTTTTGTGCGCAGCGGCCAATAATCCAATGCCCGGGTAAAAAGGCGAGAAAACTGCTGGTTCTGGCTTTCTGTGAGCCATTATGCGCAGGGTTTCATTATCTTTCGGCAATAAACATTTTTTGAATGCCTAAAAAGAAGAAAGTAGCCATTCTCTATGGCGGCCGGTCCGTTGAGCACGGCGTCTCCATCAATTCAGCCCGCAACATTTTTGAATTCATCGATAAGAACAAATACGAGCCGCTTCCCATCGGCATCAACCTCCAGGGGCAGTGGTTCCTGACACCCGGGGTCAGCAAAGACATCCAAAAGGACGGTCAGCCGTTGGCGCTTTCGCTGAACCCGGGCAAGCCGGAGTTTATCGTGCTGAAGACCGGCGAGCGTTTTCAGGCCGACATCGTGTTCCCGGTGCTGCACGGCACCGACGGCGAAGACGGCAGCATTCAGGGCCTGGTGAAAGCCATGGACCTTCCCATGGTCGGCACGGGTGTGACCGGCTCGGCCATGTCGATGAGCAAGATCGTTTCCAAACGCCTGCTGAAAGAAGCGGGGCTGCCGGTGACCGATTTTCTCACCTTCCGCTACGACGAGAAAGACAAGTTTACATTCAATAGCATTGCCAAAAAGCTGGGCGCACCTTTCATGGTAAAGGCTGCCAACCTGGGTTCGTCGGTGGGTGTGTCGAAAGTAAAGACGCGCAACGATTTTAAGAAAGCGCTGGACGATGCCTTCAAATATGACAACGAGGTGATTGTCGAAGAGTATATCACGGGTCGTGAGATCGAGTGCGCCATCCTGGGTAACTATCCGCCGGAAGCGTCTTACCCGGGTGAGGTGGTGATCAGCGACAAGTACGAGTTCTATACCTTCGACGCCAAGTACGTGGATCCGGATGCTGTGCGCATCGATGTGCCTGCCAAGCTTTCGAAGCCTGTGGCCGAAAAGATCCGCAAGGCTTCTGTGAAAGCTTTTGAGGCCCTGAACTGCGAGGACTTCTCGCGCGTAGACCTGTTCCTCGACAAAAAAGGTAAGGTATATGTCAACGAGATCAACACGATCCCGGGCTTTACCAACTCCAGCATGTACCCGGTGATGTGGAAAGAGCGCGGCGTGAGCTTCGCGAAGCTCATTACCCGCTTGCTGACACTGGCGCAAGAACGGTACGATCGCGGCAAACGCATTGAACGCGATTTTAAATCGTCGCTCAAGTTCTAGTCGCCGTTTATTTATATTCCTGCATACATGAATTTCATCTATAAAAAGTACGGTCGCAACACCCTGGGGGGCATTTTGATCAGCATCCTGCTGGCGCTGATCATTATCGTGGTGCTGATCGTTATATTTTTCTTCAGCTATCTGCCCCGTGCCACCAACCACGGCGAGACCATTACGGTGCCTAACATCGAAGGGATGCAGATCAACCAACTGGACGATTTCCTGGGGTCAAAAGATCTGCGGTTTGAAGTGAACGATTCGTCGTATTCGTCGGAGCATCCGCCGCTGGCTGTATTAAAACAATACCCCCATGCCGGCGCCAAGGTGAAGGAAGGTCGCAAGATCTTTATCTCGGTGAACCGTATCAATCCACCTACCGTGCCGGTTCCCAACCTGGTGGACGGCTCGGTCGTCAATGCCAAGGCTGTACTACAAAGCAATGAGCTGAAGCTCGGCCGCATTGTAGAGGTGCCGGGACCTTTTAACGTCGTACAGGAAATGAAGTACAAAGGCACGCACATCGAGCCGAACGTACGGGTGCCCAAGGGGTCGGTGATCGACCTGGTGGTGATGAGCGGGCACGGTAGCAGCAGCTTTGATGTTACCGACCTGGTCGGCCAGGAGTTTGAGGATGCTAAATTCTACATTCTCGGCGCCAACCTGAACCTGGATGTTGAGCTTGTCGGGGACACTGTCGGTACTACGCCGGTTGTGCTGAAACAAAAACCCGAGGGGTTGGAAAAGGTTAAGGTAGGTGACATCGTTACTGTATGGATAGGCAAAGCCGGAACTGAACCGCCTGAAGACGACGATTAAGATTAGATATGATCAAACGATGTACCATATTCCCACGGCCTGAGCGGCCTTTTAGCGTCCCGGGCGCGGGCCTGACCCTGCTGTTGGTATGTTTGCTCACCACCGCGTCCGTGGCCCAGCTTACTCGCGGGCCGTTGCCCCGTGCGCCACGCCAGCAGCGGCAGGGTGCCCGGGTGTCGCCGCAAGTGCTAGAAACGCGCTCGCTACCCTTCTGGGAGGACTTCTCGTTTACGGTCATCAACGACACGAGTCACTACGAATACATTTCGGACTACCCGCTCGACTCCATGTGGTACAACAGCAAGAGTGTCCTGATCAGCAACGGGGGCTGGAACGCGCCGAGCGTGAACGTCGCTACCCTGGATGGTCTTGATTTGCTGGGCATCCCCTACTCCAACGACAATATGCTGAATGGTTTTCGCGACACGCTTATGTCGCATGCCTTCGAGATGACCGCCGTGCCCGAAGCGCAACGCAACACCGTGTTTTTAAGCTTCTTTTACCAGTGGCAGGGACATGGGGAGCCGCCCGATCCCAACGACTACCTGCAGCTGCAATTCCTAAACAACGACAGTATCTGGGAAAACGTCATGCGCATCCTGCCGAAGGAGTCCTTTCAACCGGATGTGTTCTACGACACCATTATCCCGATCTCCGCAGCGAAGTATTACCACGACGAGTTTCAATTTCGCTTCCTGAACTATGGCCGCAAGTCCGGTCCGTTTGATACCTGGAACATCGACTATATCTACCTCAATAAAAACCGTGCGTTAAACGACAACTCGTTTCCCGAACGGGCCATTGCTTCGCCGGCGACACAACTGTTTGGTCAGTACTATGCCATGCCGATCCAGCATTTCCGGGAGTATGATAAGACCATTGGTCCGGTACAGTTCGACGTCAAGAACATGAAGAACCAGGCCAACGCGATCTCCATCAGCTACGTGGTGAACGGTACGTTCTCGAATTATAGCGAAGGCGCGACCACGCCGTATAGCACACTCGTGGGCCAGGCTACCATCAAAGGCGAGCTCGGTGGGTTTATGGATCCTTTTGAGCGGGTGCGTGTCAATGTGCCCTACGAGAATCTGCCCGATACGACCAACACCAGCATGTTCGACCCGGCCGCCGACTCGATCCGGATCAAGCTCACCCTGAGTGTGACGGGTGATACCGACGACCCGCAAGCGCCGAGCTTTGCACCGGTAGACTTTACCTCCAACGATACCCTATCCGTTGTTTATTGGCTGAAAGACTATTATGCCTACGACGATGGTACGGCGGAATATTCCGCCCGCATGGCGTCGCCTGAAAACAAGGTAGCCTATGCGTTTGACCTGGCACCCGGCCAGACCGATACACTGGCGGGCTTCTATGCCTACTTTCCCGTCGCCGGGCTGACAGGCAACCGCTCGGCAGATTTTACGATTTACGGTGAGACCGACGGCTTACCCGACAACAACAAGGTATTGTACGCCATCACCGGCAAAAGCATTCAACGCCGGGATGTAAACCAATTTCAACGGATCGATATACCCGAGGTCGTCCTGGTCCGCGACCGCTTTTACATAGCGTTTGGCAATTCCGCCGCCAGCATCGGCCTCGACGTCAGCCAGGACACCCACGATAAGATCTTTGACTACGTCAATCAGATTTGGGAACCCAACGATCGCATCACCGGAAGCCTCATGATCCGTCCTATTTTTGGTAAAGGCTCTGGTGAAAATCCGGTTACGGGCATCGACCCCGAAGAGACGGCTACGCCGGTACATTGTTATCCGAACCCCAGCAACGGTTCATTCTACATCGACAGCCGCCACCACGAGGTTATGCGCGTGATCAGCATCACCGGCCAGCCCATCAGCTTTGAAACGGAAGTCAAAGGCGACGGCCAGCAGGTTACGTTACGCCAGCCGGTGCCGGGCCTGTATATTCTCCAGCTTCGCCACGGCGATAGCTTCTGGTCTCATAAGATTTTAGTGCGTTAATGCGCGCTTATCCGCCCAGGATCTCCAACCGTAAGGGAGCCGGGGTAAACGACAGGATAAATACGAGTAGCGAAATCCACCCGAGTATTACGCGTTTGGTATCCAGCGGCTGCTCAATGTCGGAATGAGGATGCGGCACACCCACAAAGCGGCCTACTACAAACGCAAACAACATCCAGCCGGGATAACCGTCTGCCGCGGGAAACACCCATGTCAATAGTACTTGTACCGCAAACATCAGCACGGCATACATGCCCCGGTCGCGTCTGCTTCCGCCTAAGGCTCCGAAGCAGAGATAATAAAACACCATAATGCCCAGACTGGAGAGCACGACGAGCGGAAGCCCTTCTTTCGGGGTGCCTATACGCACCGTGCCCAGGCCGGCATAAAACAGCAGCAACACAAAGGCCACGGAAGCAACGCGCCGGTGCGTACGCCAGCCGAAAAGGCCGTATAGAATGTGGCCGCCGTCCAGCTGCCCGATCGGCAGCAGGTTAAGGCTCGTGAAAAACAGCGCAAAGAAACCCGCCAGCAATAAGGGGTAGTGCATCAGCTCGTGCGGGTTGGGAATACGCGATTTGTCCGCCACGAACACCTTGCAGAGCTCGAAGAGCAGCGTCGATCCCACCTGCACATCCATCAGGCCCACGGGCTCTTTCTCTGCTTTTTTTAGTTGCTCGTCCGTGAGCTTCAGCTCATCTTTCCGCAGTCTGAGCTGCTCGCGGGCATATTTCACGACGTAGCCGTTTGTATACACGCTATCGGCATAGTTCAGTCCGAATTTTTCATACTCAGGGTGAAACTGATATATATACTCGGCGGGTGGCAGCGTAGCAAATCCGTAGACGACGACCGCCACCGCCACGACGAATCCGGCCAGTGGTCCGGCGATGCCGATGTCGAAATGCTGCCGATTGCTCCGCACCCGGTCTTTGATACGAATGACCGCGCCCATGGTGCCCGGTGACAGGAAGATCCCCGGCGGGAAAGGAATATAATAGGGCAGCGTCGAACGGATCTTGTGATACATCGCCGTAAAGTAATGTCCGAACTCGTGCACGGTTAATATCAGGAGAAAGGGCACGGAGAAATACATGCCGTTTACAAAGTCGGTCCAGCTGTATTGGTCGTTCCAGACGAAATCGGCCAGCCAGATGGATTTGCCGTATACCCACTCCGTTCCCGCCAGGGTGGTAGTCATGAATGTTGCGATAAACAATCCGATCTGGATCAGAATTCTGCGGCGTTCCTCAGGCATGGAAGTAATCGATTATCAGATCCGGAGTCGTTACGTACACGGTTTGAATGCCCACCTTTTGAGCACCGGCGATATTGTCGGCGTTGTCGTCCAGGAACAACGTTTCGTGTGGTTGGAAGTTATTCTCGTGCAGCACCTGCTCAAAGATGTCGGCATCGGGCTTGCGCTTGTGCATGCGGTGCGAGTAGTACGTACGGTGGAAGTACGGATCGAGCGATTTGTCGCCGGGCGGCAACAGCTTCGTGTTGATATACTCCAGGTGAATACCGTTCGTGTTGCTGAGCAGCACGACCTGGTATTGGCCTTTGAGGCGTAGCAGCAACTGCAGCTTGCTCAGCGGCAGTCCGCGCAGCATGGCGTTCCAGGCGGCATCCAGCGCGTCGTCCGTCGCTTGCACCGGGTAGGTGTCGCGTACAAAGGCGCGGAAGCCGGCGTCGTTGATCAGGCCCTTCTCGTACGCCAGGAAGCCCTCGGCGGTGACGAAACGCTTCGTCACTTCCGATTTGTCTAAGCCCGAGATATTGGCAAATGCCTGGAGTGTATGATCGACTGAAAGATCCAGGATAACACCACCCAGATCGAAAATGAGGTTTTTAACTGAAGATTCCTGCGCCACAAGTACCGTTTTAACTATTCCAATGCCCAAATATGTGACAATAGCCCCCCTTTTCAAAGAGCCGATCCATGATCTGCAGCCTCCCCCCGAAATTCACGGCACGAACGGGGTGTGTACCCGTGCCGACTAGCGTTTCTTTGACGAAAAATCATAGTTTTACGCTTTAAACCCATCCTTAAGCGGCACGGCTATGACCGAGATATCGATAGTAATCCCCGTCTATAACGAGGAAGAGACGATTCCCGAACTGTATACACGTTTACTGGGATTGCTCACGCTATTGAATGAAAAATTTGCCGTTTCGAACGACCACGTAGAATTCATCTTTGTCAACGACGGCTCGAAAGACAACACCTTACAATCGCTTATCTCTGTTACACAACAGCATGCCTCTTTCAAAGTGATCAACCTCTCGCGCAACTTCGGTCACCAGATCGCGGTAACGGCGGGCATCGAAATGGCCGTGGGCAACGCGGTGGTGCTGATCGACGCCGACCTGCAGGATCCTCCGGAGTTTATCATCGACCTGTACGCAAAATATAAAGAAGGCTACGATGTCGTCTATGCCGTTCGGCAACGCCGCGAGGGTGAGAACTTTTTTAAACTCGCCACCGCCAAGATGTTCTACCGCATCATGCAGCGCATCACGAACATGAACATTCCGCTGGACACCGGCGATTTCCGCATCATGGGTCGGAATGTTGTGGACGTGATCAATTCGATGAAAGAGAAACACCGGTTCATCCGCGGCATGGTGACGTGGGTCGGCTTTAAACAGACAGGCCTGCTGTATCATCGTAAAGAACGTTTTGCGGGGCAATCCAAGTATCCGCTCATCAAAATGATGCGCTTCGCCTGGGATGGTATCACGGCTTTCTCGACGTCGCCGCTGCGCATGGTGTCCTACCTGGGGTTTACCATTGCCACGGTAGGATTTCTGTATTGCCTGTATGTCATCTACGCCAAGATCTTTACCAACGAGACGATCCAGGGCTGGGCATCGGTTATGATTGTTACGCTCATTATGTCGGGCATCAACCTCATCACGCTCGGGGTTATCGGTCAATACATCGGCCGCATCAGCGAAGAATCAAAAAACCGCCCCCTTTACATCATCGACAAAATCTATCAGAAAAATGTCAGCTGAATTCGATCAATACGCCAAATCCTACCAGGAGCTTCACGCCTCCAACATCAAGGCTTCCGGCTATGATCCGTCCTATTTCGACCAGCAGAAAATACGCGAGCTTCACCGGGTAGCAGGGAAAGAGTATTCCGGGAATATCAACTTCCTGGATTTTGGGTGTGGGATTGGAAAAAGTGAGCCGCATATTCGAAAGTACTTTCCGGAGGCTGTTATACATGGTGCCGACCCTTCGCAGGAATCGCTCAAGCAGGCGGCGGAAAAGAATAAGAGCGTGAATGTTACTTATCATTACTTCGCTGAAACGGCGCAGTTCAATCCGGGCATTTCGTTCGATATCATTTTTGTCGCGAATGTGTTTCATCATATTCCGGCAACGGAGCATGTGGCTACACTGGCGAAACTCAAATCCCTGCTGTCCCCGCGCGGCAAGCTTTTTGTATTCGAGCACAATCCCTGGAATCCGCTGACCAGCCACGCATTTAATACGTGCGAGTTTGATCAGGGATGTGTCATGATCCCGGCGCCTGCCTTTCGGAAAAAGGCCCTGGCGGGCGGCTTTGCCAAGATCAAAACGAACTTTATATTGTTCTTTCCGAAGGCCCTCCAGGCGTTTGTACCGCTGGAGAAATTTTTGACTAAAGTGCCGATTGGCGCGCAATATTATGTTATCTGCTCCTGACCGCAATGCGCGGCGTTTAAAGACACTGTTTATTGTATCCCTGACGCTATATATTGGCATTCAGGTGTGGCTGGTGTCCTCTCCCATTCCTTTTCTTTCTGACTCGGCCAATTATGTCCGCTATGCGCGGTTGGCGCTTGGGGAGCATACGTACTATCCAAATCCGCAGAGCCTGTATAGCGCCTGGATTGTGGCGCCGGTATACATCAACTATACGGCTGTTATTCTGGACGTCTTTGAGAACACGTACGTTATACTCTGGTTTAACATCGTGCTGAATCTGGTGCAACTTGCGCTGGTGGTGCTCATCGTGCGGCGGTGGTACGGCGAGGTCGCGGGCTACGTCGCGGCGTTTCTCTACATGCTGTACCTCAATAACCTCGGCCTTGTCATGCAGAACGTTACGGAGCTGATGTTTGGGATTTTTATGCTCGCCTCGATCTATTATTACACCGGGAAAAAGAAAACTTCGAATGCCATTCTCTGTGGAATATTTACGGGGTTGGCGCTGGGCGTCCGGCCAACGGCGATGGCGCTGGTCCTGGTCTACATCCTGATCTACCTGTATGACCTATACACGCGGAAGTACGAGCACAAACAGATTGCTCTTATTTTGGCGGGGGTGGCGTGTTATTGCTTCGCGATGGGGATGTTAAGCAAGCGCAACATCGGTCAATTCGAATACACGTCCACGACGGGTCCGTCTAATCTTATCATGTCGGCGATACCGGAAGCCAACGGTGTGTTCTACGGGCAGTTCTTTAAAACCGACAGCACCTACCGGGCCATCAGTACCTATCCCGAGCGGGACAAGTACCTCCTGCAACGGTCGAAGCAATACATTGCCGAGCATCCCCTGGAATGGGTTGGACTGATACCGCGCAAGATCTATGCGACGTTTGTGTTTGACGGCTGGGCGCTGGAATACCTGCTCGGTTCGTCTGATTGGAATTTGAATACCTACCTGAAGGGCGACGCCACGGTGAAGCAGGAGTTTCAGCATCTGCCAGTGCTCACACAGGTGAAGTTCTGGGTGTTTAATGTCTGGCAGCAGGTGCTGTATGGAGTTATGATGGTGATCTTCCTCTATCAACTGTATCGGCTTATTCGTGCAACCGGGCGTCGGGAGGAGTATCTGATCAACCTGTTTATTCTGGTCGGCGTGGGACTGTCGATTGTCTCCTCGGTAGGAAATCCGCGGTATAAGTACAATTTTCTGATCGCCGCTATTCTGGTCATTAGCCCGGTCATCGCGAAATGGCTTGGGCGGCGGGCTCATGCTATTTCCATGCCTGACTGATTACAGCACTTATTGGAGCGACCATGGGAGCTGCTCCGAATTTTTCGGCAAGCTCTTTTTCCACCTTCATTCTTATTTCGTCTATCCAGGCAGGATTACGCTTTTTGATCTCCTCATAAATATCCCCTCTTACAAGCGCGAAGGCAGCGTCTTTCGCGGTTGGGCTGACGGAAAAAAGTCCTACTTTTTCAATCGTCATTTTTGCAAACCCAGCACCCTCTACTAACGGTGTGATGACAGCCTCATCACTCATCGAGGTCGCCAGATTATAGGACTCCGGCAACGGCTCTTTCAAATATTTCCCGGCTATAGATTTGGAAATATAGGAGGCGGCGTTGCTCTCCAACGTATCCCAGGTTGTAAATAAAAACAGGCCGCCTGGTTTTAGCACCCGGTATACCTCGGCAAATGCTTTCGGCTTATCGGGAACAAACATGTATCCGAAGCAACAAACCACCAGCTCGATACTATTGTCACTAAACGGAAGTTGTTGCGCATCTATCGTTTGCCAGTCAATATTAAGGTGACTTAATTTCTTTTTGGCGATGGCCAACATCTCCTCGCTGATATCGGAAGCAATGAGTTTTACCGAGGGTTCAATACGTTCCCGAAGATGGCGGGTAACACGTCCTGTTCCGGCTGCAATTTCCAATACAATAGAACCCGGGGCGGGGTCTATTCGTTTTGCAACTTCTATGGCATAGGGTTCAAAGTATAAGGGACCGAAAAATTGATCATAATGCGTAGCAGTTTCTTCCGATTTATCACTCATAATTTCCCATTGCTTCAGTCAATGATACAAAAATTGCCATAATTATGGACTGTAAAAATGGCCAGCTTTCATCATTGATTTTGTACTTCGATACGTTAACTTTCCTAACGAACTTAACGTCGATTCACATGGCCTATAGTACAACCCTCGCCGATCGCATAAGAACCTACCTCGCCGGTATTCCAAAGATTAAAATTGAAGAAAAGGAGATGTTCAAGGGGCTTGCATTTTTAGTGAATGGAAAGATGTGCGTAAATGTGAGTGGAGACGAGCTGATGTGTCGTTACGATCCTGTCCATGATGATGAAGTGGCCGAAAGAACAGGCTTTCAGCCCATGATTATGAAAGGAAAACAGCTCCGCGGGTATTGTTATGTGAGCGAAGATGGATACAGGTCGAAAGCAAACTTTGAATACTGGCTAACGCTGTGCCTTGATTTTAACGAGAAAGCCAAAGCCTCAAAAAAGCCTTCTAAATCACGTGATTTGAATGGCTGAATCTTGCTGATAGGCAAATACCATAGGGGCAATTCTCCTTCCGGTTGTTGTGATGATGGCCGCTCTCAACCGGCACCTGCGATATGACCCAAAAAGGTAATTGCGCTTTCTCTCCCTTTCTCCGAAAATTGCACAGCTTTTTCTGTGCTATTGATAAAGACAACCTTATGAAAAAATTGACCCTATGCAGCCTCTGCCTGGCTGTTGTGCTGGCAGCCTGTAGCAGTGATGATGATGCTAACGCGCCTCAGAGCGCTAAAGAATTCCCGCAGGATACCGAATGGGTAGGCGTATTGGATCGCAACGGCTACCAATATCCACCTCCGGCATATCTCCGGTTTAAAGAAAATGATAAGTTGGTGGTGTATGCACCGCATTTCTTTGTAGAGGATGAAAATGTGATCAGACCCGATAGCGTCAATGGGAGCGTTACGAGTGTCACCGAAGTCGACGATGCAACGATTGAAGTGAAGGCTGACATCGAACATTACGGTGAGGTGACGATGACCATCAAGGACAAACGAACGCTGACAGCCATATCCAATAACGCAAACAAGCCCATGCCTTTTACGTTGGAGTTATACGACACGCCGCTTGCTTCGTTGTCAGGCACGATCTGGAGCGGTCCCGTTATGACGGGTTCGGGGCCGACAGTCGGTATGGTTGCGTATCCTGATCTAAGTACCATCGTATTTGATGAGTTCGATACGTATTATGGTCGGGGTGGTCGTCTATTTGAAATGACGCCGCAAACACCCGGAAACCTGGCAAAATCAGCTTACCAGAAAAAGCGTGCGATGGTTATTCTGCGGGGCTTCGACGAAACGAACGCACTCTTACTCGACTACTTCGGCGTCCTGCTCCCCGGCAATGATAGAATGATGGTTTACTCAGGGGTTAGCGGCGCGCGTCTGCCGTATTACACGCAGACAATTCCGTGGAATGGTCCCATCGGTCAGACACCGATTATCGAGAAACAATGAGTCCCCAAGGCTTGCGTTTGCGACCCATCTCATGCACGAAGTGCGCAAATGAATAGCCGGAGTTATGGTGAAATAGAAAAAAAACTTATTTTTGAGCCCCTTTCGAGGTTGAGATCAACCAGGAAGTAAGGGCCCCTAGCTCAGCTGGTTAGAGCATCTGACTCATAATCAGAGGGTCGCCGGATCGTGCCCGGCGGGGCCCACACTGAAAATCAGGCAGTTACAGGATCTGTAACTGCTTTTTTTTGGTCTCTGTTAAGAAAAACGAAAAAATCAATTACAGACTGCCGCTGTAAACGCGAACGCCATCCACCTTTTCCAGCGGTTCCCTTTTGTCCAGGTAGTGCTTTACAGCCGTTTTATCCTCGTTATGTTTTACGAACAAATGATTTCGTGGTGTCGTAAAAATTGTCCGATGTGCAACTACTTTATCTCTGATTAAAAATAAAGGTACTACTCTTTACCTGCAAAGGTACCAACGACTTTGGAAACGATGTCTTCGTCAGTGGATTCTACTACATACATAATCGCACCATTTTGACCCCATCTTATGGCGTCTTTCATAAAATTTGCCTTTGCTATAGGGTCTGCATCCCAATAATCCTTTACAAGAATTACTGTAATAACAAGTGAATTATTATGGTTAGTAAATTTTACAGCATCATCAATTCTATTTGATTCTTTCAACGATTCCCAATCGAACGGAAGCTGATCCAGTTTTTCATTCAAGGCATTTAGAAATGTTTCTACTCTGTTCTTTTCCGAATGGTGAGTGTTTACTTGAATTGTCATGTGTTCGTTGGCTATAAGCCGTTTGCTTTACCAAAATAAAAAATAAAAAAAAAGAAAGAAAGCAAATGGATTGTAGACTTTGTTAGCGGGCGTACATTTTCATTCGGTCTTAAATGTCAGTCCAATGTCTTTGATCAATTTGTCTTTAGTCTTAGGATATGTGTAAAAGACAAGGACTTCTTTGTCCGTTAATGCTTGCTCGTAGTATTGATAATGTTCTGAGTCTTTGGCAATGGAATTCGGTTTAATCGTCTTGAATTTGTCTTTTTTCAAGATGTCCCAATTCTGTTTTTTTATTAAGTCCCGGGCAATTTTGTCAGCATTTTTAATGTCTGTCGTTTCAATCCAACAACCAATGTGTCCGCCAGCTATAGTTTTGTCGTGATAGTCTTTGTCAGGCCGACCTTCATATATCAGGTAGAACATTTTCATTGTCTAAGGTCATGATTGTGTGATGTCAGTCGTGGCACTTGCAGCTAACGGTTTGCAGCTGTGCGCAGGTGGGGAGTTTAAGCACTAGAAATTATACCCAACATGCAACCCGGGCTGCCCGAAGAAGAATCTTGGCCATCGATCGTCAATCTGTTGAAACGAATCAGGCATTTTTGATTGATAGGGACGATGCGTTATTGCTATTGAAGGTTGTATAAAAAACCTATCCTTGAAAAGTTTAACGTGATAACCCATGTAATACGTGTTAAAGATTTGAAAGCCTTTGTCAATTTTATTACCGCTATCATTTACAAAAGTTTGCCAGGCAGGCATCACGTCAACTTGAGCATAAAGACCTTTCCATAAAAACCTATAATAAGAAAGTGAAACTCCGTATTCACGAATATACCCTGGGAACCCCTCTCCTTCAGCTTCAAATGACTTTCCAAAAGGAATACCAATTGGCCATGCATATTTCCAGGTTTTAAATTCAAGTGAAATCGCATCCTTTCCTGTCATGCGATACCCTACGTTCAGATAAACCATTTCAGGCGGATTATTATCCGGTATTAAATTCGCCAGCATAAATAAGGTGCTGCCTATAAAATACCTTTTATACGTACTGTCTTGTTTGGAATATTGAGCTTTAACTTGTAGCGTGCTTGCGATCACTAAAATCAAGGCGACCCATAAAATCTTCCTTTGCATATCAATACTATTAGTTGTTAAGCGATAATACAAAGGTAGATTCGCAAGATGCCATAACTCGTTCACTTAAGTTAAGAAATGAACCTTATCCTGTATTTTTCTCTATAATCCTTGCTCTTAACCTGCTTAATGATTGTGGTTTTATACCAAGATAACTTGCTAATTGATACTGTGGCACACGTTGGATAAGGTCTGGCCTTTTCTGTACTAAATTTAAGTATCGTTGTTCAGGAGAAGAGATCTTAAACTCTTCAAAATTGATTTGCTGTTTCGCTAAAAGATCTTCCGATAAAATTCTGCAAAGCGATTCAAATTTCGGGAATTTAATAAAACTTTCAGCTTCCATTTCAGGGTTTGTAACGATCAGAATTGTGTCTTCCACACACGATATATAATATTCAGAATGAGCCTTACTTATAACGCAATGAGGTGTCAAGCCTTCCATTTCCGTATAGAATGCGGTTGTTTTTTCTTCACCGCCTATTATGTAATATGTCCGTATACAACCTTTTAAAACAAAATATCCATCATTCGATTTTTGCCCTTCTTTGAGCAACGTTGCTCCCTTTTTTACTGAGCGAAATATGTCCAAAGAAACGATTGCGTTCTTTTCATCTTCTGTCAGCGATATGTATTTTGATATAAATTCTAATAATAAATCTTGCATTGTTTTATGTTGTTACCGTCGTCTGCTGCACTTGCCACCAACACGAATATACGCAATAGCGCCCATTTTCTATTTATCATGGCTTTCCTGTTGGGCGCTGTTACCTTTCTGGTCTACGTTTAAGTTTAAGTTTAAGTTTAGGCCTAAGTCTTTCAAAAATCATATCCGGGTCGTTTACCCCAATTAGGGGGTTGTATTTCAATTCGATTAAGCTTTTAATTATAAATTCCCGTCCTTCAATTACCCCGTAGCTATCCAGTCCGTCTATGGCCATTCCGAACGTCTTATTCCCTTCGATCAGTTTGATATTCTTATCAATACAATTTTGATATACAGTTGCCAGAGCCTCAACCTCTGTCTCATTTATGTCGGCAAAATCTTTGAGTTTTCTAACATTGCTTAAGTCGTCCAGCGTAAACGCGTATAACTTAAAGTATGTGGTAGTATCTTTTTTCACTGCTGCAGATATCATTTTCTTTTTTACATCATACCTGGAGAAATTCATTTCATACCCATAATCTCGTTTAGTGAAATTTACCGCGTAGAACCCTTCCTTGTTTGGAAAAATCACGGAGTATTTTGAATCACCAGATTCAACTATGTCCGTTATCTTAGTTGCTTTTATGATTCTGTCGTAAGGTCTACGTGGGTCCGGTATAGGAAACGACTCACGTGGAATTGGATGTTCTGAACCCAAAAGTTTATAAGAGTCGGGAACCACGCTTGCAACGCTATAGTAATGTTGTTTTGATTCCATCAGTTTAAAAACCCTTAAGGTGTCTGAAATTTCCTGGATGACAAGTCCTGCGGACCATAAATAAAGTCCGCCCTTTAATTCCTTTTTGAAATTCTGTCCGAATGATACGCCAGATACTGTCAGCGCTAATGTCAGTGTAATAATTGTCCGTCTCAATGGTAAGTAAGTCTAAACTGTCCAAAGGTAATTGCGCCCAACACTCGAAAATACGCAATAGCCTATATTTTTTATTTGTAATGAAGTACTGAAACTGCTCTTTTCCAAAGAAATTTTAGGTATTTAGGTGGATATTCATTTTCGCACTTTTATGATTGTACCCTGCATTCCCTATTGCGTAAGATTTTCGCGTCAATTCCAATTTTTCCGTAAGCCTTTAGCCATTTAACAACAATTATTATATTGAAGCATAGCTATTCAGGGAAAGCTTACGGTCCATTTGCCAATTGAAAACATTATGATTTTTAAAGTTCTGAAAGTACTCGCCATCCTCTTTGGGGTTGCTCTGCAAGCCCTCGTGGGCGTGATTATTTTTACAGCGTATGTATTCAGGGATTTTGACAGCACCCCGCCGCGGACAAAAGAGCACCTCGGACGCTGGTATAAAAATTCGATCAGCTATACCCGGATTCGACCATCGTTCGCATGGCAGCGGACCTGGAGTATATGAATGATGTTTTTAGAAGGGTTCCCGATCATTATGACATCATGCTGACGCATGCGGGTTATGGCCATTCGGGCGATAGATTGTATTACAAGAACTGTCTGAATGGCAGTCGCTACCTTCCGGCTACACAATGCAACATCGATTGTGTATTCGAAGGCGATGAGCGGAATGTTTTTCTGCAGAAAGTCAAGTTCCTGAAGGAACATCACATTACGGCTTATAGCGGGGCCGATATGGTCTTTAACGGCGACTTTCATTTGGATATTGCCGACTATCAGAACCGCAGCGATTTGCGCTTCTTCGCCCTTGAGACGGGTACGGATACCGCTCTTCTTCGCCGGACCGAGTGGGTTATCCTCGATAACCGGTGCGGTCTGCTGTTGATCGGATCAAAAGATTCCTGGGATTAAACTTCCGGTGCGGACGTTACCATTCCGGCATAGCGACATTATTCGGCTGATACTATACTGTTCGATCGAACGTTGTTACCTTCCGATTTATGAAACGATATTTTCTATTCGTCCCGCTGGCTGCCGCGGCTGTTATTTCAACAACTCGACCGCTCCCTCCGTAACTTCCGCGATGACCGCGGCAAGATCTACATCCTTCCCGTATTCCGTATACGTCGGGAATGTATAATCGCCGGTCTCCGTGACATACTTCACTTTCTCCGGGAACGGACCGCTGAATGCTATACTCCAGGTCTCAGCGCCCTCGTACTGATATTGATAGACGTAGAGATTTTGCTTCTGTCCTTTGTACCGCACCGATCGTACTCCCACCAGCTTTATATGCTCGGGTATACCATCTTCCGATGCCATGCTTTGGTGCAGGGCGCCTTCCGCGAATTTCTCCTGCGACAGATATTTTGCCGGATAGAGTTTTTCCATACCGTACGTTTTGAGCAGCATGTACAGGTCAATCCGGTAGTAAGGATCGGACGCTATGCTTTCGAGATCGGATGCCGCCAGCGTCAGCTTGTTTTTCAGGTAAAACTCGGTTGTTACCATACGGGTCGCAACCAATGCCGAGTGCCTGTGAAGCGCGTTGAAGATCGCCTTCACGGCGTCGCCGGGTTCGGCCAGCAACAGCAGTTCCGCCAGGGACTCATACATGTTATACTCATTGAGATCCGCTTCCTTGTCAGTCGGGGCCGACAACGCAGCCACCCGCTGCTGACCTTTGGCAATCGCCAGTGCCAGCACTTCTTTTTTAACCGCCGGCGTCAGGGCATTACTGTCCATGGCCTGGCGTGCCATCCAGAAAATGCGTCCCTGTCCTGACAGCTTATCCGACAGACGGATCACGCCGGGCAATACCACGTTCAGTAACGCTGTGGAATCGGCATAGGGTTGCATAATTGCGTACGACCACAACTCCGGTTTTCCCTGCTCCTTTTCGAGCAGCTCCAGAAAGGCCTGCGACGATGCCTGCGTCTTCATCGACGTCAGCACGTTCAGCGCGTGGCCCTTCCAGGACATGCTGTCCACGAGCGTGGGATAGAGCTTTTTGATGAAATCGATGGTGCTGTTGTCGTGCACCCGGTCGAGCGTTTTCAGCAACACAGTCTTAACGTTGTAAACGTCTGTTTCGAAGCTCGTCCGGGTGATCGCCGCGTAGACCGCGGGCAATGCCGCGGGTGTAAATTTATACGTGCGCAGCGCGGCTATGGCCTCGTCCACCACTGCCGTGTCCGTTGACAAGACCGCCTGCAGCAGCACGTCGGTCTTGTCGGTAAACAAATCCCACGTACCGGTTGTCGCGGGAAACCGGAGGGAGCTAAAGAAAGCCTCGACCGCGGCGGGGCCGGCCTCTTGCACGTTCTGCACGAAGAGCGCGTACACATACTGCCCGGCGATAACCACGCGTTCACGCCCGATGCCGTTCAGCCTGGAATTGATTACGTCCAGCTGCAGCTCCAGCATCTTCCGATCCCCTTTCGTTTCCCTTAGCCGGACGCTGTCGCCCGCAAAACGTCTGTTCATCGTCTTGATAAAGTCATCCGCATCCTTCGCCACCGCATACGGGGGAAGCTTTGTCACACGCAACCTGTATTGCGCGCCGGACTGCGCATCGAGCGCGTAGTATTCTCCATACTTTTCCGTGTACCGGAGATTATTCCTCGCGGCAAATCCGATCGAGTCCGTTGTAAACGACGCGGGAAGCTTTACTTTCACCCGGTGCAGGGGGAACTCAAATTCCTGCATCACCACCTTTTCCGTGGGCAGGAACCGGAACGAATCCAGGAAGGTATCGACACCCGATACCGCCGCATCTTTGGAGGAGACGGCCATTAGCATGTATGTACGGCCGCCGCGCAGCAGGATCCGCCCCATCACCACGTTTGTTTCCGCTACGTCGAATGTAAACGCGACACCCTTTTTGCCTTCGATCGTGCGATCATAGCGTTGGAGGTTTCGCCCCTTCATATTTTCCATGACGCTGTTGATCAGGCTGGCATAGTATACGCTGTCGTCAAGCGACCTGAGCCCGGCCGGAAAATCGTTGTAACGGATCAGATACGTCTCGCCAAGCTCGATATCCGTGGCGTGGTAAAGATGGATCTTATACCGGCCGCCGCCGGTGCCCGCCGCATCGGGCTGCAGCACCTGGGTTTTAATATCGCTCGGCATCTGAACGGAAAATGCCCCCGCGGCATTCGAAAAATCCTTCCACACCGTCTTACCAAACTCTTGTACACGGAAAGAACGCAGAAACCTCTCGGCGTCGTCGGAATAGGCAATCGCTTTTGTTGGCGCTACCTGAAGCAGGTACAATACATCGCCTCGCAGCAAGATCTGCCCACGAAAGAACTGACTGCCCTGACGCATTACGATTTCGCGGCCCTCCAGCCCCTGCACATCGATGCGCGATACTTTCTCAAACTTGTATTTTCCCCCGCGCTTCATGCGCTCCACAAATTGGTCGAGCGTATATTTGACGGTTTTGCCTTTATACTGACCGTTAAGCGGTATATACGTCGTCTGAAATACGGTCGACGTGCCGATATCCACGTAGGTCTGAAATGTAAGCCCGACGGAATCTATCGAAAACGAAATGGGCTTTGCGGGCATGCTGATTTTATAGGCCCCGATCGGCGACGTGTATTCGTACCAGGGTTCTTCCTGCGTGGTATAGGTATATTTCTTTGCCAGCCCGGTAAAGGTGGCCTTTACGGGTTGCAGCGTGTATCCCTCCTGTTGCAGCAGATGGATCAGGCCCTCCTCGCCGGCCAGGTGCCCCGCGCCCACGGCGAAAAAAGTAGCTTGTTTCCGAACCTGCCGGACGATGTTCGCCGTCATGCCGATGTTGCGTCGGGTGATGAGCCTGTCATAGTATCCCGGCTCCATCGCTGTGTTCTGTTTCAGGTAACGCGATATGGCTTCAATGTCGCCGCCGTAATACAGGTCAAGCATCGAGGCAAAGGAACGATCCTCGACAGTCGAGTCGCTTTCCAGCTGCTCCATCAGCACGGCGGGGAGGTTCTCCGGCGCAAAGTCGTCCAGCAACGCCAATTGCTCCTGCGCATCCTCGATGCCCAGAATCGTTTTTCCCTGCCGGCGGGCGATGTTATACAGATATCCGTCTACAAACGTCCCTTTTCCTTTTCCCTTCTTCGGGGCCTGCTTTTCCAGGAGCATGCGCACCAGGCTGGGAGTTTTGAGCCGGTCCAGTGAAAGGCCGGTCCGCTGCTGCATCAGGCTGTCGATTTGGCTGTACTCCTTCTCGCTGAGCAGGTCCTTGAGCCTGTTTTGCCCCTTCGACGACTGCCCCGCCAGGACGGGCAACAGCAATCGCATAAGAGAATCCGGGTGTACTTCCATCGAGAAAGCTTTGCACTCGGAGATTTTTAACAGCACCGAATCGCTGAATTCAAAGGCCCGGTCGTCCTCTACGTGCATGGTGCCAAACAGGTACGACGGAGCGGTCAGGCCGTTGCCCGAAATCTTCCAAAGGAGCTTATAGTGGGGGCGTTTTCCGGTATTTTGAGCAAATAGCGAGGATCCCGCCATTATGCAGCAGGCAACGAGAACGAAGCGAAAGCGATTCATGGAAGAAAAATACGGTCCAACCCTTAAAAGTAACCGTTTCTCCCCGGGGCCCTTAAAATATGGATTGTCGACAGTGGCTTTACGGTGAAATAAATTGCTCCATCCGTTCCTTTATATACTTCACTCGCCCTGCCGCCAAACTTTCCACTTCATTAACTTTTTTTATAGCAGAACTCTGGCGCGATATTATTCCGCTTTATTATTTTCGCTACCGAATCCGGATTTGCTAAAACTAATGATTTTAAGCTATTAATTAATAGTAACGCATTACTTAATAAACTTCTACTTATTAGACTATGTCAGCCTGTAATTCCAGTGTCATGCACACCAAAACCGGTGTGACCATCCTCTTTTCATTTCTTCTACTTTTTTCATTTTCCACGCCAGCGTATGTCGTGGCACAACCGCCAAAGAGCCCGCCCACGGCGTCCACCTTTACGGCCAACCTCATCAACATCGAGGCCGCTGTGCATGAAACCTTCCGCTATAGCACCAACCTGCACAACGGTAGCGCCCAGAGACGTGTATATGAATTGAAAGCCATGGCGCCGATGGGCTGGAACGTCGTATTCCGTGCACGCGGCAGCCAGGTCACGTCCATCAATATGGACGGCAACAAAGACCAGGACATCAGCATCGAGATCCAGCCGGCCTTTGGCGCGGAACCTTCCAAGTATAAAATACCAGTCTTCGCCACCGCCCACCATGACTCGTTGAAACTGGACCTGGAGGCCGTGGTCAAGGGCTCTTACGGTATAGAGCTGACCACACCTACCGGCCGTTTAAGCGATGCCATTACCGAAGGAAAACAAAAGGAGATTCACCTCGTCGTGAAGAATACCGGAACATTGGCCCTAAACGATATTTCGCTGTCGGGCCAGTCGCCCTCCAAATGGGATGTGACCTTTGCGCCGTCAAAGATCGACCAGCTGGCCGCGGGTAAAACGGCAGATGTGGTCGCCAGGCTAACCGTACCGGACAAGACCATCGCGGGCGACTATATCACCACGTTCACGGCAAAGAATACCAATCGCGAGGCACAGGCTACCTTCCGCATGACTGTAAAGACATCCGTGCTGTCCGGATGGATCGGCATCCTGGTTATTCTGGCCGCGGCAGGCCTGGTCATCTACCTGATCCGAAAGTACGGCAGACGCTAACAGTTATGGACAATGCTATCATAGAATTGAGGGGACTGACAAAGTGTTATGGCTCCCTCAAGGCTGTTGATGATCTGAACCTCACCATCAACAAAGGTGAGATCTTCGGGTTGCTCGGTCCCAACGGCGCCGGCAAGACCACTACCATCCTGATGATGCTGGGACTGAGCGAGCCTACCGCGGGCACGGCCCGCGTGTGTGGTTACAACGCTACGAATACCCCCATCCCCGTCAAGCGAAAGGCAGGCTACATGCCGGATAGCCTGGGGTTCTACGGCCCTGTCTCTTATACCCCTCTCCGCGCCC
>NZ_JAHESE010000052.1 GCF_018598175.1 Dawidia cretensis
ATTGGAATGCTACCGGCAGCGCGAAACAAACCCGGCGTTGCGTCCCCTGTTGGAGACACTCGATTTCGCGAACGCCAACTTCTTGCCCCATGGAAGCGAGCTCCCCCATCATTTTCAGATCACGTTTAACCCGCACGACATGGCCAATGGGGCATATGTCACAACGATGTACAAACGGGCGTATACCGATCAATACACGCCTCCAGACACCAGTTCGGGCTTCGGACCAGGCGATGATGCCCCAGCCTTTATTGGGCTGGCGTCAGATGCCATACCGGCCTCGGTCCCGATGATCGTCAACAACGTGGTAAAAGCGTCCTACAAAACTTTTCACAACGTTGTCGGAACACGCGGGGAGATCTTCGGCGACACCGAGCTTCGCGGCAAGCTTATCAGCACGGCCATGGGCATGCCAATGGAAGAAGTCAACCGCGTGCTGAACCTTATGCTCGAGCTCAATGGCGACAATCGTTTCGGCCCCTTTGCCGGCGTCTATGCCCTGCGTTTTGTGAAGTCCACGGCGGCCACGCTCGGCTTTACTCATTTCGCTCCGCAGACCTGTGTGCTGGAGCTCGACTGTGTATGGTCTCAGCGAATGCTGAAATTCATCGAAGAAGCCTGGCGCAGACTGGACGAGGCAAGCATACCCTATACGTTTCACTGGGGCAAACAGTGCGGACTGAACCATGACCGTATGATCAAAGGCTACGGACAGGCACGCATCGATGCCTGGAAGAAGGCTCGGCGGGAATTATTGCAACCAGCAGTACGAAACGCCTTTAATAACCAGCAGATCGACGCCTGGGGACTATGCCATGACGGACTGGGAGAAACACTCCTGGCATAGCGTATTAAAAATAACAGCCCCTGATCTTTCATGGACCAGGGGCTGTTATACGACATCCTATTATAGAAAGGCTATTGTGCCTTCAAGGCATTTACCGGATTCGTTCGCGCGGTTTTTAGCGAGTGATAACTCACCGTAGCAAAGGCAACAAACATGGCTAGGAACGCGGCGTATATATATACGATCCAGGTGAAACCTACATTGTAGGCAAAGCCTTGTAACCATTTCGTAGCTGCAAAATACGCCAGCGGAGCGGCCAGTAACATGCCCAGCAACACCAGCTTCAAAAAGCTTTTTGACATCATCACGACAATATTCAGTACCGAGGCGCCCAATACTTTACGCACGGCAACGGCTTTGCGGCTTTGCTCCATCGTAAAGGAGGCCAATCCGAACAGGCCGAGGCAGGATATAAAGATGGCCAGGGCAGAAAATATTCCGAATAACTGTCCGAGTCGTTTTTCCTGGTCAAAGAGCCTATCAAAACTCTCATCCAGGAACTGATACTCGAATTCATATTGCGGAAGAAGATTTTTCCATTTCTGTTCGATTGCCGTCACCATAGCCTGCATGTCGTTGGTGTTGACTTTCAACGCCATGTATCGGCCTTCATAATGTGGATTGAGATATAACACAAGTGGATCGATAACGTCATGGAGGTGCTTGAAATGGAAATCCTCGATCACGCCAATGACCTTCCCGGGTTCGCTTCCGCGTTCACCAAACTCCATGAGCTTACCAATGGCTTCCTCCGGCTTCCAGCCAAAGTGTTTGAGGGCCGTCTCGTTGATCACGAACTCCTTGCCGAATTGCTGGGTATCTTCGCCAAAATAACCTCCGGCTTTTAATTTTATGCCCATGGTCTTTAACAGGTCCGCATCGCCGCTAAAGATATACAGGTTCTCCGCCTGATTATCCTTAACCCCTTCATACCAAAGATTGGTCGTGTTGACCATTTTGCCGGGTATTTCGTTAAACCGCGTGACGCTGGTGACGCCGGCCAGTCGGGCCATTTCATTTTTGATGCTGCGATCACCCACACTGTCCCGGGGCATTGTAAGCACCAGGGTCTGTTCGCGGTCAAAACCCATGTTCTTAGTAAGCATGTAGTTCAGTTGGGAGTACACAACATACGTTCCTACCATGATCAAAAAGGCGATGGCAAACTGAAATACCACCAATCCTTTTCGTAGCACCTGGCCACCGATATTACCAATGAAGTTACCTTTTAATACCGATGACGGCTTGAAGCTGGAGAGGAAAAACGCAGGGTACGTTCCGGCAAAGAGACCGACAAATAACGTGATGCCCGTAAAGATGAAAACGATGAGCGAGTTTTTCAGCGGATTGATGACAATCTCCTTGCCGGAGATAAAGTTAAACTGCGGAACAATCAGCGTCAACAAGACAATGGCCAATGTCAACGACAGGAAGCTGATGACGACGGACTCACTCAGAAACTGAAAGATCAGTTGACGCTTTTGGCTACCCACTACTTTTCGGATTCCCACTTCGCGTGCCCGTTTTAGCGACTGTGCCGTGGTCAGGTTCATGAAATTGATGCAGGCGATAATGAGGATAAAGAATGCGATCGCCGACAAGGTATATACCGTATTCATATTCCCATTGGCTTCAATCTCCAGTCCTCGGTTGGAGTGCAGGTGAATGGATGTCAGGGGCTGAAGGCGAATCACATTTGGATCGTCTCCTGCTTGTATATTCTGGTATTTATCGAGAAAAGACGATATCGTCTTTTCAAAAGAAAGATGATCGATGCCTTCCGGAAGAACCACGTACGTGTAGTGATTGGTCAGCGAGTTGAAGCCTACCTTCGAATCGGCACGCATGGATTCGAAGCTTTCGGAAGAAGCCATCATATTCATATGAACGTGGGAATTGGATGGCAGCGGTTCGAATATACCGGTAATGACAAACTCCTTTTTGTTCCCCAGCATCGTGAGTGTTTTGCCGATCGGATCCTGGTCGCCAAAATAGGCTTTTGCCGCCTCCGGCGTAACGACGATTGAGTTTACTTCTGCCAGCGCCGTCACCGGATTTCCCTTGATGAGGCGAATATCCAATACATCAAACACCGTGGAATCGGCGTAGAAGACTTTTTCTTTATTCTTGAACAACGCACCGGAAGAATTTTGCATGAATACTTCCACCGGTTTAATGCGTGTATAATTCTCGACCTCCGGATAATTCTCTTTCAAGAGCGCACCCAAAGGAAAGGCAGAAATGGCCCAATTGTTAGCCTCCAGGTCTACAGCCAGCCGGTATATGCGGTTTGCATTTTTGTTCTGACGGTCATAACCGAGCTCGAACTGAACAAATAGCGCGATCAGTATGCAGCAGGTCATGCCGATAGCCAGGCCGATGATATTGATGGAAGCATGAAGCTTATTGCGCTTCAGGGCGCGGAAGGCTACAAGAAAATAGCTTTTAATCATGGAAAACAGGTTAAGGTAACGGAGACGTGTGGTCAATAAGGATGCCAGGAACGAAAAGCCCAATTCCAGGGCATTTGAAGGACAGCGATGTCCGCTCCCGAGTCATTCTTGACCGTGAGCGGACAGTGGAATCTGCAAGCTTCGCGTATATCCTTCGCGTGGCTCGGACCCGGCAACCCTTTGATAGGATAACACCATGAGAAGCATGGCCCCCGTAAAGTCTTCCGAAGATCGGATATAAAAACTGACCCAACCCGACTGCTGGAAGGTATGATGCTCGCTTGCCTTCCCGTCCTGAATCAAACGCTGCTTCATTTTACGGGTGAACAAAACATCCAGGATGCCCTGACTGTGAATGTGCCCCAGCTCTCTTCCCGCATAGTTAAATTGAAGTCCACCGAACTTATGCAGGGATCTGGAGACGCCCTTCCAATCCGATACTTCGCTTTCGATCGCTTCGATCGTCCGATATATTTCAGGCGAGAACAGTATATTCCAGATCATCATCGCCGCATCAAACCAAAGCGCAAAAAAAGGAACGTGCTTAAGCACCTTCAAATGGTTAACGATGAACCTGAACATCTTTCTCGGCCAGTCGTTTGATATGATCCATCGCGCGTAAGTGAACATGGCGGGTGATATCAACCGCCCAGAGATCGTAATACCAGGCCGGGTATACTTTTAAGGTGTACCAGCTATTACCGGTGAGTAACGTTGTGCCGTCGGCACGAGGCGTTAATATAAACTGGCCGCGTTCAATATTGATATGGCCAATGATCTCAGGATCGTGAGGTTGCTTCACGATATCAAATGTAAAAACAGAATCCCGAACACTTTCGACAATAACCTCGTCAAACGTAGCCCCATTACTAAAAATACATTTCCGTTCATCGCCTACCGCGAATCCCGAAACGGTAGATTGAACGGGGCAGGGGAGGCCTAAGGAAAAAAGCCAATAATCGGGTTCGGTGGTATTCAGTGGATGAGCGGCAACGTAATTCCATACAACATTGGGCGGTGCTTGAATGATCATTTCATCGGATACAATATTAGAGTGCCCATGGAACGCAAATACGTCGGCAAAAAACAGGATGATATAAAGACAGAGTGTACTGACCCTAAACGTTCTCTGGTCATCGTTAAAAATATATTTGCCAATGAACACCCCTACCCACATAAACCCCAACAGCAGAGGCGAGACGATAATGAGGCAGATCACGCCCTCGCCCATAAACACAGCACTCAACATAATAGCAATGACTGTATTCAGGAGAGCAAAAGGGAGCAATGCGACCAACCGTTCCTGCCGGCGCCGCCAATACCACATGGCAATAATACCCATCCCGATAGGCACCAGAACAAACTCCGCCAGGGACAGTATGCCGCCCGACATATCGTCATAATTTGCAAGCCAGTACGCGAGCGCAAAAGCCACGACCGCGAAGATGTTAGAAAATACAATTCCTTTTAGGACCGCATAGCGCGCCCCCGGATTTCCCGTTACCTCATTTTCCATAAAGCCTGATATTAGATCATGAGGCAAATATACTGTAATGTATTAAACTTTCAATATTTATTGAAAATATGATTTAATGACCCTCAGAACAGACTCCCCCATGGCAACACCGACATTTATCTTAAAAGTGATCTACATCACATTACGCATCGCTCCCGTCTGATTGTGACATAGGTCACGCGACTTCCCACAGAAACCCACGTTAATTCGTATATAAATTAAAACACAGCAAAATGAAAAACGAGATTTTTAAGATTGTACCGGAACAAAGTAAAATCGAATGGATCGGTAAAAAAGTTACCGGCGCGCACGATGGTACCATCGACGTAAAGGAGGGTGAAATAATATTGAATGGGGGCAAAGTCGTAGGCGGCACCGTGGTCGTGAACACGGCGAGCATCAAAATTCTGGATATACTCGATCCCGCCACCAACACGCAAATGTTAACGCACCTGGCGTCAGACGACTTCTTCTCCATTGAGGAATTCCCCGAAGCCGTATTGGACATTATTTCTGTGAATGGCGATCGCGTGGAAGCGGACCTGACCATCAAAGGAATCAAACATCCTGTTAGTTTCGACATATCAGCAAACGCCGGCAATACCCTTCTGACGGCCTCGGCCCGGGTGATCGTAGACCGCACAAAATATGAAATGAAATTTCGCTCCGGCAATTTCTTCCAGAACCTGGGCGACACACTGATCTACAATGATTTTGAGCTGAACGTAACGCTCACGGCCAAAGCCGTAAAAAAAGATGTTTCTGTCACTGTATAACCACCACCACTATGCCATACATTAAAATAGAGCTGACACGCGAAGGTGTAACTCGCAAACAAAAACAGCAGCTGATCAAAGGCGTGACCGACCTGGTTACCGACGTATTGAACAAAGACCCACATTTAACGCACGTCGTGATCCAGGAAATCAACCTGGACGACTGGGGATATGCCGGTGAGCAAGTTTCGGTGCTGCGTGAAAGGGGCATCACCGCCGACAAAAAGTAGTCACGTCATGAATCATGAAAATACTCTTCCTAATCGCTTTAATATCCTGGACACCCGGGATATTAAAAGCGCAAACCGCTAAAGCCATGAAAAACAATCAACAGGATTCACTCGCAATTTCGCAAGCGCTGGAAAATTACTACTTCAAGGGCATCTACGAAGGTGATTTGGACGCATTGAAAAAAGTGCTGCATCCCGGCACGCTGTTATTCGGAGATGTGAAAGGTCAACCCTATGCAAAGGCCTACGATGTTTATCTCGAAGGTGTGAAGAACCGGGTGAGCCCCCAAGATGCCGGCGCGCCCTTTAAAGGCACGATCGTCTCCATCGAAACGGTCAACTCGATCGCGATGGCGAAGGTGCACGTAAAGATGTATGATTTTAACTACGACGAGTTTTTATCCTTTCACAAGATCGATGGGCGTTGGGTGATCGTCAACAAAATGATGTCTGACGTCGCGCAATGGCGACAGTACCCTGCTGGGGGGCGATCAGGACACTACGGGATGCCTGGATAAAAACTTATGTTATATCTTTGACTGGTTCTTATTTCCAGGAAGATATAACATATGCTGACAATGGCGCCAGAAAAAGCAGTGGGTTGGTTTCTTTCCCGCAGCATCATCGTAATCGCATTTATGTATCCCGGTACAAGGGTGGGGTACTGTCAATCGACAAAAGCGCCGCTCACCGTGCGGCCCTGGGCCGCCGAGTGGATCGCCCCACCGAATATCACCGGTAACGAATATGGCGTCTACTACTTTCGCAAGAACGTAGTGCTGGCGGCGAAGCCTGCAACGTTCGTCGTGTACGTATCCGCAGACAATCGGTATAAGCTATATGTCAACGACGTGCTCGTGTCGCTCGGCCCGGCCCGTGGTGACACGTATTATTGGAATTACGAAACAGTCGATTTGGCGCCCTACCTCGTGTCCGGAAAGAATACCGTCGCCGCGCTCGTGTGGAATGAAGCCGAGTACCGTCCCGAAGCCCAGATCAGCGTGCGCACAGGCTTTATTGTGCAGGGCAGTTCGCAGGCGGAAGACGTACTCAATACCAACAATACCTGGAAATGTTTTCGGGACATCGGCCATCAACCCATCCCGGGTTATTTCTTTTCTGCCAGCAAGGGTGAAATGGTAGACATGCGTCAGACAGTCAAGGGCCCATGGACAGCCGGAAATTTTGATGATGCCAACTGGCCGATGGCTGTCAAAGTACTGGAAGGAAAGCTCAAAGGCATGGCCTGGGGCATAGACTGGGCGTTGGTACCGTCGTTGTTGCCGCCGCGGGAAATGACATACCAGCGCATTCTTAAACTGCGCAGTGCACAAGGCATCAACGTTCCCGCAACCTTTCCGGAAAAGAAGACACCGCTGACCATTCCCGCCAATACATCGGTTTCGCTACTCCTGGACCAGACATTCGAAACAAACGCCTACGTAACGCTAAACTTTAGCGGCGGCACAGACGCCGGCATCTCACTGGGCTATGCGGAAACGCTTTACGACAAAGGCAGTAACGGAACGCGTAAAAGCAATCGGAATGATGTTGACGGCAAAGATTTTATAGGCCGGAAGGATAGTATTATTTCCAATGGCGGCAAAGATCAGACGTTCACGACATTGAATTTCCGCACGTATCGTTACATAAAGGTCTTCGTAAAAACGAAAAACGACCCGTTGGTTATCGACGATCTATACGGTACGTTTACCGGCTATCCGTTTGTACAAACAGCCGTATTTAAAACGGACAATACCGAGATAAAGCAAATAATCGACATTGGCTGGCGCACCGCAAGACTCAATGCTTGGGAAACCTATATGGACTGTCCGTACTACGAGCAGTTGCAATACATTGGTGACACCCGCATCCAGGCCATGATCTCATACTATAACACCGACGACGACCGGCTGGCCCGCAATGCCCTCACCCAGATCGACCATTCGCGTATCGCAGAAGGCATCACCCGCAGCTGTTATCCCACCAAAGGCACGCAGATCATATCGCCATTTTCATTGTGGTACATCGGCATGCTGCACGATTATTGGATGTACCGAAACGACAGCGACTTTGTCAAAGATAAATTGATGGGTGCCCGAGGGATATTGGACTTTTTTAGCAAATATCAACAGGCCGATGGATCCTTAAAAGATACTCCATACTGGACGTTTGTCGACTGGGCCGGCAACATGTGGGGCCGAATTGAAGGGACGGACGGAAGCGCCGCCATCTATGACCTGCAATTACTCCTGGCATACCAGTGGGCGAGAGACATGGAACAAACCATGGGGCTGAAAGATCTGGCGGCGATATACGATGAAAAGGCCCTGCAACTAAAGGCTACCATCCAACGAAAATATTGGGACCCGACCAGGAAGCTATATGCCGACACAAAAGACAGAGATGCTTTCTCGCAGCATGTCAACGCGCTGGCTATACTGGCGGGCATCGTCGAGAGTCAGGACCTGCCCGCCGTGGCAAACGGTCTGCTGAACGACAAAAGCTTAAACCAGTGCACGATCTATTTCAAATACTACCTGCATCAGGCACTGGCAAAAGCGGGCCGGGGTGATGACTACATGAGTTGGCTGGGCATCTGGCGCGAAAACATCGCCATGGGCCTCACCACGTGGGCCGAAGACTCCAGCCTGCCCACAGTACGTTCTGAATGCCATGCCTGGGGCGCCAGCCCGAACATTGAATTCTTCCGAACCGTATTAGGCGTCGACAGCGATGCCCCCGGCTTTGCCCGCGTAAAGATCGAACCACACCTGGGCACCTTGACGAATGTCGCAGGCGAGGTCCCCCACCCGAATGGAAAGATCTCCGTAGAATATGTAGTGGCGGGTGGCAAATCGAAAATCAATATTCACCTTCCCGTAAAGACAACTGGAATCTTGCATTGGAAGGCGAAGACCTATGTTCTTAAACCCGGCGCCAATGCATTCGTGATCTGATTTTCGAAACAAGACGTATCTTTGTTCCATGACATGGAACGACTACAAGCGATGTTTGACGTTACGGTATGACCAATTTATAGCGGAACATCAAATCAGGGAAAATCAAATTGATAAAGACGTTCGTTACGAAAAGATCACAGACGTAGACCGTGTCCAACTGGGCGATGGCCAATACTTCTATTTCAAAGGGGATGAGCTGAAGCTGATTTACCTGTCGGCAGGCAAGCTTGCCAGTAAGCTATGGGAAGAATTTAAAAGCGGTGCGGAGGCCGGGGCTTCCAGGACCGTTGTACGCTCCCGCGCGGGCAAAACATCCAATCAGATAGTTTTTTCAGAACAAGGCATCACCGCCTCGGTGCAGGGAAGCGATGTGGACTTTATAGAGATATATCCGCCACAATCGTTGGAAGATTACCAGGCAACGATTTACCGGGAACCAAAGCCCTTTATACGCTAGTCATAGCAAGGTCTAAAGGCTGGCCTTTAGGTTTCTGAATATTGGACAGGGAGCACTTACTCCTTTGCCCTTTCATATTGTACCGGCCACGGAAATTCCGCCCCTAGCTCACGCGCTGCATGCAACGGAAAATACGGGTCTCGCAGAAACTCCCGGGCCATCATAATCAGGTCCGCGTCGCCGTCCTCTAAAATTGACTCGGCCTGCGTAGGATTTGTAATCATGCCGACGGCTGAGGTTAGCACGCCCGTTTCTTTCTTCACCTTAGCGGCAAAGGGCAACTGGTACGCGGGCCCCACTGTGATCTTTTGATGCTCCACCAATCCGCCCGATGTCACGTCCATGACGTCGACGCCGTGATCTTTTAGAACAGCAGCAAGCGCTACCGCATCTTCTGGCGTCCATCCTCCTTCGGCCCAGTCGGTGCCCGGTATCCGGACAAACAATGGCACATCTTGTGGCAGCACGACCTTCACGGCCTCGATCACTTCTAACAACAACCGTATGCGATTCTCAAAGCTCCCGCCGTAAGCATCCTGACGATGGTTACTTAATGGCGACAGGAACTGGTGCAGCAAGTAACCATGCGATGCATGAACTTCAATCACCTGAAACCCTGCTCGCAACGCCCGCACCGTAGCCGATGCAAAGTCAGCGACAATCTTTCGCAATCCAGTATCATCCAACCCCACGGGCATCGGATACTTCGCCGAGAATGCAATGGGGGAGGGCGCAACGGGCACCCAGCCGCCATCTTTAATGTCTACCGCGCCGCGTCCCAGCCAGGGCGTCTGCGTGCTTCCTTTTCTACCCGCGTGCGCCAGCTGAATGCCGGCGACACCTCCTTGTTGTTGGATGAACGACGTAATTTGCGTTAGCTTCCCGATGTGCTCATCTTTCCAGAGCCCCAGGTCCTGGGGAGATATACGACCTTCCGGAGATACTCCCGTGGCTTCTGCCATGAGTAACGCAGCACCACCCACCGCCCGGCTCCCCAGGTTAACCAAATGCCAGTCGTTGGCGAAGCCGTCAACAGCAGAGTATTGGCACATAGGTGAAACAACAATCCGATTCTTTAGCGTCACGCCCTTGATCGTTAAGGGACTAAATAGCTTTGTCATGATCTTTTATATTTTACCGCGTGGTGATTGAAATGGAAAGTCTGCTTTGATTAAGCTCCGGTGCAAAGATAATACTCCCCACCGTTGTCCGGCCCGTCGTGCAGAAGAAAGAAGTCATAGAAGTCGCGTAGTATAAACATCTGCTTATACCACACCAGGCTCTCGCGAAAGCGCGTGATGTGATGTTTAATATCATCGCGATGCCCGGCCGGTACGTCAAACACGAGATAGGTTCCCCGACGAATGGGAAGCGCCAGGCCGTCAAAATGAGGTGCCAACATGCTCGTGTCTTCCGCGAAGATCCCATAAAACAACCGATAGTCGCGCAGGGCCGTAAAATTCACGGAGTCGAATATTTTGATACAGCGCCTTGCCCGGCCGGCAATGGTCATGGATAAAAGATCGTCCAGGTAGGGCATGGACGCTTCATAACCTGGCGAGGCATGGCCGAAATGCCAGGTATAGCCGGCCAATACCCCACCCGTCAGTGTGCGTTGTTTAAACGTAAATGGAAAGTCAGACTGTACGATGTGACGATACTGCGTCTCAGACGTAATGCCATCCATGACCGCATTGATCGAGTCTGTTCGGATGACGGAGGCTTTTGCCTTCCCAGGCGAAAAGCCGAAATGATTCGTGAAAGCTTTTGACAACGAGTGCTTTGTGGCGAAACCGGTAGCGTCGGCAATCTCACTCAGGTTGAGTGGGGTATAGGCGCTTAACATAGCAGCCCGCTCCAGCTTTATCCGCGTGATGTAATGCCCCAGGGATTCGGTATATGTGCTCCGAAAGATCTCCGCCAGGTGATAGTACGATACATGTGTATAATCGGCCAGCTCACGGATGCCAAACGAGGCCGTAAGATTATTCTCGACATACTCCGCCACCCTATTTTGAAGTCGTTGGTAGTACGCGGCCGTTTCAGTCCGTTGCATGCATGTTGCGTTATCTATTTTGGGGATTCCCCCAAAGGTTGTTGAAGTTGGTAATAGGTACGATATCTTCGTACAAAAAGTTATGATCACAGCAAAAATGAAGGTGGCGGCAGGGGTTGTATGTGTCCTGTATATCCTGGTGCAAACCTTTCAATGGTGGGTTTTTGCCCAGGCGCCGTCCGCCACGCCCACGCCGCTGGAAGATTTTCTGTTTAGTGCCCAGCCCCTGAGCATCCTGCGCTCCTGGCTGATGCTATTCTCAATGTTTGGACTCTTCTATATCTTTTTTGTGCTGTGCTTATCGATTTACAAGACACACACAGCCTCCAGCTTGCTGGCACTGACAGGTTTCTTTGTATTCTTCCTGCTGGAAATCATCCTCCGGTCCGTCGAGCTGTTCTACACCCAGGTCCACCTGCCGGCGGAATACGCAGCCGCCACGGACGTCACACGTCGCGAAGCGATAGTGTCCTTCGTAACACAGTTCCAGCAGGTACAGCGAGCTTTATATTTCCCCCTCGGTCTCTCACAAACCGTTGGCAGTTTCATTATTGCCGGGGTATATCCTGCCAGCCCACGCTACCACTACGCCATCAAAGCGATTATGTTCATCAACGGCCTGCGACTACTTCTGCGCATGCTGACCGTCTATGGCGGCATACCTGCGTTCCCGGCCAATCTATACGATACGCTTTACCTTCCGCTCGTGTACGTCACCTTCGGTGTAATGGCCTGGTGGTTCTTTAGAAGCCGTAGTACAAATCCTGAAAATGTTGTCTGAATATCTCTATATTGCTTAAAGCAACTAGAACGCCCATGTATAACATTCAGAAAATAAGCTCGGAAGAAGCACTGTTATTGATTCAGTACGTTGTAGCACAAACGGGAGAAAGTAAGCCTGTGGCTATTTCCATCTGCGGCCCGGAGGGGGAACTAATCGGTTTTCTTCGCATGGACGGCACCAGCCCTGCCGCAAGCCGGATTGCCCAGAATAAGGCGTATACCGCAGCCGTCGACCGCACCGACACCATGAAGATGGGCGCCCGCATGCGCGGCAATGACAACCCTGCCTTCTGGGGCGACGAGCGCATCACCGGCTTTGGTGGCGGTGTTCCCGTTGTCCAGAACGGCGTAGTGGTGGGTGGCGTCGGCATCAGCGGCTTGCCCGAAGCAGACGACGAACGCCTGGCGAAAGAAGCTGTTAAACAGGTATTTGGTTAACTCATCCCCCTGGCCCATCGATGGACCAGGGGTAATGCCGTTGCTTCGGTTATAAGTTGCTCCCACGACCCGGTGCTCTTCTGCCGTTTTCGCCGTAAAATTCATTGTTCTTCACAAACTTGCCTTTGTACGTACCCGCGAATCTTTTATTGTCCGTAAACAAAACATCGATTGTTACTTCGAAGGTGTCTTCGCCCGTTATCATCGCATACAGGGTACCACTTTTAACGTCACCCATGGCGTCTTCATAGCCGAAGCCTTCATAGATTCTATTGGCCTTATGGTTGCGATAGGTGACCCGCCAGTCCAGGTCGTAGTTGTTCGGATTCTCCTCGGTAAGGGTAAAGGGCGTACCCATCCTCTCCTGGGCAATATCGACCAGGATATATTCGTCGGCACCTTGAAAAATACCATCGTCCTCGACGGTAGGGAAGAGCCAGAATTGATAGCCGCTGGGGTAGTCACCATAGACAGTCGTCCTGATTTCTTTGGACACATCGTCGAAAATATACTGGCCGGCCACGGTGAGTGTGCAGGTAGCCGTTTTCTCTCCATCGACTGTAGTGGCGGATAGGGTGGCGGTGCCGGCAGAGAGCGCCCTAACATAGCCATCTTCTATCGTGGCAACATCTTCGTTGTCACTGCTCCATTCCACTTCTTTGTTGTCGGCGTCATTAGGCGTGACCATTGCAATCAGCGTGGCGTCTTCGTCGATATAAAGTTTCATTGCCGTGGTATTGAGCGTTATGCCCGTGACGCGGGTAATCACCACCACCGCGCAGGTCTCCGTTTTTCCACCGTCGTTCGTCTTGACAGTAATCGTAGCACTTCCTTTGGCAACCGCCACTACGTGCCCATCGGCATCAACCGTAGCAACGTTGGCGTCGCTCGTGCTCCAGTCAACGTCTTTGTTAACGGCATTCGAAGGGGTGATCGTGGCCGTCAAATCAAACTCCTCCCCGGGGGAAAGCGTCTTGGTAGTAATATCTAAAGAGATGGAAGCGACGGCAATGGCATCATCATCGTCATCCTCTTTACAGGAGGCCCAGGCCATCATGGCTATCGTGACCAATAGCAGGCTTTGGATTTTTCTTTTCATATAGGGGGTTTTTGAGGGTGTTAATTTGTAAGCGAAACTAAGCATTTTCAGGAAAAAATGGTTTGTAATTTTCGCCCAAGACCGGATGATAAGTGTACTGAAACTCCTGGACCCCCACGGCCCGTTGTCGCCAACGGTATGGATACATACAGTGTAGTATATCCGGGGACGATCAACGATCCCGGAAAATATCGTGACGGCGGAAGGATTTCTATGCAGGCGGTTAGCGCACCGCCCGGAAAGAATGTAATTTACCGACCTAAACAATCGAACACCCGCATGATAAAAAAAATGATACTAGGCGCCCTTACGGTCAGCGCCCTGCACACGGCAAATGCCCAGACACTCGAAAAAATGCAATGGTTCAATGAGCCGGACAAATGGAAGATCGAGAACAATGTTCTGACCATGACGGTCACGCCCCAAAGCGACTACTGGCGTATCTCCCACTATGGCTTTACCGTAGATGATGCGCCGTTTTACTATACCACCTATGGCGGCGAGTTTGAAGCCAAAGTAAAGCTCACCGGCGCCTATAAAGCCCGCTTCGACCAGATGGGCCTGATGCTTCGCACCGACCACGAGAACTATATAAAAACCGGCGTAGAGTTTGTCGATGGCAAGTTTAACGTTAGCACTGTGGTCACGCACCACACCAGCGACTGGAGCGTTACCACGCTCGACAAAGTACCGCCCTTTATCTGGATCAAAGTGGTACGCCGTCTGGACGCCGTCGAGATTTTTTACTCGCTCGATGATAAGACCTATATCATGACACGCAATGCACCGTTAAAAGATAATCATCCGGTGATGGTAGGCCTCATGGCTGCCAGCCCCGATGGCAAAGGCTTCGAAGCGAAATTCGAGAGCTTCAACGTGACACACCTGCCCGATCAGCGTCGCCTGGATTGGCTAAAGAAAAACGCCGAATAACACGTCTCGGCCAGTCTGTAAATATCTGATAATCATTTATTTGTTAATAAAATCTTACAACCGGCCCTAGGCCGGTTGTAATTTTTCGCATCTTGCGTATAGCCCACCCACCCAAGCGCTGTACAAACGGAACGCTAAAGTATCCGTGTTTTAAACAAACCGCACACATGAATGCATTGAACCTGAAGGAAGCCCAGTATAGCCCCAAGGTTGTCCTAAACAAAAAAGATGGAATCTTCGAGATCTCAGGCCGTTCGCTGCCGGAAGACTCCGAAGAATTCTTTGCACCGGTCTTAGCGTGGTTCAAAGAATACTTCCAAAGCCCGAATTCCACGACCATCTTTTCTATTCAGTTGCAGTACTTTAATTCTGCCACGGCCAAAATCATCTTTGGCCTGATGCACACCATGCAAAGTATACCCGGAGCCTCCATAGAATGGTGTTATCACCACGATGACGAAGACATGCTCGAAGCAGGGCAGGAGTTTGAAAGTGAGCTCACGGTACCGTTCACATTCAAAAAGATCTAACGATTGTCCCAAAAGAGAGCGGCAATACTGTACGTAGTACTGCCGCAAGTCCTATGAGCGGATAAAGAAATTACCACATCACCGGCGAGTCATCAGATTCTGGTTGCGGATCAGACCGATGAACTCACCGCGGTAACCTTCCACGTCCTTGCCACGCGCACCCTGCGCCAGCGCCAGGACGTCCTTAAAGCCAAACTCCTTTACATACTGCGACTCGCGCAACAACATGCCGAACCCGGCGACGGCGGCTGACCACCGGAAGTCATCCGAAGTATTTTCGAGCGCAACGTTCTTATCCAGCAGTACTTGTTGCAATAGCTTGCTGGTATTGCCGTCCGGTTTTTTATACCGGAACTTCACCGTCATCAATTCATTCGAGTTACTCGACACGGTCGTGCCGGACGGCTTCTGGTACTTCAGCTTGTCGATGTCATAGAACGCGCTCTTCACACCGGCAGGAATAATCTCGTACAACGCCGTAACGGTGTGTCCGGAGCCCAGCTCGCCGGCGTCCTTCTTGTCGTTGTTAAAATCCTCGGCCTGCAACATCCGGTTCTCGTAGCCGATCAGGCGGTAGGCTTGCACCTTGTCCGGATTGAACTCGATCTGAAGCTTCACATCTTTTGCGATCGTAAACAGTGTGCCACCGAACTCATTCACCAGGGTCTTCTGTGCTTCCAGCATGTTGTCGATATAAGCATAGTTGCCATTGCCCTTGTCGGCCAGAATCTCCATCTTCTTGTCTTTATAGTTACCCATGCCGTAGCCCAGCACCGTCAGGAAAATACCATCCCCACGTTTCTGCTCGATCAGGTGTTCCATATCCTGGTCGCTCGAAGCGCCCACGTTAAAGTCGCCGTCGGTCGCCAGGATCACGCGGTTGTTGCCATCCTTCTGAAAATTCTCTTTGGCAATGGCGTAGGCCAGCTGAATGCCCGCACCACCAGCCGTAGAACCACCGGCCTGCAGATTATCGAGGGCATTGATGATCTTCTGCTTCTCTGCCCCCGATGTAGACGGCAGCACCACGCCGGCAGCGCCCGCATAAACCACGATCGCTACCCGATCTTGTTTGCGCAATTGCTCTACCAACAATTTAAAGGATGACTGCAGCAACGGCAGCTTATTAGGATCGCTCATCGAGCCCGACACGTCGATCAGGAACACCAGGTTCGACGCCGGCAGGTTGTCGACAGGTATCTTTTTACCTTGCAAGCCGATGTGTACTAATTTGTGCTGGTCGTTCCACGGCGCGGCCGATACTTCGGTATAGATCGAGAAGGGGTCTTCTCCCGTAGGTTGCGTATAGTCATAATCAAAGTAATTGATCATCTCTTCAATGCGCACGGCGTCCTTCGGAACCTGCTGGCCATTCTGAATAAATCGTCGCACATTGCTATACGAAGCTGCATCTACGTCAATAGAGAAAGTAGAAAGCGGATCTTGCAACGCGCCACGGAATACGTTTTCGTTGATCGTGCCATACTCTTCCGTATTCGGTTCCACGGGCGCCACGGTGTCGTAATAACCATTGTTTATTTGTACACCGGCTACGCTACCTTGCAGCGCCGGTGCCGGCGACTGCTGCTTATCTTTACGTGACCGTCCACCACGTCTCGTCTCCGCTACAGAATAGGATAATTCACGTTTGGATGTCTCTACCCCATAGCCTACAACGACCACTTCGTCCAGCGCCATGGCGTCCACTTCCAACGTTACATTGATCACATTACTGATCCCCATGGGCACTTCTTGTGTTTTATAGCCTATAAAACTGAATACCAGGATTGTTTTATTGTCTGGAACCGTGATGGAATAAGTTCCGGATCCATCGGTTACGCTACCCGTCGTTGTACCCTTGTGGGTAACACTGACACCGGGTATCGGCAAGCTGTCGGTCGCACCCGTGACCTTTCCCGTAATAGTCCGACTCTGCGAAAATGCCATCACCGGCAGCAGCAGCATGGCCCCCAAAAGATATATGCGCGTTTTCATAGTTGTAAAAGAATTAGTTGACCCCAGGATGCGCCGCCAGGCGGAATTCCATAAAAACGCCCACAACTTTTTTTAATATTTGTACATCCTACATACGAAAGCCGCTCAAAAACGGCCAGCAGGCGATTTTAACCGTAAACCTATGCTTCGAAACTACTTTATCACCGCCCTTCGCAGCCTCCGGCGCAACACTGTCTTTTCGATCATCCACGTGCTCAGCCTCGCCATTGGTCTGAGCGCCGCGCTGGTAATCTTTCTGATCGCGCGACACGAGTTCAGCTATGATCGCTTCCTGCCGGAGGGTGACCGCCTGTATCGCGTGGCGTTCGATAACCAGTTCAACGGCCACACCGGCCACATGACCGCTGTACCCTTACCGCTACCTACTGCGGTGCAACAACAGATACCTGGCGTTGAGCTTGTCGTGCCCGTATTAGCGTGTGCGGGCGATATGGCGCTGCGCGTATCCATCCCGTCGGTACATACCGGAGCCGTCACAACAACCGGTACACAGCCCGGCATTATTTATACCACCGCGGATTACTTTACGCTTGTTCCCTTCGAATGGCTCGCCGGCAGCGCCACAGTACTGCGACAACCCTACACCACGGTGCTCACCGAGAGCCGCGCGAAACTATATTTTCCCGGGGTTCCCTTCGCTGATATCCTGGGGCGTGAGGTCATCTACAATGACAGCATACAGACCTCTATAGCGGGGATTGTCAAAGACCTTCAGAAGCATACCGATTTTACCGCCGTGGAATTTATTTCCTACAAAACCTTATCTCAAATGATCCAGCGGGAAGACAGACGGCTGGACTCCTGGAATAACTGGAGCGAGAATTCAAAGGCCTACCTTCGCCTGCACGCCGCGCACGACCCTGTCACAGTCGCCCGGCAGATTACGGACCTTGTTACGCAACACAATGAAGGTGCCAACCGCACCAGCAACTATACCATCACGGCCCGGCTGCAGCCGTTGGCTGACATTCACTTTAATCCGATCTATGCTGGCGGCCAACGCACGGCCAGCAGACCGGCGCTGTATGCCTTGCTGGGCGTTGCCGGATTCCTCTTGCTGCTGGGCTGTGTTAACTTCATCAACCTCAGCACTGCCCAGGCGGCACGCCGCACGAAAGAGATTGGCATACGTAAAACAATCGGCGGTCAACGAGGACAGATCGTCAGGCAATTCCTGCTCGAAACACTGAGCATCACCACGCTGGCCATGATCGTGTCACTGGTCCTGGCGCCATTCCTGTTGCGCGTGTTCGCCGACTTTATACCCGTATCCGTGGGGTTGTTCATCAACGTTCCCACGGTAGTATATGCCGCCGGGCTCACGCTTGTAGTATCGATACTGGCAGGCTTTTATCCCGCGCTGGTATTGTCGGGCGTTCGCCCGGCACAAGTTTTACGAGGCCGCCTGGGCGCTGGGATGACGCATACGACGCGGCTGCGCAAGGTGCTGACGGTATCGCAGTTTATGATCTCCCAGTTTTTTATCATCGCTGCGGTGGTCGTTAGCCGGCAGGTTGACTTCTCGTTGCACCAGGATCTCGGCTATCGCCAGGAGGCGATCCTGAATTTCGAGCTGCCACCCGGTGTCAGAGCCAATCAGACTGGCTTTATCAACAGCCTGCAGGCAATGGCCGGTGTAGAGCGTGTAAGCAGTGGCTTTATACCACCGGCCTTTGGCCGCTCGTTGCTGACCCAGGTCTCGCGCCCCGGGGCGCGGAAGGATGATATGTTGTCTGTACAATTACGTTTTGGCGATGCCAATTATATACCACTCTACGGCATACAGCTCATTGCCGGACAAAACATTCGCGAAGTGCAAGGGATGGCTGAAGTGGCCATCAACGAAACATGTGCCCGTGCCCTGGGCTATGCCGAAGTCGAGCATGCTATAGGACAAGAGTTGATCATGGTCGGCGACACACATGTGGTGGTCGTAGGCATCATGAAAGACTTTTACCAGCGCTCCACGCACAGGCGCATTGACCCCATGGTGTTGAAAGGGGAGCGAGGCGATTATATACACGTCGCCTTACGGGCTCAACAACCCGGTGGCACGGCCTGGCCCGAGACCATCCGCCAGATAGAGGCCGGGTTCCATGCCCAGTATCCCCAGGCAGACTTTTCGTTTACTTTCTTTGATGAAAGCATTGCCTCGTTCTACCAGGAAGAGCTCCAGACCGCGAGGATGTTAACGTGGGCCACCGGGCTTTCCATCCTCATCAGCTGCATGGGCCTGTTGGGCCTGGTGATCTATACCGCAGAGATACGACGCAAAGAGATTGGCATCCGGAAAGTCCTGGGAGCGTCCATCACGTCGCTCATCGCCAGCCTGTCGCGGGAGTTTGTGCTGCTGGTGCTACTGGCCTTTATACTGGCGGTACCGATCGCCTGGTATGCCACCGATCGGTGGCTGGAATCTTTTCAATACAAGGCACCGGTGCACGTGGGTATGTTTCTGGCCAGCGGTGCGTTCTTGTTAGCGGTCGCCATGGTGACACTGTCGTTTCAAACGATCCGTGCGGCCCATGGCAACCCGGTGGACAGCCTGCGGTCGGAATAATCCGTGTTTAGCGCTTCCGGCACCGGGGTCGTGCAAACGTCCACTGGCGGGCAGTTTTGTTAAGTTCCGGACATCCGGGTATTCGTGCGGGCAGATAAAAAGTGGCTTGCAAGCATCAAAATGGCCCTTTGGTACTATGGCTTACCTGGCACAATCCGTGCAGCCAACGGACGTATACCGCAAGCCTATGATCCGCAATTACCTCGTCACAGCCTTCCGCAACTTTCTTCGGCACCGTTCATTCACTTTTCTGAATGTAACCGGCCTGACCCTGGGCATGATTGCCAGTGTGCTTATTTTACAATATGTAAAATATGAACGTAGCTACGATGCCTTCCACAGCCAGGCAAACGACATATACCGCGTACAATACAACCAATGGCAGAATGGTAAGCTACGGTTCGAATGTGCCGCCGCCGTCCCCGCGGTGGGTCCTGCGTTGAAAAACAACTTTCCCGAAGTAAAACGCTTTACACGCCTCTTTCCCGTCGGCGGCGTAATGACATACGACAGTCCCGAGCGCGGACAGATCGCCTTCCAGGAAGAAAAGATGCAGCTGGCCGACTCGTCCGTCTTCGCTATTTTCGACTTTAAGCTCTTGCAAGGCGACCCGGTGCACTCCCTGGAGGGCCCCAACAAAATAGTGATCTCGCAACGCGCCGCCAGAAAATACTTTGCCTCGGAAGACCCCATCGGTAAAATCATCCGGATGGATGGTCGGGAGAATTACGAAGTCACCGGGATCTTTGAAGACGTCCCCGAAAATTCACACATCAAATTTGACTTCCTGTTGTCTTACCAAACGCTGGACAACAAAACGCGTAACGATTCCCAAACCAGCTGGGGGTGGTATGACTTTAATACCTATGTATTGCTGGAGCCTGGTACTGACGTGACCACCCTGCAAGCCAAGTGGGATAACTACCTGGAGCGCGAACGCGGGGAAGAGTGGAAGAAGAACAACAACAAACAGGAATTCCTGCTGCAGCCCCTGCTCGGCATACACCTGCACGCTACCCTGCTGCAAGAGTCTGAGCCCGACGAACGTGGCAACGGCGACTCCGTCTATGCCCTGACCTTCATCGCCCTGTTCATCCTTGTCATTGCCTGGATCAACTATATCAACCTGGCGACAGCACGCTCCCTGGATCGCGCGAACGAAGTGGGAGTACGCAAGGTCATGGGGGCCCAGAAACAACAGCTGGTATATCAATTTCTGGCCGAGTCCTTCATGCTCAACCTGGTCGCCACCGTCCTGGCGCTGGCCGCCGTGCGGGCTGTATGGCCGTTCTTCTCCGAACTGTCAGGCCGGAATATACCTATGGCGTTCATGGGCGAGAGTAATTTCTGGATTCTGCTGGTCGGATTGTTTGTGCTGGGCACCGTTCTGTCAGGGTTTTATCCTGCCGTTATACTTTCGTCCTTTAAGCCCGTGGCCGTACTCAAAGGCAAGATCGCACGGGTCACCCACGGCAACATGCTGCGCAAGTCGCTTGTTATTTTCCAGTTTGCCGCTTCGGTGGTGCTCATCAGCGGGTCGATCGTGGTATATCAGCAGTTGAACTATATGCGTCAGCAGGATCTGGGGGTGGACATACACCGCACGCTCGTATTCCGGGCGCCCGGCGTAAGGGACTCGCTGTACGAACAGCGTGTGGCGAGCTTTAAGACCGAGGCCTTGCGCGTTCCGGGCGTCAGCAGCATGAGCGGAGCCACCAGCATACCCGGCGATGAGATCTTTTGGGCCAATAGCATTCGCCGGCTCACCGGCGGGTCCGGATCTGGCATCTCCGGCTATACCGTCGGCATCGACCACGACTATATACCTGCCTTCGGATTGACACTCGCCGCCGGCCGCAACTTCGACCGTGAGCATACCGACGATAAAAAGAGCATCATCCTGAACCAGGCCATGGTAGAAGCGTTGGACTTCGAGTCGTCCGCGGCCGCCATCGGCCAGCCCGTCATACAAGGCGATACCTTCCAGATCGTAGGCGTCCTGGAGAACTTTCACCAGATGTCGCTGAAGGAAGCCGTCACGCCCCTCGTGTTCCGGTTTACACCCGAACATGCCCGGTTCTATGTCTTTAAGGTAAATGAAGCCAACTACAGCAACGTCCTGGCCGGGCTCGAAAACCCCTGGAAGGAAATCTTTCCCGGCAACCCCATCGAATACTTCTTCCTCGACGAGTATTTTAATCGTCAATACGAAAGCGATCGCCTGTTCAGTCAGACCTTCACACTCTTCACCGCGCTCGCCATTTTCATCGCCTGCCTGGGCCTGTTCGGCCTCGCATCGTTCATGACACTGCAGCGCACGAAAGAAATAGGTATACGCAAGGTGCTGGGCTCCTCGGTAAGCGGCGTCGTGATACTCCTGTCGCGTGGGTTTGTGCAGCTGGTATTGATTGCCAACCTGCTGGCGTGGCCGCTCGCGTGGTATATTATGGACCAATGGCTGTCCGGCTTTCCCTATCACATCGACATCAACCCGCTGCTCTTCGTAGTCGCGGGCGGCGTAGTCGTGCTGATCGCCTTCCTGTCCGTCAGCCTCCAAACCATTCGCGCTGCACGCGCCAACCCCGCAAAGTCCTTAAAGTACGAGTGAAAAACAGCGTGAGCGTAGGAGCGAGAGCGAACTGAACGTCGTAGCCTAGTGCTATAGGGCAATCCTTAGTGATTGCCCATCGCGACGACTGGCGCAAGTCTTAGCCCCGCCTCGGGGCGGAGACTTGTGCCCAGTGGGGGGCAGCCTTCCGACTGCCCAGCGGTAACGTCGTAACCTGCGCAACCATACACCGACAACGCCCCGCCGTCACTTCCGTCGATTTCCTACACTACAGCCTTTTTATACTCCCCCGCCGTAACCCCGGTATGTTGTTTAAATACCCGTGCAAAGTAAGGCAGACTCTCAAACCCGCATTGCAACGCAATGTCCTGAAACGGCAGATCAGTAGTAGTCAACAGCAGTTGCGCCCGTTCCACTCTACGGTTTTGAATATACCGCAACGGTCGCTCGCCGGTATTCTCATAGAACAGCCGCGAGAAATAGTCAGCGCTCTGATGGGCTCGCCTGGCCAGCAGTGCTACCGTGATGGATGTATGCAGGTGCGTTTGGATAAAATGAATAGCGTCGGCAACCTTACCATGAATCGCAGCGGGTAGGCTCTCCCGAAAGTCCGCGGCAGCCATAAACCGCGATACGAGCTGCAGCAGGATCCCGCATGTCTCCAAAAAGTCGCATTCCCGTAACGTGTTATTTGCCTCCCGGTAACTTTTAAGGATCGGCGCCTTTTCGTATACCGCGGGGTTGTACGACAACAACAGACCCCGCGCTGGATTCAGGCATAATACCCGCCTGACGGCAGCAACCTCGGCCTCTCCCGCGGGGATCTGAAAGATTTTGCGATTGGCCGCAAACAGCGATGCGCCGTCCGGCGTTTCTTCTGTAAACGTCACATAATACTGTTTTAAGAAACGATCGCAGGTATAGTTGCAAGTGGTGAATGACGGGACCAGGTACAGATAACCCTTCTCGAGCACGACCTGACGGTCGGCATTAAACAACATTCCCTGGCCGTCTTCAATGTAATACAACCGGTAAAAAGAGCTCGTAACATGCTGATAATTCCAGCTTTTGTTCAAACTAACCTCGTCGGTGTTCAGAAGAACAAATGTCGATCGTAAAAATCTAGTATTCATATAGATAGGCGTTCAGGAAGATACGATTAAAAGTGAATAAAAGGAGGGGTGTGTCGGATATGTGCAAGTTTTGACAGCCTTTGTAGAAACGACCGCGCCCGGGAGCGACTACCTTTGTGGGAATGAAAAATACATGGAGCCTGCTGGTGTTGATCTTCCTGGTGGCAGTAGGAGGGACGTTCGCGCAGTCCGTCGATTCCATCGATGCCGCTGCGCGTGCAAAACGCCACGCCCTGAGTATGAATAAACCCGCGCCCCGGTTTTTTGAAGGCGCACTGTTGGGCAACGGCGCCCTGGGGGCTGTTGTAACAACCCGCCCCGACGCCATCGTGATCTATTTCGGGCATAACAACGTGTGGGATATTCGTATCGCCGAACGTCACAAAGAGGAGCTCAGAAACTTTGACTATGTATTTAACAAAGTCAAAAACATTCCCGCACACAGTCAGCACCTCACCGACGACCCCTGGTATGCCGAATACGTGCGTATGGCCGGCGATAACTACAACAAACCCTACCCCCGGCCGTTCCCGTGTGGATCTGTACTGCTCGGGTTCGACAGGCGCAACATCCAGGTACTCGGCCATACGCTCGATATCTCCAATGGCCTGTGTACGGTGCGACTACTAACAAAAGCACAACAGGAGCTACACCTGGCGCTGTGGGTCGATATGCATGCGGACAATCTCCGGATGCAGCTGACGGACAGCCATGGCAATTCGCATCCAAACATCTTCGACCGTATACACGTCATGCCCGATCCCTCTATCCCGGCGGATCTGCCGCCGTATACTATACACGAGGACCTGGCCGCGGGAGTGTTATCATTCCGGCAAGTGCTGCCGCACCGGGAGCCCGTGAACGGTCAGGCAGGTGCGGAGCATCCGAAAGACAAAGCATTCCGGTTAACCGCAAGGATAGCCGGCCCGTTGAGTAAAAGTATCCGCATGAATTGGAGTGGCAACCGCGAAACCATGGCGCCTTTGGAAGCATCCCTGACATCCACTGCGACGTTCACGGCCTCGATCTCCCTCGAAGAAGGACTACAACACGCCGTCAGTACAACCGTACGATCCTCTCCGCCGGAGAGTGCCGGTGATCTGGCCGCCGTACGGGCCCGCAACGAAGCGACGTGGAAAGACTACTGGTCAAAGTCAGCCGTAGCCTTAAACGATACCTTGCTGGAAGAGCTGTGGTATCGCAATCTATACTTCCTGAACTGTGCAACAAAACCCGGCACTACCTGCCCCGGGTTGTTTGCCAATTGGAGCTACAACCGTATCGGCACTGCCTGGCACGGCGACTACCATCTGAACTACAACACACAGCAACCCTTCTGGGTAACGTTCTCGAGCAATCACCTCGACAAAAACCTGGCGTATGTAGACCTGGTTGAAAAACTACTGCCCGTCAGCAAACAATGGGCCCGCGACTACTACGGCCTGCCGGGCGCATACTTTCCGCACTCCGCCTTCCCGGTCGACATGACGCTGAACCCTTATCCCTTACCGGACTGGGGATGGGAGATCTGCGAAACGCCCTGGGCCGTACAAGGGCTCTGGTGGCACTACCGCTACTCCGGCGATATCGACTTCCTGCGCACACGCGCCTACGAGCCGATCAAAGCCGCGGTACAATTCCTAACCGCCTATATGAAACGTGCGGATGCCCACGGCGGCCCGCGATGGCAGGATAAAAACTACCATGTATTCCCGAGTGTGCCGCCGGAGCTTTATGGCCTCCGGCCGGGCTTCCAGTATAACTACGATTGCACCGCAGACCTGGCTTTGATCAAGTTTATTTTCCATGCATTCCAGCAGGCAACGGTCGTGCTAGGCACTGCGAAGACCGAGCGAACATTGCTGGCCGACGTAAACGAGATCCTGACACATTTCCCCGCGTACCCTACGGCACCCTCTAAACAATACGGCGAAGTACTGGTGGCCGTACCCGGAGAGCACGATCAGGTTGTCTACAACGTACCCAACCCGCTGTTCAGTGTATTTCCCGGCGAAGACCATGGCCTGCACTCCGACGCCAAAACGCTGGCGCTCCTGACAAGCACGTACAACAACCAGCAAAACGAAGGCGGCAACGACCTGGTCTTTATCAACCTGCAGGCCGCACGCATTGGCAAGCTCGACCTCGAAGCATTTAAGCGCCACATACGATATTCTTTACTTCCCAACGGTACCGCCACTGACATGGTCATGCAAACGCACGGCCGCTACGGCGACCAAACCGACTTTGCCTACATGGCCGACATGGGCATCTGGTTCGAAAACTTCGCACTTCCCGCCGTCGTCAACGAATGTCTGCTCCAAAGCTACAACGGCACCCTGCGCCTGTTTCCCAACTGGCCCAACGCCACGGACGCCACCTTCCAAACACTCCGTGCCGCCGGCGCCTTCCTCGTCACCGCCACCCAGCACAACGGCCACGTTGAATACGTCCGTGTGCTCAGCGAAAAAGGAACCGACCTGCGCATACTCTCACCGTGGGGCCCGAAGGGCTTCTTCCATAAAGGCGGCAAGAAAATACCCATCACGACAGCAGAAATAACCGTCAGGACACGTCCCGGAGAGTTGATCGTTTTCACCGAACACTAACAAGCCCGCGTTAGCTGGTCCAAGTCGTAGTGCTCGCTGGCGCAAGTTTTAGCACCAAGCGTTAGCGCAGGTGCGGAACTTGTGACTGAAACTGTATGCAGTCTCCAGGCCATTGCCGTGGACTTAAGGTCTAAGTAATTGATTTTCATACCACCCAGAGAAACAAACGAAAGGGTATTTTAGGAGAAGTTCATGGTTTAGGTAAAAAAATCCTGAAGCATCTCTGCACAGAGGTCATAGAAAGGCTTGCCGTTAAGAGTGGCTTTTGTAAACGTCGATCGAAGCTTGATGCGTTGTCGTTTTTAAAGTTGGTTCTTTTTGATCCGTTGAGTACGGAACAGCCTAGTCTGGAGCAGCATTGTATCTCGCTGGAGGAAGACCGGGGGAAACGTGTATGTAAACAGGCCGTGAATAGGCGATTTAATGATCGTGCGGTAGTGTTCATACAAACGCTTTTTGAGCACTACCTTCAAAATCAGTTCTTATCCAAAAAGCTTTCTTCTGGCTTTAGTGACCGCTTTTCTTCGATCCGGCTGATGGACTCGACCGAGTTTAAACTCCCAAAAGATCTGGCAGCAGACTTCCCGGGCTTTAAGGGAGCTGGGACTGAGTCATGTACTCAAATACAGTTCGAATACGATATTTTGTCTGGAAAAATCATTGATCTATCGCTGGGGGATGCTCGTATAGCAGACTCAGCTTACGCTCAACCTTTATTGGTCAATGTTCAGCGTAAAGATCTAATCATACGCGATCTGGGATACTCAAAAATAGACTCCTTTAAGGAGGTAGAATCACGAGGAGCTTATTATATCAGTCGGCTTAATCCCAATATAACACTCTATGAGCGTCGCGGTAAAGACCTGGTTCCTTTGAGTTATAAGACAATCCTCCAAAGACTAAAGGGATCCACAAAGAAATACTTAGAGATGCCTGTTTATCTAGGGGGTGATGCGAATTACGAGGTAAGGCTTACAGCTAATCGATTGACGCCGGAGGCTGTTGAGCGAAGACTTCGTAAGAAGATTTATCGTAAGAATAAAAAGCCAGAGACATATAGCTATCTGAAGGAAATGAACCTCTTTATAACCAACGTCCCCAAGAAGATGTTATCGGCTAATGAGATTTATGGTCTTTATAGAGTACGCTGGCAAATAGAGCTAATTTTTAAGACGTGGAAGAGTGTGCTAAAGATCGATCAGGTTCGCAAGATGAAAGCAGATCGCTTTAGATGCTATCTATTAGGCAGGTTGTTATGGGTAGTTCTCAACTGGGAGATCTGTTCTGTATTTAATGCCTACTTGAATCAATCTGAAAGCATCCTGGTAAGTTTTTACAAATGCTTTACTATCATTAAGCAGAGGGTTCGATCCCTAGAGTACATTTTACTTCATCGAAAGGCCAAACTCAAGGAATGGTTACTAACCCTATTTGATATTATATCCCGGTTTGGAATAAAGGAGCATCGACGAGGAAGAGCAGCTGTTATAAATTTATTAGCACTTAACGGAAAATGAGCCTTTTAATAGTATATCTTAGAGTCAGTAAAAAACAAAAGCCATCGAAGACTCCAATCAACCGATGGCTTTTCAAAAAAACTACCGCCAATATGAGAAATAAAACTTTGCCATGCAGAGATGCATGGCTATTTTATTAAATATCAGTCACTTACTTAAGTCCACGGCAATGGTCTCCAGGCTGCCGTGGGACAGAGTATAGTCTAACCCAGTGATTATCCCATAAGAGTATGCTGTCCTTTCTACCGACGCCCCATGTTGCCCACTACTCACCGTATAGTGATACACAAAAGATTGTACAGCCCCAACCGAATTCTTCCCGCTCAATGAAGCTGTTGGCTCTACATCGTTCGGCAGAACAGGGGTAACGATCGGAGGCGCTACCGTGGCAGTCTCCATGAACTCGTGGTTAATATCTATAATATGGTTATTCTCGTTGCTATCATTTATAAATTTCTCATCTTCAGTATCTGTTTCAGTCTCATCATCAACCTCACCCGCCTTCCCTGCGACAACCGCCAAAATCTTCGCTGCTCCCGCACGCTTGATCTGCTTCACCTCGCCAGCATCCTGCGAATCTCCAAAACAAATCCCAATCCCCAACATCAGGCTATACCCACCCTCCGGGGGCAGTTGATCCAGCGACAGCTCCAACGTTGTGGCCGGTGAGCCCTTTAATGCCGAATGCCACTCCGATGATGTATAATCACATCCATACATTGTATCATACCACTTCGGCGCTGTAAATTTACCAGTCGCTTGATTGAACTTAAAATCCGGTACAACCCCCAGGGAGATCGTGATGCTAAACTTCGAATGGCGGTTATTTGGAAAGAAATTGATATCGCGTACCAACGCTGGGATCTCCACCTTCGCCGAGCCTTTTTCTGCATCGATCGACCAGCTCAACGTACTGCGCAGCATCGAATCGAATGTAGTATATTTGTTAAGTTGAAAACCTTCCAGTAATTTGGGGTGTTTCGAAAGCTCGATCGCACGTTGGCCTAATTTGCTGGTGGAGTCTTGTTTTTGAATGAGCTTGAGCGATTTGTTGATAAACCCGCTGAAATTATAGTCGGCGAGCGCGCGCATCGGGTGCATCATAAAACGAATTTCTTTGCCCATGGTCGAGCAGCCACCAAATTCGCTCATGTAAAGTCGTGGAAGGGCAAATTTGGGTGATTTTTTTATCGTCTCTTTTGAGGCGCCGCCTTTACGCCGCACCACGATCTTGTCCGTACCGCGCATGCGGTAAAAAGAGAGGTCACCGAGACTACCGGTGAATTGCAGTTCTTCTAAGAA
>NZ_JAHESE010000053.1 GCF_018598175.1 Dawidia cretensis
CAAGATCCGAGACCGGCGATGCGCATAACATCGTCGCGGTTGATGCGCATATTGTCCGCGAACTTTTTGCGGTTCCAATGATAGAAGACGGACATGTAGACGGCGAAATGGACAGATGTCATGTTATCGTCATCGCCGAAGACGTCACAAGAGCTTTTGAAGTGATGGATAAAGTTGGGCATGGTTACGTGTGTAAGGCTTGTTATGGGCCCAAAGCAACGGTAGAGTATCTTGAAAGTCCATGGCAATTTTTGGGGGATTTCCCCCATTTTTGGGGGAGTGGGTTTTTGGGGTGCTAACGCGAGTATTTCGTTTCATATTTATTTATCGTGTCTCTCAGTTGTTCGCCTATGTTGTCCACATAGACCAGGCCTTTGCGGCAAGCTTCCACTTCTGTAAAACCCACGGCGGATCGTCTCGGGCGCAACGCGTTTGACGGACGACGGGATGCGGGATAATCGTTCTGCCCGTTGTTGGTCCGTGTTGCCCAGGTGGATAATTTTTCGCTCGTGCGCGGCACTGGTCCGGCGTCGGTTGTTCGGGGCGCTTCGCGAGTTGTTCCCGTGCACTGGGTAAATGAGAATGTAGCGCCTGCGTGGTGGCCTGTGGAATAGTTTCGGGTTGTCCTCGAAACGCCTGCTGACAGTAGTCGATAAATGCCGGCGCGTTAATGTAACAGTATAGGCCAGAAGACCGTCCAGTGCCCGGTAAATATGCCGACAACACTTGTCGGTCCATGAGCTATGGCAAGGTGTTCTATAGAGTTGGTCAGCTTGCGTATAGCGCAGCAGGTGGCCTGTTAGTTGCAGCACGGTGGGCACGATCGGCGACCCTCTGATTAATTTCCTTGGCCGATGAAGTCTTACGTCGCCGAAGTCCCGACGATCCAAATATGAAACCAAATTTTCTTCAAGGGTGCGAAAACCGGATGAATTAGCCATTTTGTTGAAAGTGCGCGGCAAAATCGCGTGAGACTAATAACTGTTAGGATTATTGAAGCAGTAGGGAACTCAATACAGTCATAAAAGTGCGAAAATACATATCTCCTAAATACCTAAAATTCCTGCGAAAAATGCCAGTTTCAGCATTTCACGATAAAATATACGCTAGTGCGTATATTCGAGTGCTATGGACAATGCCGCGCGGACAAAGTCGGTGCTTCGAACATTGGCACATTTGCTAGCCGCACAAATCCACGCGATACCAAAGCGAGCAGAAGAGCCAATAGATTTCCTAAAGCGACAAAAACGATTATTTCTATCAATTTTTCGTTAAAAAATAGGACGGTCAAAATGCCCAAAAATGGGTAAATTGACCGCGAAATAATAAAAGAATAATGACGATGGAGATATTGGGTAACGACAATCACAAGATTATTCAAGGAGATGCCTTAGAAACACTTAAGACTATCCCTGACAATTCAATAGACCTAATTTTTGCTGATCCTCCATATAATATAGGAAAAAACTTCAGCGGCCACTTGGACAAATGGGCGACTGAAGAAGACTATTTGAATTGGTGCTACATATGGCTTGACTTGTGTATTCAAAAACTAAAACCCAACGGCAGTTTCTATGTAATGACAGCCACTCAGTTTATGCCATTCTTCGATATTTATCTTCGAAAAAAATTAGACATTCTTTCGCGACTTGTTTGGTATTATGACAGTTCAGGTGTTCAAGCAAAAAAATATTATGGTTCAATGTATGAGCCGATTTTATTTTGCGTGAAAGATAAAAATAATTACACATTCAATACTAGTGACATTTTAGTGGAAGCCAAGACTGGTGCAAAACGTAAACTCATTGACTATCGTAAAGCTGTTCCTACAGTTTACAGTTCAGAAAAAGTCCCTGGAAATGTTTGGGAGTTTGCAAGAGTCCGTTATCGTATGGACGAATATGAGAATCACCCGACACAAAAACCAATAGCTTTACTTGAAAGAATTATCAAAGCAAGTTCCAACACAGGCGATTTAATTATGGACCCATTTTCAGGAACATTTACAACCTGCTTTGTCGCAAAAGAACTTGGCAGAAATTCCATTGGTATAGAACTACAAGATGAGTATGTAAAAATCGGTTTGCGGAGATTACAATTAGCCAAAGAGTTCAAAGGCGAAAAATTGCAAAAGGAAATTCGCACGTTTGAAACTGAGAAATTGGCGACTAATAACAACTTGAAATTATTTGAAGAGCCGAATGGAAAATATATTCACAGCAAATATTAAGTCGGTTTTAGGAAAGCACTTTGAGAAAAATGCTGATGATATTTTCGATAAGAGCCAACTAATCCAGTACATCAACGAAAAAACTCGTTCGGCAAATAAGGGTTCAAAATCCCGCTCAAGTTTTGCAAACCTGTACGCAATCTACGTTATCATAGAAGACTATATCGCTAATGGCTATGACCAAAAGGGCGACTATTCAAAGTATGAAGGTGCTTTGTTCAACAAACTTTTTGCAAGACAAAGGGAACTTCCTTTTGGTAGTAAGCTTCAAAATCACGCTTTGAATAATAGAATGAACTCGGAGTTCCAAAAGTATTTTCCAAGCTCAGAGTTTATTCCAATCCTTCGTAACCACGAAACAAATCGCTACTGGATAAATGAGAACCTTCTGAAGATAAATCTTGGCGAAACCAGTTTTAATATCGCAAAAGCCATCATCGAAATCATTGATGAATATGCGAAGACAAAGCAGGGCGCATTTCAACGATTTGTAAAATCGTGTGAGGAGTTGCAAGAAATTGATAAAACGACTCCGAAAAAAATTGAAGAGTTCGTAATTGGCTTACTTGCACCAAATATTGATGCCCGACTTTTTGAAATCGTCAGTTATTCCATTCTCAAATATTTCTATCACGAACAACAAATTATTTGGGGTTTTGAAATGGATAAACTCAACAGAGAAAATTTGAAATTATACAAGACGGGCAGAACAAATGCCAATGACGGTGGTATAGACTTTGTAATGAAACCACTTGGTCGATTTTTTCAGGTAACAGAAACGTTGGACTTCAAAAAGTACTTTCTCGATATTGACAAAATTCAAAAGTATCCAGTTACTTTTGTAATCAAATCAACCGAACCGACCACGGACTTATTAAAGAAGATTCGAGATAACGCAGGCAAAACGTATTCAATTAAAGCCATCGTTGATAAGTATATGGATTGCATTGAAGAAATCATAAATATTCCAACCATCAACGATAGATTTAACGATGCCGTTAAGCAGGGATATCTCAAAAGTATACTTGACGAGATTGTGACTCAAAGCAAAGTCGAGTTTAATTACGAGGACTTAAACGAAGAGGAAGAAGATTAGTAGCCAATAAATCACACTAATGCAAAAGCCGCTCATTAATGAGCCGAAAATTTTTGCGAACACATTTACTGGACAGTTGACAGACTTGATATTCGGAGAGCAGATTATTGAAGCGGTATATTTGGACCACTACTTACAGATAAGGGGTCAGTTCAGCTGCCGAATCGTGCATAGAGAACTCAGGATACAATTATAAAAGTGCGAAAATAGTTATCTTCCTAAATACCTAAGATTCCTGCGGGAAAGGACAGTTTCGGCACTTCATGACAAATAAAAGATATACGCTATTGCGTATATTCGAGTGTTGCCGGTAATTACATTGGAAGATGATCACAAATGAAATAAAGATTCGTTTGACGACTTTTGCGGAGAGAGTTGAGATGTTTTATGAAAGACGAGCAAGAATCTCGGAATCTATTTCTACGAATAAGACAAATTTCGACAGACATTTTTCGACACTTGGTCATTACCAGATAAAACTGGAAATGTGAGTTGGAGGGTAAGCGGAGGAAGAATGATATTCGGCCAGGCGGATTTGTACTATGAAGTTTCAATTGATAATCTATTTGACCTTTCAGGAGAACGAAGACGACAGTTTCGAGTTTTTGGAGAAGTATAGTGAATCCGTTTACAGAAGGACTCTACTCGAATTCAAAGATATGTAGAACGTAAATACTGCCAACCTGTAGCTCCATCGACATAGCTTAGCTAGCCTCCCGCAAAGTTCACCTGCAGCTGTTCACCTGGCTGAAGCGTGATTTCGCCCGTCTTTCAGTTTGTCGCTCCGTCAGCAGTTTATTATTTAGGTAGGGCTTGAGCATTGTTCAAGCTCAAAACAGTGTTTAAAAGTAGTATTGATCACGGTAATAAATGTTTCATATTCTCAGTGGAAAAAATGCCGCTAACACGCGCTTATGGTTTTATCTTTTTGCGGTCGTTCTCCGTCTCATGAAGATGTTGAAAACGTGGTATATTCTTACATGGCTACACGCCGGTACGTCCGCAGGATGAACGAAATTCTCTATCTTCGTAGCTGTCTATCCAACGTGCTATGAGCTTTAATCGATTTGCGGCAGCTGTATTGTGCCTTACGGTGTTGTTATGTGCCATTGACCGTCATGCCGTCAATGCCCAGACCCTTGACAAGACTTTTAATACCAACTTCAAACAACTCAACTTCGACGGCGTAATCCGCGATGTCGTCTTTCTGCCGGACAACAAAATGATGCTTGCCGGAGACTTTCCTTACATCGACGATACGCGTGTCTACGGCCTCGCCCGGTTGAATGCAGACGGTTCCGTCGACAAAACCTTTGCCAATCTGGGCCCGGTGGATGCCAGCCAGGAGAAGATCGCAAAGATCGCCGTGCAGCCGGATGGAAAAGTGCTCGTGGCGGGAGTATTTCGGGAGCGAACGACAAAGACCGTGATCCGTGGCGTTTATCGGTATAACACCGATGGCTCCCTGGATGCCGGGTTCAGGACCACGCTGCCCGACAACTGCAGCTCGGAAGCCATGGTGTTGCAACCCGACGGGAAGATTGTGATATCGGTGAGTTATCAGAATACGAATGGCCCATGGAAATATGGAGTGGTGCGACTTAATGCCGATGGTAGCCAGGACAACACCTTTCAGTGCGCGCTGCTGTCGGAGCAGAGCATTCTCGACCTCGCGCTCGAGCCGGATGGCCAGGTGGTAGTAGCCGGTGGTTTGGCATCTGGTATAAGCACCGCCCTGATAAAACGATACAATGCCGACGGTTCTCCCGACGCGGCGTTTAACGAGAATGCGCAAGTAACGGATATTGATCCCTATGCCAACGTTTCCAACATCGACCTGCTGCCTGACGGCAGCTTCCTGATCAGCGGCCGGTTTGAACACTGCAACGGTGTGGCCCGCGACGGGATGGCCAAGATTGACGCAGACGGCAGGGTTATTGCCGGTTTCGTGCCGGGCTATACCCGTCAAACAGGGATGTTTCACCAGGCGGTGCGTGCCAATGGAAATATTGTCGTTTGCGCGTCCGCGCTTGAATCGCGGGTCGGTGGACAAAGACTCTTCAGCGTTCTCCTCGAGCTCAACCCCGATGGAAGCGTATATAATACCTTTCCCGGACTGTCCGATCAAACGGATGGGGCGATGGCATGGATCAACGGTGCCTACGTTGCTCCGGATGGAAAGTATATTTTGAAATGCAATGGCGATGTGGCGGGCGTGCCGGTACGGGGTATTACACGCATCTCGCCGGACGGTACATTCGACCACAGTTTCCGGCTTCGCAGCGGCACCAACTATACTACCTCGGCCGCGGTATACGACTTTGTGGTGCAGCCCGATAAAAAAATTATCGTGATCGGTGATTTCAACTTTGTAAATAATCTGTCGCGGAATTATGTCGCGCGGTTAAAGTACGACGGGAGTGTTGACGAAACCTTCGATCCGGGGACCGGCCTGAGCGGCCGGCCGCGCGACGTGCTGTTACAGCCGGATGGCAAGATCCTGGTGGCCGGGGACTTTCTGTTTGCCAATCAAAAATTACGAAAGGGGCTGGTGCGGTTCCATCCGGATGGTCGGGTGGACGAAGGCTTTCAGGTGTCGTTTGCACCCTATACAGAAGTCTTTGCGATTGCCCGGCAGCCCGACGGCAAGGTGATTGTAAAAGGTGTTTTTCCGAACTACGGTACAGGTATACGGCTCATCCGGCTGAACACGGACGGCACCCCCGATGTTACCTTCGCCCCCGCGGAATTGGAATATATCATGATCGCGAAGCCGCCAACGGCGGATGATTATTTTTACCCGACGATGTACCCGATTGCCGTACAACCCGACGGCAAGATTGTGACAGAGCATTTTCGCTTTAACGCCGACGGTACACCCGATGCGAGCTTCACGCCATCGTCCCGATCGTATTTCGTAGCGCTGCTTCCGGATGGGAAAATGCTCATGCGCGGCCTCGAAGATCACAACTTGTTTACGGGCTTGTGCCGTGTACAGGCCAATGGCGCATTGGACATTGCCTTCGATCCGATTACCGCGGAAGATTATTTCACGGCCGTGTACGTGCAGCCGGACGGACGGATAGTGACCAGCAAACAATACAACGGGATTACGACGACGCCGATCTATACGCGGCGACTGACACGCGAGGGCCAGGTGGACCCTACCTTTTATGAAGGGGTGGAGACAAACAGGATTGTGCAGCCTGAGCGCCGCACGATCGGTATGCACGACGATGACCTGATCCTGATGGCAGGATTTAAAGCCGGTTCGAACGGTCCCATCGAACGGATAAAAATAGATACACGTTCTGCCCAGCAGATCACGGCGACGGGCTTGCCGGCGGTGTGGGATTTTAACGGAGAAGCAGAGGCTATTGCACTGCCAACCACCAGCACAGCCGGGTTACCGTTAACCTACGAGGTAGTCAGTGGCCCGGCCACGGTGACGGGCAACATGCTGACGATACAAGGCACGGGCACAGTCGAAGTACGACTGCTGCAAACGGGCAACGCCGTCTACTACGCGGCGACACCGGTTGTTTACAGGGTTATTTCCGCCCGAAGGCAGACCATCGATTTTACTGCGCCCGCAGACCACGTATTTACGGGCGCTCCCGCCGCGGTGACACTCACCGCGACGGCCAGCAGTGGCCTCACCGTTACGTTCAACGTCGTCGCAGGGCCGGCCACGGTGGCCGGCAATATCCTGACGATTACCGGCACCGGAGCCATTTCGGTGCGGGCCCGGCAACCCGGCGACACGGAATACTTTGCCGCGGACAGTGTCGTGCGCGTGTTTTCGTCCAGGCGGCAGCAGACCATTACCTTCGACGCGGTGGTGCCCATGCCGGTTTCAGATGGCTCGCAAATGCTTACAGCAGCCACGACGTCTGGCCTGCCCGTGTCATTGTCGGTAGTGGCGGGCGGTGCCTCGGTCAATGGAAGTACATTGACCCTGAAAGCGGCAGGCCCCGTCACCGTTCAGGCAAAGCAAGCTGGCAACGATCACTATCTGCCTGCGGAGCCCGTGGAGCAAACGTTCTGCATCAATCCCGATGCGCCGCGTGTGACGATCCATACGAGCTCCCTCACGGCAATGGGTACCGGATCATTTCAATGGTTTAGGAACGGTGATGAGATAGAAGGTGCTGTGAACGCATCGATTGATATTGACGCACCCGGCGCATATACAGTGCAGGTAACGGTGGACGGATGTACCTCCGATTTTTCGATGGGCGTTACCGTAACGGACGTTATCGAAGAATCGGCTTCTTCCGTGGTTGTATTTCCCAATCCTGCGACAAACCGTCTTTTCATTCAGGCCGATCATTTACCGCCGGCTACCCGCGTCAGCCTGTACAGCCTGGATGGAGTCGAGCTATACTCGCAACCGTTGAGCGCCTTGCACGACGGTCACCTGGCGGTAGGCGCTTTGCCGCGCGGTATATATGTGCTGATCTTCACCCACGCCGGAGATACTCATCGAATGACGGTTGTTTTGGAATAGCGAGCATAAAAAAAGCCACTTCAAACGAAGCGACCGTTTGAACCAGAATGAATGAGATGAAATCAATATTAGAAAGATTAAGATTAGTTGATCATTTGACTATCGAAATGCCCATAGAAAAAAGGGATTTTATTGACAAGTTGACACGTAATGTTGATCAAGGTGATATTGGGATCTTTCTTTCACCTTTTGAAGCGTTTAGTTCCAGTAAGAACGAATACAGAGGGACAGTGACTTTCGATTCTTTCAAAATTAGAAGGAGAAGAAGGCTCTTTGATATGAACATGAGTTTGGCAGTGGCCGAGGGAAGTTTTACACAGAAAGACAACATTCTGGTTGTTGAGGCAACGATAAGGGGATTCCGAAGGATTTTTATTCCCTTCTTCCTTTTTATAGCGTGCTGTTATGTCGCTTTCATTATTTCTTTCATTGTCTCGGATACATCAGGGAATATGGGGTGGTTCTTCATACCATTCATTTTTATTCATGCCACATTGATGCTTGGAATCCCTTATTATATAATGAGGAGGGGCGTGTCGAGAATGAAGTATGAATTGGAGCGCGATTTCTATTATATCACCAGGTAGCCAACGCCCTACAATGCCATATATATAGCCCGATGGCTATTTATTGTAATAATAGCCAGAATCACCTGGGCGAGATAGCTGTCGCCAAGCAACTCGCTGCCAAAAATTAATGTTTAGCGCGATTAAATATTTCTCCCCGTGGCACGTTCATGACGGCGGCCGCAATAAGAATGAGTGCGACGCCACTCCATTGAAGCGGGTTGACAGTTTCATCCAGCAGCAGGTTAGCCGTGATAACCGACACCGGTATTTCGATGGATGCGATGATAGCCCCCAGTCCCATCCCCGTGAGGGGCATCCCTCGCGTGAATAGCAAGGGCGGAAGGATTGTACCGAACAACGCTATGAGGGGGCCCCAGTGTAGGAATATCCGGTAAGAGAACTGCGAATGAATAGCGGAATGAAAGACCAGTAAGATGACAATCAACCCGCCGAGGATCATGTACATGCTTCTTTTTAACGGAGGGTAGGAAAGTGCAATGTGATTGGAGGAATACAGCGTCGCTGTATAACAAAGAGCGGCCAGTAGACCATACGCCAGTCCTGTCTTATTAATATGAACCGCCTGCGTGGACATTCCGGTAGCCAGTATTGTGCCTCCCATAACGAGGATAACAGATAGTAGCTTTACCTTTCCAGGTAGCCTTTTCTGTACCATCGTCTCCAGGGCTACGCCCATCCATACCGACTGGATCAACAGTACAATAGCGACACTCACGGCGATGTAGTGGACCGCCATGTAATAGAAAATACTGGTTAGTCCAAGCGATATCCCGCCGGCCATCAACCGGAGATTGGTTTTAAAACTGGAAATGACACGAACAGGCGCCGGCACAGCCCTGCGGAACAGATTCAATAGAAACAGTGTAGCAGCGCCGATACAAAACTGCGCTATCGTTACTTCTGCGGTACTAAAGCCTTCATGGTACGCCATCTTCACGTAGGTACCGAGCGTGCCATAGCAGCATGCACCCAGTCCAACCAGCAGACTTCCTTTGATAACATCGCTCTTCATACCAGGCTCAACTCGTGTTCCATCAGATTTTGTGCCTGGCGGTGCGATCCAATTTCGCGAATGCGAATGTTCCGGTCGCCATGAACAGTTTTCCAATGTTCCACAAATAATCCAGTCAGCTCCCTGCTTTGAGAATGGGATATTCTCGCGCTCCCGTTAATTAACAGTACCTTTTTCATGCTTTTTTTATGCAAAGCTATCCGCATGCTGGAATATATTTGTGTGCCAGATTGCACAAACAATACAGCCCAGAGGCTATCCTATAAAACGCTCATCCACAGTACAGCCCTGGCAACTACTACTTAGTGAGCCTTAAACAAATTGGACAGGAATGCAGATTACAGCTGCCGAATCGTGCATAGGGAACGCAGGAAACAATCATAAAAGTGGGAAACTAAATATCCTCCTAAATACCTGAAAATTCTTTGGAAAAGAGCAGTTTCAGCACTTCATAGCAAATAAAAAACATACGCTATTGCGTATATTCGAGGGTTAGCAACAATTATTAAACCAAGACTTTATTAATGACCACAAGGATTATACTGACAATATCCATTTTGACATTGAATTATGTCAATTCATTTTCTCAGACAACTAAGGAGAAAATTGATAGAATGACAATCTCTTATTATGGTGACTCTTTAATTACGCAACAATATGAGCTAATCGTTAAAAGTAAAAGAGTTTATTTCATCACACCACATGCAAGCTATTTGCATAGTAAGGGTGAAAAGTATAAGAGACCTATCAAGTTTAACAAAGAAGAGAAAGAAAAAATATTCAGTCAAATTGGCAAATTATCATGGACTGGTCTTGAACAGAATAAGGACAGATCAAATGGAAAGAGGTACTATAGCGTGAATGTATATAAAGAAGATCGTTTGATAGACAACTACAAAGTTTCTGAAGAGCTATTACCATCAGACTTTAAGACCCTTTATGACGCCATAAGTAGTGGGAAATAACGGTTGCTAACAAAGATGATAACACAAACATCATAAGGAGCAAGAATTTTATCATAGTCAGACTTAATGTCCAATCATTTCCTGTTTTGATTTTCGGATGACTACTAGAAACAAAATGACCATTATGGATAGCGATACGGCCTGAACGATAGCAAAGCTTGATCCCAACAGGGATGAGTTGCCGGCAGCCGCATACATTTTTGTTAGATTTGCCTGACTTGAGCCGTGTAAAATCATGGCCAGCAAAACGCTCCCGCGTGTGTTTTTGAATATCCAGCTCAGTAGGACAGAAATTCCAATCGCAAAGAAAGACCATGCCGTTACTACAAGGACTACTTGTGTTACTGAACCGGTAGTCGCCCAGGAAGAGGTAACCCAGAGCGGATAATGCCAAATACTCCAAACGATGCCCACAAGCAAAGAGGACTTGATCCACGGATGCATGGACAATATTCTGGGAAGCATAAAACCGCGCCAGCCAAGCTCTTCGGTAATATAGTATGCTGCGCTAATGAATGCGATCTGTAGCCAACTGGAGAGATAGCCACTTACTGTTGGAAATGCCAGTGCTGTACCGGTAAGTTGCGCCCACAAGAATAATCCAAGCCATTGTGGGATAACGGGTAACATAAGTGCCCATAGATACCAACGTAACGAAACTTTGCACGTAGCAAGCTTACTAAAAAGATCCTTTAGTCCGGACGTGCCCCGATACATCAGGGTAACAATAATGGCTGAAATCATAGGCCCCGTGCCGTACAACAAGCTCAGACTTCCAGTCGCATTTTTGAATGATTTAATATCTCCGTTCGTAAAGCCTGGCGGTAGTTGCGCTAGTATGAGTAGTACAACCGGCCAGGATATAACCATGGATATAATCAGGAAAACTGTCAACTCCTTTGTTAAAAATTGCTTCTGCCCGGATATGGTATAAGCAGGTATTTCAGATGTTATATTCATATATTAACTGACTTCATTGAGTAGCGCCAGGCCTCGGCCATCGCCGACTTGGCAGCACCTTTTGGATACCGGCAATCATCCATGTTTGGAGATCAGCAAGGATAGGCACGGTGCAAATCGACCTTCTTTATTTACGTTTTTTTGATGGGATAGTGCCGAAGTACAAAATACTCGGAGCGTCTGAGCGGGCTGTAGCGATGTCAGGCATTCCGTCTTCGTTAAAATCGCTCACGGCGAACCCATACACAGTACCCTTTGAATCGCCAAAAGAGATGGAGGTAAAGCTGCTTCCCGTACCGTCGTTGAAAAATACCGTGGACGGCGCCTTTTTGTGTCCTACAATCATATCAATCTTTTTGTCCCCATTCAGATCGGCTATTGCCAGTGCATAGGGAACTACCGTTGCATCAGCCAGGGAAATGCCTTCGGAAAAGGTTTGATCTTTTAGTCCGAAATAGAGCGCGACTCCCTTTTTTTCGTCTATGACGACTATGTCATGGATACCGTCGCCGTTAAAATCTGCCGCGAGTGCCGTACGAATCATCGCGTCAGAGGCCCCGAAGGGAATACGTCGCGTCTCCGGGAAAACCGTATCAGCGCTGCCGAGGTATACGTAGCTCTGGCCACCGTCACGATGGGGCGCAACAAGGTCGATAAAGCCATCATGGTCAATGTCCGCGGGAGATATGGTCGTCGCAGGGTAGGGAGCAAACGCAAGGCAAGGAGCATTAAACTCTCCTTTTCCGCTGTTGAAGCAGATGTAATTGGATGTTTTTCCCGGAGCACCCCTGTTCGCCAGAATGAGATCTGCCAATCCATCACCATTGATATCAGCAATGGACAAATTCCGTGTGTCCCATTCAGGGCGCCCGAATTCAGACGCATGAGTAAAATTACCTTTCCCGTCATTGGTATAAATCAGTTTCCGATCTGGAGCATCATTGCTGATAGCAATATCGGGGAAACCATCCCCGTTAAAATCAGCCACACCGCCGGTGTAGGAACGGTCTGCAATCTCCCCGAGAGCATAAGCCCTTCGTATCCCGCCGGACCCATCACCAAGCAGGACTCGGTCAACCCTGGGCCAATGCCTTCCTTTCACCAGGAGAATGTCAAGGTGACCATCGCCGTCGAAATCGGCAAAGCTTACATTGGCCGTTGTATCAGCTGCCGCGTCCAGCGGTAAAGATCGATCGAAGTCGGGAAAATCATGGAGTTGCTTACCCTTTTTTTCCTGCTTCTGATGAGAGGTAGAAATGTTCTCCTGAGCAAGAGCTTTCTGAGTCAGAGTACCTGCCAGGCACACAATTAAAAGGTAAATTTTCATGACATGTAGTAAGAGGATCTGTTTTGCTACTCCTACAGAAGGTTTGTAAAAGTCGCAGATACATGAAAGATAGTTTATTTATTCTCAAATACCATTGGTTGTTAGGCGCTCGACCCCATGAACATGCGGTATTCCAACCTTTTACAACCGAGGCACGTCTGAGCCGATTGCCCTGCGCTATCTCCAGCACGTATACCGCTTTGTAAAAAAGTAACGCGTCCGGAAAATCCCGGATAAAGGATCCTATCGTTTAGGCTGTTGATGTACGAGCCATCTCCAAATGGGTATGTTGGTGGACGAATCGGCCGCGACCAAATCGGGTACAATGATTTAGTATTGGTACCTACACTATAAACATCAATGCTATGTCAATACTATCATTTAACTCAGATTCAGACCAACCGGCGCTTACGAAATTCTTCGTCGACGAATTGTCGGATGTATTGAATGCCGAAAAGCAACTGACAAAGGCCCTGCCGCAATTGGAAATGGCCGCTACATCGCCTGATTTGGCGAAGGCATTTGCCGAGCACCTGAAAGTGACGCAGAACCAGATTGCGCGTCTGGAGCGTGTCTTTAAAATAATCGGTATGTCGCCGAAGGATAAGAAATGCAAGGGCATGGAAGGCCTCATTGCAGAAGGCCAGGCGGTCATTAAAGATACGGAAGACGGTTCAGCGACGCGCGATGTTGGTTTGATTGTTGCCGCCCAGAAGGTCGAGCACTACGAGATTGCCGCATACGGAAGTCTCCGCCAACTTGCCAAAATGACCGAGAAGGCCGAGATAGCGCAACTTCTCGAGGAAACGTTGCAAGAGGAAAAAGAAACCGATATGTTATTATCCAACCTGGCAGAAAGCTTCATCAATGAGGATGCCAAACAGGTGGACGGTTAACCCGACAAGCAGCGGAGGGCAACCTTCGCTGCTTTTTTTGCTTCGCACAAGCAACTGCCAAGCTAGTTCAATAATAAGCCTGTAATCTGCGAGGCTCTGAAGTGTATCTATTTGTTTTTTGCGTATTTGTATATAAAAAAATATATACTACATTCGCCAGTAACCCCTGGTGTATATGAAAACCGTTTGTATAATCGTTGGCTATATCCTGGCCTTGACCACAACGTGCGCGCAGAGCATTTCGCTGACCGATTTCCTTATTTTTCCAAGGCTTGATAGCACACATTGGTATCACGACCAGAAACGGATAAATTCGAATTATGACGGTGCAGGCGCCTGCGAGACATGTTTTACCACGACCGAGGATTCGGTGAGGAACACGTATTGCATTCAAACGGCGTTTGGGCATGCGCGGTTGGATACGTCCTTCAACAATGCCTCGTCTGAGCGCCTGCAAGGAAAATGGACCGCGGTGAAAGCGGGGGCCTTCGAGGTATTGGACAGCACGTCTGATTCGATGGATAGATTTGTGCGGAATATTCGCGTACTGGACGATCAAAAGGCACCAGCGGGATTCATCGAGTTTACAGGCAACAAGGTTCACGTCGATCTCACTACCACGCATGGCCGACAGCGGGATCGCGGACGTTATATGATCCGAAACAAACAGTTTATGCTCGCCCGGAAATTCATAGGCCGCGCGTGTTCTCCAACGATAATCGGCATTACCCCGAACGGCCTTTTAGTGATGGACGTTCACGCATACGGGATGCGCATAAAGATGGACAAGTACTTTGTGTTCACATCCCGAATAACCCGGCTGATCTTGCAGCGGGAAGGTTTACAAACTGTTTCCAGCGTACCGTAGTGGTTGCCTGCACCCCTTATTCGTCTTTCATTTCTGTTTCCTCTCCTTCTGCGGTATCATCGCCCTCGTCCTGGGGTCTGATTTTATCGAATGATGGTTCGAGTGTAACCTTTCCTGTGCGATCGATAATGCCCCATTCCCCTTTCATTTTGACGGTTGCGTAACCGTTATGGAAGGCTTCTGCTGATTGGAACGTTGGTTCTACTACCCATTTTCCGGTGCGATCCATGTACCCCCAAAGAGTGCCTTTCTTTACACGGCAAACGCCCTCAGAGAATGGGAGGACATTCTCGAAATCGGCTTGAATGACCCACTTGCCGGCCTTGTCGACGACACCCCAGTAGAAACGCTCTCGTCTGGTGCGACAAAGACCGTCGACAAACTGACCCAGGTAATCAAACTTAGGCTCGACAATCCATTGCCCTTGCTTGCCGACGATTCCCCACCGGCCGTCGAGTCGGGCAGTCGTGACGCTGTCTGAAAAAGGTTTTAGAACATCAAATGCGAGCGAGCCCACCGGCATGCCTTGCGTGTCGATCAGTGCCCAACGACCTCCCTTGGTCTCGATTGATGCAAAGCCTTCTCGAAAATTTATAGCGTGATTGTAAATAGGAGGGATCACCCAGTGGCCGGTCTTGTCGATATAACCCCATTTGCCTTTGGAACGGGCCATAGCCAGCCCGTCGTGGAAATCACGCAGGCCGCCAAACGTCGGCAGAATAACCCACTGCCCGTTCTTATCAATAAACCCCCAGTCGCCGCTTCGTGTCTGCGCGAGAGCCAGGCCATTGTCGGCAAACTTGCCGATCTCGGCGAATTCGCGGCGGCCAACCCATTGACCTTTTGTGTTGATCAGTCCGTACGTTATTTTCCTTGTTTCTTTGTCCATGATTCCCACGCGGGCGACCTCTCCTTCAAAATTGTAAGCTTTGTCGAATCGGAATCCCGTGACGATCCTTTTGTCTTTGTCTATATAACTCCATTGTCCGCTCTTTTTTATCCGGGCGTAACCATTGTTAAAGGCCTCCGCATCGTCAAAGGTCGCGGGAATGATCCATTGGCCTGTATGGTCTATAAAACCGTAGGAGCCCTTCGCCTTCGCGGCAAATAGATTTTGACCGAAGACATCTGAAAGCGCTGTCGCGGCCAGGACAAAGCAAAACCATTTTTTCATCTGAATACTCGTATAGGTTGGTGCCAACGGAATGGTCCAACGGAGAGGCCATTGCTTGTTGTCGGTTAAAGGTAGTGATTTTCAAGAGTATGTAGATGATCCCGAATACCCAAAGCACCAGGAGCACCAGCCCCACGTAGTTCACGAAGAAAAGGAAAGGCACGATCGTGAAAATAGTCGTACGTAGTACTCCCTACTGTACAGTCAGTCCCGCGTCTGCGAAGACTTTCGGCAGGTTGCCACTGTCCAGGTCAGTCGCTACTATCGTTCCATCGGCGTTTGCCTGGAAAAGCGTAGGATAGATGGTGATCAAGCCATACCGGGCAGGGCGTGTTTCCTTGTCGAAGATGATCCTGGCGGTGTCGATGCCGAATTTGTGGGCGGCCAGCATATAATACCGTTTGCTCGTGCCACTGACTACCGTGGTGAGCTTTTCGCGTTCGTCGTGCCGGGCGGTATATTTCAGGGCGGCCTCGATGCAGCTGCCGCAGCCGTGTGTGGGGATCACCAACAGCATTTTTTCTGTTACGGGGTGCACCTTCAACTCGGCCGTGAGTTGCGATAGTTTTTCTTCCTGCAACAGGACCTGGTGGTTGCGCATGAAGTTCTTAGCCTGTACGGATGCACTGTCTTGTTTTGAGGCTTCACGGACGCCTATGGACTGCTCTGAGCGTGGGCCGCAGGCAACGGCGATTGTGAGCACACACAGGGCCGCGAGCCAGCTATTGCAGGCTCGCCGGGCGGAAGATCTCGAATTGTATTTTGCGCTCATCGTTTTCGGGGTTCTTCGGGTGACTACGCGGGATCAGCAGGCCCTGGCGGGTGGGGATAAAGTTAGGGAAATAGGTGTGGTCGTTGAGGCGGATTTCGCCGCAACGTTTGAAGTTTTCGTCCAGGATGATTACCGTCAACGGTCTGTCATGAAAGTCGTGACGATTACCCAGCGAGTCCGCGATCGGTATCGCTTCGCTGAATACGGAAAAGTACAGATGGTCATAGGGGCTGTAATACACGCCCAAATAGCTGTGTTGCTGAAAATCGTGGAAATCGTCGTCCAGCTCCCATGCCCCCTGCGCCGTGGAGTCGGGCGTGATCGGCCTGTCCTGATACTGGCTCTTCATCGGGATCACCGTGGTGCTGTCGGTTTTCATGTTATAGTTATAAAGGTCCGGCAGCGAAGGAAAACGAACCACGATATTGTCGTTGTGCCCGAATGTAAATGTCGGGGTGAATTCGCGAAAGATATAGTTACGAAAGACTTCCGGGTATGCGGGTCCGTATTCCTGGTGCTCTCCGGTCTTCAGATTATAACGCACCAGAGCTTTATGCCCCATCTGTTCGCGGTTATCTCCGAAAGCCATGAAGGAGAAATAGGCATAGCCGTCGCGTATGGTGAAGGGTGATGCCAAATGCGCCATCCAGGAGGTCCGGGGTTCGCGCGTTATTATCGGGTAACGTTTTAATACTTCACCGTTGTAATTTACCAGGAGTATTTGCGGCGTACCGACAGAGTATACCATGTCGCCTTCCGAATACACATAGATCGAATCCAACGACTGAACATACAGCTTCTTGGCAAACTTTAGACCGTTCACGCCCTTCTCCGGAAAGATGGTTCGCTTGACGAGTTTTGCTTTACCTAAGTCATAAAAGTCGATACCATTGACATAATCGTTGCCGTCTATGTACCACTCGGCGGTATCGTTGGCATAATGGATGGGGTATACGCTGTAGTTGATGGTAGTCGAGTCGATCGGGATGGTGATGATGCCCCCGGATACCAGGGTGCAGGTGTCAGTGGGTTGTGTAGATTGCTCGGCGGGTGCGCAGTACTGGAATAAACAGCTTGTCAGGAAGAGAAGGCCCAGGCGGGCTCCGGGAGTAAATTTCATAAGGCGTTTCAGGTAAAGGATAGAATTCAGGAAGTTAAACGGGTTTATGAATATACTTATTGCCCATGGGGTAGAAAAGGATCGGGGCCAACAAAAAAAAGCCACTTCAAATGAAGCGGCCTTTTCCCAGGAGAGAGGGTCTCTTGTTTCGAGGGGTCTCTTGTACAGAGAGGGTCTATCCGATAAAAGCAAACTGATTTTCAAACATAGGGCCAACCAGCGGAATGGGCTTCTTCTGCTCATTCACAGCGTTGATGATCCCGAATACCCAAAGCACCAGGAGCACCAGCCCCACGTAGTTCAGGAAGAATAGCAAAGGCACGATCGTGACGACAATCGTAGTCGCCACATTGACAACAACCGCCAATAGAAAGAAACCGAAGCCCTGTTTTAAGTGGTAGGTCACCAGCTCGTCTTTGGGCTTCTTGTCGTTGTTCTGAATGAGCGCGATGACCCAGCCGATGATGGTTATGTAGCTTAAGATTGCAAGTGTTTTGTTGCTCATAGTAGTGTGGTTTGTTGGCCTTATTAATCTATGGGGCAAACATAGGCACTCCCGGAACGGCGGAAAATAGGCGCTGTGCGGACGGTGGGGTTCGCTTGGTATCGGACGGGTTTCAGTCCCTATCCGTTTTTCAGGGATTGCCGTCTTCGGTCATTAATTTGAAGAATGCCTCCTTTTTGGCCCGTGAAATGGGCACCGTAGCCTTGTCTTTCATTTGGATCAGTCCTTCTTTCGAGTAGCTCTGAATGTAGTGCACGTTGATCAGGTGGGATTGGTGCACCCGGAAGAACAGGGGAGGCAACAGGATGTCTTCGTAGTTTTTTAACGGCTTCGAGACAATGATTTTCCGGCCGTCGGCCAGCAGGAACGTTGTATAGGAACCGGACGTCTCACAGCGTACAATCTGATCGACCTTCACCACGTGCATGGCCTCCAGGGTAGGAAGGACCAGCCGCTCCGGAGTCTTCTGGAGGTTGTCTTGTAGCTCTTGTAATTGCTGCTCGCCCACCATTTTTTGCTGGATGTCCTTGATCCTGTCGATGGACAATTTGAGCTCCTCCTGGTCAATGGGCTTGAGCAGGTAGTCGATGGCGCTGTATTTAAACGCGCGGATGGCGTGTTCTTCATATGCGGTGGTGAAGATGAGGTGGAAGCCCCGGTAGTCAATCCGTTGCAGCACGTCGAACCCGGTGCCGTCTTTCAGCATGATGTCCAGAAACACCAGGTCGGGCTTGAGCCGGTTGATCAGCTTGACGGCGTCGTCCGCATGTTCGGCATAGCCCACCACCTGCACCTGGTCGTCGGCGACCATCTCCAGCAAAATGGAAAGGGCCTCCCGCAGGCGGTGCTCGTCTTCGATTATGACTGCTTTATACATCTTCTTTCGTCTTAATTCACGATGGGTATTTGTAAGATCACGGTACATCCGGATCCGTCCGGGGTGCCGTCGTGCACGTCAACACGTGCCTGGGGATTGTCCTTCATCATCAGCGATAAGCGCTCATCCGTAATCCGCGTGGCCAACGACCGGTGCGCATCGTGCGCTTTGCGTCGTTTGGATTCCGCCAGGCCAATGCCGTTGTCGGTAATGGTACAGACCAGCAACTTTTTGTCGACGGCTGCGCTGAACCGGATCTCCAACAGTCCCGGCTGGGAGGGCGGCAACGGTTTTAGCCCATGCTCTACGGCATTCTCTACAAAAGGTTGGATCAGCAACGGCGGTATCAATAGAGCGGTGTCGGTTTCTTCATCACACACGATGTGGTATTGAAAGCTGTTGTTCAACCGCAGCCGTTGCAGTTCCATGTAGTTTGTCAGCGTTTCGATTTCTTCGGCCAGCGAGATGGCTTCGGTCCGCGATTGTTCCAATACCTGCCGCGTAAGTTTGGCAAACTTGCCCAGGTAGGACACCGCCTGGGCCGTGTCTTTTTGCAGCATCATACTTTGAATATTGCCCAACGCATTGAAGATAAAATGCGGGTCCATCTGGGAGCTCAGCAGCCGCCTTTCCAGCGCAAGCTTTTCCGCCAGGCTCTCGAGCGTCTCCTTTTCCAGGAGCTGCAGTCTGAGTGCATTGTTGGCTTGCTGCTGTTGCGAAATATCTTCGCGGTTTTGGTAGTACCGCTGCCGGTAGTAATAAGAGCGATACATAAACACCAATCCGATCAGCAACACGATGGCGATGCCGTAGCCCAGCAGCTGGTTCTTTCGCTGAAGCTTGTTATCCTGCTCCAGCTCCTGGATCAGCGAGGTTTGTTTTTCGGATTCAAAACGCGCGTCGGCATACTGCTGCGTCCGCTGCGTCGATTCATCGTACCGGAGCTTATTGTACTCGGCGAACGATTGATCATACTGATAGTACGACCAGTAATTTTGTTGCCGGGCCGCAATATCTTTCAGGGACTCGTAAAACGTAGCCAGGATCGCGTTGTCCTTATAGGGGAGTGTTTGCTGATACGCGATTCCTTCCTTGAACAGCTCTTCGGCGATGGTATATTCTCCCTTTTGCATAAAGTATTGTCCCCGCAAGCCAATCGAGCTGCGGTAGATATTCTTCAGGTTGTATTGCCGTGAAATGGCGATCGTCTTTTCCAGGTTGAAGAGAAAAGCATCCTCGTCGATGGGCTTCGGACCATTCATATACAGCACGGCAAGATTGACATACGCCACGCCGATGTTGCTTTTGCTGACGATAGACTCAGCATCTTTCTCCGCCAGGAGGATCGTGGTTCGGTAGAAGTCAACGGCCTCGGACCATTGTAGCCGGTCGTCGGGCTTGGCCTGGTCCAGCAGGTAACTGCCGACGGCCAGGCGTGCGTGCAGAATACTTTCCGGGGCGCCTGTTTGCATGGCGTACGAAAGTGCTTCGTCCGCATATTTTTTCACCTTCGCCTGTGAGCCGGACGCAAACAGGTAGGAAATATCCGAGCCGATGCGGGCGCAAAGATCATACGCTTCCAGCGCGGCGAAGAGCTTATACGCTTCCAGCAGATAGTCCAATGCGCGCGCGTTGTCTTCTATATAGGATTTGAGTGATCCCATGGCCATGGCGCTATACGCCTTTGCCCGGGGACTTTTTGTCTTTCCTGCTTCGATAAAGGCGGAGTCCGCGTAGCGGGTGAAGTCCTTCAGGTGCAACAGGCGCCTGTGCGTGAGCGCCAGGTAGGCGTAGCAGATGGACTTGTCTTCCGCGTTATGTTGCTGCCGGGCCAGTACCAGTGCCATCTGCTGCACGTTCAGGCTGGCGACGGTGTCTGTAAAGCGCTGCGCATAGCCCTCCATGGCCATGGTTTCGATCGGGGAGGGCTGGCCAACGGCAGAGAGGGGCAACAGCAGCACCCAGAAGACGACCATGGCAGGCAAGCAACAAGGGAGGATGGACCGACAGAAAAACGAGCGCATGATTCGGGTAATGAAGTGTCCAAATTACCCATTGTCGGAAGATTGGCAAACCTTGTACGCCTTCATTTTCAACGATTTGTCTCGGGAAATCGAATGGCTTCCGGAATGTCTACCGGGCGTGGCTGAATACAAGGCGAAAGCAACCGTTTGCCTATCCGGCTTGGTCGGCAGCCTTCCTATCCTAATCTTGCGGAGCAACAACGCTACCCATGAAAGGATACAGATACTTTACCGAGCAACGCAACCAATATGTTATGAATAGACGCTATGGATTTGCGTTGTTTATTTCGATCATTCTGGCGGTGTCCGGGTTCGGCGGGTATGTGGGGAACATGCCTTGGGTGATGTGGATGGCGGCTGGCGTCACGATGCTGTTTCTGGTATCGATCGGAAGGGAGTCCACCGTGATCGATCTGGCGCAGCGGGAGATGGTATTGACAAAAGGCTTGTTTGCGCGAAAAACCATCGTTCCGCTGGACGCCATACTGCAGTTTGAAATGGTGCGGGTGACGCACACCCTGATCACGGTAAACACCTCCCTGAACGTCTGGTATAGCCGGGACGGCAAGCCGAAAGTGGCCATGGTATGCAACGGCATCACCCGGCGCGCCATGCAGAATTTGCTCAATGAAATCGAGGAAATAATAAAGCATGCAGGACATTCGGCAACGGTATAACATCGTCGCGTCAGCAGGCTCGCTGTCGCTGAAGCCTTATTCGCACTTGGTGAGGCGGTCCCGGTGGCTGTTGGTGGCCGCGGGACTGCTGGCGTCGGTGACCCCCATCGTGCCCGATTCGATCGGTCAGGATGGCCGTCTCGTGCTGTACGTGTTGTCGGTTTTTTTGGCGTTGCACAGTCTGTACAATATCCTGGTAAAGGCAAACATTCGATATCTCTTTGATGCGTCGGCGAATGGCATCTTTAAGAGTGGTCTCGCAAATCAACATGAAAAGCTGATGCGGCTGGAAGATGCCGTTGTCTTTGTGAGCGAAGAGAGTGGCGGTTGGCACTATGCCTTAGGGGCTAAGAAAAGTCACTTCGTAAAAAGCTATTCGATCAGCGAGGAGTTCGGCGCGGGGCATGAGAGCCAGCAACAGCTACGGGCATACGAAGAGCAGATCCTGGAAAAGATCCATGCCCTGATCGCCAGCCAGCGGCCGGTGGAGCTTCCATCGCGTAGGTTTTAAAACAGGTATAGCATCGCTAACGTCCGGTGCCGGCAATTTTCCTCCCGTTGTTTGGGGAAAAAACATATCTTTCAGGAATATTTATTCTCGTGTTATATGATAGTTAAAGGATGACCTTGCGATATGCATGGTACATAGTGGTCCTGGCTTTAGGACTCCTGGGTTGTAAGGAACCGCCGGAAAAAACGACTGAGAATTATTCCGTCGTTCCGGCTAACGCTGGGGATAATGTTAAACTCCATACGTTGAAGAAGCTCTTCGCCAGGGGTGACTTTGACGGAGATGGGGGAGAAGATACTATTTTTCAGCACAATTATTCCAGGCTGACAAGAACTGAAATTGACAATTCGCCTGATCCAACCCAAAACGAGTGGGACACCGTTGTACAGTGGTTTGTCGACCGTGATGCCGACGTGTATCTGACCACGCATAAAAATAACCAGGACACATTGCATGTAGGACCTGCTCAGGGACTGTATTGTTTGATAAACATTGGCGACATCAATGCGGATGGAAAAGATGAAATTGCATTGGTGATTGACTACCTGGACGTTAGTAACGTGAACAGTTGTGAAATTTATTCTTTATGTAATAACAAGTGGACACGGCTAAAGCAATTTGGCGTGCATGAAGATGCGTTTAACGTTACGGCTGCCAAAACTCCAATTTTTGATAGCATTAAAGGCTATTTAGAAAAGCAAAATGGTACATGGGTATACAACGATTATTCACAAGGCCATGACGGCGCGAAAGAGGTAGGTGAAATGCTGGCGTTGAAACTCGATAAATGTAAATAGAATGGGACACAGAATAATCGAAGCTATTAAGACGCTTCGATTTTAAACAATAAGCACGACACCTTTAATACAAACTCATGAGCGAGAATTTGAAAGTATTTTACTTCGTCCTCATCGCATCCAACATGGTACATATAGTCCTATTGATCGTCTTAAATAAGAGGAGGATCATAAAACTCAGAGATTTTATTGTGAATTTTAAAGAAAGGGGTATGTTGTCCGATAAGGACTATCAGCTTCTTGATGGTAGGTACAACGGAATTTTTAGTTATCTGGAGTTTTTTCCAGACAAAGTAGACTTTGCAAATCTGTATGAGGATGAACCCTTTGCCCGATTTGTAGCGAAGACAAAAAAGCGATTGAAGATTCTTGCCATCGGAGCCGCGATTAGTATGACATTGACTTTCATTTTTGTACCGATGGGGAAGGAAATTCGAATAGGATGTACCTCAACGGGCCAGTTTCCGACAGCATGTATAGAATGAGATTTATCCCTGTATTGATATTCACGCTGATAGCGGGCGCTTGCTCTGACAAGAAGCAAGAATCACTTGGTCTGGCTGACCAGGACAGTACACGTATGATCCCAGGTGAGCCAACGGTAACCAATGTTAAAACCAAAAAACCACCCGCCGGACTCATCATCTCTAGCGACAACATCAGGATTTTTGGAGACACGACAATCGAAAAGGGAAAGATCTATCATTCTTCCATAAAATTTGAGCCCTACATCTCTTTTCAGGACTTTCAAACAGATAGTGTAGACATGGGCACAGCGAAAGCTACCCTGGACCTTTCCTCAAAAAAGGGCGCCGGTATGTTTAAAACAAGGATAAGGAACGCTTACAACGCGGATACAGTAAATTTTGCCGGACACTACACGTTTGCTTCGTGGGGTTGTGGTTCACCTTGTCAGCAGGCGGTGATTGTTGACAGAAGAACAGGGAAAGTTTACGATGCTCCGGGCGCCACACGAGGCTATTGCTTTAAACCAAATAGTAGAATGCTAATTGTAAATCCGCCAGATTCAACGGGATTTTATGACGATTGTATTTGGTGCAAACCAATAATCTATTTATTGGACGAGGCTACAAAGGAGTTTATGGAAAGGAGTCCAACCTTGAACCGGCCGCCACGATAGATGACGAACCTAAGAAATGATGAAAAAACAAATTATCTTAATTTCTTTAAGTCTGATTATTTTAGGCTGTAAAGAAAAAAATAAGACAAGGGAGAGTGTTATCATTCATGAAGAGAAGAAACAAAACGAGGATAAAGAGAATGTAAGATCCTATAATGTATCTCCGGAAGCATTGACGGGAGCTTGGTTTAAGGAGAAGGGAAGTAACGCTGTATTTGATATTTCTTATGACTCGATCTTTTATGTAGATAATCTAAAAAGTTATAAGTATCAAATTATTGCCGATACTATTAAGATAGATTTTGATGGATGGATTTCGAAGTCCTTGATTTTGAAAGTCACAACGGATTCACTACTTCTAATGGATCTGGAGGATAGATCAATTACTTATCTTCTTAGGGATTTTAAATCTGGGGAATGATTCTATGACTTTTTTGGAGATTTTTTGTTTTCAGCAGTTCGGTATCGGAAAAAAAGAAACAAGGGAAAGGACTGAATACTAGGGCGAATTAAATTTGTGTAATGCGGTACCTGCTGGCCTGGATAAAGTAGCAAACGATATAAAAATGAAGCAACGAAGCGTTTAAATGAAATGATCACGCAAGAAATAAAGATCGATCTGTTTGCGGACTACTTTCAATTCTACATCCAGGATGAGAAGGTTGACGGAAGTTTGTCCGAAGACTGGAATCAACAAACGCTAGACAGGCTTCTTGCGTTGGGACCAGGAATCATTACTGTCGGAACAGTGAGAAACATGACTGTGCCGGTAACAATTAAGCTGTTCGACAAAGAGCCGGATATGCTGAGCGAATTAGGCACGATAGGACAAATAAACGAATGTGACCTGGAAACAAGTTCAGATACGCTCGTAGTCGCGGGTTGTACGGACTATCTACCCGATGCCATGAGAATTAAAGTGAATACAGGAATTTACAGGGCGAGAATTTATTACGGAAATCTAGACGAAATAAGTGAAGATGGACTGGAGGGTGAGGACTTTTATGAAATTCATTTGTGGCCAACAAATGAAGAAAAGGAGTTGCAGATAATCAAAAGTAGAAAGACCGGCGCCTAACGTCTCCCATGGCATCCCCCAAAAACGTAAAAAAAATCCTCTGGTCCAGGACCTACCACGAAGATGTGGGAGAAAAGGACAGCGATGGATCTTACAATTACGCCTATTGCTACTACATCTATTTGTTTTCCTTGCCGGATCGTCGCACGCTACGCGTAAGACGATACACCGATACGCCCGGCCAATGCAGCTTGTTTATGGACCTGAAAGAGTTGACGAGAATGCAGGACACCGAAACGTTGGATCACGTTCATGCTATCATCAACTTTCTGATCGCAAATGAAGGCGTTAAAAATGTCGACTATTTCAGCAATGGCTATAAGTCGATTGATCTAACGAAGATTAAGCAGGACCTGAAGGCATTCACATTCGAAGAAGGGTTAAGAGAAAATAATACAGGCTTATGAGTGAAGATAATAGATACGACTTTTCGAAAATATTTAACAAAGTTCGGCCGATTCATGATCGATTGACAGACGATCTGATAAAAAACACACCGGACGAAGACGTAACGCAGCTGATAATCGACAGTATACAATTTAATAGCAAGAACAAATCCTACGGAGAAATATATGCTGGTTTGACTAGTGGACAAAAAATTATTTATTCAATCTATATTTTAGAAACGAAAATATTCAACGGTGGATTTGGAGGCTTCTATTTTAATACAGAATGTGAGTTAAATCAGTTTCTGGAGCCAAATCTTATCGCTATTGGTGCAAAATCGGTAGCAGACATTGTTAGGCGAGCGAACGAGGTATGCGAGTCGATTCTGGCGGACCAGGCTGAACCGGATAAATTTTATCCGTTGGATAAAGAATTTTATGAGGTGATTGAAGTGGACCGTTTGGAGGCGAGACGAGTGACGTATATTAGGGAATATAGGGAGCAATTTATTTCAGCGTAGGACTCTGTTGTTGATGTGTCTTTTCAAATCTTATTAAAATGCTATCTATAGGGCTTATGGATGGTGGTTCTCAGGTCCGTAGTTTCAGACAGCAAGAAAGTTCCGTTACTTCGGATTTTATACGTCTCCGTCAATATTCTGTTGGCAGTCTTACCAGGAATATAGCCCATCTTCCGCCGGCCCCGCTGTAGTCGTTGTAATGTTGAAGGTAGAATCATAAGCGAATCTGAAGATTTGGGGCAGGCGACTCAACCGTCCGACGCAAAAAAGCCCGCCGGACCATGCAACCATGGGGCGGGCAACGCTATCGACAAACTCCTAACTGTTGGAATGGATATAGCTCAGCTTCTGATCTCCCGTCGCATAAATAAGTAATAGGACAAGGCAAAGCAAACCATGGTGGCGGCGATCAGTCCGCTGACTTGTGGCCACACGATCATCAGGCTCTGTACAAACGGCAGCGGGGTGGGTATGGCGCCGGACATCTGCTCCATCGTAACGGGCCCGAGGCTGCGGATGGAGGGCATCAGCAGCGTGGTCGTTGCATCGGTATACAGTTGGCTGGGCGCCAGGCGCAACAGATTTAAAATGATCTCATTGTAGTGAAGAACATCACTTTCAGAAAGCGCGTGCGATCGGGGAATAAAAGCTTTGACGGCCAGGCTGATGACGATCTGATAGAACACGGTAAAAAACAACCAGATGCCGATGGCCGTAAGCGCCGAGGTGGCGGCTTGCCTGAATCGGATCGAGAGCAAGATGGAGAGACCCAGCCAAAACCCGACGTATACGACGCAGAGTACAATAAAGCTCAAGATTCGCAGTACTTCTTCGGGCTCCATGCGTACGCCGGTCAGTATCATGCCGCCGCCCGTCATCAGCATGGCCAGTGCCAGGAACAGCACGCTGAGCATCAGTAGCGCGCTCACAAATTTGGATAACAGTAAGTTATCCCGGTAAACCGGTTGTGCCATGATGCGGGTGAGCGTTCCACCCTGTTGCTCTGAATTGATCGCGTCGAAGCCAAGGCTAATACCCAGCAAGGGGCCCAGGAAATTAAGGAGCACGTGAAAAGGTGGTAGCGTACCGTCTGTTGTTGTCAGTAATTTCAGGTATAAAAATAAGGCATCCGGGTCCTTGGCGTTCGAGACGGCTGTTCGAATGTTACTGAGCGAGATATACATCGATCCCCAGAACGTGAGCAAAAGAAGCATTAACAGCACAATAAATCGCCAGCTGCGAATGTGGCCGGCAATTTCTTTTCGCACCATGACCCCGAAAGGGCTGGAGTTATTCAACGAGGTTACCAGATTTTTCATCGACTGCTGCTCCTGTTAGATTGTTTTCAAAATAGGTTTGATAGATTTCATCGAGGCCGTATTCCTTCCGGTGCACGCCGGTGACATCATATCCCCGCTCCACAAAAAAGCGAACAATGTCGGGTGTCGTATCGCTCGTGCACGTGATGTCGATGGTATGGCCGTCCACCGCCAGTTTTTGAACGGCGGGCAATTGAAGGAGGTCCGGTTCGTGTTTCCACGGTATAGTAAGTGCATGCTGAACCGTTACCCGAGTTTCGTAGTATCGTTCGGTAAACAGTTTTTTTGATAATGTATCTAAGCTGCCCTCTACCAGAAGCTTTCCTTTGACGAAAATGCCCACGCGGTCGCAGACCTGCTGCACCTGGTGCAGGTGATGTGACGAAAGTAACACCGTGATGCCTTTCTGACGGCTCAGCTGACGGATGAGGTCTAGGAAATCGCGTACGCCGCTGGGGTCGATACCGAGGGTAGGCTCGTCCAGGATGATAACGTCGGGCTGTTTGATCAGCACGTCAGCCAATCCCAACCGTTGTTTCATGCCACGCGAGTAGGCCGACGTCTTTTTATGGAGATCTTCGTTCCGAAGGCCTACCATGTCCATCATCTCGACGGCGCGATCGCGGACTTCGGAGCGCGGAATGCCGTTCAGCTCGCCGATGTATACCAGGTTTTCGAGCGCGGTCATGT
>NZ_JAHESE010000054.1 GCF_018598175.1 Dawidia cretensis
ACACCCGGGAGAGTAAGTCGTTGCCTTTCTTTTACAAAAGAAGCCTTGATAGAAATATCAGGGCTTTTTTGTTTTAAGGCCTTTTGAAGAATAGAATTATCTAATGAGATAAGGACGCCAGGCATATTGAATAGCCGCATCCAGGAGATGGCTGGCGAAAGGTTTTAGCCCTGCCTGTCGGCGGGACCAGGCGTCAGCGTAGGTGCGGAACTTGCGTTTAGTCCCGATCCTATCAAGGCGACTGAAATTGCAGCCAGGCTTAAACTGACCGGAGAAATAGCCGAGTTAGTGAAGGAATGCCAGATTCTATCAAAAGATGTTATCCGTAATGATAATAGTATTATCCCCCGCCTTTCCAATATCATACCGCCGCAACGGCGTAACCGCTGGCGCTGACATCGGATTCCCCGAGAAATCAAACTGCGACGAGCAACAAGGATCAATCATGAAAAGCCCCGAGGAATGCACTTCCACCGTCGAGCAGGCCTCGTACGGTTGGAACGTACAATTCCGCTCAAAGGCATAATACTCCTGTGTATTGGGCACGTGATACAGAATAACCCCACGAACGCCAATATTATTGATATACATCCATCCCTTTGTGCGCAGATCATTATACGCGGGAAGATTCAGGTTGATAACCTCATCCGGAAAAGAAGCCGGAGCAATCGCCTCATCACTCAAATCAGAAGAGCAAGCGCCCAGCAAAAGCATAAAAAACAAAGACTTACGCATCATACTATTTTGGAAGATCCGGGTACTCATAAAATCCTTTTCCCGTCTTGCGTCCCAGTTGTCCCGAAGCAATTTTTTGCTGCTGCAGGCGACTCGGCCGGAACTTAGGATCGTAATGAAAACCCTTAAAAATCGTTTCAGTTACCGCATAATTAATATCGATGCCAATCAGGTCCATCAAAGCAAACGGCCCCATACGGAAGCCTGTAGCCTGTAATAGCTGATCGATACCCTCGATCGTACACACCCGCTCCTCGGCAAGCTTGAGCGACTCCGTATAATAATGCCGGGCCACGCGATTAACGATAAACCCAGGCGAATCGGCCGCCAGCACGGCTGTCTTATGTATACGCTCGCTGAAGTCTTTTAGTGTGTTGATCGTCGAATCACTCGTCGCCGTGCCGCGAATGATTTCCACCAGCTTCATAGTCGTGGCGGGATTAAAGAAATGAAGCCCCGCAAACTGTCCGGGATATTTCAACGGCGCAGCAATCTGCGTAATGGCAATAGATGACGTGTTGCTGGTGAGAATGCAATGCTGGTCATTCAGCTTTTCTACTTCGGTCAGGAGCATCTGTTTTACCTCCAGCTTTTCGATCACCGCCTCGATCACCAGGTCTACCTGCAACAGCCGGAAGTCACTAGTAGGAACAATATTTTGTAAAGCAGCTTCCCGCTGCGCAGCCGTGATCTTCTCTTTTTGAATTGCCACGTCCAGACTGTGCGCAATAGCCGTCACAGCGCTCTTGACGAGTTCGGGTTGGATGTCGTATAGAAGCACTTTAAAGCCAGCCTGGGCGCATAACTGCGAAATGCCCTGTCCCATGGTTCCCGCTCCTATTACCGCTATGTGCTGAATAGGAGCCATGGCTATGCAATACTGCTGGTGTTGAATTGTTTCAGGAAGCGGATGTCGTTTTCAGAATACAACCGCAAGTCGTTTACACGATAGCGTAATTGCGTCACGCGCTCGATGCCCATGCCGAAGGCAAAGCCGGTGTATTCTTCCGGATCGATGCCGCAATTGCGCAGCACGTTAGGATGAACCATGCCGGCACCGGCAATCTCCACCCAGCCACTACGCTTACACACCACGCATCCTTCACCTTTGCAAATCAGGCAGGTCACGTCTATCTCAGCGCTGGGCTCCGTAAACGGGAAAAAGGAAGGACGGAGTCTTAACTTAACATCCTTGCCATACATCTCTTTGGCAAAGTGGAATATAGTCTGTTTCAGATCAGCAAAGCTGACATTCTTATCCACATACAAACCTTCCACCTGGTGGAAGAAGCAGTGCGCACGGGCCGAGATGGCCTCATTGCGATACACCCGCCCAGGCATGATTGCACGGATCGGCGGCTTCTGAGACTTCATCAGACGAATTTGCACATTGGACGTATGCGTACGCAACAGCACATCTTGCGGCGCGCCGTTAACGCCTTTCTTTTCAACAAAGAATGTATCCTGCATTTCGCGGGCAGGGTGGTTCTCAGGGAAATTGAGGGCCGAGAAATTGTGCCAGTCGTCTTCAATCTCCGGACCATCGGCCACATTGAAGCCAAGGCGCTCGAAGATCTCGATCACGCGGTAACGCGTCAATGTCAGAGGGTGCAGGTTGCCCGTTGTATTGGGAATGGGCGGCAGGGTCAGGTCCAGGGTATTCGCCGTTGCGCTCGAAGTTTCCACCTGCTCTTGCAACGCAGTCAACTTGGCTTCAGCAGCCTGCTTCAGCTCGTTCAGGACCTTTCCGGCGGTCTTCTTTTGCTCAACAGGCATCTGCTTGAGCTCTTCGAACAGGTCACCCACAACACCTTTCTTGCTGGTATACCGCAGGCGATAAGCCTCCACGCCGGCCTTATCGGTGGCAGTGTAAGCGTTGATCTCCTGCAATAATGACTGAATCCTTTCTTCCATTACACCAATGCGTAAGCTTCAAAAATACAATATTGCCCCGGAATCCCTAAGCCTCTTCCCCTTCAACTTCCGGCTCGTCGGCCTCTCTTTCGTCCACTTCTTTCGTAGAAAGCCTTCCTAGAATCATGCGGTCAAGCGTCACACTCAGAATGAAAGACAAAACGATCACGCCGGTCAGTACATAACGCTCCGAGAAATCGCGGAAGATCAGGGCCAGTACGATGTACAGAATTTGGGCGGCACCCAGGATCATCGTGGTACGGCCGTGGGTCATACCCAGGCGCATGATAGCGTGGTGGACGTGGCTCTTGTCGGGCTTAAAAGGCGATTGTCCCTTCAGCAGACGCAGAATGACAATACGCAACGTATCAACCAGGGGTATGATAATAAAGCACGATGCCGTGGCAACCGAAGCATTGAACTTATACGGCGAGTACTCCGACAAATTATAATTCAGGTCAATAAACCGGATGGTCAGTATCGCCAGCATCATGCCGATCACCAGTGCCCCGGTATCGCCCATAAAGACTTCCGACGGTTCCCAGTTAAAGATCAGGAATGCAAAGATGGCGCCCACCATCGAGAACGACAGGATAGAAAAGATCGAGTCGTTGATCAAAAAGAACCACGTACCAAAACCGGTCAGGGCAAGGATGGCAATGGTGCCCGCCAGGCCGTCGAGACCGTCGATCAGGTTAAAAGAGTTGGTTATAACGATGATCGTAAAATACGTCATCGCATAGCTGATGATGTCGGGCAGCTCATGCACGCCAAACAGTCCGTAAAACGACTTGATGCGAAGATCAAACAAAAAGATCAACAGCGATGCCGCCATGATTTGGCCCATCAGCTTGATCATGGCCCGCAGAGGAACTAAGTCGTCGCGTACGCCAATGAAGAAAATGACAAAAAGGGCAACGAGAATAAACTTGATATTGCCCCAACTTTGGATGTCAATCCAAATCAGCGACGAAATAAAAAAGCCGAGAAAGATGGCAATACCACCCATCGAAGGCGTGTCGCGTTTGTGAATCTTCCGGCGCCCGGGAATATCCACAAGTTTTTTCCGCAAGGAATACTTGATGATCACCGGAACGATCAGGAAAGCGATGACAAACGATGTAATTGCAGCTGCTAGCTGGATGGCCATAAAATCAAATAACGACCAAAAATAAAGGTTTTGTACATTTAAACGCCCTGTTTGGCATAAAACTCGAGGATGTTTTTGCTCACATACCGCACCTGCTCGTCTGTTAGTTCCGGATAGATGGGCAACGACAATACCTCCTCCTGCAACCCGCTCGACACCGGAAAATCCTCCGGGCGATGGCCCAGGTACGAATACGCCGGCAGGTTAGGGAGTGCAACCGGATAATGAATGACTGTTAAGATGCCGTTGGCCTCCAGGTATTGTTTTAACGCATCACGGCGCCGGGCCCGGATGGCGTAGATGTGATACGTGTGAATGGTGTCGGATCGTACCGCGGGTAAGACAATCTTTTCCACTCCCTGCAGCAAACTTTTGTACAATTCCGCTATCGCTGCACGTCGCGTATTCCAGCCATGAAGGTGTGTGAGCTTAACCGAAAGGATCGCTGCCTGTAAAGTATCCAGCCGGCTGTTGAAGCCTTCAAAGAGATGATCGTCTTTTACCCGGGCGCCGTGATTGGCCAGGCGGCGCATACGTTCGGCAAGTGCCTCGTGGCGCGTAACAATACATCCGGCGTCACCATACGCGCCAAGGTTTTTGGTGGGGTAAAAACTAAAAGCTGCCGCGTCACCCCACGTACCTGCATACTGCCCACCCTCCTGAGTGAAGTGCGCCTGAGCACAGTCTTCGATCAGGTATAGTTTACGCTCCCGGCATAAGGCCGCCAGTGCCATCATGGGGGCTGCCTGCCCGTATAAATGAACAGCCACAACCGCTGCTGTGCGATCTGTAATCTTTTCCGCGACACGCTGCGGGTCGAGTATATACGTATCCGGGTCAACATCGCAGAATACAACGCGGGCGCCGGCTTGCGTAATGGTCTCCGCCGAAGAAATCCAGCTCATGGCCGGTGTAATAACCTCGGCACCGGCGGGCAGGTCAAGTGCCGAGAGAATGGTATAAAGCGCATCCGTGCCGTTGCCGACACCAATGCAATGATGGATCTGCAGCTGCTCGGCAAAGAGCGCCTCGAAATGCCTGACGTAATGCCCCCCGATATACGACGCCTGCGACAGTACACTTTTTACCACGTCGTCAACCTCTGACTGGATGGACATATACTGTGCGTGCAAATCGATAAACGGGATCTTCATCACACCTTACCCTTTATCCTTTCGTGTTTTCCATACCGCTTTGACAAAGCGGAAGTTACTGGTAGTAGCCCGCTCGAAAAGACGCAGCGGCTCCAGAAAGAACCGGAACAGCCACTCTAAATAAAGCTTTCGAAAAATATAGGGTGCCACCAGATTCTTGCCGGCAAAGAAGTCAAACGCACCACCACAGGCAAAGAATGCCCACGAATCGACGTCAGCAAAATTCTCTTTTATCCAGGCTTCTTGAATCGGCATGCCAAAGCCTACAAAGATCACGTCGGGCTTCACCGCGTTGATGTGATCGATGACGACCTTATTCTGCGGGCTTGTTTTTTTCTTATCGAAGAAGCCGTGGTGGTGACCCACAATGCGAATGCGTGGCTCGAAAGCCTCGATACGGGCAATGGCTTTTTGCAACGTCAGCTCTTCGGCGCCGAGAAAGTAAATGGTAAAATTATTATCTGCCATAAAACGCGCAAAGCTCCAGAACCACACGTTATAGGCAATCTTCTCCGGCACGGGCTGTCCGGTAAGTTTTGCGGCCAATTGTACACCGGCGCCATCGCACATGACGTAGTCGACCGTATTATTAAAGAAGTCCACCAGCCAGACATCTGTCGTGTTCGCCAACTCGACCAGCCGCGCATTAGCGTTCAGGAACATTTTCTTGTCCTTTCCAACAATGGCTTGCTTGACCTTCTCGTGCAGCGACGCCACGGTAAAGCGGTGCACGGGAATCTTGGCGATGGAAATTTTCGGTATCATAGCATTCGTCATACGTCACGCAGTTAACTTCCCGGGACGGTTATACAGGTGTCCCCAATAGATAGAAGCTGTAAAACAAAACAACGTCACACCTTTCTGAACGTTTAAAAAACATTCGGTCAGGCAGACCACCAGGAAGACAAAAAAGAAAATAGCAAAAAGCTGATCTCCCGCTTTAAAGCTGGTATAGAGCGGACAGGCCAGGCACAGCAAGGTAATAACCAGCCCCAGGATTCCCGTCTTTGCCCAGCTATCGAGGTATTGATTGTGAGCGTTATAATTACGTAGCTCGGCCAGCCGCCCGAGGCCATCGTAGCAGGCATTCATCTTCTCCTGCACATCTCCAATACCATGCCCTACCCAGGGACTCTCCTGAATAACACCTGCCGCACACCGCCAGTGCAACGTGCGATAGTCGGCGCCAACCTGCCCCGAGGCCGCATGCAGTACACCGTCAACAGCTGTTTTAAATCGCCAATAAATAACCGGAGTGTTATACGCCGCCACCAGCAGCAATACAATGATCCCTACGCGTATCAGTAACTGACGTTTCGAGTGGAGCTTATAAATAAATGCCAGTACAACGGCAACAGCAAAAAAGATCAATAAGCCGATTTTAGCCCCCAACAAGATCAAAAAGATAGACAAGAATATCAGTATGAATGTGTTTAATACTTTGTTTTGCACCGTAGTAAAATCTCCTTTCAGGAGTACGGTGAAAAATGCAAGCAATGTTAATGCCGCAAAATAAGTGGGGTGCAAGCCTATATGGCCGGCCAGGTGACTGTAGGAATACTCCCAGGTAAAGAAATACCACAAGGGAACTTTTTCGGTACGAATATCCAGCACGTTTTGCACGACACAATAGACCGCGACGCTACAGGTGATGGCAACGAGTAATATCCCAATGGTCCGCAGGGTTTTGGCGTCGAGTGTAGCGGCCGTCGCGAATAGCACTGGCAGCAACAGGAAAGGTATACCGGTCTCCAGGATCTTGAAGGCATAACGCGTGTCTGCGCTATAGAGGGCTCCTAGGAGCAGCACCCCAGAGTATACCGGATAGAGCCAGATGCCTTTGTTTGTCTTCGCTTTTTGCAGCTTGTCCGAGAGACTGTTGCTGAGAAGTCCCAACGCGCATATCGCGAGTATGCTGAAGTTCGCCCATTTTACCGAAAATGGGTATAGCACCATAAACGCATAGATGCTATACGGCAACATGCGCTGGGCAAAGCGATGTACTTGATCAGGCAAGGCCAGGTTCATGTTTCTGGAGGTATACCGTTTTGCAAAAACTTACCAGGACAAGTATGCTGAGCGACATCGACAGCTGGTCGAGTATATTTTCGCTCAGCATCGCAAAGAGCAGGCTGAAAAGGAAGTACCGTAAATACCGGATCGTCGGATTGATACGCTCAAGCGACTTCAGGTAGCGCAATAAAGCACGTATGCCGATAAAGAATAGCAACAGTCCAAACAACCCAAAGTCTACCAGTACACCCAGATAATCGTTGTGCGTGCCGGGAGCCTCGAAAATATGTGTAAGGCTGCCGGGGTAGCCAGTTAAAAAGACCGCTCGTTGTGTGCCAATCCCGAGACCAAAGAGCCATTTCAATGGCGTGTCGAGCAGCGACAGGTACGAGGCCCACGCGTCCATACGCCAGACGATCGAGGATCCCGAGTGCAGCTCGAACGTTTCGGTGTTAAACAATACCGCCAGGCGGGCAAGGATGGCATCCGCCTGCGCAATGATCACGGCGATCACCGACGGGATAATGACTACGGCCGCATAATAAAACAATTTACTTTTATACCACCGGTTGGCTACGCCGACAAAAAAAAGGAACACCAGGTGGCTGAGGATCATCGTCATACTGCCTGTATAGAAAAGCAGAATGTATTGTGCCACCAGCAGAATCCAGAACTTGATGCCTTTTTCGTTTATGTATAAGACAATCGTGGCGACGATGAAAAAATGCATAAACGCCGCGAGCACATTGGGATTGCCAAAGGGCCCGATGAGGCGCTCGACGCCTTGCACGTCCTCAAAGCTGGAGGTAGCAATCTGTAAATAGGAGATCAGGAAGATGATCAGCAGCGCGGGCATAAAGAAGATCGATCGGATCTTGCCCAGGTCCCGCGCCGACCGTACAAAGTTCCAAAAGAACACGGCGACCAGGATCTCCATCAGGTATCGCATGATCACCACGCCGATGCCGGTATAGCTCATGCCCAGCTGGCCAAACGTATATACCGCCAGGACCGTATAGAAGAATAACACCGCCGCACCAAACATCAACACCTGTTGGAGTGCGAACCTGACCTGAAGCCTTCGCAGGAATACAATGCCAACCATCATCATCAGAATGAATAGACCCGATACAATGCGGTTATAATCATTGTCGGGCATGTTGGCCCAGCCTACGGCCGTGATAGAACGTGGCAGCTCGGTAAAAACGCGTATCAGCAATACCCACAGCGCCGTTGTGAAGAAAAAAGCGTTCGCAGTGTACGAATAGCTACGCATGGGAAGAGGATTGGAGACGTTGAAAATTAGTCAGAAATTTGTACAATCGCTCATTGCAATCTTTCTCTGTCAACTTTTCCTGGAGAAGCAGCGCTTTCGTGGCAGGTTTTTTCACGGTTGCGACACGCTGTACGCGTTCCAATGCCTGGCGCACATCCACCGGCGTGGGATTTACAACAAACAGGCCATAAGCTTCCAGTTCCTCGACTGTGAAAAGCTCCCGCAGGTTTTCCACCAGCCCAATCACATTCGTGGCAATAATAAACCGGTCGGCTGCCATGGCCTCCAACAACACCAACGAATAGGTTTCGTACATGCCCGTCAGCATCACCACGTGGCTCTTGCGGTAGGCCGCAGGCATTTCGGGATAAGGAATGTTGCCGCCGACAGTCAGGTCATAGGCAAACGGCAGGTCCGCCACAGCGTTCTCCAGCAGGCCAAAACCTTTCTCCGGGCGCTCCGGGTTATGTGGAAAGAACACGTGAAACCTTTCGCCCGCAACAAACTCCTCCTGCCCCAACGCTCCAAACCGTTCGACATCCACCCCCAGGTAGTTATGCTGTACATACCGTTGCGCCAGCCGCGGATTGGTACGTTGGCGATTGTTCAGCACCAGCAACGTATCAAAGAAGGGCAGGGGCCACTGTAAAAATTTGGTGTAACGTACTTTTTCTTTTGCACTTAGCATGTCCCGATGCTCCCGCACAAACTGCCAGCCGAGCACCGGCTCTGTTTCGTGCAACGCCAGCACCGTGGTGACACCTTTCTTGCGATAGAACCAACGCGACAAGACAAACGGATATGCGCAAATCACATGGTTGACATACACGACAGTGTATTCGTGCTGTCGCATAAGCCGGCCGATGCGACGAATGTTCTTCCAGTAGGCTAACAGCCCAGCCGTATCGACCTCATAAAGATCGACATTGCCACCCGACAAGTGTTTCAGATCCTCAAACTGCCGCTGAAGAACATCCGACCACTTGACGGTGTTAGCTTTTTTCTTGATGTATAGAATCTTCGCCACCGCGTTCGATTACTTTAATGCCAGAATGCCGGCAATCATCTTTTTGAAATCTTCATGGCCCATCCAGAGCGAGCCTTCGATCGAGCCGGCATACAGGTTTTGTATAAACCTGACCGGTTCGTTGGGCGTGCGCGTCGGCGACAACAACTTGTCGAATACCTCGCTCAGATTTTTAGTCGCCGGGAAGTTGCCATAAACAACATAGGGCCAATGCCCGATGACACACGTAGGCTTGCCCATGATATAGCTCTCCAATCCCACCGTAGACGATACGATAATAACACCCTGGCTGCTCTTCACGACATCAAAGCTGTTGACCTTTGCATGAAGCACCACGACGTTGGGCAGCCGGCTCAACCGGCGGTAACTATTGATCGAAAGGTGTCCTTCGACGCCCGGATGAGTCTTTACATAAAGCTTATAACCCGCGGGCAGGTGGACCGCCAACCGCTCGATAGCCCCTGCCTGGTCAATGTATTCGTGGTTACGGATGTACAGCTCCGACTCGGCATCGACATTAAAAGGGTAATAAAAATATTTGGCGTCCTTATTGAAATCGTGGAAAGTACCCACAACCTTGGTATAAAAGTCCTTGAACCTGCGATCCACATGGATTATCCATTTACTGGCGAAGTATGCACGTATGATATTCCAGTTACCTTCCTTTATCAACGTGAAGAACTTCTTCAACAACGGGGTCCGTACATAGCGCCGGTGCTCGGTCTCGTAAAAGATCACGGGCTTACGCTGGATCTTGTCATCAATAAACTTCTGCGCGTCTTCTACCGCCATCGTTCGCTTCTCCTTCGGCTCGAGCATGGTGCGGTGTTCGTCGTAGTACAAATTGATGGTGTGCGGAATGAACGTCTCGCCCAGGTAGATTACCCGTAGCTTCTTCTCGTCGGCAATCAGCGATGCACAGCGCCGTATCACCTCGCCGCCTTGCACTGCGTGCAACACAACGCCGATCGTATATTCTTCAAATACGCGCGTGAAAGCTTCTGCATAACGGTAGGCATAGCGGATAATGTGGTTGTTGCCCTGCTTATAATAGGCCCGTTCGGTAGAGACATACGTAACCATGTCGTCTACGCCCTTCTTTCGAAAATATCCGTCTATCTCCGCGCGCGAAGGTGTCTTATCAGGAAAGTAATCGTTGAGATAAACCGTATCGACGCCCTGCTTTGTCAGTACGTTGTATTCATTCGGATTGGGCGTGATGATGAGACAGCGTTTGCCCATGCTTTGAATGGTGAAATACCAGTCGGCCGCCAGTATTTCCTCATGGTATGAGCTGATGATCGCTATATCAAATTCCTTCATGATCAGTTTTCTTTTGTGTGTAATAGACAATAGTCCGGATGGTCAGTATCAGCAGCATGGCAACAATGGTCGATAGCGTGGCGCCATAGAGCCCCAGGACCGGTATAAGCAAAATATTTAAAACGACGTTGGCAACCGCCCCGGTTAGCGCGCTGTACAGCAGGGCACGGTCGAAATGTTTGGCGTAAAGAATAGTCTGTACCACCACCTGCACGGCAAACATGATCACCTGGAGTAGCATCAGGTAGAACAAACTGATTTGATCCAACAGCTCCTTGCGATTGACATAGTCGAGCAGGAGATTGATCAACGCCAACGCGGCCACGCTGGTGATGATGGCCAGACCGATACATTGCCAAAGGAACCGTTTGATCACGTCACGCTTTTCAGCTTCCGGCCGGTCGAATTTATATACGTTGATGACTCGTGGATAATATTGTGCCACGAGTACACTGGTGATCAACGTTGTGGGAACACTGGCGATGCCATAATAAAAGCTATAAATGCCAACCGCTGTCTTGCCCAAAAAATAGTCGATCAGATATCGGTCGGCGAAATCCATCGTGATCTGTGCAATGGAAATAATCAAAAAAGGAAATGCAACGATAATGCCCTGCTTGATCCACGGCCAGTCCAGCCTCACACTTCGGAACCTCAAAAGCCGCAATGTCCACAGCTTCCACATGCCGAAAAGAAACGACAAGACGGTGCCTGCCAGCCACGAGCCCAGGATGAGATGGATATGGATGTCGATTCCAAACACCAGGGGCAACAGCAACAACGGATATACCCACAGGCCACTCTTGATCAGGTAAATGAAGTTAGCAAATTGTGATCGCTCCAACGCTATCAAAATGCGAAAGCACTCCTGCGACATCTGATCGAATATGGTAATCAGAATAAAGTAATGCAGTACAACCAGGGGGACAAAATCCAGAACAACCAGAAACGGACTTAATACCAGCAGGAATGAAAAACCTGTAATGTGAAAAGCCATCTGATTGAAGACGTGGCGAGAGATCACATCGGGCGATTCACCAACAATGTGCCGCAAGGAATAGGCATAAAACTCAAAGCCGATCACGTATACCGACCAGGCCACCGTTACAGCAACGATGTTATATAAGCCGAGAGCTTCCAACGACATTTCCTTGCTGATGTATACAACCAACAAAAACTTCGCAAAAATGCCCCCGGCCCGGAAGCCGAAATTGAACAGCGTGCCCTTTACGTTTTCGAAGGAAATCCCTTTTAAGAAATTGGCAATGTTAGGCATGCTATAGACAAGGTACTTCGATCAAAACTTATTTCACCTTGTAGCGCTGGTACACAAACGGGTAAGCGCTTGCAGCAGCCTTAAACTCAGGAGAGGATTGGTCTATGTCGAAGTTCTCTGCATTGATACCGAACAAGCTATTGGCAAATTCAAATTGCAACAATAACCGATCGGCACGGCTCAGATTCTTTCCTTTGTGGAAACCGCTCGTATCGACGGCAAGAATCGCACCGCGCTTGCCCGTGATCTCGATGAGCTTGTCGGCTGAGTATGCTTTCGTGATCTCAGCATCCTCGATGCGACCATCGCGGCGCACGGATTCGGGGAATCCGTTATTCGAGCCTTTTACATAACAATGTGGTCCGGTTTCAGTATCGACATCGGTCAGGTAGAAGAAGAATTTCAAAAATTTGATGCGCTCCATATCCCAGTGGTATAATTGAGCCACTTCGGATGAGGCCTTCTTAGAGGCCGTCGACCACCACATCGATATCAAATCGAGAACAGGCTTGGAGCCGAGGAAAGATTGAGATACAGCAAGAATGCTGGGGTCGGCGACGAGTTTCTGGATTACCGAATCCTGTACCAGGTCTTTTTCAAGAAATTGGTACTTGATGGTCCTGGGGGCATCGCGTTTGAAGAAGTCTTCGCCGGGACCACCGTCCTTCGGTTTGGGGATCAGGGTCGCTTTGGTGCGATAGGAAAGTTCGGTAAGATAAGCAATGGTGGCGTCGTCGAGGAAGGTGGGGAATACGTAATAACCATCCTGATGAATCTGCTGGCTGATTTTTGTCAGGTCGCTGGCGCTCAGGTTTCCCAACACACCGTTGGCGGCACCTAGAGTATAGCCAGGATTTTCTTTGGCAATGCGTTTGCTCAACCTTCTATTGAACTGCGTGTTCGAAGTATAGAACAGTTTTCGCAGGCTCTGATACGAATACGAGGGTGTCTTGTCAAAAAATTTGTACCAATAATAGCCGACCCAAAAAACGAGGTTGGCGAGCGCTATCTTAACGTTTTCTACCATAAAGATTAAACAATTTTTATACTGTTGAAGCCGAGACAAAGTCTCTTGTCGTAAGGAATCGCAAAAGTAATAAAAGAAAAGGGATTAATTTTCCCTTGGGAGGGTGCCTGATCGGTCAGATGTATGGTTAGGTCGAAGGTTGCACCCTGCACGGTATACGTTCCCACCAAGCTGCCGTCAACCGAAACCTCAATGGTAATCGGCTGCGACCCCGTAATAAACCCACGGCATTGAATGACCCCTGTTGGTGTGGCGGGTATGGCAACGGTGCTTTCTTCGAAGGCAAACATGCCCGGTGCACCCGAAGGATTTTGGCGATGTACACCATAGTGGTCAAATCCACGGTAAAAGTATGGACGGTGCTCATCGATGTCGGCGCGGATATGTGCCGGTGGCGAAAACGCCAGCCTGTCTTTGATCTTTTTTGCAGGGTTACCACCCACGATCTCATAAGGCCCGACGTCGTGCAGAACAACGGCGTTCGCGCCGATCACCGCGCCACGACCAATTGTAATCCCCTGCTTGATGAACACCCCGAACCCGATCCAAACATCTTCTTCGATGTGTACCGGTTTTGAATGCTGACGTTGTCCATCCTCCGTCCCCAGGATTTTCTCATCCTGTTGTCGGATTAGCAAATGTGGAAACCGGGTGGCGTAATGTTGTCCCGACGATATAAAGATGTTGGCCGACAGTAAACAATACCGTTCGATGGTAACTTCGCCGATAATCTTACAATGCGTGTTGAGCGTCGTATAATCTTTCAGGATCAGCGCGTCGTTGGTGCCGACCGTGAGATCAGAAAAATTACTGACACGTACGCCTTCACCCAGCGTAATGATCTGACGCGGCGTGCCGCCTGGCTCAAAGTAAATGCTGACCGTTTTTCCAATCCACGACGTTGCCGTGAATTTTAGTTTTTTAAAAGAATTGGTATACCCACCCTTTAAAATAAACTTCAGGTAAAACAGCCATGCTTTCATGTGCGATCGCCTCGGATATAGAACGGTTTATAAAATATCGTTAAGCATCAGCGGCGATCCTTTCTTCAAATCTTTTTTCGCAGGCAAACCCAGCAGGCGCTCGTAGAACCGTGGCTCCAGTCCGTCGCCAGGGCGGATCACCTTCAGGTTCTTCTCCGAGAAAATGTCACCTGCACGAATATCTTCCGCGATGTAGATAGAGCGTTTGAACTTTTTGCTGTTGGCCTCGGCCTCCAGGATACCGAACTCGACATGGCCCATCGCCAGGAAAGCGCGCTCGCTTTCTACCACCAGCGACTGCAGCTCTTCCGGCTCCAACGAGAAAGTGCTGTCCACACCACCATCCGCACGACGCAGCGTAAAGTGCTTTTCAATCACGCGTGCACCCAGGGCTACCGAGGCAACCGAGGCGCCTACACCCATGGTGTGGTCCGACAATCCGATCAGACAGTCGGAGAAGATTTGCTGCATGACCGGGATCGTCAGCAGATTTGTATTTTCAGGTGTAGATGGGTACGTGCTGGTACATTTCAGCAGGGTCAAATGCTTACAGCCATTGTTGCGCAGAACTTGCACCGACTCGTAAATATCGGCCAGTGTGCTCACACCGGTAGACATGATGACGGGCTTGCCGGTAGCGGCAATCTTTTTCAGCAACGGATGGTCTGTATTTTCAAACGACGCCACTTTATACAGCGGCACGTTCAGGCTTTCCAGGAAATCGACAGCAGTCGGATCAAACGGCGAGCTGAAAGCGATCATACCAAGCTCGTTCGCGCGCTGGAAGATCGGCTCATGCCACTCCCACGGTGTATACGCCAGCTTGTACAGGTCGTGCAGCTCTTGACCATTCCACAATGAATTTTTATCCTGGATAGTATAGGCGCCTTTCATGGTCATGGTGTCGGCGGTATACGTCTGCAGCTTGATGGCATGGGCACCCGCTTTGGCAGCCGCGTCGACAATGGCAAACGCCCGGTCGATGGACTGATTGTGGTTACCCGACATTTCGGCGATCACAAACGGTTTATGATGATGGCCAATGGCCCGATTGCCTATTTTGAACTCCATGGTGCTTATAGTTTATACTTAAATGCGTCTTTATATTTCTCTTCTACGGGCACTTGCGTGAATCCCATGTTTCTAAAAATCGTGTTGGACTTTTCGTTCGAAGCCTTTACATACCCGATGATGCCAACCGGTTGCGCATGATCCTTCCGGAATTGTTCGATACCATGCTGCAGCACCCAGGTACCCAACCCCTTGCTTCGATAGGCAGCGTCTATACCGTAGCTGATGAGTGCCTCACCCTCCATCAGGTCAAAACGTATCTGCGCTACCGGCTGCTGTTTGTATACCACGATATAGTAGTATGTAGCGTCCGTCGCGATCTTCTTCCGGAACCAGTTTTCATGATTGCCATACGGTATCGCATCGCTTTGAAAAGACTGGCTTCGCGTCTCCGGATCGTTTGCCCAGGCATAGGTCACATCAACGTCGGCTTCCGTCGCCCGGCGGAACGTGGCGTGCAGGTCGTAGTCCAACGTCAGGAAGATCTTTCTCAGGCGCTGGTTAGACCGACCGTCGAAAATCTTAGCCTGTTCCGCTACAGCATGAGCAACGATAGTCGCCGGCACCGTTGGAAAGTCCGCAAAGGTAAACGCCAGCGACGCGCGCAGCAGGTAGTTGCAAAGGTCCTCCTGATTGTCGGCTGTCTGATGCACGTACAACGCCCCACCCGTGCACAGATACTCGTAGGCAACGCCGCTCGGCGAGCATACCGCTGTACGGCAGCGCTGCATAGACGTTACCATCTCCTCGGCACCCAGGTTAGACAGGATCCGGATGTCACCGTGCTGCGCGGCAAACGCCTGTAACGAAGCACTGTGCTGATAGGCCGCACCCACTACGACGATGTACTCGTCAAAGTTATGGGGCAGGCATTTCTCCAGAACAAACCGCGTTTGGTTACCGGGATCAGCGCCACCCAAACAGATAAACAATGCATTGCCGGCAGGAGTTTCATGCCGGTGCCGGGCAGCCTCCAGAAAAGGCTTCTTTAGCAGCGTATAACGGGGTCCCAGGTAAAAACGGGTGTACGGCTCGGCGCTATACAGCGAGGAATCAACACCACCGGCATGGTTAATAATGGCATGCGCCAGGAAATGATACCGGTGTATATCGTCCAGGCATACAATCTTACACCCCGTCCGGGCAATGGCTTGCTGGTAGGACAGATCAAAATGATAGCCGTCCAGCACGACGATGTCCTGGGCGGTAAGGATATTCCCGGCAAAATGCACCGCCTCCTGTGCAGGTTCGATGTTGCCGAGGTCTATACAATCCTGACACACGTCGGCAATCATGGTCTTCAGCGCGGGCAGCGGATTGCGGGTCACGAACGTACAGACAAAAGCATCTGCCACCATCGAGGCCAGGGCCAACGACCGGTGGATGTGTCCCAGCCCCATGTGCGAGCTGCCGTCTGCGCGGAAGTAGAGGTGTGTCTGTTGACTCAAGACTAACGTACTTTAAAGAGCGGTTTAAGCGGTGTACACTGCAGTTGCTCGGCCAGGTTGCCCTTGGCCAGTGCTTCGTTGATCTTCTCAAAGCAAATGCGGTACGTCGCCATCAGGTGCTCGACATCTTCGGCGCTGTGCGCATAGCTTACATTGTGTGTACCGATAAAGAATACACCGTTGGCAAACATCTCTTGCAGAATGAGCGTCTTCAGCTCCCACGAAGTATATTTTTCGGTATCCTTGATCATCAGGAACGACCATGCCGGGTAGCCCGCCACACTCATGATGTGCTCAAGCTTGTATTCTTGAATAATGGCGTTCAGTTTCGAAATGATCGCCTCACCGGTCTTGCGCATCTTTTCGATCACCGGCTCGCGTTGCAGCTTTTTCATGGTAGCGAGCGAAGCCGCCAGCGACAACGTCTCGCCGCCAAAGGTGAACGAGAAGAAAATATCTTCCATCAGCTTCATGATCTCGGCCTTGCCGGCAACGGCCGATACCGGATATCCGTTGGCCAAACCCTTACCAAAGGTGGCAAGGTCGGGCACTACGCCAAAGAACTCCTGCGCACCGCCATTTGCATACCGGAAGCCGGTAATCGTCTCGTCAAAAACCAACACGGCGCCGTGTTGGTGCGTAAGCTCCTTTACTTGTTGCAGGAAATTGTTCTCCGGAGGAAACACGTTCACCGGCTCCAGGATCACAGCCGCCACCTGACCTTTCAGCTCTTCCAGCTTGGTCTTCAGGGACTGAATATCGTTATAGGCAAACTTGTGCGTAAGCTCCTTCGTGGAAGCGGGCACACCCAGGTCGCGCGTCGTGGTACCGATGTACCAGTCTTGCCAGCCGTGGTAGCCACACACCAGCACGTGATCACGCTTGGTATACGCGCGCGCCAAACGAATCGCGCCACCCGTGGCATCCGAACCATTCTTACCAAAGCGCACCATCTCGGCGCACGGCACCATTTTGCAGATCTCCTCGGCGACCAAAAACTCCAGCTCGTGGGCCACCGAAAAGATAGTACCCTTCTGCAACTGCTCCGTTACCGCCTGGGTAACATCCGGATCGTTATAGCCCAACGTCAGCGAGCAAAGGCTGTTGACGAAGTCGATGTAGCGGTTGTTGTCCACGTCCCACATATAGGCGCCGTCACCACGCGAAGCGAAGTAGGGCGATACATTCAGGGGCAGTTGTGTTTTGCTTTTGCTAAAGGTTTGTGAGCCCAGGGGAACCGTCTTCAGTGCCCGTTCCAGGTATTCTTCGGATTTCTTATAGCGCGTGCTCATGACTCGTTATTTATAGATTTTGTATAACCCTCGTTTCGGGTAATAGTCTGGTTAATATTTCGGATGTCGTCATTCTTCGTCAGGAAGTTGGCATACGTCAGCCAGGTTTCCCCGGTGCCGACGCGGTCGATCAGTTGCTCGATCAGGTCAAAGTCGCGCTGCTCGTCAATCGTCATGCGCAATCCTTCGAAATCATATCCTTCCGAGAAGTTGTCGGACTGAAAGAGCGTACCACCCTTATAGCTGGAGTTGCCCCAGATATACGGCGTCACGTGCTCGCGCTCCGACTTCTTGGTGGCTTCCGTCCACGCCTTCTTCAACGCAGCAAACCGGAATACCTCCACGTCCTGCCCGTCAGGGTAGGAGGGCGCCAACACGTTGGAACAATAGTCGAGCTTCTCGTCAATAGCCTTTTGAATCACCTTGTCGATCAGCTCGGCGTCGATCAGCGGGCAGTCCGATGTCAGGCGTACAATGTAATCGGCGTCTTTGTTCTCTACCGCGCGGTAGAAACGGTCCAGTACGTCGTCTACATCGCCCCTGTAAAACTCCAGACCCAACCCCTTGGCAATGTCGGCAATCGCCACGTCTTCCGGATTGGTCGTCGTAGCCACTACCAGCTGATCGATCTTCTTCGATTTCAGAATGCGCTTCAGGTGAAGCTCCAGCAGGGTGTCGTTGCCGATCTTCATCAGCACCTTGGCCGGCAGCCGTGTAGAGCTGGTCCGGGCTTGTGTTACCGCTACTATTTTCATGTTGTCGCTGTTAAGAGCAGCCGGTTGCCCGGCTGGCTCGCTATACTATTTGGCGTACTGGAGCACCGTATCGATTACATGCTGCTGCTCAGTATCGGTAAGTGTAGGGAACATCGGCAGGCTCAGGCACTTCTCGTAATACTTCTCGGCCTTGGGCATGCTGCCTTTTTTATACCCCAGCTCCTGGTAATACGGCATGGTGTGTACCGGAATGTAATGCACCTGTGCGAAGATGTTGTGTTTCTTCAGCGCGTCGTACAGCTCCTTGCGATTTTCCACCTGAATAACATACAGGTGGTATGCGTGCGAGGTACCGGCACCCGGCGTAATAAACTTCACGGCAGTATTTTTAAACGCCGCGTCATACCGTTGTGCAATCCGGTGGCGCTTCTGCAGCCCTTCGTCCGCACGGCTCAGCTGCGATATGCCCAGGGCACTCTGCATATCGGTAATGCGGTAGTTATACCCCAGCTCCTGCATTTCGTAATACCAGTCGCCGTGGTTCTCATGCAGCAGGTCAGGGCGTTTGGTAATGCCATGTGTGCGCAGCAGCAATAATTTTTCGTACAGATCCTTGTCGTTGGTAGTGATCATACCGCCCTCACCACACGCAATATGTTTCACGGGGTGAAAGGAGAAGATGGCCAGCTCGGCATAGGCGCCGTTGCCGCACAACTGCTTCACACCTTTGCTGTCGGTAAAATATCCACCGGGTGCGTGACAGGCATCCTCAATGATCCACAGACCATACTCGTCGGCCAGCTTGCGGAACGCCTCGAGGTCTACCGGGTACCCGGCAAAGTCCACCGGAATGATGCCCTGGTACGTACCGCGCGGCGCGGCGGCCAGCTTTTGGCGCACGCGCTCAACATCCAGCAATACCGTGCCGCTGTCGATATCTTCAAATTCAACCTCACCGCCACAATACCGCACGCAGTTGGCAGAGGCGGCAAACGTGATAGGGGTCGTAATAACTTTCTGTCCAGGGTTTACATCCAGGGCCAGCGTACACAGATGCAGGGCGGCCGTACCGTTGGCAACGGCCACCGCATACTGCGCGCCCACATAGGCGGCAAACTTGTCTTCAAACTCTTTGATGCGCGGCCCCTGTGTCAGGAAATCGGCCTGCAGGGCTTCTACAACGGCGTCGATGTCCTGTAGTGTTATATGTTGTCTGCCGTAAGGAATTGGTTTCATATGTATATCCCGCTCGTTATAAAGGGTAATGCAAAAGTTTTAATCAGGGTTTCCAGGCGGAAGGATTTAATACTTCCGGGATAGTAATGACGATCGACTCCAACGCGGCGGCAATGCTGTCAGGATATTGCGCCACAATCGAAGCCATGTTTTTCTGAAGCTGCGCCGCGCTGTCCACACCAATGATTACCTTGTCGATGCTTGCGTTATGTAACGCATAATTGAGGCACATCGTTTGAATGTCGAGGCCATGGTTCCGGGCAACTTCCTGTAACTGCATCAACGGCTCGCGAAACGCCGTCAGGTTGCCGGTCAATGTCGCAGGGTCTTTGAAGAACAACCCCTGGAAAAAGACCGATCGCACGTGAATCTCTTTGCCCTGCCGTTTGGCTTCGCGCAGCAGCTCTTTCTTGCCTGCCGAAAAATCAAACGGGTGTACCGGCAGCTGGATCAGGTCTACAAAAGGATCGCGCACCGCCTGCTCCAGCGCGTGTAGATCATAGAGGGATACGCCGACCTTTTCAACAACCTTTTTCTTTTTATACGCCTGCAGCTCCTCGCGGCACGCGCCGTCGCGATAATCCTGAAAGCGGTGGTACATATAGCCGTACAGGTGCGTGGTGCCCAGGCGGCTCAATCCCGCTTCCATCTTTTCGGCCAGCGACGTACCGGTATGTATAAACTTGTTAACGATCACAAAGGACTTCTGCCCGTGTGCCCGTATATAGCTTCCCAGTACATCCAGCGAGTCGCCATAAGCATCGGCCGTATCCAGCAGGGTAATGCCACTGCGGTGCGCTTCGTCCAGGATGGCAAATGCCTCCTCCTGCGCCGGCTTGCCGGCCGGATTGTTAATGCCGTAAGCCAGTCCCAGTTGTACGGTGCCAAGTCCGATCTTGTGGTGTAGCGTCAGCTTGCTCAAGCAACGAAATTTGGATCCAGGTAATCGCGAATCAACTTGCGCAGCTGCTCCACGCTTAGCCACTCGGTGTTGGTGCCTGAATTATATTCGAAGCCGGGCTCTACCTTCTTCGCTTTCCGGTTTACGAGATACTCGTCTATGTTCCACCCCGGGCTCTGCGGCAGGATCGCATAATAGTGATCCAGGTCCACGGTAAAGAATGAATCCGACTTGGTAATCATTTCTTCGTGGATCTTCTCACCCGGACGAATGCCGACAATCTCTTGCTTGCACTTTGGACCAATGGCTTCTGCCAGCTCGGTAATGCGGTACGAAGGAATCTTCGGTACAAAGATCTCACCGCCCAGCGCATGCTCGTGTGCGAAAAGCACCAGCTCCACGCCGTCTTCCAGCGAGATGTTAAAGCGGGTCATATTCACGTCCGTGATCGGCAGTACACCGCTGTTACGCTTTTCGAGGAAGAAGGGAATAACAGAACCGCGTGAGCCCATCACGTTACCATACCGGACAACCGAGAACTTCAGTTTGCGTGCGCCCTTGAAGTTGTTGGCGGCGACGAACAGCTTATCCGAGCACAGCTTGGTTGCACCGTACAAATTGATCGGAGCAGCAGCCTTGTCGGTCGACAGCGCAACAACGTCTTTTACCCCGGCGTCCATCGCGGCGTTGATGACATTCTCAGCACCGATGATGTTGGTCTTGATACACTCCATCGGATTATACTCCGCCGCGGGAACTTGCTTCAACGCCGCAGCGTGAATGATGGTGTCTACACCTTCACAGGCACGACGCAGACGTTCGCCATCGCGCACGTCGCCGATGAAGTAGCGCATCGCGGGGTACTTCGACTCCGGAAATGTCTGCGACATCTCGAATTGTTTGAGCTCGTCCCGGGAGTATACGATCAGTTTTTTGACGTTGGGATACTTCTGCAGGACCATTTCAACAAATTTCTTTCCGAATGATCCCGTTCCACCTGTAATTAAGATACTTTTGCCGTTTAACATCCTTGTAAAAATAAGGTGCAAATTTAGCAAAAGTTTAACATGCTACAGTTTGATTATCAGTGGAAATACAGTTAAAAATTGCATCGTTAAACATCCGGTCAGATAAGATGAAAAAGATTGTAGAAATAGAAGGCCTCCCCCCGACAAAAAGACGTGGTCCCGTTGGTATAATCTTCTTAATGACGCTCGTTTTGCCGATTTTCTTTGGGAGTTCCTGCGATAGTGACGATGAAACGTCTGGCGTGGTCATTGCCCGCTATCCCGAAGACAAAACGGCAGCCCTATCGTTTACCTGGGACGACGGCTGTGAGTCGACCTTTACCAAAATAGTTCCTCTGCTCCATCAATATAACCTCCAGGGTACGTTCTTTATTATTACCTCCAAAGCCGAACAAAACGGCGAATGGCCTCAATGGAAAGCATTGCACGAAGAAGGTCAAGAGATCGCCAGCCACTCGCTCTCACACCTATCCATGGGAACTATCTCGGACTCCACCATTCTCAAGACCGAGATAGATTCCAGCTATAGAATGATCGAACATTACATTGGAAAAGCTCCGTTCTCATTCGGTCATCCGTATCACAGTACAAGCGCGCTTGTCGATAAGCTCGTCTTTCGTAAGTACTATGCCACTAAAATATCGCCCCCTGGGTTTTGCAACATGATTTCCCTCGAAGAGGTCGACATGTTCAAGCACCAGATGGACCAGGCACTACAGGAGCGCGATTGGATCGTAACCACCGCACACGGCATTGACGATTGCCCACAACCACTCACCCATGAGTTTTTTACGGAGCTCTTCGACTACGTAACTCCGAACGATGACATTTATATCGATACATTCGAGCGCTTGGCGAAGTATAAAATCGAGCGTATCAATACCCGCCTGCACGTCACCAACACCGACGGCGATATCGTCGTACAACTTTCCAACGACCTGCCGCAAGACGTGTTCGATATGCCTCTTACGGTATCAATACCCGGCGTAAGCCTGAACGAATATCAGGTCGTTTCCGAGGCAAACACCGCACCGATAGCCTATGACGGGGACGGTCGCCTATACGTGGAAACCCTTTCTCAATCTACCTTCCGCTTGCGAAAAAAATAGCCGTCGATGTTGATGTTATAAGAGAGCATTAACGATGAAAAGTTGAGTTTGCTCGGAATCAACTGATCGTAAGCATTATCCACCACAGGAAACAGCGGCGTTACACCGTATAAATATTTTACAGAGATCGTACTACGTCCCACAGTATAGCCGGCACCACCGGAAACGTCAACACCGATCTTGTTCGGGCTCTGAGTTTGCAGGACGTTGAGCTTATACCGTAAGTCTTTATCACATGTCTTTTTGTCGCTGTCGCCCAACGTCATATTGACGCGGCCGCCGAAGTCAATAAAGAAATGGTTGTTCAGGTGTATCACTGCGCCGATTGGCAGCGTCACCGTGGAGAATGTTTTTTTAACCTCGATGTGCAGCGGGCGACGATCCCACCGTGGTGGGCGCGGGTTCTGCGCGAGCAGCGAGCGGTCGGTATATTCATACTCCAGTTTGCGCAGTGAAAAAGATAGTCCACTATAAAGCTCAATACGCTTGCTAACACTTCGGTTGACCTGATAGCCGACTGTAAAACCCAACGTCGGATTGGTTTTGGTCTTGACTCGTTCGGTATGAAGCTTGTAAACACCGCCGCGTACGGAGAGGTATGAGGGCAATGTCTGATCAATGACCTGGTCATACAATAAGCCTGCGGTTACGCTGGAACGATACGTCTGCGAGAAGCCCGGAACGATGCAGCCCATTACGAATAAAAAAAGCAAATACCCCCTCCGTGTTTTCATAAAACGTTACAACTGCGCAGAGGGGGTAAGGTTTCGGATCTGATGCGTGACCTCGATCGCTGCGCGCGCATCTTCCAACCCAAAGCCGTTTCCGGAAATGATGTCGGCATAGCTCGCCGTGTGCAGGTCTGTAAATCCCTCGCTGAATTCAATTTCTTTTCCTTCCATCGTCAACGACCGGAAAGTTCTCTTTCCCGTGGCTTTCACATCGGCCGGCAGGTCGTTGACATTGATACTTAACATCCAGTGCACGCGGGCCTGGGCCAGCTCCAGATAACCGGCCGCGGAGTCGTTCGTCAAACGGCTTACCTGCACATCTTTCACCGCGCCAAAGATCCAGATCAGCATGTCGAAAAAGTGTACGCCAATATTGGTGGCAATACCACCCGACTTCGACAGATCGCCCTTCCAGCTCGAATGATACCAGTTACCACGCGAAGTGATATACTGCAGATTGATATCGTATACTTTGTCTTTCGGCGCCTGGCGCACTTGCTCGCGCAGGGCAATGATGCTGGGGTGCAGGCGCAGTTGAAGAATGGTATAAATACGCCGGCCGGTTTCTTGTTGAATCTCGGCCAGGGCGTCTACGTTCCACGGGCTGAGCACCAGCGGCTTTTCGCAGATCGCGTCCGCGCCGTAGCGCAGCGCATAGCGTATATGCGAGTCGTGGAGATAATTCGGAGAGCAGATCGAGATAATTTCAACCGGCTCGCCTTTGCGTTTTAGCTTATCGAGGTGGCGGTCAAACCGCTCGAACTCCGTAAAGAAATTGGTGTCCGGGAAATAGGAATCGAGTACGCCGACATTGTCGTGTTTGTCAAGGGCGGCTACCAGCGAGTTGCCGGTATCTTTGATGGCTTTCAGGTGGCGGGGAGCAATGAAGCCGGCGGCACCGATCAGGGCAAAACGTTTCATACAGCCGGCGACGTCAATTTTTGAACCTTCCCTTGTTGCAGGCTGTACCGTTCGTTGCTCTCGGGGCACGTGGCGATGCCTTCTTCATTGAACTTCAGCTTGTGACCAAACTCGCTCATCCAGCCCGTTTGGCGGGCCGGATTACCCATCACCAATGCATAGTCGGGCACGTTGCGAGTCACAACGGCGCCGGCGCCAATAAAGGCAAAACGGCCAATGTCATGGCCGCACACGATGGTGGCGTTTGCCCCAATCGAGGCCCCCGTTTTAACCAGCGTGGAGGCATATTCGCTTTTTCGGTTGATAGCGCTGCGAGGATTGATCACGTTCGTAAATACCATGGATGGGCCCAAAAAGACGTCATCCTCACATTGGACACCTGTATAGATCGAAACGTTGTTTTGCACCTTAACATTTTTTCCAAGTTGCACGCCCGGCGAAATGACCACGTTCTGGCCAATGTTGCAGTGCTCGCCAATCGTACAACCGGGCATGATGTGTGAAAAATGCCATATTTTGGTGCCTTCACCAATCGTACACCCCTCGTCGATCACGGCGGAGGGGTGCGCAAAGTATGCGGGGGTGCTCATAAGATTTAAAAAAATCGGGTTATTGCGTCGCCAATATACTCCAATTGGCTGGCTTCCATCTCGGTGTGGATCGGCAGGGAAATAACGGTCTGGGAGAGCATTTCGGTCAGGGGAAACGTGCCCGGTCCGGCGTCAGGCTGCTGGTAGGCCTTTTGTAAATGCAGCGGCACCGGGTAATAGATCATCGTGGGGATACCCTGCTGCTCCAGGTTTTGTTTAAGGGCATCGCGCTTGCCGTTGCCGATCTGCAAGGTGTATTGATGAAACACATGCGTGGAATACGGCGCCCGCCACGGTATCGTCACATAGGGCACGTTCGCTAAAACGCGGTCGTAAAATGCGGCAACCTCGTTACGCCGGCGAGCATAGTCGTCCAGGTAGGGCAGCTTCACCTGCAGGATCGCGGCTTGCAAGGTATCCAGCCGGCTGTTCACGCCCACCAGATCGTGATGATATTTTACCTGCTGGCCGTGATTGGCGATCATCCTGATCTTCGTGGCCAGCGCCTCGTCGTTGGTAAAGATGGCGCCGCCGTCGCCGTAACACCCCAGGTTCTTCGAAGGAAAGAACGACGTAGTACCAATGGTACCCATCGTACCCGCCTTCTTAACGCTTTTATCCGGAAAGGTATAATCCGCACCCAGCGCCTGGGCAGCGTCTTCTATAATATGCAGGTTATGTTTTTGGGCGATGCGCAGCAGGGGTGCCATGTCGGCGCACTGGCCGTATAGGTGCACCGGTACGATCGCCACCGTGCGCGACGTGATCTTCTCCTCCAACCGCTCGGGGTCGAGCGTAAACGAATCGGCCCGTACCTCCGCAAAGACCGGCGTCAATCCCAACAAGGCAATGACCTCCGCTGTCGCCACGTACGTGTGGACCGGAAGAATGATCTCGTCACCGGGCTTGAAGCTGAGCGCCATCATGGCAATTTGGAGCGCATCGGTGCCGTTGGCACACGGTATGACCGCGGGGACATCCAGATAGCGTGCCAGTGCCCGGGCAAATTCCTGCACGTCGGGCCCCTGAATGAACGCGGTAGAAGTTAGGACTTTTTCAATAGCATGGTCAATCTCGGGTTTGATCCGGGCATATTGCTTATGCAGATCAACCATTTGAATTTTTTCCATACCTATAGCATCACAGACGGGCAGTGACCTTTGACTTGTCAAGGAAACCCTTCACATCATAGATCACGACCTTCGGATGGCTTATGCTGTCCAGGTCAAGCACGTTGAACTCCTGGTGGCTAACCGCCAGCACAATGGCGTGATACTTCTTGTCCGGTTTGCCGATCAGCGTCAGTCCATATTCATGCTGCACTTCGGCCGCATCGGCCTGCGGATCGTAAATGTCGATGTTCGTACCAAAGCTTTGCAGCTCGCGGATCACATCCACCACCTTGCTGTTACGAATGTCGGGACAATTCTCCTTAAAGGTGATCCCCAGTATCAGCACGTTGGCTTTATTGATGGGCAGCTCGTGTTGCGCCATCAGCTTGATGACATTGTTGGCGATATAAACGCCCATGTTGTCGTTGATGCGGCGCCCCGCCAGGATTACCTGCGGGTGATAGCCCAGGCTGTCCGCCTTGTATGTCAGATAATAGGGGTCCACACCGATACAGTGTCCACCCACCAGCCCCGGTTTGTAGGGCAGGAAATTCCATTTCGTGCCGGCAGCCTCCAACACCTCGTGGGTATCGATGCCGACACGTTCGAAGATCAGGGCCAGCTCGTTTACAAACGCAATGTTGATGTCGCGCTGGGAGTTCTCGATCACCTTCGCCGCTTCAGCAACTTTCATCGACGATGCTTTGTGTGTACCGGCAACGATGATTTTTTTATACAGTTGGTCGACTTTCTCCGCGATCTCGGGTGTGCTGCCGCTGGTTACTTTCTTGATTGTCGTCACGCGGTGTTGCTTGTCGCCGGGGTTGATCCGCTCGGGCGAATAGCCGCAGAAGAAATCAACATTGAATTTCAAACCGCTTACTTTTTCCAGCACGGGCACGCATACTTCTTCGGTGCAACCGGGATATACAGT
>NZ_JAHESE010000055.1 GCF_018598175.1 Dawidia cretensis
TAACGCTTCCCACTATCAAGGTGCGTTCGGGACTTACACCCTAGAGTTCGCGCCCATGCCGGGCGCACACAAAGAAGCCCGACCAAATTGGCCGGGCTTCTTCTTTTATAGGCTTTTGCTATTAGCTCCCGCAAGCCTCGCACGCATCGGGATTATCGAGCGAGCAAGCCAGGTCAGCAAGCTTCTGTTCATATTCAGACATTGTGCTACCGTATGCCAGCATCTGTTGCTGTGCATCGGCGACCACCGGTTCTGCTACTGCTACCACTTCAGGAGCTTCTGCTGAAACAGCCACGGGTGCCACTTCTGCTGCGGCAACTTTGTCCAGCGTGAACTTGATCGCATCAGCAGCGGCAGTTGTACGCAGGTAGTACATGCCGGTCTTCAGGCCTTTCTTCCAGGCGTGGAAGTGCATCGACGTCAGCTTGCCGAAGTTCGGGTTCGTCAAGTGGATGTTGAGGCTCTGCGACTGACAGATGTAAGCGCCACGGTCTGCAGACATATCGATAATCGACTTCTGAGAAATCTCCCATACGGTCCGGTAGATATCTTTAATATTCTGCGGAATCTCAGGAATGTTTTGGATCGACCCGTTGGCAGCGATCAGTTTCTGACGCATGGTTTCGCTCCACAAGCCGAGACTCATCAGGTCTTTCATCAGGTGTTTGTTCGCGATGATGAATTCGCCTGACAGGGTACGGCGCGTATAGATGTTAGAAGTATACGGCTCGAAGCACTCGTTGTTACCGAGAATCTGTGACGTAGACGCTGTCGGCATCGGTGCTACCAGCAACGAGTTACGCACACCGTGCTGTTTCACTTCGCGCTTCAGATTTTCCCAATCCCAGCGACCGCTCTTCGGCGTCACACCCCACATGTCGAATTGGAAGATACCTTTCGATACAGGCGAACCTTTGAAGGTTTCGTATGGACCGTGGATCTTGGATTCCTCCATAGAAGCTTCCATGGCGGCAAAGTAGATCGTCTCGAAAATATCTTCGTTCAGACGGCGTGCCTCTTCTGAGTCGAACGGCATGCGCAGCAGGATGAACACGTCGGCAAGACCTTGTACACCCAGGCCGATAGGACGGTGACGCATGTTAGAGTTGCGTGCCTCCGGTACCGGGTAGTAGTTAATGTCGATAACCTTGTTCAGGTTGCGTGTTGCTACCTTGGTGATCTCATACAGTTTCTGGTGATCGAAACGACCTTCTTCCGTTACATACTTCGGCAGGGCGAGCGATGCCAGGTTACATACCGCTACTTCGTCAGGCGCCGTGTACTCGATGATCTCGGTACACAGGTTGCTCGACTTGATCGTACCCAGGTTCTTCTGGTTCGACTTACGGTTGGCTGCGTCTTTATATAGAATGTATGGCGTACCGGTCTCGATCTGCGACTCCAGCACTTCGAACCACAGGTCCTGTGCCTTCACCTGACGACGGTAGCGTCCTTCTTTTTCATATTTCTCGTACAGGCGCTCGAAGTCCTCGCCCCATACCTCGGCCAGGCCGGGTGCTTCGTTCGGGCAGAACAACGACCACATTTCGTTGTTTTCCACACGCTTCATGAACAGGTCGGAGATCCACAAGGCATAGAACAGATCGCGCGCGCGCATCTCTTCTTTACCGTGGTTTTTCTTCATGTCCAGGAAGTCGAAAATGTCGGCGTGCCACGGCTCCAGGTAAATGGCGAAGCTTCCCTTACGCTTTCCACCACCTTGATCAACATAACGTGCTGTCATGTCGAAGTTACGCAGCATCGGCACGATGCCGTTTGAGTTTCCACCTGTTCCTTTGATGTATGAGCCCTTCGCGCGAATGTTGTGGATGCTCAACCCGATTCCACCAGCGGATTGAGAGATCTTCGCACATTGCTTCAGGGTGTCATATATACCGTCGATGCTGTCGTCCTGCATGGTCAGCAGGAAGCATGAAGACAGCTGCGGCTTCGGCGTACCGGCGTTGAACAACGTCGGCGTCGCATGGGTAAACCATTTTTCAGACAGCAGGTTGTAGGTTTCAATAGCGGCGGCGATGTCGTCGCCGTGAATGCCTACCGCCACGCGCATCAGCAGGTGCTGCGGGCGTTCTACGATCTTTCCGTCAACCTTCATCAGGTACGAACGCTCCAGGGTCTTGAACCCAAAGTAGTCGTAAGCGAAATCGCGGTCGTAGATGATTGCAGCATCCAGTTCCGCTGCATGCTCTTTAATCACACGGTATGTTTCTTTCGAAACAAGCGGTGCATTTTGGCCCGTCTTCGGGTCAATGTACGTGTACAGTCGTTTCATCGTGCTGGAGAACGACTTGCTCGTGACCTTGTGCAGGTTCGACACGGCAATGCGGGCTGCCAGCTTGGCAAAATCCGGATGTTTGGTGGTCAACGTCGCCGCTATCTCAGCAGCTAGGTTGTCCAGTTCCTGGGTAGAAACGCCGTCATACAGGCCATTGATCACCTTCATGGCCACTTCAACAGGATTGATGAACTTCGGATCTAATCCGTAGCAGAGTTTTTCGATGCGAGCGGTGATTTTGTCAAATTTTACCGACTCTCTGTGTCCATCGCGTTTTACTACAAGCATCGTGGAAAAAGGGGAGTTAAGGGTTGTTGTGGAAAAAGTTAAAAAAGTGTCTTAAGATAATTAAAAATCTTGTTTTAATTCTTAATTAAAAATCTTCGTTTAGCGAAAATTTCGGAGCGGAATGATCCTTCTCACTGCTCTTCAATACACCAGCCTTCTGGTATTCTGCTACACGTTTTTCAAAGAAATTGGTTTTGCCTCTTAACGAGATCATATCCATAAAATCGAACGGATTCGTCGCATTGTAGATTTTCTTACAACCCAGCTCACCGAGCAGACGATCGGCAACAAACTCGATGTATTGGCACATCTGCACGGCGTTCATACCAATCAGGTTCACCGGCAACGCATCCGTCACAAATTCTTTCTCAATCGCCACAGCATCACGGATAATGTCCGTAACCGTTTGCTCTGGCAATTTACCTACAACGTGTTGCGTATACAGGTGGCAGGCGAAGTCGCAGTGCAAACCTTCGTCGCGCGAAATTAATTCATTGGAAAAAGTCAGGCCAGGCATCAGGCCACGTTTTTTGAGCCAAAAGATGGAGCAGAAAGACCCCGAGAAGAAAATACCCTCTACAGCAGCAAACGCTATCAGACGTTCCTGGAAGTTACCCTGGTCAATCCAGCGCAGAGCCCAGTCAGCTTTCTTCTTCACACAGTCCATTGTATCAATGGCGTTGAACAGCTTGTCCTTCTCGCGCGCGTCCTTTACATAGGTATCGATCAGCAGGGAATAGGTCTCTGAGTGTATGTTTTCAATGGCGATCTGAAAACCATAGAAAAACTTGGCTTCTGTATATTGTACCTCCGACACAAAGTGTTCCGCCAGGTTCTCATTTACAATGCCGTCGCTGGCCGCGAAAAACGCCAGTACGTGGCTGATAAAATGACGTTCGCCATCATTCATAGCCTGCCAATCGCGCAGGTCCTGGCTGAGGTCAATTTCCTCGGCTGTCCAAAAGCTAGCCTCTGCCTGTTTATAAAACTGCCAGATATCATGATGACGAATGGGAAACAGTACAAAACGGTCCTTGTTTTCCTTTAAAATAGGCTCATCATGCTCTTTCTGGCTCATAATAAATAGGGTTTATGGGTCTAACCAAAATATCAAAAAGGCGAGCACCCGTCGGAACGAATACCCCCGTATCAAAACCTGTAAAAATGCTTGTTTGCTTAGAAGTCCGGCGGCTGCCAGACCTTGATCAGCTTCAAGTGTACAAATGAAATAGAACCATTCTAAAAATCAAAACGCGGTTTTTAAGCTGAATTCAACAAATGTGGATAACTTGTTGATGCATTGTGGACAGATAAGTTCCTGTAAAATAACCGTTTAGTAACTGGATTTTTCAGGTAGATTTAAGGTATATATCAGTCCAAAAAAAAACACTTTTTTTTTCGGTCCCGAATGGGGTAAAATGTGGGTAAAAGCCACGATAAACGGCGGAAAAAATGTGGATAGATATTCTATCTCGCAGGCCATCAGGAAGTATTCTGGTGTCGGGTGTTCAGATTCCCAATTTTTTCCCTACCTTTGCAATCCAATTTTAAAATAGCATATGTACGCGATAGTAGACATTGCAGGTAAACAGTTCAAAGTGGCTAAAGATCAATACATCTATGCCCCCAAAATGGACGGAGAGGCCGGAGCTTCTGTAAGCTTTGACCGGGTTCTTCTCGTTGATAATGGTGGTGATATTTCTATTGGCGCCCCTACTGTAGCAGGAATTACCGTATCCGGTAAAATTCTGGAGCACGTAAAAGGCAATAAAGTAATTGTCTTTAAAAAGAAACGCAGAAAAGGCTATGTCGTGAAGAACGGCCATCGCCAACAGTACACCAAAGTACAAATTGAAAGCATTGGTTAACCTTTAACGATTCTCTATCCATGGCACACAAAAAAGGCGAAGGTAAAGTAAAGAACGGCCGCGAATCAGAAAGCAAACGCCTTGGCGTTAAAATCTTCGGAGGTCAGAAAGTTATTGCCGGTAACATTATCGTGCGTCAGCGCGGTACAAAACACCACCCGGGCAAAAACGTAGGTATTGGCAAAGACCACACCCTGTTCGCACTGACGAACGGTGTAGTAGTCTTCAAGAAAGGAAGAGCTGAAAAGTCTTTCGTTTCGGTTGAGCCTGTTGTTGCTCAAGCATAAGACATTGCGCTTTTAATTTTATAAGTGAAAAGGCTCCCAAAAGGAGCCTTTTTCTTTTATACCTGGTTCGTTGAACCCCGTCTTACGCCAGGGCTTCTACCGATTTGATCTCGCCCGGCATCATGCGCGTAAAGAGATTTTCAATACCCGCCTTTAGCGTCACCATAGACGAAGGACAACCGCTGCAAGAACCTTGTAACTTCACTTTCACCACACCCTCATTAAAAGAGTGGTAGGTAATCGCGCCACCATCTTGTTCCACCGCCGGACGAATGTATTCTTCCAGGATCGTTTTGATCTTGCGGATTGTGTCCGTCTCCTCCTCTACGGGAACATCGTCACCTTCCTTAATGTCGATAATATATTTACCCTCTTCCAGGTATTTTTTGATGTGATCCTTGATCGTGTTCTGGATCTCCAACCACTCTACATCACCTTGTTTCGTAATGGTAATGAAGTTGCTGGCAAAGAACACCCGGCCTACAAACGGATACGAGAACAGCTCTACTGCGAGTGGCGAAATAGACGCGCTGGCGACATCCGGAAAATCGAAGCTCATCGTTTCCGGCACCAGCATTTCGTTCACCACAAACTTGAGCGAATTCGGGTTAGGGTTTGATTCCAGGTAGATATGTATGTTTTTGGGCGCTGCCTGTAGCATGTTTCTAGTGTTTATACGATGGGAACAAATTTAACGAATTTAAGTTCGCCCTCACCAAATCCTTTGACCGCCTTGCCCCCAACTTTTCCTATATTGCCGGTTCATAAACAAACGGTTGTTCACCTAAACCACTCGTAATCTTGACACAGAAGGGGATTTTACGACTCGCAGTCATCACTGTTAGCATCGCTGCCGCGCTACGCATAGCTCATTTTTTAACCTCCGGCATTCCAGACTACGCACTTCTTGTTACCAGCTGGCTGGCCCTGGAACTTGTTCTCCTGGCGGTCATCGACCGGGTAACATCGTTCAAAACCAATGCCATACTCGTTTTTGTACTCTTTACACTTTCGTTGGGCCTGCACATGGTCCATTCCTACGCTACGCCGATACCCGACCTTGTTCTGGCAGGCTCACGCTGGGTAACGCTGGGCGCGATCGGCTCCCTGGCCTTTAAGAAAAACTCGATCACCGCCTGGATCATCGCCAGCATGTTCATTGGCTGTGAAGTAGGCTATGTATTTCCGACCATCGCGATCAACCTCGATGTCCTGAGCAGCATCTTCCTGCGCCTGATCAAAACCATCATCGCACCGCTTATCTTCTCTACCCTGGTCGTCGGCATCGCCGCACACTCCAACCTCAAGCAGGTAGGGCGCATGGGGTGGAAAGCCATCCTATATTTTGAGGTCGTCACCACCATTGCTCTCTTCATCGGCCTGGCGGCCATCAACCTGACACGTGCGGGTGAAGGTGCCGAGATGAAACCACAGCAGGCGCAGATCGAACGCGCGGAAAAACTCAAGGCCCAGGAAAAATCCAAAGACCAACACCACGTTATACTCGACATCTTCCCCGAAAATATTGCAAAGGCTGTGGCCGAAAACTATGTATTACAGGTCGTAGTCTTCAGCGTGCTCTTCGGTATCGGCCTGGCCAAAGTTACCGACGACGCCAAGAAAAAACCGATGCTGAATTTTGCCGAGAGCCTGTCGGAAATCATGTTTAAGTTTACCGACATGGTCATGTACGTGGCACCCTTCGCGGTGGGTGGTGCGCTGGCCTTCTCCGTCGCGACCTTTGGCTTTGGCATGCTCAAGAATTTGTTCATGCTCGTCGGCACACTATACATGGCACTGATTGCCTTCATATTACTGGTATTAGTACCGATTGGCTTGATCATCAAATTGCCCTTCCGGAAATTTATTCGTGCCATCTCCGAGCCGGTATCGATCGCCTTCGCCACCTCCACCAGCGAAGCCGCGCTACCCAGCGCCATGGAAAACCTGGGCAAGTTTGGCGTACCCCGTAAAATTATATCGTTCGTGTTGCCCACGGGCTACAGCTTTAACCTCGATGGCAGCACCCTATACTTATCGTTGGCATCCGTATTCATAGCACAAGCCACTGGTGTCGACCTTACGTTTGGACAACAAGTATACATGGTGTTTATTCTAATGCTGACCAGCAAAGGCGTAGCCGGCGTACGCGGGGCTTCATTCCTCATTCTGGTCTCCACACTGGATACCATGGGGCTGGACTCGCAAAAAGCCACTGCCATTCTCGCCGTCGATGCTATTATGGATATGGGGCGGACAACCGTGAACGTCATCGGCAACTGCCTGGCGACAGTCGTCGTCGCCAAATGGGAAGGTGAATACTCCGCCACCGCAGGCGACGGCACATTTGATTAATTACGATATCACACAAAAGATAATAACGGTCCCGACAAACTCGGGACCGTTGTATTTTTTATCAGGCTGTGCGGCGACTCGCCACGAAGGCAATAATACCTGCTGCCAGCAAAATGCCGCCCGTGATCGGCGACCAATAGATCGGCGTCTTTTCTTCTTTGTTGATTTCCAGTGGACCGATATCGGCCACTTCTTTTTTTGTGATCAACGTAAAGCCGGTAAAGACTGTCATGATGCCGCCAATAACAATCAGGATGATGGCAAATGTTTTCATGGGATTGTAGTTTATTCACACACGCCCATGAAAAAGACATGCCCTCCTGTAATCGAGGGCGCATCCATCCGTATTACGACAGAAATACATTTTTGCTGAAAAAAGTCTACACTATATACTCCGCGCCGCGTTGTTCCGCAACAAGAAGTCGACCAGTACCAGGGCTGCCATGGCCTCTACAATCGGCACAGCGCGTGGCACTACACAGGGGTCATGCCGGCCTTTGCCACTTACAGTGGCTTCGTGACCGTGCTTGTCGACCGATGCCTGGTCTTGCATGATCGTAGCCACCGGCTTGAAGGCCACGTTAAAGTAAATATCCTCGCCGTTTGAAATACCGCCTTGTATCCCACCCGAGTGGTTCGTGCGGGTTCTCACCCGGCCCCCTTCGGTATAAAACTCATCATTATGTGCCGAGCCGCGCAGGCGTATACCGTCAAAGCCACTGCCATATTCAAAGCCCTTCACGGCGTTGATGCTCAACATGGCTTTACCCAGTTCGGCATGTAACTTGTCAAATACAGGCTCGCCCAGGCCTACCGGTGTATTCTGAATAACGCACGTCACCAACCCGCCAATGGTATCGCGATCCAGACGTACCTGGTCTATCAGCGCAATCATCTGGTCCGCTACCACCGGGTCCGGGCACCGCACGATGTTATCTTCGGTTTTGTTGAGGTCCAGTTGTGTATAGTGCGGGGCTTTGATGTCACCCACCTGCGACACGTAGGCTTGAATGGTTACGCCCAGGCGTTGCAGCAACAGTTTGGCTACCGCACCGGCGGCTACACGCGCCGCCGTCTCGCGGGCTGAGCTACGTCCACCACCGCGATAGTCGCGTATGCCGTACTTTGCTTCGTAGGTATAATCGGCATGCGAGGGACGAAACGTCTCCGCGATGTGGCTATAGTCTTTGCTGCGTTGATCCTGATTTTCAATCACGATGGCCAATGGCGTGCCCGTGGTCTTGCCCTCAAATACACCGCTCAGAATTTTGAATGTATCGTCTTCCTTGCGCTGCGTCGTGATTTTCGACTGGCCCGGCTTGCGGCGGTCCAGCTCAGTTTGAATAAAGGCTTCGTCCAGCGTCAGGCCCGCAGGACAGCCGTCGATTACCACGCCAATGGCAGGACCATGCGACTCGCCAAAGGTGGAGATTTTAAAAAGAGTTCCGTACGAATTGCTCATGCGGGGTCGAAGATAGCGGATTACTTCCGGAAAATGATAAAGGCCGCCGCCCCGAGTGTAACAACGATGAACGCATTAAAGACCCACTTCTGCCACCGGTCGTCGGCAATCGTGTGTATGGTATTGTCCGCCGTGCCGATCTTGTCGTAAAAGCTGCCCAGGTCGTTTGCCTGGATCGCCTCGTTCTTCTTGCTCTCGCCCGTTACCGTAAACACCAGCTTGGGCTGCAAGCTGTCATAACGCTGCTTGGCGGGGTTAAAGAACACCCAGTAGAAATAATCCTTCATCTTGTATTGACCCGGCTCCTTGGGAATCAGGAAGTAGCTGAACGACTTGGTACCCGTCACGCGGTTCTTCTGCCGGTGAATATCCTGACGGACGTTTGGTTCATAAAACTCAAAGTTGGCGTCCTTCTTGACGGACGGTTTTTCAATGGCCGAAATATTCCCCTCACCATAGATGTTAAACTCATATACTCCGCTGGCGCCGGTCTCCAGGTTGGTATTACGGCTGCGCTCGTCCAGGCGATAATCACCCACCGCGACGACGTCGCGCAGCGGATGCGGCGGCAGCTCTTTTACCGCTACGCGCTTAGCCTTGGCTCGGAAGCTCTTAAAATCTTCCTTCCGGTTCTGGCCGAAGAATGAAGGGTTCTTGGCCACTTTGTATTTGATCATCTCCAGGTCAAACGCCGGGAACACAACGGGCTCGGCATTGAGCGGATACAAGGTAGCCTGGTATATCTTATACTGCGAATATCCTTTACCGTTGACGGTCACACTCTCGGCTTCAATGTTTTCAATGTTGAAATTCTCTTCCCAGCAGTTAGTAGGTTTGATCTTCTTGAGAATCTCCGACAGCTGTCGGCCTAATTCGTAAAACTGCAAGGGTGCGCGGTTATCCTCCGCCACAAAGAAAGAGATGGTCGTATTAAACCCTTCTCCTACGTATACATTGTCTTTACTGGTCGTAAGGGCCAGGAAAGCATCTTCATTTACATCCACGAACTCGGTCTCCGTACCACCCTCGTCACCTTCAAAGAAACTGCGGAATGGATCGCGTGTTTGTTGCTGCTGTACCGGGGCGCCTACCTTTACTTTTTTACCGGTTACTTGTACGGGCTTGTCATTTACCTTCATAGTAAAAGAAGGAATTGTAACGACCCCTTGCTTGGTGGGCACGTACGTCATGATCACACTCGACGACGACGAGATCTGACCGTTGATGATGTTGGTAGAGGATTGTGTCGATGTACCCCGCTTGCGGAAGCCGGCTATCTCCGGAAAGTTGTCGTAGCTTTTTAACCTGGCGTTTTGCACCGTCACCGTGATCGTCCAGGCCTGATTCTCGCCAATGGCGTCAGGTCCCAGGGTAACGGTCTGCGCCTGGGCAGCAAACGCCCCCGCTGCCAGCAGCACCACAAATAACATCCGAAAAGAAAAAACTCGTCGCATAATGAAATCGATTTCAAAACTCATCGTTACAAAAATACGTTAATCGCACACATGAGGTCCGCAAAGCAAGACGAAATCATCCTGGGTAACCACTTTGTAGCTGGTCCGGGGGCCGAAATTACCCTGCTTTACGGTAGTTCAACGAAAGTTGGACAATCTTCTTTTATTTAAAATATTATTTTGGTAACTTAACGATTGTTAGGATTAAATTTTTTCAACTGAAACATTTGCCATGCTGAATTATGTCAAAACTATTCTCACAAAAGTGAGTTTTGACGCTCTTCTTTTTGAAAAAGAGCTACGAAAGGCGATAAAATTGGTTATCGCCGATGAATTGAATGACCTCAGAAACTGGTGCTATGCCAGGTTTTCCGGCGAGTACGAAGCCATCCTGAACCGGTGCTTTGTCGTCGCTTAACATCTAACTACTTGTTCATCTTTTAACCCATCAAAAGATTGAAGGGCCCCTGCTTAGAGTCAGCAGGGGCTTTTTTATTTCTGCTCGTCGGGGGGCAACACAAACCTGATGTTGCGCTGCAACCCCTCCAACTTGGCCCGCTTTACGGCTGAATGACGAAAAACTTTCTGAAAAACCTCTGCTGTAATCTCTTTCCACTCGTTCGTAGAAAATTTACGCAGATCGCCGTGCGGCTCAAAGCTGGCTTCATTGTGCGGCTTGGCAAACCGATTCCATGGGCACACATCCTGGCAGATATCACAGCCAAAAATCCAGTTCTCAAACTTGCCCTGCACATCGGCCGGTATTTGCTCTTTCAGCTCGATGGTAAAATACGATATACATTTGCTGCCATCGACCACAAAAGGCTGCGGTATCGCATCGGTCGGACAAGCATCCATACACGCCGTGCAGGTGCCGCAGTAATCTTGCACCGGTCCGTCGTATACCAGCTCCAAATCAATCACCAGCTCTGCCAGAAAAAAGAAGCTCCCCATCTGGCGATTCAGCAAAAGACTATTCTTACCAACCCAGCCCAACCCCGCACGCTGCGCCCAGGCGCGCTCCATCACCGGCGCCGAGTCGACAAAGGCTCGCCCCTGTACGTCACCGACCTCCTCTTGTATGCGATCGAGAAATGTCTTTAACTTATCCTTGATGACAAAGTGGTAATCTTCACCGTAGGCATACTTGGCGATCTTTAAGCCACCTTCAGCAGCCAGGTCCTGCTTGGGATAATAATTGTACAATAGGCTCACCACCGACTTCGCGCCTGGCACCAGCAGCGTCGGGTCCAGGCGTTTGTCAAAGTGATTTTCCAGGTAGCTCATCTTGCCCTGGTGGCCTTTTTTCAACCACGCCTCCAGGCGCGGGGCCTCGTCCGCCAGAAATTCCGCCTTGGCAATACCGCAGAAGCTGAAGCCCAACCGGGCGGCTTCTGCTTTGATAAAATCGGTATAACGTTGAATTGGCAACACTGCCCCAAAGGTACAAAAACAGTGTGAGTGTGAGCGCGGGAGCGAACACACGCACACTAAATTCAAATGATTCTATTCTCCGTCGCCTTGCGCACAGCCTCCACCTTGTTGCTCACCTGCAGCTTCCGGTAGATGTTCTCGATATGCTTGCGCACCGTGCCCGTGCTGATAAAAAGATTGTCGCCAATCTGGTCGTAGCTCAACCCGTTCTTCAATTGCTCCAGCAGCTCCACCTCGCGTTTGGTAAGACCGAAATCTTCCGGCGTAATGGTCCTGTCCAGCGGGCTGCGGATCAGGTTCAGCGCCTTCAACGCGATGCCCGGCGACATGGCGGCACCACCATCCATCGCGTCGGCCAACGCGCGCAGAATAGCCTCTGCGGGTTCCTCTTTCAAAAGGTAGCCCGTGGCGCCCGCACAGATGGCCTCAAAGATCTTTTCGTCGTCGTCAAAGGTCGTGAGCATGATGACCTTGATCTGCGGATAACGCTGCCGTACCAAACGCGTCGCGGCAATGCCGTCCAACTGAGGCATCTGGATGTCCATCAATACAATGTCGACATTCGGGTCCCTGGCCAGCTTGTCCAGGAGGTCTTGCCCGTGCTGCGCCGTCACCTTCAGGCTGAGGTCCGTTTCGAACAACAGCTTTTCGAGAATGGCCTTCAGGGCGAACTCGTTGTCTTCTGCAATGGCTAACCGTATCGACATTGCCTATTGTTTTAAGAATATAAATTCCACGCGCCGGTTGGTTTGCCGCCCTTCTTCCGTTTTGTTGTCCGCACGTGGCTTGGACTTACCATATCCCTTGGCCACCAGCCGGGTCGCATCGATGCCGTTTGCTGCCAGGTATTCTTTCACGGCGTTCACGCGATTCTGCGACAATTTCATGTTGGTAGCTTCATCTCCCACGTTGTCGGTATGGCCACCAAGCTCAATGGTCATCGTCGGGTGGCCTTTGAGGAACTCTATCAGGCGGTTCAGCTCGGCATGCGACTGCGGACGAAGCGTAAATTTGGCAAAGTCAAAGAAGACGTTGTTGAGTCGTATGGCTTGCCCTACTTCAATCGGCCCCAGGTATAAGTCGCGCGTTATCTCGGTATATACTTTCACATCGCCTGCGTTAATGTTCTGGCTTTCGGGGTAATACCCGTCGGCCTGCGCCAGGAAACCATACTCCTGCCCCGACACCAGCGCGATCTTATAGGCGCCATCCACCGGGTTGGTCCGGGCTATGCCGAGCTCCTTGCCCGTTGTCAGCGACTCATATTTTACATCCGCCGCCAAAGGCTTACCCGTTTTAGAATCCAACACCCGACCTGAGATCATCACCACCGGCTTGGGCTTGGCACTCTCCGGCACGTTCACACGCACCAGATTGTCCCGTACCGTAGCATCGTTGTAAATCGACATATAGGCGTACTCACCCGTAGCCGGCACAACATAATAAAGCTCGCCGTTCGCGGAGTTCACCGCGGGCCCCAGGTTCAACGGCTCCGACCAGTTGAGCCATGTGTCGTCAAGGCGCCGCGTGATGAATACATCGTAGCCCCCGTAACCGGTCTTGCCGTTCGAAGAGAAATACATCGTCACGCCGTCACCGGCCACAAAGGCACATGGCTCGTCACCGGCAGTGTTAAGAGTCTTGCCTAGATTTTTTGGCTCGCTCCACGTATTGTCAGGCTGCAGAAAACTTATATACAGATCCTGATCCGTACGACGGTCGTCCATCTGCAAACACAGTATCAGCGTCTTGCCGTCGGGTGCAAAGTTGTAGTATACATATTTGGCCTTGTTCTTGAAGTTTGTAATCACAACATCCTGCGGCGTAGACCACCCCGACGCTGTGCGGCGGCTGACGGAAAGGCCCGGTCCTTTCTGCGTACCATCGGCATTATAGGTATTGCCGACATACAAGGTGTTACCGTCAGGCGTCACGCCGATCACGAAGTTATAGCTGATATTATTGAGTGGTTTACCAATGTCCTGTGCTTTGCTCCACTTGCCGTCGACCTGGCGTTCAGCAACAAAGATGTCGCTGTTCGTTTCCGTCAGGCTGCGGGCAAAGTATAGCGTCTTGCCATCGGCCGATATATTGGGCGCAATCTCGCCCACCTCGGTGTTGATGTTCGGCCCCAGATCTTCTTTGACCAATTCTTTGGGATAGTTGTCGATCAACCGAATGCCTTCCTTATCCTGCCGGAACTCAACATAGTCGGTTTGGATCTTCATCGTCCGGGCTACAAACACACCCAGGTCAAAACCCCACAGCGCCACAGGCGGCGCCTCGTGCACCAGTTGGTCATTGATGTAATACAACAGCTTATCGCCTTTCAGGGAGACAGTAAGTTTGTTATACTGACCGAGCGGTTTGATCGCCGCGCTCTTTGTCCATGCCTGCAGAGAAGTGTATTCCTTGTTCACGTAACAATAGATCGTGAACATACCGTTGGAGCTGATGGCAAAAGAATACGCATTGTCAAACGCGCCCCAGCACATGCCGTAACCATAATCCTCTACACCGCTTACCTGGCGGATAGACGCTTCGACGGTATAGTCTTTATCGGGCTCGTACCCCTGTGTTTTGTAAAAATAAAAATTGCCGTCGCCTGACGTTTTGTCCACGGTATAAACACCGTCGGCAATGGCGCCGGTGCCCTGGGCAAAACTGGTGGACCAACTATTGTTGTTATTGTCAAAATCTTCCCGAAACACAACGTTTTTTTGAGCCATAAGCAGACTGGCCATACACATGGCACAGGTGGTTAGCAAGTATTTCATACGGAGGGTACTTTTTGGATTTAAACAAATCTACCCTACGAATGCCCGACCGGGCAATACGTAGTTTATCGTATTCACATCCGTACTTCAAAGGATAAATACGTACCCTCGCCCGGAGCCGCCTTTACCGTCAGCACCCCGCCGAGGCCCCGCACACGCTCCTCCATATTGGCCAGGCCAAAGCCCCCAGCCGCAACGCCGGTCGTAAAGCCCTTACCATTGTCGGTTACCGCAATCTTTAAGCTATCCACTGTATTCTCCAGGATCACCCGCAGCTCCGTAGCGCCGCTATGCTTCAGGCTGTTGTTAACCGCCTCTTGCAATACCCGGAAGATCGCGGTAGCAATGGCCGACGGAAGCTCCAGGGCTCCATCGCCGTTCACAGTCACCGTAAATTGCACAAAGGCCTCTTGTACGGGCCTGGCAAACTCGCGGAACTTGATCACAAACTCGTCCAGGCTAACCGATTGTTTGTTGATCAACCACACCGTCTTCCGCAGCTCGCGAATGGTACTGAGCGTAAGCTTCTTTACTTCTTCTAACCGCGGGTTGGGCGCCGCGCCCTGTGCCAGGTCCATCGAGGAATTGATCAGCGTCAGCTGGGCACCGATGTTATCATGCAGCTCGCGTGAAATACGTAACCGCTCCTGCTGCAAAGCATTCTGTGCCTCCGCATGCGCCAATTGTTCTTTCAGCGCTGCCTCGTGTTCCATACGTTGCTGCTTCAGCGTGGTCTGCCGATAGCCAAACACACCCATCGCCCCCATCAGGAATATACCACCGCCCAGTAACAATATCGTATTGTTGCGTCCCTGCACCTTCAGGCTTGCCTCGGCCACCGCCTGCCGGCTCTCGGCCAGCTCGCGCTCTTTCTTTTCGGTTTCAAATTTCTTTTCCAGCGTAAGAAGCTGCTCCGACCGCTGCTGATTATAGATCGAGTCTTTCAGGGCGATCGATTGGCGGGTATACACCAGCGCCTGCCGGAGGTCACCCTCCTTTTCACTCAGCTGCGCCAGTTGTTCATAGATATAGCGCCGCAGATCTTTATACCCGATGGCGATGGTCTCTGCCAGCGCCTCTTTAAAATACTTTTGCGCAGCGTGGCGCTCTCCTTGCATCGCAAACAGCTCGCCCAGGTTGTTGAGATTGATCGCAAGCGCGTTACGGTCATTATAAAGCCGACGGTATTCCAGGGCTTCCATCAGATAGCGCTCGGCCTCGTCATACCGCTTCATCCGCGCCAGCACGCCACCAATGTTATCGAGATTATAGGCCAGCGCGAAGTAATCTTTCATTTGGCGTTTGATGGCGGCCGACGATTCATAAAGCATGCGCGCCGTATCGAGTTCGTTAAGTTGATCGTAATACTGACCGAGGTTATTCAGACTGTTGGCCTCCTGCTCCCGACTGCCCGCGCGGCGTGCGTACGCAAGCGCACGCTCATACGTCTTACCCGACTTCTCATGGTCGCCCTGCTTGGCGTGAAAAACACCGATATCATTCAGAATATAGGCCGCTTGTTCCCAATCTTGTACGGCTTCGCTTGCTTCCAGTCCGTGCAGGTAGGACTGTAAGGCCTCCGCGTAGTTACTGCTGTAATATTCCGCCACACCCACTGTGTGGAATGCGGCGCCCTCTGTATGGCGATCGTGCCGGCTCCGTGCCCAGGTCAATACTTCAAGGGCCAGCGCTTTCGCCGAATCACGATCACTGCGCACGAGCTCTTTGGCCGCCTGCAATCGCAGGGCCGCACGCTGTGGATCAGAAGTAGCTGATTGAAGTTGTTGATGAAGGGAGTCCAGCTTGGTCTGCGCGAACAAGCCTGTCGCACTACAAAGTAGCACGAGCGTTGCGGAGAGGGTGAGACGCATCTTTAAATTTACCCATATAGCAACGTATTTACAACACGTACAAAAAACAGAGCGTGTGTGAGCGCGAATACAGGTGCTGTCCTTTCATTCGCGCTCACACGCGTACGCCCAGCACCGCCAACGCGCGACGAAGCTCAGCCGGCGATTGAAAGTGAATAGCCTGCATCCCTACCGCCCGTGCACCCACGATGTTCTTGTAGTTATCGTCAATGAAGACAGCCCGCGCGGGGTCTACGTTATAGCGATTGAGCAAGATCTGATAGATCTCCGGAAAAGGCTTGCGCGTTTTTTCCGCGCCCGATACCACAATGCCTTCAAACCAATGCAGAAAGTCGAAGTTCGCCAACGCCCACGGAAACGACTCAGCCGACCAATTAGTCAGTGCATACAAGCGATGGCTCTTTTGCTCCTTCAACTGCCGCAGAATAGCGACGGTATCGGGAAGAGCGCCCGCAATAGTCTCTTGCCAACGGCCATACCAGGCACGCACAGCTATTTCATGGTCGGGATATTTTAATACCAGCTCCTCCGTTGCTTCCGCAAAGGAACGGCCGGCATCTTGCTCATCGTTCCACGCCGGCGTGCAGATATTCTCAAAGAACCAGGTGATTTCTTCCTCGGTCTTAAAAATTTTACGATACAGGTAGCGCGGGTTCCAGTCAATGAGTACGCCGCCCAGGTCAAAGATGATCGTGTCTACAGTAGTCATGAAAAGAAGGATGTCGAATAGCTTCCGTTAGCGGAGCAAGGTCAGTAATCTTTCTGAAACGGCGGTGGGGGTAATCCGCGTGAGACAGGCAAAGTCGCCGCGCAGGCATTTCTCTACGCCATAGACCGAACACGGCCGGCAGGGTAATTCTTCGCGGGGTATCTGAATGATATTTTTTGCCTCATAGCCATACGGCCCAAAGCCCACGTCGGGGTCGGTACCACCCCAGATTGACAACAACGGTATACCGGATAGTGCCGCCAGGTGCATGTTCGAAGAGTCTACACACAGCATCAGGTCCAGGTGCCGCATCAGGGCAATCTCCTGGCGCAGCTTAAGCTGCCCGGCAATCACTTCGCAAGTATCGGGAAATTGTTTCTTCAGCGACTCAAAGTATTTCACCTCCTTGTCCCCACCACCAAACAAAAAGAACTTCACGTCCGTCTGTTTGCTCACTTCTTCAATCAACAACGGGTAATTTTCCAGCGGCCAGATTTTTGACTTGTGCATAGCAAAAGGCGCCAGGCCCACCCACTTCGCACCGTCTGCCTGTTTTTTATAGGCAAACCACCCGGAAGCCGACTGAATAGATTCGCTTAGCGCGATATAGGGCGGCGCCACCATGGCAAACGGAAATCCCGCTTTCTCAAACGCCTGCCGGTAACGGTCTATCGTATGCGGCAAGGGCGTCGTGACTTTGTTCTCTTTGCGTGTAAAAGCTTTTTTCTCGGGACGGCCTTTGTCAAATACCACGACCCGGGTACCGAATATCCGGAACATCGTACGCAACATCATGGTGCGAATATGATCGTGCATATCGATCACCACGTCAAACGGGCCTTTGCGCAATAGCTTGCCAAACAAGTCGCGCGCGCCGAGCACTCCCGTATAGGTATAATCTACGTCTGCCGGAAAGGTTTGCACCCGCTCCATGTCGAAGAAGAGCGTACAGAACTTCGGACGTGTCACCACCGTCACCTCGATGTCGGGATACGCCGCTGTAACCGATTTCACTACCGGCACCAGCAACGCGACATCGCCCATGGCCGAAAAACGGAGAATCAGGATCTTTTTCAACGAGGTCTTTTATTTTTTCTGCGCGTACAATACAGGGTTGAGCGATGCATCATTGTACATCTTCATTTGACGGTATACTTTGAACCGCCGTGTACCCCGGCCTATATCTTCAATCAGCTCATCAAACGCCAGCGCCATATCGTTCTCCTGTTCGAGTAACACCGCCAGCTTCGTCTGGCACCGGGCAATGTGATCGGCACTGGCGTCGGTCCGCTCAGTCTGCTCACGCATGTGATAGATCTTTAACATCAGAATGCTCATGCGGTCGAGCAGCCAGGCCGGTGTCTCGGAGTTGATCCGTGCGCCCGGCTGGGGCGTTACGCCGCCGAACTCGGCAATGAACTGGTCGTCAATCTGCTCCACCATGTCGGTACGGTCCTGGTTGGATTTGTCGATGCGGCGCTTCAGCGCCACAGCCTCCACCGGGTTGATCTCCGGCAGGCGAATGATATCTTCCAGGTGCCATTGCACCGTGTCGATCCAATTCTTGGCGTACAACAGGGCTTCGAATGTACCGGACGCATTCGGATTTTTCACCGGCGTGTCTACGTCATCGGTCCGATGATAGTCTGCAATACTCCGGCGAAAAACTTCATAGCACTGACGGGCTGATAGCATACGTTCTTGATTAATGCGCAATTTAATTAATTTCATTTCAGTTACAGGCACGATAAAAATTTAGCCTGTGGTGTTTACTTTACACCCTTATGTCGTCACATCATTTCGTGCGGGAAGGTCAGGAGCCGGCACTGCTCATCGCCGGCCCCGCATCGCTGCAACAAGCTGAGCCGCTGTTGGAATGGGTACCCCTGGTGATCGTTACCGAGGAGGCCCTCGACCATGTCCAGGCATGGGGCATCAAAATCGATGCCGTCGTCTGCGTTGCCGCGCATGCCACCGACATCGAGCTGCAGCTCCTCGAACAGATGCCGTTCGTCGTTCTACCGCACTCGCCGGCTGACGACCCCATCGCCCGTGCCCTGCAGCACCTGGCCACCACCCGTCACTCCATGGTGAACATCCTCGCCCCACCTACCGAGGCGATATTCCGTCGCGCGGCCGACTTCTCCACCCTGCAGATCACGCTGCTGGGAGCCGACGTAAGGTGGTCGCTGTCAACACATTTCGAAAAATGGCTGCCCACCGGCAGCCGGCTGTACCTACGTCCCGCAGACAGTCATACCCTTACCATGAACGGTCTGGAAACCGTCGAGAATGGCTACCAGGCGACGCACGACGGTATCGTCAGAATCCATGGCAATGCCCCATTTTGGGTTGGCGAGCAGGTTTAACTTTTTTCTTTTCGGCGACATGGGGGTAAAACTTTTGTGAATTGTCTTAACCTCAACGGCTTAAAACCGTAAATTTCGCTGTTAAAAGATTCATTGAAACGATCCTAAGCAGTGGAATTTACTGAACAGATAAGCCCAACCTCGCTGAAAACCGGCGACCAAACTGCTTTTGAGATGCTGTTCCGAACTTATTACCAATCGCTTTGTAATTACGCCTACACGTTCATCCAGGACCGTGATGATGCGGAAGAAGTGGTGCAGTCCACCTTCTTATCGGTTTGGGAAAAACGGGAGGCCCTCGAAATTCACACCGCCGTAAAACCCTACCTCTATGCGATGGTGCGGAACGCATGTCTGAATTTGCTCAAGCACGAGAAGATCAAGCAGCGCCACGTGGAAGGTGAACTGGCGGTGGCGGAACGCAGTGTCGAGTCCGTTACCCGCACGGTCATGGCCTCTGAGCTGGAAGTGCGCATCTGCGAGGCCATGGAGCAACTGCCCGAACAGTGCCGCCTGATCTTTAAACTCAGCCGCTTCGAAGAACTAAAATACGCCGAGATAGCCCACCAACTGGGGCTGTCGATAAAAACGGTAGAGAACCAGATGGGCAAAGCCCTGCGGATTATGCGTGAGCAGCTAAAAGATTATCTGCCCCTGCTGATCCTTTTCATGAATGGATTTATCAACTGACCACCGTGCAACACACCACAGACGATATCGATGAGCTGATCGGCAAGTACCTTGCCGGAGAAGCGACTGCGGAAGAGGCTGCCCGCATAGAGGCATGGGAACATGCCAGCGAAGCCAACGTACGGTATATGCACCAGTTCAGGACGATCTTTGACAAAGCCTGTACCGTCAAAACGCTACAGACATTTGACACCGACGCCGCCTGGAACAACCTGCAGCGCAAAATGCGCAGCCAGCAAGGAACGACCGAGGCCCCGGCGAGAGACAACGTACGTACGCTGCATGCACCGGCACATCGCAACCTATACCTGCGCATTGCCGCCAGCGTACTCATTCTGCTCGGCGTGGGCTACCTGGCCTACCGCGTGACCAATACGACCGACGCCATCCGCCCGGTAACCGTCATAGCCGATGGACAAACGGTAGCCGACACCCTGCCCGATGGCAGCGATGTATACCTGAACAAACAAACCAAGCTGGTATACGCCTACGACAGGAAGAAACAGATCCACACGGTCAAACTAAAGGGCGAAGCCTACTTCAGCATTAACCACGAAGACGCCAAAAAATTTATTGTGGATGTTGGCGACGTCTTTATCCGCGATATCGGCACACGGTTTAACGTTACGGCGTATGAAGAGTCCAACACCGTAGAGGTTGTCGTGGTCGAAGGCGAAGTAGAATTCTTTACCAAAGGCGACTCCGGCGTGCGCCTGCAGGCCGGTGGCAAAGGTGTCTATAATCGCACCACCAAAACCTTCAGCATCGAAAAGCCCGATAGCAATGCGCTGGCCTATAAGACCCGAGTCTTCAGCTTCAGCAACACGCCGCTGGGAGAAGCCGTGGCCATGCTCAACGAGGTATACGACCAAAAGATCGTCATTGGCAAAAATCTCGAGAGCTGTCCCCTGAACGTAATATTCTCTGATGAGGACATCGACGAAATTGCCCTGATCATTGCGGGTACATTCGGCCTTACCGTGAATGAAACCGGCGACACGCTGACCCTAGAGGGCCATGGCTGCAATCCGTAAAGCGGGCTTCACGCTCCTGGCCTGGTTGCTCGTGATGGCGGCGTGGGCCGACAATCCGAAGACTCCCCTGTTGGAGCGCATCGTTACCCTGCAGTGTCAGAATGAATCCATCGCGGAGGTTCTAAAAAAACTGGGGCAACAGGCAGGCTGCACGTTCTCCTATAGCTCCTCGATCATCGATGTCAACCGCCGCGTCACGCAACAGTTCACCAAAAAAACCGTGCGCCAGGTATTGGATCAGGTCTTCGTGGGCGGTGTTCAATACCGCGAGCGCCGACGGTATATCATCATCACCGCGCTGCAAACCAAGCTTACCGACACCCGGCAAATAAGCGGTTATATCGTCGATGAAGCCACCGGCGAAGCGCTCCAGAATGTGAGTGTATACGACCCGATCACGCTGCAATCAGCTATCACCAACGCCTATGGATACTTCCAGCTGGAAGTCCCAAAACCATCGAACAAAGAAGTACGGCTGGCCGTCAACAAGGCGAACTATACCGATACACTCATTGCCGTACCGGATCATCGCGGCCTGCTCAACATTCCCCTGAAGATCAACAAAGAGCGCATCAGCGTGCTGACCGACAGCCTCGGCAACAAGCTGAAACGCTTTTGGATGACTACACTCACGGCCACGCGGCAAGCCATCAACATGGAGAACATCGACACCACGATGTACCGCACCTTCCAATTCTCCTTTGTCCCCTTTGTCGGTACGAACCATGCGCTCAGTGGCAACATCATCAACGACTACTCGCTCAACGCATGGGGTGGCTACTCGCTCGGCGTACAAAAGCTGGAAGTAGGTGGCTTGTTCAACGTGGTGCAAGGTGATGTAAAAGGTGTACAGATCGGCGGGATTATCAATGCCGTGGGAGGTCGAACGGATGGGGTACAGGTCGCGGGCATGGTCAACGCCGGCCTCGGCTCCGTGCGCGGTGTGCAGGTCGCGGGCCTTGTCAATTTCACGTGGGACACCGCCTGGGCCCCCGGTCTGGCGGGGTTTGTCAATTTCTCGCGACGAGACTCACGTGCCCCCCGGCTGGCAGGGCTAGCCAACGTAACACTCGGGAAACAACTAAGTCCGCACATCGCCGGACTTTTTAATTTTTCGTGGCAGGATGCCCGGACTGCGCAAGTAGCCGGGCTTTACAATTTTGTAACAGACTCGATGAGTGGTGTGCAAGTAGGTGGCTTGCTGAACCTCACCCTGCGCAGTACACACGGCGCACAAGTCGGTGGCCTGGCCAATATCACCGGCGGCCACCTGAAGGGCGTCCAGGTTGGCGGCTTGCTTAACGTGGTGGTCGATAGCATACAGGGAGCACAGATATCGGGTATGGTAAACGTCGCTACCGGCAACCTGCAAGGTGCCCAGGTAGGCGTTGTGAACTATGCCCGGCGCCTGAAAGGCGTGCAAGTAGGCCTGCTTAATATAACGGGCGCGGCAGGCGGCACACCCATCGGGATGTTGAGCATCACGGGCAAAGGTGGCTATCACACCCTGGAGATTTCAGCAGACGAAGTGTTTTATACCAACCTGGCATTCCGCACGGGCGTGCGCGCATTTTATAATATCCTCACGGCCGGCGTGCGTCCCAATACCCTCAACAAAGACGAGACCTTTTGGAGCTTCGGCTATGGCCTGGGCACTGCTCCGCGCATTTCTGATCACGTCTACCTGAACATTGATCTGACGTCCAGCCAGATCGTGGCCGGCAACAAATTCGAAGGCGTGAACATGCTCAATAAATTATACCTCGGCGTAGAATACCGGCTGTCGCGAAACCTCGGCCTCATTGCCGGCGCCACGCTGAACGGCTACATTACCGATACGGATTACGAGTACCCCGAGCTTTTCGCAGACTACAAGCCTTCGCTCATCAAGGAACGCACCTATAGCGATAACATCCTCTATCAGATGTGGTGGGGTGGTAAAATCGGTATCCGATTCTTCTAATGCGCTACCACCGGTGCGCCGACCGGTGCTGCATCGGTTAGCACTGTTGCCGGACGACGACCCAATTCTTTCAGCATTTTTGTATGGCCTACCAGCGCACCCCAGAACGTAGGTTCTGATTTGTAGGGTATACCAAACTCGATGGCTGTATTCTCTACGATCTTCGAGATCTTCCTGTAATGCACGTGGCATACGTTCGGAAACAAGTGGTGCTCCACCTGAAAGTTCAACCCGCCGACATACCATGAGAACCAGGTGCTCTTATTGGCAAAGTTTGTCGTCGTCAGCAACTGGTGAATCGCCCAGCTGTTTTCCATATTGCCGCCATCATCGGGCAATGGATATTCGGTGCCGTCGATCACGTGCGCCGGCTGGAAGATCACCGCCAGGATAAAGCCCGCTATATAGTGCATCACCAAAAAGCCAATAAACCATTGCCCCCAGGTGATGTCGAGCACCAGCATCGGAATGGCCAGGATATACACAAAGTATAACACCTTCGTGGCCACCAGCACGATCCACTCTGTACGAATGTCCGCACGCTGTTTTTTCACCATGCCGTCGCGCTGGTAACGCACCAGGCGTACAAAGTCTTTTACAAACACCCACACCAGTGTCATCAGACCGTAAAAAAACCACGCATATATATGTTGGAACTGGTGGATGGTCTTCCACTCGCCGTGCGGTGTCATGCGCAGCACACCGCGGGGGCTGATGTCTTCGTCTACATCGTGAATGTTGGTATACGTATGGTGCAACACGTTGTGCTGTACTTTCCAGTTAAAGGCATTACCGCCGACAATGTTCAGCGAATAGCCCAGCGCGTTGTTCAGCCAGGACTTGTTGGAATAGGAACCGTGGTTCGCGTCGTGCATAACCGACAGGCCGATACCGGCCACGCCCACACCCATTACCATACACATCGCGAGCATACCCAGGGCGTTCTGTACAACGCCCGTCAGCATCAGGATGAACGGCGTGAGGTACAGCGCAAACATAAACACCGTCTTGATCTTCATCTCGGCGTTTGCCTGCCGCGGCGTGCCCGTGCTTTTGAAATGTTCGTTTACCCGTTGCGTGAGGGTGGCAAAGAAATCTCCTCTGCGGGGAGAGAACTTAATGGGGGATGATCCTTTCATATGTTGGTTAGGAAAATGAGCTGCCCAGGTTTAGTGGTGAAGTAAAATTAGGCATTCCATGCGTCCTAAAGTTAACGATTACTTTCCTACAACACGTATGTAGTAATCCGGATGAATTGCAAAAAATATTACATGGCCGACCCGACCAACAGTAGTTAGCCTACGCCTATAACTGTCTAAAAAACAAATGCGGCTCTCGCCGCATTGTCATGATATTCTAAAAATATGATATAAGTCATATTCACTGGCCGCGTGTGAGTATGACTACGGCATTTCTGCAATGATCGTGCGGCCGCCCTTGGTAATGTCACCAATCTTAACTTTCACTTTCGCGTCAAGCGGCAGATAGATGTCTACGCGTGAGCCGAATTTGATAAAGCCAAATTCCTGACCTTGTTCTAAATGCTGACCGGCTGTGACGTAACATTTAATGCGTCTCGCAAGTGCACCGGCAATCTGACGGAACAATACTTCCACGCCGTCTTTAGTTTTCACCACCACCGTTGTACGTTCGTTCTCTGTGCTTGATTTAGGGTGCCATGCCACCAGGTATTTGCCGGGGTGATATTTATAAAAGCTGATCGTACCCCCTACCGGCATGCGGTTCACGTGCACGTTTACCGGCGACATAAAAATCGAGATCTGCTTGCGCCGGCCTTTCAGGTATTCGGTCTCTTCGGTCTCCTCAATCACCACCACCTTGCCGTCGGCCGGGGCCAGTACGGTTTTCTCACCTTTGGTGATGTCGAAGATGGGGTTGCGGAAAAACTGGAGGATCACCAGGTAGAAAATCACACTGACAAAAATGACACTGTTCTGTACCAGTATGCTCTGCGGGAAAAAGTACAGAATGGCCCAGTTCAAGCCAAAGAGCAGAATGAGTAGTACAAACAAGAGAAGGCGGCCTTCGCGGTGAATGGTCATAGTCGTTCGAAAGTTTTAAAATCGGTTAGTTCAATTTCCCGGCATCCTGTAAAAAGAATGCAGCAAGCCCTGAAGGCCTGCTGCTGCAAAAATATGCGATTCTTGGTCAAATACCGCCTCGGGGCACGATTAATACCCACCACGGAATTTGTAGGTCTTGGACACTTTGTCGATCGCCACCATGTAGGCCGCGATGCGCATGGGCACCTTGTACTCCTGCGACGTCTTATAGACATTGTTAAAGGCGTCTTTCATGATCCGGTCGCTGCGGCGGTTCACCCGGTCGGCTGTCCACTTATAGCCCAGTCGGTTCTGCACCCACTCGAAGTACGACACCGTCACCCCACCCGCGTTGGCCAGGATGTCGGGCACTACCATAATGCCCTTTTCATTGATCACGTTGTCAGCCTTTGATGAGGTCGGACCGTTAGCCCCTTCCACAATCAGCCGCGCCTGGATGCTCACCACGTTCGAGCTGGTGATCACGTCCTCGGTAGCGGCCGGCACCAGCAGGTCCACGGGCAGCGTCAACAGGTCGTCGTTGCTGATCTTCTCCGCTCCGGTAAATCCTTCCAGCGAGCCTTTGTTGCCATCACGGTACTGAATGGCCTTCTCAATGTCTATACCCTGTGCGTTGAAGTAAGCACCCGACAGGTCGCTCACCGCTTGTACGATCAACCCACGTTCGTGCAGCAACCGTGCTGCCCACGATCCTACGTTACCAAAGCCTTGTACGGCGCAGGTCGCTTTATAGGGATTGATCTTTAACTTTTCCATGGCTGCCATGGCCGACACCATTACACCGCGCCCCGTAGCCTCTGTACGGCCCAGCGAACCGCCCATCACGAGCGGCTTACCGGTTACGACGGCGTGCGTGGT
>NZ_JAHESE010000056.1 GCF_018598175.1 Dawidia cretensis
TTCTTTCAACGCCAGGGCTTTTTGTACCAACTCGTTCTTCAATTGCAGGTTGCGGTCGCGTTCTTCATCCAGTTTCTTGAAGAAGGTATTCTTGTTATTAAAGAAGGCTTTAAACGCCGACCAGAACTTCCGGTTTACTTCTTTGGCCTTTGCACGGGGTAAGCCACCTACGATTTCCCAACGTTTTTGGATGTCGAGTATTTCTTTGGTTTTCTGGTTCCACTCTTTGATCCGGTCCGACTGATAATTAGCGAACTCTTGCACCTCGTCACTCAGCCTGGCTTTCTCGTCGAGATTGACATTCAGCTCTTGTTGCAAGTTTTGCAGGTAGGCATCCCGTTTGGCGTACACGGCGTCTGACGCTTTTTTGAAGCGCTGCCAAATGGCCTCCTTATCGTCTTTGGGTACAGGCCCCACATGTTTGAACTCGTGGTGCAATTCGTTGAGCTCACGGATGGCATCTTTAATGATCGGTACGTCCGCAAGCTTCTCAGCGCGCAGGCAAAGCTCTGCTTTAGCCTCCAGGTTTCTTCTGCGGTCGAGTTCTTTAAGCTCAAAATAGATACTTTGGTTATCGTAAAACCGATCCACCAGGGCGTGGTAATTTGCCCACAAGGTTTTTGCTTGTGGCCCGGGCACCGGACCTATACTCTTCCACTCCTTCTGCAGCTCTTTAAATTGCTCGAACTGGTTGTCAGAGCTGTCCTGGTCGGCCAGCACACGTATTCTCTCCAACAGATCTTCCTTACGCTTGAGGTTGTCGCCCTTGCGTTCTTCCTGTTGGCGAATGAATTGGGTCCTTCGGTCTCTGATGAGTTTAAAGTTTGCATCAAAGATCATATCAGACTCATCGCCCTTGTATTCAAAGTCTTCGTTTACACCGCCCGCACCAATAAACCGCACCAACGCTTCCGCTTTTTCCTTCTCACGCATGTCGTCGTACAACGGTTTGATCTCGCGGAGTACGGTGTCTACATGTTTGAAGTTTTCGTCCTTCGCCAGGTCCTTCATCAGGGCCGCCAGTTGCTGCTTGGTATGGTGACTATAGTCGACATGCACTTCTTCGAGAGAATCGTCGGTCGTTTCTTCATGATGATCACCCAGGTCGATTTCTGAGTGTAGCGTATTACCATGGCTGTCAGTCAGTCCGGCATTCGATGTGTGTACTTGCTCGTCGTGTTTATCTGTTCCCATGGTACTTCTGTGCGTTACAGTAATGCGTTTAACGTAAAGTTACTAAAAATGGCTAATTCAATCGTGGGTCTACGGGATACTTGGCATATATGGAAAAGCGCCCCCCCATATTGTCCAATGCCTTTTTCCAAATCATGGCCGGGTCGGTATCGAAGAGCAGCTCATCGTCTACATAGTCGCAAACTATCCATGAGTCCTCTTTCAACTCTTCCTCCAACTGGCCCGGGCCCCACCCGCTATATCCCAGGAAAAAGCGTACGTCGCGGGAGGCAATCTCCTCACGGTTAAGCTGGCGCACCACACTTTCAAAGTCCCCGCCCCAATAGATTTCGTCCCGGATATTGACCGCATTCTCAATCGCCGTATTACGATGGATGAAATGTAGCGTATCTTGTTGTACCGGGCCGCCTACATATACCACCTCGTTCCATTGTTGCAGGTCTTCCATGACTTCGCTTAACTTCAGGACGGAAGGTTTATTTACTACAAAACCGAACGATCCCTCTTCGTTGTGCTCGCATAGTAAGACTACCGTTCGCTCGAAATTAGGATCTGCCAGGAAAGGTTCTGATATCAACAGCCTTCCCTTCTCTGGTTTAAAATGATTTTTATATTTAAAAAACTCCATCGGCTTTAGTCTCCATAATAGGGAAATTACCCCGCAATCCATATATGAATAAAATACTTCGCCCCCACCTGTGCAAATTTTATTTCAGGTACCTGTTTCCCGGATTTTTATAGAGATGATTTTTATCACTAAAACGATTGCTCCTGGACGCATCTTTTGTGATTGGTAGTTTCTTTCATAAACTTTGGCGAAAAAAGCATGAAGTCAATCGCGGATTTACGCCAGGATTACGCAAAATCCTCTCTGGAGGTGGCCAATGTCCTTCCCGACCCTGTAGCACAATTTGAGAAGTGGTTCCAGGAAGCGTTGCAGGCGGGCGTTCCAGAACCCAATGCGATGAACCTGGCGACGGTCAACGAGCAGGGTCAGCCGTCGGCACGCATTGTGCTGTTAAAAGGCGTAGAAGCTAAGCAGTTCTTATTCTTCACCAATTATCAAAGTCAAAAAGGGCTTTTACTCGAGAGGAATCCGGCGTGTGCGTTAACGTTCTTTTGGCCTGAGCTCGAGCGTCAAGTCCGCATCGAAGGGATCACCCAACGATTGGATGCCCAGACGTCTGAAGCTTACTTTCAAAGCCGACCACGTGGCTCCCAGATTGGCGCATGGGCTTCGCCGCAAAGCTCAGTCATTGATAGTCGTACGATTTTGGAGGAACGCGTGCAACAGCTCGAAAAACGTTTTGATGGCGAGACCGTTCTTCCCAAGCCACACCAATGGGGTGGTTATGCCGTGATGCCGTCCATGATTGAATTCTGGCAAGGCCGGCCCAGCCGTCTGCACGATCGTATTGTGTATACACGGATAGATGGGCAATGGAAAATCCATCGCCTCGCTCCATAGTGCGCAAGATCTGACGTTATTAAATCAGATTAAACAGATCGCTGACGCCAGGGTAGCGCCGTACTGTAAATCCTTCGCCGTGGCGGGTTCCAATGGCATGCCCGAATTCCAATGCACGTGATTCGATCATCTGTAAGAAGGCGGGATTGGAGATATAAGTCTCCGGTTCCTGACTACCGGGATCATAAAATTGCGACTTAAACGCTTTAATGGCCTGCAGCTTGGTTTCCCAATACCCCGTTATATCCATAATAAAGTCGGGTACGATAAACTGGCTCTGGATGTAATGGTACACCACTCTTGGCCGCCAGGCGGCTTGCTCACGCCCTTCCGTGTCCTTTGTACGGATCTTGGTTAGCCCTGACAGAAACGAAGCGTCTGCGCCTAGCGAAGCGCCCTTGCCGTGATCGATATGCCGATCCAGTATTGCATTGGCCAGGACGATTTCGGGTTGATAGCGACGTATGGCTTGAATGACCCGCAGTTGGTGGTCAGGATCATTTTGAAAAAAGCCGTCTTGCAAAGCAAGGTTGGTGCGTACGGCAACGCCAAGAACTTTGGCTGCCGCCGCGGCCTCTTCGGCGCGGGTCTCGGGTGTTCCGCGGGTACCTAGCTCCCCTTTGGTAAAATCAACAATACCGACTTTATGCCCCAGGGCGACATGCTTCGCAATAGTGCCGCCACATCCTAATTCGGCATCGTCGGGATGGGCCGCAAGAACAAGTATATCTAACTTCATAGATGTTTTAACAAGACAAAAATAAAAGGTCTCGGTTATCCGAGACCTTTAAATTGAAATCAAATGGCGTACTATTAACCGAGGTAAGGCTTTAAAGCTTTGCTCCTCGATGTATGCCGTAATCTCCTGATAGCCTTTTCTTTGATCTGACGAACGCGTTCCCGGGTCAAATTGAATTTCTCACCGATCTCCTCCAGTGTCATGGAGTGCTCGCCGTTCAAACCGAAGTACAGCGTAATTACATCTGCCTCCCGCTGTGTCAATGTCGAGAGCGCGCGTTGCACCTCGCGGCGCAGCGAGTCGTTCATCAGGCCTGAGTCAGGCGTTTCTTCGCTGTCATTCTCCAATACATCCAGCAAGCTGTTCTCCTCGCCCTGAACAAACGGGGCATCCATGGATACGTGCCGGCCAGAAATCTTCATGGTATCGACAACCTCTGCTGTGGTAACATCCAATACTTCTGCCAACTCTTCCGGAGAAGGCTCGCGTTCGTATTTCTGCTCGAGCTCGGAAAATGTCTTCGAGATCTTATTCAGTGAGCCAACACGGTTTAATGGCAAACGAACAATACGCGACTGTTCGGCCAGCGCCTGCAGGATCGACTGACGGATCCACCATACGGCATATGAAATAAACTTAAAACCACGGGTCTCATCAAAGCGCTGTGCTGCTTTGATGAGACCCAGGTTTCCTTCGTTAATCAGGTCCCCTAATGACAAGCCTTGATTCTGATATTGCTTCGCTACAGACACCACAAAACGGAGATTTGCTTTCGTCAACTTCTCCAACGCTATTTGATCGCCTTCCTTAATCCGCTTCGCCAGCTCCACTTCTTCATCAGGAGTAAGCAAGTCAACCTTACCGATCTCCTGGAGATATTTGTCCAGGGACTGGCTCTCGCGGTTGGTGATTTGTTTGCTGATCTTAAGCTGTCTCATGTCCCTTTTTGCGCTCTGTTTACGTCAATATGATTGTTTAACAATATACTGTTTTAACTTAGTTCCTGTCAATGAAGGGTTAACGATTATTCGGCCGGTGTTGTTTCCTTTTTCGGTGGTCTAGGGATCAGAACTTTTCTAGAGAGACGGAATTTGCCAGTCTTTTTGTCTACCTCAATCAGCTTAACTTGGATTTCCTCTCCTACTTCAAGCACACCTTCCATGGTCTCGAGGCGGTCCCATTTGATCTCCGAAATGTGGAGTAAGCCGTCCTTACCAGGCATGAATTCAACAAACGCGCCAAACGGCATGATCGACTTCACTTTACCAGTGTAAACCTCTCCGACTTCCGGCACAGCCACGATGGCCTTAATGCGGCGGAGCGCAGCGTCCATAACATCTTTGTTAGTAGCAAAGACGTTGACGATACCTTTGTTGTTGACTTCCTCGATGACAACGGTAGCGCCGGTTGTATTCTGGATATCTTGTACCACCTTTCCGCCGGGACCGATAATCGCTCCGATCATCTCTTTCTCGATGATCACAGTTTCGGCGCGCGGTGTATGCGGCTTGAGATCCGGGCGAGGTTCCGCCAGGGTCTTCTTCATTTCATTCAGGATGTGCAGGCGACCTTCACGTGCCTGAAGCAACGCTTCGCTCAGCACATCATAGGTAAGGCCGTCTACTTTCAAGTCCATCTGGCAGGCAGTAATACCTTGCTCAGTACCCGTTACTTTAAAGTCCATGTCACCGAGGTGATCTTCGTCACCGAGGATGTCAGACAGGATAGCATACTTACCGGTAACGCTATCAGAGATCATGCCCATCGCAATACCGGATACGGGGCCTTTTACAGGCACACCAGCATCCATCAATGCCAGCGAGCCGGCACATACTGTAGCCATAGACGACGAGCCATTTGACTCGAGAATATCGGATACAATACGGATGGTGTATGGGTTCTTTTCGTCAGGAGGCAACACCTGCTTCAGCGCACGGAAAGCCAGGTTGCCGTGGCCTACTTCGCGGCGGCCAGGGCCACGGTTGGGTTTTACTTCGCCGGTAGAGAAGCCAGGGAAGTTATAGTGCAGAATAAACTTGCTCGATCCTTCGATCATCGCACCGTCGATCATCTGCTCGTCCAACTTTGTACCCAGTGTTACGGTCGTCAACGACTGTGTTTCACCGCGGGTGAAAACAGCAGAGCCGTGCGTTCTTGGCAGGTAGTCAACCTCGGACCATATCGATCTCACTTCCGTAGTCTTACGACCATCTAAGCGCAAGCTTTCTTTAAGCGACAAGTCACGTGCGGCTTTCTTCAGCACTTGTTTGTAATAGCGCTTTACGAGCGTGGTGTTGACCGTAGAATCTTCCGGCAACGACGCCAGGTATTCCTTCAGTGGCTTGTCGAGGGCCGTTGAGCGCTCTTTCTTATTGGTGATAAGCTGACGGGCTGTAGCGTACAGGGTATCATAGTACTTCGCGTGGATCTCCTGCTGCAGTGCTTCGTCTTTTTCTTCGTGGTTATAAACACGCTTCTCGGTCTTGCCCACAGCCTGGGTCAATTCAATCTGAAGCTGGCATTGTGCTTTAATCGCTTCGTGGGCAACTTTCAATGCTTCCAGCATATCGGCTTCGCTCACTTCTTTCATCTCGCCTTCCACCATCAGGATGTTCTCGATAGAGGCACCTACCATCAGGTCGATATCGGCGCGTTTCTTTTGCTCCATGGTCGGATTGACGATCAATTTGCCATCCACACGTGCCACACGCACTTCAGAGATCGGGCCCTGGAAAGGTATGTCCGATACAGACAGTGCTGCAGAAGCTGCAAATGCCGCCAATGCATCGGGCAGTGCATTCTCATCACCCGAGATGAGGTACAACATGATTTGCGTATCGGCATGATAATCGTCGGGGAACAGCGGACGAATGGCGCGATCCACCAGGCGGCTGATCAGGACTTCGTAATCGGAAAGTTTGCTTTCGCGCTTCAGGAAGCCGCCCGGCACCTTACCGGTTGAGGCAAATTTTTCCTGATAGTCTACTGACAGCGGCAGGAAATCGGTGCCTTCTTTTGCTTCGGGAGATGATACCACCGTAGCCAGAATCATCGTATTTTCCATCTTCAGTACAACGGAGCCATCGGCCTGACGGGCAAGCTTACCGGTCTCGATTGTAATTTCGCGGCCATCGGGCAGCTTACATGTTTTTGTTATCGCAGTGGGTTTCATAATAGGGTACGATTGAAGATAACCCGGCCCGAATGAATGGTTCGGGCCGGGAAATCCAGGGTTTTTTAAAATGCAAAAAGGGAACCTTTATCAGGGTTCCCTCTGGGGAATGTCATTTGCTTACTTTCTCAGCGAGAGCTCAGCGATGATTGAACGGTAACGCTCAATGTTAGTATTCTGTAGGTAGTTCAAAAGCTTCTTACGCTTACCTACCAGTTTCATCAGGCCTTGTTGTGTAGCAAAGTCCTTCTTGTTTTCTTTCAGGTGTGCGGTCAGATGGTTGATCCGATGCGTGAACAGGGCTATTTGGGCCTCTGGTGAACCGGTATCTTCTTTCTTTTTGGCGAACCCGTGTTTCGCGAAAAGGTCTTGTTTGATAGCTGTAGTTAAATACATCTCAAAAAATGTTTTATCTCTTTATTTCAGGGGGCAAAGGTAAGCCAAAATGGCCGAATTTTCCAAAAAATAGCGAAAACTTTCACTGACATTATGAGACTGCGGTAACAGGTGCCTTGCGTTTTTGGAACCATCGCTTTACCTTATCGAGCACAACTCGGTAAAAATCAGCCTCAAATAAGCGGGCATCAATACGCGCCTGCCGCAGGAAGAACAATCCCACAATTAACAGTAGGAAGTCTGCCATCCATACGCCCGTCACGACACCTATCTTCGCTTGCTTGGCTAATTTTTCACCTTGCATGGTCGTGATGTAATAGATAATAAAGAACAGAATCGATACCAGGAACGGTACCCCCAACCCTCCCCTCTTAATAATAGACCCCAGTGGTGCTCCTATCAAGAACATGGCCAGGCACGCCATTGAGCTGGAGAAGATCTTATGCCATTGAATTTCAAAAGTGCGCAATTCGACACCCGAATTGTCTACACTCGTATTTACATTTTCGATCTGGCTTTTCACCTGGCGCGCCTGGTTGGCCGCGCCCTGCAATACATTGTGAGGAGCGGGCGTAATAAAGATGCTGTCCAGCTTGGCGCGACGGGCAGAATCCGTTAACACCTTTTTCTTCACCACAGCCGGCGGCGGCACGGGCTTGACTATTGAAGGTCTTTTCTTCGCCGTGGATTTCTTTTTAGTCTTAGACTTCTGGGCTGCCGTATTCAACCGTAGACGACGGTCAGCGGCTCGTTTAGCCTCCAGTCCTTGCGGCTTGCGCTTTATGTCGGGTTTTCTATTCGTGTCTGCTTTTGCCGCCAACGACGATGAAGCCTCCGTCTTGCTGGTGTCAATTTTCGTTATCGCCTTCGTGCCGTCGACCTTCGCAGCCGGCGGAGTAACAGACGGCACGGCCGGTTTTACTTCCGGCTTTGTCTCCGCCACCGGGTTAGTTTTAGGAATGTAGGGCAAGCGGGCTACCGAGTCGCGATACTGTTTATGATGATAAACTTCACGTGGCATGATCAGCGAATCTTTTCGAAACAAATAGGTAAAGTAGCTCGGCCGATACTGGTAGTAGTTTAACCGTTGTGTCAGGATCTCTCGGCGGGTGGAATCAATATCCTTATCCAGCTCATTCAGGTTCCGCATAATCCGGTTGCCCTGGAAAAACTTTTTGTCGGTCCGTTCCAGGTTAAATGACGACAAGTCAAACACCACCTGAGCCTTGGAGAATTGGCTACGGCTAAGCGACTCGGGGTTCCGTTTCTTTTGCCCGGTCATCTCCCGCTCACTGCTGGCTCCTTCCGTGTATTGGTAGCCATTGTACAGCTCAAACTTAAGGTAGCGTTCGTTCAGGATGGTATACATCCGGCCGGAGTCGGCCACGGTCACTTCTTTGTTACCGTCATTCTTCCGGTGGTCGTACAGCACAACGTCGCGTAATGTCACGCCATCCGGGAATTTCTTATTTACCTTGATACTAATATCACTGATGCCATTGTAAAAGGCACCTTCGCGCAGGTCAAGGGCGGGCTTCTTTTGTTTGATGTCGTATAATAAACTGTACGCCTCCAGCGCGGCTTTGGGAACGAGGTTATTGTTCACATAAAATGCGACCCCCGTTAATAACACCACAAAAACACAGATCGGCGCCATCGCTCTGATAAGGGATACGCCTGCAGCCTTGATGGCGGTGAGCTCAAAATGTTCCCCCAGGTTTCCGAATGCAATGAGCGAGGATAGCAGCACAGCCAAGGGCAACGCCACCGGGGTCATGAAGATGGCAAAATAAAACAGCAGCTGCCCGATGACATCGGCGCCCAGCCCCTTTCCGATGATGTCGTCAAAATACTTCAGCATGTGCTGCGTCAGCAAAATGAAGACCACTACAAGAAAGGTCAGGACAAATGGGCCCAGAAACGCCCCTAAAACGAGCTTATCGATTTTCTTCATCGGTAGAACAAGCTCAAAAATAAAGCCAATGCGGCAAAAAAAGCATTATCCACCGACGGTTTTGTGTAGTTTTTCCATCAGACCATTCCAAAGATCGTGTAGCTCCTCGACGTCGTCAAAGTCCGAATAGTCCAGCACCTTTAGAAATACTGACTGTGTTAACTCATTGAACTCTAGCCGCAGCTCGAAATACGAGGGGTCATTTTGATCTTCGCCGTCCTCGGGAAGGAATTCGAAGCGAGCAAAGTGATTGATTCGAAACGCAACCTGCCGGGCCTTGCGCTCTTCGTGGTCCCAGCAGAACATAAAGGTCTTGTCGTTGTTGTTGATGCGCACGTCATCGGCAAACCACTCGGCGAGGCCGCCCGCCGTCTGGATATAAGGATACAGCATCTTAATGGACGCATGAATTTCGTAGTCGCCAGAAAATAATTTCTTATTGACCATACTTTACCGTTGCCATGAGTACATCATCATGGCTGAATATAGAGCATTTTGAGATGAAGACAAAATTATGATCACGCCAGGCAGGCTGGCGGGCTGCTACCACAGTGTTAGGCGAGAGAAGTAGAGAACGGCATCAGGCCTTTAGACCGTCTTTCTTAATGAAGCAGAATACACAGATACCAATTTGAACGAGGGCCGTCGAGACGATTGTTAAAAATACCTCCATATTCGCATTGAATTTAGGTTCGGATCAAATTTAGATCGAGTTCCAAAAACAACTCGTTCTCAAAAGTTTATCCGCGTCTGGCTGCGGTAATTGATCAAATATATCTTTCAATGGATTTACGTGTCGCTCTTAGTAAAAGCTTCGCAAAAGATAACTCCCTCGAAATCGCTGATTATGTGGGAAATAGCGCTATTCGATTCAAAGCGTTAGTTGAAATATACCAGGGAGGCCCTTATCGAATTACACAGCGGGCTGTCCACGTTATTAGTTTATGCGTCGAAAAACACCCTAAGCTCGTCACACCCCACTTGCGCGTGATACTCGCTATGCTTGACGCCGACGACGTGCCCGTCGCTATTCAGCGTAACACTATGCGACTGTTACAATACTGCGAGATTCCTCGGCGGTTCCATGGCACGCTTATCGACCGCTGCTTTGGTTATGTCAAAGACCGCAGCACGCCGATCGCTGTGCGGGCGTTTTCCATGACGGTCCTACATCGGCTGATTGAAAAAGAGCCCGACTTGAGAAAAGAGCTGCGGATCATACTCGAAGACGAACTACCTTATGCCTCCCCCGGTTTTGTCTCCCGTGCCCGCAAGATCCTACAGAAGACTGACCGCCAATAAGTTGATTATATTCAGCAGGTTGTCCCTTCCTGGAGGACCTGTTTCCAGAGAGGCCAGCCGGCACGAATCTTACTACCGTGATGTTTATCATGTCGCGGAATCTGGAAATCCGGTGACAGACCGTATTTTTGATCATATTATTTTCTTATGGCATGGCGGATGGCGATATGATGTTGGAGCACATCTGTAAAAGCTGCGGTAACTCCTTTCATGGTCTGTATTGCAACCTGTGTGGTGAAAAGGTCATCCTTCCCAGAGACCGTCAGATTGGCGCAGCAATGAGCAAAGTGTTGATCGCGACGACTTTTAATGACAATAAGTTTCTTCACTCGCTCTGGACGACCATCTCCAATCCGGGATTCCTCTCTCGTCAGTATGTCGACGGACGCCGCGTGATGTACATGCGACCGTTGCAGATGTTCTTTATTCTTAATGTGGCCTACTTCTTCTTTCCTGTGCTACAGATGTTTAATGCGTCGCTGTACACTCAACTGAATGTGCTGCCCCACAGTACCCTGGCCCGGGAGATTGTGTTCAAAAAAATACAGCTGGAGGGAATGTCGATGAAGGGCTTCGAACTGATCTACAACAACAAGACGGTCGGCTTAGCCAAGCTCTTGATCGTGATCTTTGTCGTACTGGCGGCCTTGCCGTTGAGTCTGATTTTTCGACGCAGGAATCGTTACTTTTCCGATCACCTGGCATTGTCGATCGAGCTTACAAGCTTCAATCTGGCCGTGAATGCGATCGGCCTGACAGTGGTCTTCTGGGTCATCAGCAAGCTATTTCAAGTGAGCCACGCCGGCTCGGCCAGCTACCTGAATGATCTGACGCTGACGATCATATTTGTTTCGACCAACCTGTATTTCATCATGTACGCCGGCCGTACATTCTATAATCAGAAGGGTAAGCGACTCGTTTTCAAAGCTTTGGGTGGTATTATCGGGCTCTTCCTGGCGCTAGAAGCCTACCGGCTTATTCTTTTCTTTATTACGATCTGGTTACTGTAGCCGCCGTGCGCATGTCGATCGTAGCACGCAGGTCGTGCAAAATGTTATACAAGCCGAAATAGGTACGGTTGATGTATACCGCATCGCGTACGCCGCGTGCCTTCTTAGACTCCCGCAGCTCTTTCATCGTCGTGAGACGCTCGCCAAATGCAAACAATTCCTGGAAATAAGCCTCATCTGAAAAATCAAACTTGTCTGATCGGAATGGCCGCGCCAGCAGTTCCACCAGCTGTGAGAATATACCCGTAAAGAACTTACGGTCTTTGGCACTATCATCGGCATAAATAAACCGAAGCTGTTCGAAGACTGTATCGCGTTTATTTACATCGGTCAGGATATCACCTTCCAGTAACTGAAAGTACACATCGTAAAAGCTCTCGGGAATGACCTTCACGCATCCGAAGTCAATAATGCCCAAGGTGTCCTGGGGTGTAATGATGAAGTTGCCAGGGTGCGGGTCGGCATGCACTGCCTTGAGGCGATGCATCTGAAAATGATAGAACTCCCACATCGCCTGTCCTAACCGCGTGCCTACTTCTGGCGTGATGCCATAACGGAGTCTTTCGCCCAGCGGCATGCCTTCGATCCAGTCCATCGCCAGAATACGTGGGCCAGACAACGCGGGATAATACTGCGGAAAGATAAGGTGCTGAATATGTTTACATTGCGCCGACAGCTCCATGGAGCGCTGTAGCTCGAGGCGATAATCTGTTTCCTCTAACATGCGCTGTTCGACCTCATAGATAAACTCATCGTATTCCACGGGGTTCAGATTGAACATGGACAATGCGATGGGCTTCACCATGGCCAGGTCAGACTTAATACTGTCGCCCACGCCGGGGTATTGAATCTTTATCGCCAGGTTCCTGCCGTCCAATGTGGCGCGGTGTACCTGTCCCATCGAGGCAGCGTTAGAGGCTTTGTGACTGAACATCTCAAAAATCTCTTCCGGTCCTTTACCAAAATGTTGCTTAAACGTCTTAACCACCAACGGGTACGATAGCGGCGGCGCACTGTACTGGGCCATGGCAAACTTCTGTTGGTAGGCGGTCGGCAACAGGCTTTTATCGAGGCTCAGCATTTGCGCCACCTTTAATGCACCGCCCTTCAGCTCACTGAGGGAATTATAGATGTCCGCGGCATTATCTTCGTGCAACTTATCGCGGCTCATCGTCGGATCGATGAGCTTCTTGCTATAGTGCTTGATGTAGTTGGTGCCGATCTTGGCACCGGTCGTGATAAACTTGGTCGCCCGTTCGACCTTGGACACGGGAATACGCTCAAATTCTTTCATACTTATTCCTTATCTCCCGTCGCTCCGTCCCGCTTAGAACTTGTGCTGTTGGTATAAAAACTTGCCAAAGTCGAGGGCGGAATCCAATGCACCCGTACCGATCAGATCAAAGGCAAGGTTCACTGACTTCTCGACGGCGGCGTCTGTCCGTTCAAATCCAGCGCTGTCGTCCTGTTTCCAAAACGTCAGGATAAACCCGAGGTGCAGCCAGAACAGACGCGGATATTGTTTTTCCAGATATGGCCGGGTGGCCACGTCGCCACGTTGTTTTCCTTCAGCCAGTAACGTGGTGAAGAATGCGTCAAACGATTCCCGGAATGACCGCAGAAATGCCGGTGTTACTTCAAGTCGCTTCGCGTCGTTCAGGTAAAGCAGCACCAGGCTCCGCTCGGGACGCAGCGTTTCCAGTAGGGTAAAATAAAACGCCAGTACCCGCTCGCGTGTATTGAAATTATTAAATGAATTGTCGGCCTGTAACCTGTTGATTGTCTGATCAATGAACTCCTTCCAGATAACCCGCTCCAAGCCGTCGAAAGAGCCGAAGTGTTGGTAGAACTCGTCCTCGGTGATTCCGGCATCTAAACAGAACTTATATACCGACGGGGGTTGGTGCCCGAGGGTTAACACATGCGCCTTATAAGCAGCTATGATTTTGGCCGGCTGGGTTTGTTTGGCAGCCGATTTGCGCGAGGAGGTTTTCTTGGCGGTATCCATATTGACTTTAACAGTATTACATCGCAAAGGGTTTGCACGAAACCGGTGAATCTTTCGTTAATTTATAACCGATGAGAAGCCTAGTAATGACTTCCTGCCTGTTGATCTCATTCTTGGTCTGCAGTGGACAGGAGAAACGCCGCAGCGCCGAAGAGCTATATGAGTTGGGAGAAACTGCCAGCAACGAGGGCGACTATGCTCGCGCTGTCGATTGGCTTACGCAATGCCTCACAATAAAGCCCGGATTTACCGATGCCTACTTCGCCAGAGCCCATGCCCGTGAGCAGTTGAAAGATGTCGACGGTGCTTTAACGGATTATAGCATCTATCTGGAGCGTACGCCTAACAGTCCCGAGGCGCTTTTCAGCCGGGGACAGATCTTTTACCAACTCAAAAAATACGATCAGGCTTACGACGATTTTGTTCGATTCCTGCATGCGCCACCGGGTGCGACCACCACCCTATATTTCAGTCGATCGGCACATGTCGGTAGTAGCAACCCGGTCACCACAGCGCAAAGTGGCAACAAGCCGCTGATCTACAACTACCTCGGTGTTATTGAGCAAAAGCGCAACAAACCCGAGGAGGCTGCCGCCTGGCTCGACTCCGCTATCGTATTGAATAAGAACGAAGCAGACTTTTATGTAAACCGGGCACTTGCCCGGCAGCTGTTGAAGGACTCGGTCGGGGCCAAAGCCGACCTGGAAAAGGCGCTGACGTTGCAACCCAACCACACGGGTGCGCTCCATAATCTCGCTGTCACCAAACGTGCCCAGGGTTCCCGACAGGAAGCGCAAAGCTCAGTCGACCAGGCTATTGACGCGGACTCCAGCATGCTGGCTCCTTATCTTGAACGCGCCTACCAACGCATGGAAGGCGGCTACCTCAAGGGCGCGCTGGAGGACTACACGCAGGCGTTGGATATTGAACGTCGTGACCCCGAGATATGGCTTAGTCGGGGCATCGTGCGCGAACGGCTCAAAGACTATACCGGCGCTTTTGCTGACTATACACAAGCTATTGAACTCAAGGAAAACTATGTGAAGGCCTGGATCAACCGCGCCAACGTGTTACTTAAGCTGGAACGTTACAAAGATGCTGTCGATGATTATACTGTAGCGTTGGTCCACGTACCGGACTCTGGCGCGGCATATTACAACCGGGCTATTGCTCGTGAGCGCCTGAAACAACTGCCTGCAGCGTGTGAAGATTTGCGTAAGGCCGAATCCCTCGGTATGAAAATAGATGCCAGGCTTAAGAAAAAAATCTGCGGCGAATAAGCCTTCAGGATATTACACCAATTCTTTCCGCCGGAAATCGATCAATCCGGAAATAACACCGCCCAGGCACAGCCCGCTGATCAGCACTACGACACGTACGCCCTCGGTATCGTTTACCCGTGCAAAAATCGTAAACCGTATTACGACTACTATCACGGCAATGGTCAATAGTGTAAGCCAATAGAGAAATGCCGCCATATTGGGTGGTGGTAACGGTCGGCGTTCCTTCAGCAGGATATAAACCAGGATACACAGCAGCCCGATAAACGAGCTGATATACTGAAGCGCATAAAATAACGGATAACGCACACCTTCATACGGCACAACGATGCTCTGGTAGAAAGGCAGCCTGCTGGCAAAGTAGCCATCGGCATGGGTGAAACTATCCCAGAAGATATGCGAGGCTGTTCCAAGTGCCGCCGAGATGGCAAATGACACCAGGTTGGCGCGCAGGTACGGCACAAACTCAAAATAGTACGTGTCGTAAAAACGGTCGCGGAAAAAGGCAGGCAGGCAAGCTAGCAGATTTTTCTTCACCACCTCATGGAACATCCACCCGAGAAAGATGGTCACGGGTATATTGAAGTACAATATACTCAACAAAGTATGGCTGTACTTTCCCTCCGTGCTGAGCGTAAAAAAATACGCAAAGTCTGGTGCCATACTACCAATGATCAACCCTGTAGCCGACAGTTTCCGGTTCTTCAACAAGGGCAAAACAAGAGCAGCATGTGAAGGTGTAAACGGCATATGGGCGCAAAACTACAAACTATCAGCGACCTGTTCCTTCTTCTTGTTTTTCAGAAAGATCATGCCGATGCAGAATGTAACGGCCGCCACCACAATAGGGTACCATAGCCCCGCAAGCGGATCGCCCGCCGGATTCGCCGTGGTCTTGCTATTCTCGAAAAGCGAGGTTGCCACAAACGGTGTCAGTCCTCCAAAAATACCATTACCGATGTGGTACGGCAGCGACATGGACGTATATCGAATATGTGTCGGGAAAAGCTCGACCAGAAATGCCGCAATCGGGCCATAGACCATGGTGACCAGCACAAGTTGCACTAATACCAAACCTATCAGCGCCCAGTACGGTTCCCCGCTTAGCTCCAACTCTTCCTTGGGGTCGCCGGGAGCTCCGCCGTCGGGAATAACAACCGTTTTCGTCAGCCTGCTCCCGTCGTCGTACGCCACGATTGTTTTCTCCGAAGTCATCATCACGCCATTCGCGTTGACCTGGCTATCTTTTACAATCTTCTTTTCACTGGGAATTTCCGTTTTGTACTGCACATCCGTCAACAGATACATCTGCCGATACAACGGCCGGAATAATAGTACAGCCAGCAACATGCCCGTCATCATAATTACTTTTCGTCCGAATTTATCGGATAACCAACCGAAGTATATAAACAGCGGCGTCCCGATCAGCAAGGCGATGGCCACAATATTCCGTGTCTGAACAAACTCCACGCGGCACGTCTTTTCGATAAAGGTCATGGCATAGAATTGTCCCGTATACCAGACTACCCCCTGCCCTGCTGCTGCGCCAAACAATGCGATCAGCACCAACTTCAGGTTTTCAGGTTTTGTAAAACTCTCCTTGATCGGGTTCTTTGAAATCTTTCCGGAAGCTTTGATCTGTTTGAATAACGGTGACTCGTCCATGCGCAAACGGATAAATACGGACACCGCCACGAGCACGGCGGAAAGGATGAACGGAACGCGCCATCCCCACTCACCGAAGGCCTCACTGCCAACGGTGCTGCGCACCGCCAGAATTACGCCGATCGAAACAAATAATCCCAGTGTTGCCGTTGTCTGGATAAAGCTCGTATAAAAACCACGCTTACCCTCGGGTGCATGCTCGGCCACATAGGTGGCGGCACCGCCGTATTCACCTCCCAGCGCAAGGCCTTGCAAGAGGCGTAAGATCAATACTAGCGCCGGCGCAAACATGCCGATCTGTGCGTAGCCGGGGATTAAGCCGATGGCAAAAGTCGATCCCCCCATCAGCAGTAACGTGATCATAAAAGTATACTTCCGTCCCACCATGTCGCCAAGCCGGCCAAACACCAGGGCGCCAAAAGGCCGCACAATAAAACCAGCAGCGAAGGTTGCCAGCGTCGCCAAAAAGGCCGCGGTAGGATTGCTCTGCGGAAAGAATTGTTCCGAAAGTATCGTGGCCAGACTACCAAAGATGTAGAAGTCATACCATTCGATCAGTGTTCCTACCGAAGAGGCGGTGATCACAAACCAGAGCGTTTTCTTTTGCTCTGGGCTAACAGTTGGTTGGGGCGTCATGGGCTGTGTTTACAGTAACTACTTGTGGAGAAAGATACTATACAACATCAGATTTCCCAATGCAATCGGATACGGTTATCACCAGATCACGATAAATGGTCGGAATGGCAGTATACAAAAACGAGACAGGGGGCCATAAGCCCCCTGTCGCAAATATCGTTATGTGTTACCGGCGATTAGTCGTCGGCACCGAGGGACTTCAACTTAGCCGTTACACGCGCGTCGTTCTTATCGTCGGCGATGTAGTAATACAGTTGACGCAGCTTGTTGAGCAGGTCGATCTCCATATCTTTTGACGGGATTTTCATCTTCTCCGCTTTTTCCAGGAACGGAATAGCCGCTTCACTTTGCTTCACACGCTTCTGCACCAGCTCTTGTTTTTTCTTGGCATTAGCAGCCGAAATGCCCAGCTCGTTAATATCTTTTGAAGTCTTGTCGATCTCGATCAGATAGAAGTTGGCCAGGTTATACTGTGCGTCGAAATAATCCGGCGTAATCGCCAATGCGCTTTCGAAGTTCTTCTTGGCATCTTCAAACTTCTGCAATTCGTTGTTCAATACGCCCAGCAGGTAAAAGCTTTGCGCATCGTTCGGGTTTGCCTTCACAGCAGCTTCCAGCAACTTGGCAGCTTCGTCATATTTCTTCAGCTGGATGAGCGAGTTCAGCTCAACAGCCTTCAGATCTTTGTGCGTGGGCAGAACTTTCAGCACGTTGCGGGAGGCTGTCAGCGCAGCTTCGTAGTTCTGATCTTCATACGCGATCAGGGCCGGCATGGTCATGGCCTGTGCTCTTCTACCGCCCAACGTTACATACTGACCCAAATACTGTACGGCTTTTTCACGCGCTTCACCATTGAAGGCTGCATAGCCAGCGTATTCGTAGAAGGTCGTATCGGTCGGCTTGAAAGCAATACCTTTTTCGAATTGCTTCAGCGCACCTTTGAAGTCTTCACCGTTAAACAGCTTATCACCTTTCATCAGATAGCTGTTGGTGATGGACGTGATCGCCATATCGTAAGGAACCAGTCCGCCTTTCTTGTCCGTCACGAAGTAAGACGACGCCTTGCTACCGGCCAGCTCGTTGGCTTTCTTGAACGAGGCCGCAGCAACGCTCGCCAGATCCTCCGTTGAGCTGTAAGAAGAAGTGGTATCCATGGCACCGTAGATCACGCCGCGGTAAAACCAGGTCTTACCATCGTTCATGGTCTTTTCGTAGGTCGTAGCCGCATCGATCATCGTTTTGGCTTCGTCGAACTTACCATCTTTTAATGACGTCAGTGCTTTGTTAATATTCGGTTTGACTTCCTTCTGTGCCAATACAATCCCTGGAATGGCCAGGAAAAACACAATAGCTAATTTTTTCATTGTCAGTTGTTTATATAAGTGGGCAATATATTAAGATAGGTTTTCATCCTCCGGTGTTTCGTCCGTCGGCGAAGGGCTATCCGGATTCTCCGGCAGCACCTCCGGCGCGTCGCCAGAACTGTCCTGCGAACTGTTCTTATCTTCCACAATTTGCTGAATTTTCTCCACAGACGATATTCTATCATCATCATTTAACTTGATGAGTCGTACCCCCTGCGTAGCGCGGCCCATAATGCGCAATTCGCCTACTGCAATGCGAATTGTGATCCCAGACCGGTTAATGATCATCAGCTCATCGTCGTCTACCACCTCTTTAATTGCAACTATTTTGCCAGTCTTCTCTGTAATGTTCAATGTCTTCACACCCAGACCGCCACGGCGCGTAATACGGTAGTCGTCAATCGACGAACGTTTTCCGTAACCGTGCTCAGATACCACCAGTAGATTGGCATCTCCGCGGGTAATACAGACCATGCCGATTACTTTGTCGGTGTCGCCTTCCAGCGTCACGCCCCGTACGCCGGCAGCCATACGGCCCATCGGGCGCACGTCCGCCTCATTAAAGTGCACAGCCTTACCTTCGCTCTTTGCAATGATAATGTGGTTGCTACCGTTGGTCAACGACGCATTCAGCAGGCGGTCACCTTCGTGAATGGTGATGGCGTTGATACCACCCTGGCGCGGCCGCGAGTACGCTTCCAGTGACGTCTTTTTAATGATACCGTTCTCTGTACAGAGAATGACATAGTTATTATTGATATAGGCGTCGTCTGTGAGGCTCTTGACCTTAATGATCGCACGTACTGTATCTCCCGACTCGATGTTGATCAGGTTTTGAATGGCACGTCCTTTCGAAATCTTATTACCTTCTGGAATCTCGTAGGCCTTTTTCCAATATACCTTACCCTGATCCGTAAAGATCAACAGGTAGTTGTGCGCATGTGCGATGAAAAGGTGCTCCGTGAAGTCGTCTTCTTTGGTGCTGACACCTTTTGAACCAACGCCCCCACGCCCTTGCGTACGATACTCCGAAAGCAACGTGCGCTTGATATATCCCTGATTGGAAATGGTAATCACCATCTCTTCGTTCGGGATCATATCTTCAATCGAGATGTCGTCGTCGCTGTGGATCACCTCCGTACGGCGAGCGTCACCATAGCGCTCCCTCAGCTCCGTCAATTCATCTTTAACGATTTGCATCCGCAGACCTTCGTCTGCCAGGATGGCGTTGAGGCGATCAATGAGCGCTTTTACCTCTTTATATTCGTCTTGGATCTTGTCGCGTTCCAGGCCTGTGAGACGTTGCAGGCGCATATCGAGAATGGCTTTGGACTGGATCTCCGACAATCCGAAGCGTTGTATCAAACCTTCTTTCGCCGCTTCAGGATCTTTTGAATTCCGGATCAAGCTGATAACCTCGTCCAGGTGATCGAGGGCGATGAGATAACCTTCGAGTATATGCGCACGGCGCTCCGCCTCTGCCAGCTCAAACTTCGTTCTCCGAACAATCACTTCGTGACGATGCTCCACGTAATGGTGGATCATGTCCTTCAGGTTCAGCGTCATCGGGCGGCCTTTTACCAAGGCTACATTGTTGATACCGAACGTAGACTGTAACTGTGTGTATTTGAATAGGTTATTCAATACCACATTCGGTACTGCATCACGCTTCAGATCGTATACAATGCGATAGCCTTCGCGGTCAGACTCATCGCGAAGATCCGAAATACCTTCGATCTTCTTTTCGTTTATCAGCGCGGCCGTCTTTTCGATCATCATGGCCTTGTTGACCATGTATGGAATTTCCGTGACCACAATCTGATCCTTGCCGGTAGGTGATGTAACGATCTCGGCTTTGGCACGCATGACTACGCGACCTCGTCCTGTCAGGAATGCTTCTTGCACCCCTGCATAGCCGTAGATCAACGCCCCGGTCGGGAAGTCCGGCGCCGTGACGAACTTCATCAACTCCGGAATGGTAATATCTCTATTGTCAATGTAGGCGTGAATACCGTCAACAACCTCGCGCAAGTTATGCGGCGCCATGTTTGTCGCCATACCTACGGCAATACCCGAAGAGCCATTCAACAGCAGGTTGGGAATCTTGCCGGGCAGTACAGAGGGTTCTTTCAGCGAGTCGTCAAAGTTAGGTTGGAAGTCAACCGTATCTTTGTTGATGTCCATCAGCATCTCTTCTGCGATGCGGCGCAGACGAGCCTCTGTGTAACGCATGGCCGCCGGCGAGTCGCCGTCGATCGAACCAAAGTTACCTTGTCCATCCACCAACATGTAGCGCAGGGACCAATCCTGGGCCATCCGCACCATGGTGTCGTACACCGACGCATCACCGTGCGGGTGATACTTACCGAGTACCTCCCCCACAATTCTGGCGGACTTCTTGTGCGGTTTATTATAATTCACTCCCAGCTCAAGCATACCGAAAAGCACCCGGCGGTGCACTGGCTTGAGCCCATCACGCACGTCTGGAAGTGCGCGGGAGATGATCACCGACATCGAATAATCGATGTACGCACCACGCATTTCGTCTTCAATATTGATCGGAATTATACTTTGCCTGCCTGGGACCAGGCCGCTGGTTTCTTCTGCCATCTAAATGGGTTGTTTTAGCTTGAATTAAGCCTTTTTTTAGGCCTCGCAAGATAGCAAAAAGCATTAAAAATTAAGCGCGGAAGTGGAATAGTTGTGATAACAAAACGCTTGTTTTTACAAGGCTGGCGCGCACACGGAAAGCTGGACTAAAAACACCTGAAGGAAGCGTTCACCTAGTAGGGATTCAGCTTCTTTTTGTTCTTGCCTTTGTACTTGATGAGTGTCGGATAGTTCTCGCCGTAGTGTGGATTTTGCTTCTTGTAGATCGGATGTCTACGACTGCGGTACTCCCGGTTGCCATGCGCGTGGTTCATCTGCGCGTGGCATGTCTTGAGGAAACAACGACGCAGCTCCGGGATGCGATACGTGGCACCTACGTTGATGTAAAAAGCATTAAAGCGATGCTGGATAGACTGTCCTGTCTCCGGTACGTTGAGCTTATAGCTTTTGATCTCGTACGACGGGCGCACAAACAAACGGAAGTACTCCGACATCTCACGCTCAACGGTCACACCCAGGTTCACAAAGACACCCTTTTTCATCGCGTTCTTGTCGAACTTCTTGCCCATGGCGTAGCCGCCGATGTTGGCGTCTACCACCAGCAAATAGTCGTTGTATCGATACACCGATGCGCCCAGCAACACAAAATACTTCTTCAGGAAAAAGCTGGTCACTTCAGGCGAGTAGTTGCCGATCCGATCCTGATAGCGCAAGGGCCTGAAGTCGCCGACGCTCGTGTACTCAAACGAATATCCGCCACCAATACGGTAGCGATCAAATTCTACATGCAGCGTAGCACGAATGGGAATGTTGAACGATTTGCTTTTGAAACCAATGTCCGCGGTATCCGAGTTAACCTGAAAACCACCGGGTTGCAGCGTATTGCCCTCGGGTTGTACCTTGTTAAACCAGTTGGAATAACCTTGCGCGGCGTTGTTGCCCTGAAACAACTTGGGCATCGAGTCTGGATTCTGCAAAATACCAAACCCATCCAGCTCGTGCTTAAAGGTCGTCGCCCCATAGCCTGTGCTTAGACCGAACGTTACTTTGCTGAGAATACGGCGGAACAAACCAGTGCCCTGCCGCTTGATGTAAAAATACTCCAACGGTACGGATGCTTCCTGCTCCGTTTCATACTGGGCAAATGCTTCTGGCATTGCTGCCAGCGAAACCAGCACCAGGGTGGCTATGACGTAAGGCTTTCTAAAAGTGCGTGTTAAAGCCATTAAGCTAAAAAATGTAAGCCCTTCACAATCTGGCTATTGAAGGCTAAAGGTAAATGAAATTCAGCAATCATCCTAAGATTGTTTCCGGGTTGATTCGGCAAGCCGTTGATTTGACACCTTTGATGCGATCTGGTGGCCATAAGCATCCGTTAGTAATACCGGGAGGGTGTGTACTGAGTCTCTAACGAAGAAAACGTATGAAAAAGTGTCTGCCCCTTCTTTGCCTGGTAGGTAAATTTATAATCGGTTGTGCGTGTCGCCTCCGAAGTCAATTGGAAGACGATTTCGTTCGCCCCCTCCTTTAACGGCACACGGCTGTAATAAATACTATGGGGTAGTGTCTGCCAGTTCCGGGTGTCGGCCTTTTCGGTCATGGCATTTACCAGCCCGATCACCGCCCCCAGCCCTTCGTCTTCCTTGCGTACACTATGCTCTGCGACTTTTTTCAACGCAGCCCGTAAAAGGCCCTTTCCAAACTCTTCCACCATACGCTTCTTCAAGCTGTAAAAAGCCACCTTGCTGATGTCTTCCCCCAGCTGCATAGGGTAATGCTCACCGCCAATATCCACAGACGCCGAACTGAAATAGGGCGCCCGCTCCAGGTACCGCGGAAAGGCTACCCGAAACACTTCCAGGTCTGCCAGGTCCGCACGCTCTTTGTCCTCCTCCACGTGGAAAGGAAACGCCACCCCTACCGCGTCGTTATTAAACACCACCATATCGTCAGAGGCACGGTTGATCGCAAAGTTGATGCTCCACTCCGTCTTCACCGGACTGAGACCGTTGTGCCAGAAGAACACCAGGTCTGCTTCGGGTGCCGCCGGCTTATAGGACTCCATCCCGAACTCCTCTTTGAGCTTATCAAACTCTTCGTAGAACCCTGTCCAGTACGCCGTGTTCAATAAATCGAGCTTAAGTTGCTCAGGTACCGTCATACCAAACATCTTCGCATATTCGCCCTGATAAATTTCCAGTGCATTGCGATAGGCAATAAAGGCGTTGTTGTAGTCGCGCGTCGACTGGTAGATTATACCCATCAGGTTGTGAATAAACGCATCCTTCTGATACTTCTCTTCCGCCTTATACTTATCGCTAAGCTGATTCAGCCGGATGTTGAGGCGGCGGCATTCTATTAATGCGTTGTCGGGCTGCCCTAACTTCAAATAGTTAATGGCCTTGAAGTACAGCAGCATGAGATGCTCGTGGTCTTCACCCCGGTATACAGCAAAGTTCGGATTGGTCAGATACGAGGTAGCCTCGTTGATATAATTGATGTGAAGGTCTTCACCAAAAAGAAAGCCTTTCTCCAGGTATTCGTTGCTTTCTTCGTACTTGCCCAGAATAGAAAGTAACAAACCATTGTTTACAAAATACAGAAAGCGAGCCTTGCCATTCTCTTCGCGATTGTTCTTCTTCAGCGTCTCCAGCGCTTGCTGCAGATCGCCGCGCTCAAACTCACGGTTAAAGTCGAAGTGCTTTTGATAGTACGTGGCACACGCTGCCAGGCAGCATGCCACAATTCCTACCAGCGCATACGAAAACGTGCGGCGCATAATTCTTAGTTCTTCACCAACTTCTTGATCTCCTGCTGGCCGTACCAGATACGTTTGTTAGTTTCGATATCGGTCAGGAACAAGGTCGTGATATAATTCACCACCCGTTTTTTATTATAGGTGTCTGTCTCGGATGTCATCTCGCCCAGCAGCATCAGGTCTGCGCCTGTCTCTTTGCCAAATTGTTTGGCTGTCTCCGGCGAGGCAAAAGCCTGCTGATCGGTACGCTCTACGCGCAGCTTGTCGCGAAACTCGTCTGATTCCACCAGCTCGGCCACGGCCGAATTCAACACCACCATTTCAATCTTCTTCACATAGTTGTCGGAGTCGATATGCTCGGAGGTCTTGTTACGAATACTTCCAACGATAATCACCGGCTTGCGGCCAAGTTGCTTGGCATAGTTCTTAAAGGAAGCGGCGTCGAACAGATCGTAGATCATCTTGTCTGCCACCATGCGCGAGTCGGTATCATTCCAGCGCCCGCTCAGGTCTATCTGTTCAGAAGGATCGACACGGGTAACAGAACGAGAACAAGAGACCAAAAGAAAAAAGACGGCGATAAAAGAGTATACCTTCAGCATGGCGGGTTCGTTAGTTTTGGTAGGTAGAACGTCAAAAATCCTGCCGAAGTTACGGCGCTGTTTGAAATCTATAACGAACGGTTACACCGCGGCCAGGTCGCGGATCACCGCCTTGGGGTCTGCCGCCTGGAAGACAAAGCTGCCCGCCACTAGCACATCCGCCCCGGCATCCAGCAGCCGCTTAGCGTTCTGCAGGGTTACACCGCCATCAATTTCGATCAGTGTATTCGCCCCTGCATTGACAATCAACTGCTTTAGCATCTGCACCTTGCGGTAGGTGTGCTCAATAAACTTTTGACCACCAAAGCCCGGGTTTACCGACATAACACATACCAGGTCAATATCACCGATCACATCGGCCAACCCTTGTACGGGAGTATGGGGATTAATCGCGACGCCCGCCCTGCACCCCAGTGCCTTGATCTGCTGTAAGTTTCGATGCAGGTGTGGGCAAGCCTCGACGTGTACCGAAATGTTGGCCGCACCCGCCGCCCGAAATGCTTCCACATAACGCTCCGGCTGCACAATCATCAGGTGTACATCCATGGGCTTCGTCGCGTGGCGGTTAATGGCTTCCACCACGGGCAACCCCATGGAGATGTTGGGCACAAACACACCGTCCATGATGTCGACATGGATCCAATGGGCTTCACTTTCAT
>NZ_JAHESE010000057.1 GCF_018598175.1 Dawidia cretensis
GGTCTATTACAATCCCAACGGTGGGCAATTTGTACAAAAGTTTTCCAACAACCTGCGCGACACGCTGCTGTCGACGGTGATCGGGAAGGGTAGCTTTACACCCGATATTTCGCCCACGGCGTTTCTCGTCAGCGACTGCGGTTTTATTTACCTAAGCGGTTGGGGAGGGGAGATCAATCGTGCGGGAAGTACTACGCGGGGATTGCATACAACACCGGATGCGTATGATCCCGACGGGAACGGTCATGATTTCTACCTGATGGTATTAAGCGGCGATGTGCGCACGCTGCTATACGCGACCTTCCTGGGCGCCAGCATGTCGGCGACGCACGTGGATGGTGGCACCAGCCGCTTTGACAAACAGGGGGTGGTATACCACGCGGTGTGTGCCGGCTGTGGCGGCCGGTCGGACTTCCCGGCGGAAAACGTACCCATGGCAAATAGGTTCAATCAGAGCGAGAACTGTAACAACGCCGTCTTTAAGTTCGATTTGTCGCAGCTGCGGGCTGCCGTGCGGACCAACACCCCTGCCTTTGATTATCCGGGGGTGAATAAGATTTGCCTGCCGGACAAGATCGTGTTCGAGAACTTCAGCTATGGTGGTAAGATCTATGAATGGGACTTTGGCGATGGTACAACCCTAACGACGACAAACGCCAACCCGATTCTGCATGAATACAAAGAATCGAACCGACGCTATACAGTTTGGTTAAAGGCGATTGCACCAGAGACTTGTAAGGGCGTTGACTCTATGTCGGTCTATGTGGAGGTATTCGATGCCCTGGCCCGAGTCCAGGACGATGATGCGCTTTGTGCCGGAAGCGAGTATACTATTCAGGCCAGTGGCGCAGCGATCTATTCCTGGCGCAGTGCCGATGGTATTTTTACATCGGGACTTCCGTCGCCGGTCGTAAAGCCTGCCGACACCACGGTATATTACCTGACATATACCGAACTAAGCGGATGTATGGGTAAAGACACGGTGCAGTTAAACGTGGTGCCGTTAATTCGTACTGAGTTTATGCTGGAGCGGATCACGGATTGTTTTTCACGCCCCACGCTACACATCGTTAACCTGACGGATAGCCTGGTAGCGACAGATGAGATGTTCTTCTACTTAGCGGAGGAGGATACGACCCGGTACGACCAGACAGAAATTGTCCATCAGTACGAAAAAGACGGTACGTACATCGTGAAGCTCGTGGCGAGCCGGCAAGCAGGCAGTACGTCCTGCGTCAGCGAACAATCTACACCGGTGGATATTTTCACCTTGAAGGTGCCCAATGTCATCACGCCCGATGCCACGCTGGGGCAGAACGACACGTTTGTGATCCAGTACGGCGATACGCAGGGGCAAGCACCAAATGACCTCGGCTATCCCGTGGCCGTGAAGATTTTTAATCGATGGGGTGATCTCCTCTACGAATCGACCGACTACAAGAACGACTGGAGCGGCAGTGGGCTGGCTTCGGGCACGTATTTCTTTGAGGTGACCGTACAGCGTCATGCCACCTGCAAAGGGTGGGTGCAATTACTCCGTTAACTCCAGTACCAGTAAGTAATATTCCGGCAGGGATACACTGCCCAGGGTATATTTTTTGCCTGTGGCGATCTCCGTGCCACCGGTATGCTGTCCGATGCCTTCGGCAAACCGTTGTGTGTTTACGGTCGCGGGCTTGTCGTTGGTATTAAAGATGCACATGACGGTTTGTTTCCCTTCGTGGCGGAAGTATACATAGATGCCGTCTTCGGGAACGTATTGCGTGAGCGTGCCGGTAGTAAGCGCCGGGGAATTCTTGCGGAACGTGGCGAGCGTGCGGGTCCATTCAAAGACTTCATTTTCTTTCTCCGTGCGACCGGCCGTCGTGAATTTGTTTGCTGCGTCGCCGGGCCACCCACCCGGGAAGTCGAGGCGTACCCACCCGTCGGGATTGGCTACTCCTTTCATCAGAATCTCGGTGCCATAGTATAGCTGTGGTACGCCACGGCTGGTCAGTAACCAGGCAATGCCGGCTTTGTGTTTCCGGATGTCTTCGCCAACGACGGAGTAGAAGCGGCTCATGTCGTGGTTGTCGAGGAAGATGACGTTGCGCGTGGGGTCTTCGTAGACAAAGTCGTTGGCCAGCGTGTAGTACAATCGGTTGACGCCGTTGGTCCAGCCGAAGGGCTCATTGAGTGCGGAGACAATACCGTACAGGTAGGCCTGGAAGTCGGTGACGCCGGGCAGGTTGCTCTTGAAGGGTATATCAAATTTGTTGCGGGCGAAGTATGCCTGATTGGGGACGCCGTGTACCCAGGTTTCGCCGAAGAGGGAGAGGTGGGGATACTGGTCGAGCAGGGCCTGGTTGCAGCGGTTCATGAAGTCCAGGTCATTGTAGATATAGGTATCGATGCGCCAGCCGTCGAGACGAAACTCCTCTACACACCAAAGCGCGTGCTGGATCAGGAAGTTGGCCACGTAGGGGTTTTGCTGGTTGAGGTCCGGCATTTGGGGCGTAAACCAGCCGTTGCTCATGCGTTCGCGGTCGCTGCGGGCAGCGTGGGGGTCGAGCAGGGGTTGGTCTTTATACGTGGTGTTGGTATAGGCAGGCCACTCGTGTAGCCAGTCGCGTGTCGGTTTTTCCTGTACGAAGAAATGGTACAGGCCGACGTGATTGTAGACGGCGTCCTGGATGAGCTTCATGTTACGGCGGTGCAACTCGTCGCTGAGGCGTGTGTACAGGGCGTTGTTGCCCAGGCGCGGGTCGACGGTATAGTGGTCGGTCACGGCATAGCCGTGCTCGGTTCGATGGGGCATGTCGTTTTTCAGGACGGGCATGAGCCAGAGAGCAGTGACGCCCAAATCTTGTAAATAGTCGAGGTGGTTGATGATGCCTTGCAGGTCGCCGCCGTGGCGCAGAAAGATCGAGTCGCGGTGGAGGGATTGGTCGCGCAGGCCTTTGATGCGATCGTTAGTAGGGTCACCGTTGCTGAAGCGGTCGGCCATGGCCAGGTAGATCAGGTCTTTATTGGTGACGCCCTGGGCGAACGGGCTGTCCGTTGTGCGGGCTTTGAGGGACCAGTTCACGCGCGTGGTCTTTTTGCCGGTGGTGAACACCAGGGGTACCGTGCCCGGCCGGGCGTCGGGGGCGATGGTCAGGTCCAGTGCGACGTATTTACCGTGCTCCAGCGGGTGCACCTTCTGGAGGGTAACGCCCGGGTAGTTGACGGTGACGGTACGTTTGTTAAATGCAGGGTCGTCGGATCGTACCAACAGCTGGAGGGTGGGAGACTTCATGCCTGTCCACCAATGCGGGGGATATACGGTGATGTTTTGAGCGTGAAGGGGCAGGAAAAAGGTCACGAAAAAGAAGGCGGAAAGGCCGGCGCGGCGTCGGTGCATACGATGGAATTTAAGGGTCCTGAAGTCTAAGTTCGGATGTTCCCGTGGAACGACAAAGGATAGTAAAAACTTCGGTTTCATCGTTTCGGTTTTGCAGTTTACGTTTTCGGAAACGTTTGCGCATTCGATTCCTATTAATTTTTTTGGAATTTATTACACTAATAATGATCAGAATTACCTACTTTCAGAGTAGACTTCAAACGTGTGCACTGAGCCGCCACGTTTGGGGAATGTAGAATTAACCCAAACTCAACAACGTATGACGAAGTTTTATCTGTATTTAAGCAGGTATCTCATGGTGGGGCTATTGTTCGGCACCACGATGGCCTGGTCGCAGGGGCGGACCGTTACCGGAAAGGTAAGTTCATCTGACGATGGCGGTATTATTCCGGGCGCCAACATCCTGGAAAAAGGAACAAGCAATGGTACCATTACCGGTACTGACGGGGTGTACACCATCACCGTACAAGAGGGAGCAACCCTGGTATTCAGCTTTGTGGGCTACCAATCGCAAGAAGTGTCGGTGGGCACACAATCAAACATCGAGGTGGTGCTGCAGGCCGACGTGACCGCGCTGAACGAAGTGGTCGTGATCGGTTATGGTGAGATTAAGAAACGCGATGCTACGGGAGCGGTAGCGTCGGTAAAATCGGAAGATTTTAACACAGGGGTGATCGCATCGCCCGAGCAACTTATACAAGGCAAGACGGCCGGTGTGCAGATCACCACGGCCAGTGGCGAGCCGGGTGCGGGCGCTAATATTCGTATTCGCGGTACGTCGTCCGTCCGCGGGGGGAACAACCCGTTGTACGTAGTGGATGGTGTGCCCCTGGCAGGGGATGACGTTTCCGGCGGTGGCCTTGACATCGGCCGCGGGAACGCGCCTAGCAAGAACCCCTTAAACTTCCTGAACCCGAGCGACATTGAAAGCATCGACATCCTCAAGGATGCTTCGGCTACTGCCATTTATGGTTCGCGCGGTGCCAACGGCGTTGTGCTGATCACAACCAAAAGCGGCAAAGGCAAGCGTCGTCAGCTGGAATATGGTGCTACCCTGAGCTTCGCCAGAGTGGCACGTAAGTATGATCTGTTGAACCGCGATCAATTCCTGAATGGCGCGGCACGTCTGGGGTCAAATCTTGAGGAATTGGACTATGGCGCGGATACCGACTGGCAGGATGCTGTTCTGAGAACATCAGTCTCCAATCGCCACGATCTGTCGTTTTCCGACAACTACAAGACGCTGACCTACCGGGCGTCGTTCAGCTACGACAATCAGCAAGGTATAGTAGAGAATACAGGGCTGAAGCGTTACACAGGACGTTTGAACCTGAACAAGTCGTTTCTGAACGATAAGTTGAAAGTGGGTACCCAAATGATCTTCTCGCGTGTAGACGATCAGGCGGCGGCGATCACCCAGAACTCAGGTTTCGAGGGTGACCTCATCGGCTCCATGATTATGGCCAATCCTACCTGGGGGCGGTTTGCCGATTCACAGTTTTCAAATACCAACATCAATCCGCTGGCATACCTGAAGTATCACCAGGATAATACGCAAACGGACCGTCACCTGATCAATGTAACCGGTTCATATGACATCTTGCCTTCCCTGAGCTTTAAAGTAACCGGGGGCTTCGACCGTTCGGAGTCTACGCGCGACAAAGTGTTCTCGCCCAGGCTCCGTCTGAGCAACGGTGTGGAAGGTAACGGCCGTGGTGGCTTTGCTGAAATTGAAACCGATAATAACCTGTTGGAGGCATACTTCAACTACAATAAGACCATCGGCAAAGGTACCATCAATGCCGTGCTGGGATATTCGTACCAGGAGTTTAACCGGAAAGGCATGACGGTGTTAGGCTGGGGATTTGCCGGTGAGGATATGGACCGCATGGTCGACGATCTGCATGCCGGTGCAGGTGTTGTACAGGGCCTGATCGATCAACCTTACCAGCAGTTCGGGTATTATACCGTGATCGACACAGACAATGGTAATCACGAACGAATGTATATCAACACGTTGTCGCCGGAACCTACCACGATTGATCTGGACAACATCCCGGCCACGATGCCGGTGCGCAGCGTTACGGGCGACATATTCAACTCGACGGATGAGCTGCAGTCGTTTTTTGGTCGTGTGAATTACTCGCTGTCAGATAAATACCTGTTGACGGCAACGTTCCGGGCCGACGGTTCTACGCGTTTTGGTGGCAACAACAAATACGGTTACTTCCCTTCGGCTTCCGCCGCATGGCGCCTGTCGGAAGAAGCGTTTGTGCCGGAAGCATTTTCTGACCTGAAGTTCCGCGTCGGTTACGGCGTAACGGGGAATCAGGAGATTCCGCATAACCTGCACCAGGCGCGGATCAAATACAACAATCGGAACAACAACCAATTTGGCGCACCGACCATTGGTAACGACGGTCAGGCTCCGCCTCCGGGTACGTCGAATGTGGCGTTTGAAAATCCCGACCTGCAGTGGGAGCAAACATCCCAGATTAACATCGGTCTCGACTTTGGTTTTGTGGAAAACAAGATAACCGGTAGCATCGATGTGTACCGCAAGAATACAACGGATCTGCTGATCCAGGTAACATCGGCGCAGCCGGCGCCGCAGCCTTTCACCTGGCGTAACCTGGATGCCGATGTCATCAACCAGGGTGTTGAATTGACGTTGAATGCGATTGCCGTGGAGTCCGACAACGTCGGCCTGAATTTCGGTTTCAATATTTCGTACAACAAAAACAAAGTAGAGAACTATAGCGGGGCTCCACTAAACACGGGTGAGATCAACGGCCAGGGTTTGTCGGGCGCTTTCGCGCAACGGATCGTCAACAACCAGCCGCTGTTCACGTATTTCATTCGCGAGTTCCAGGGCTTTGACCAGGACGGTATCGCGCTTTACAACGGTGATTTTCAGCGTTACGTCGACAAGAACCCGATTCCAAAATACAACCTGGGCTTCTCTGTAAACTTCCGCTATAAGAACTGGGATGTGTCTACCTTCCTGGCCGGCCAGTACGGTTTCTGGGTATACAATAATACTGCCAACGCTTACTTCTCGTTGGGTTCGCTGGCGACGGGTAAAAATATTCAGACCAGCTCCCTGTACACGGGCGAGTCGGCTGCCAACGCACCCGATGCTTCGACACGTTACCTGGAGAAAGGAGACTTTCTGCGGATGCAGAATTTGAACCTCGGGTATAACTTCAACTTCGAGCAGACGTCGCTGATCAAGAAGCTTCGTCTGTACGCCAGCGGTCAGAATCTTTTCCTGATCACCGGTTATTCAGGTTTGGACCCGGAAGTGAATACCAATAAAGCGCGCGACGGCGTTCCTTCGCTGGGCATCGACTATACAGCGTACCCGCGCGCGAGAACCCTGACTTTTGGTCTGAATGCAACTTTTTAATTGAGCATGAGTATGAACGTAAATAAACTAACGATAACCTCGGGCATCCTGGTAGCAATTTTTAGTGTGGGGTGTACCGACCTGGAAGTAAAAGAAAAGGATTCCTACCTGATTGAGGCGGCGGGTGTGTTTGCCGGTGTGCCGGCGGAGGCTACACTGAACTCGGCGTACCTCGACCTGCAAGGTTGGGGTAATCAAGAGAACCTGTATGCTTTGACGGAGGTTGCCTCTGACGAGTTGCTGGTGCCTACCCGCGGTGTCGACTGGGGTGACAACGGTATCTGGCGCAGCTTGCGCCAGCACGAGTGGGATGATTCCCACCAGTATATCCTGAATACATGGAACAACCTGAATGCGAACGTATACAAGCTGAACCAGTTGCTGGCCTCCGAGTCAGAACCGGGTGCGCAACAAGCAGCGGAAGGTAAATTCCTGCGTGCGTTTAACATGTGGTACGTGCTTGACTTATATCGCCAGGTGCCGTTCCGTGATGTGCATGACGCTGTAACGTCTGATCCGAAGGTGTTTTCCGTACAAGAAGCGATGGATTTTATCATCAAGGATCTGACCGAAGCACTGCCGAACCTGCCGACCGTCGGCCCGGGCGGTGATACAGACAGGGCTTCGAAAGCTGCTGCGCACTTTCTGCTGGCGAAGCTCTATCTCAATAAGCATGTCTATCTGAAAACAGAAGCGGCTGCGGCCGATATGAATCAGGTGATACAGCATGTTGATGCGATTAGAGAAGACGGCTTTATGTTGAACGAAGATTACTTTGATACCTTCGCCGACGCCAACAATCCCGAAACAATTTTGTGGACAAATGCCGAATGGGGCAACCGTATTTGGAATGGTCTGCACTACAACCAGGGCGTAAAGACCAACACCGGCGGCGGCTGGAACGGCTTCTCGACTACGGCTGAATTCTACGCCCTGTTCGAAGGTCCGGATGAAAGCAATGAAAGGGGTCTGGGTCAGGAAGAACGCCGGGGCTTTGTACCCAAAGAGCGTAACCACATTATGCAAGGCATCGGTTACGGCTTCCTGGTAGGGCAGCAATACGACTCGCTGGGCGCACCGCTGAAAGACCGTCCGGGGAATCCCTTGATTTTTACCGAAGAATTCGCAAGCAAAACGACGCTTACCGGTAACAATGAACGCCACGGCATCCGGGTCATCAAATACCACCCGAGCCTCGGTAGCTACAACCGGTACTATGTGTTGGCCCGATATGCCGACGCGGTGCTCATGAAAGTTGAAGCGCTCGCACGCGGGGGCACAGGCGATGTTGACGCCCTGACGCTGTACAATGAGCTGCGTATTACACGGGAAGCATCTCCGTTGGCAGGCCCGCTTACGCTCAAGAATATACTGGATGAACGCGGCCGTGAGCTGTATACTGAAGGCTGGCGCCGTAATGACCAGGTGCGTTTTGGTACGTTCACTTCGCCGTTCCCGTATATGAACAACACGGATCCAAGCCGCAATGTATACCCGGTACCGGCCAACGCGCTGACAACCAATCCAAATCTGCAGCCGACCGAAGGCTATTAATAACCGGTAATCACACCGGATAAATTAAAGAAGGCACGTCGTAGTTTACAGCGTGCCTTCTTTTTTTATTTTTAGGATCGTATGCGTATAATGTTCATGTGGAGATTTTTGATAGTGTGTTTGTTTGTTGTCAGCGCTTGTAAGAAAGACGATGTGTCGGCCCCGGCGGCCAGCCGGAATACGTTGTTTACCCGATTGACCGCGGAGGAGACGGGTATCGATTTTACGAATGACCTGAAGATTGACCCCGACTTTGATGTTTTTCGCTACCGGAACTTCTATAACGGTGGGGGTGTAGGCGTTGGCGACATCAACAACGACGGGCTGCCCGATGTATACCTCACCTCCAACATGGGCGACAACAAGCTCTTTCTCAATAAAGGCAACTGGAGGTTTGAAGATATTACGGAAAAGGCCGGCGTGAAGGGGATGAAGGTGTGGTCTACGGGCGTCAGCATCGTCGACATCAATAACGACGGTTTGCTGGATATTTATGTCTGCAATGCGGGCGACGTGAAAGGCGGCAACCGCGATAACGAGCTTTTTATCAACAACGGCGACCTGACCTTTACGGAGCGGGCAGCGGCGTATGGTCTGGCGGACCGCGGCTTCTCCACCCATGCAGCATTCTTTGACTATGATAAAGACGGCGACCTCGATTGCTATGTCCTGAATAATTCTTATCGCCCGGTATCGACGTTGGGCTACCGCAACCTGCGGCACGAACGCGACGAGTTTGGTGGGCATAAGTTATACCGCAATGACGACGGCCACTATACCGATGTGAGCGCGGCGGCGGGCATTTACGGCAGTGTCATTGGCTTCGGCCTGGGCGTGACCGTGGGTGATGTCAACCAGGACAACTGGCCCGACCTGTATATCTCCAACGATTTTTACGAACGCGACTACCTGTACATCAACAACCACGACGGTACATTTACCGAGTCACTGGAATCCCATATGGGACATATCAGTATGTTTTCGATGGGCGCGGACTTTGCCGACCTGAACAATGATGGTTACCCGGAGATCTTTTCCACGGATATGCTACCGGAGGAGGATGCCCGGGTGAAGACCATTTCGTCGTTCGAGACATACGATGTGTACAAGCTGCGGTTGAAAAACGGTTACTACCACCAGTATATGCGCAACATGCTGCACCTCAACAACCAGGACGGCACTTTTAGCGAGATCGGTCAACTGGCCGGCGTGGCAGCGACCGACTGGAGCTGGGGCGCGCTGATTGTGGACTTCGACAATGACCGCCACAAAGAGATTTACGTCAGCAACGGTATTTACCGCGACCTGACCAACCTGGACTTTATCGACTTCCTGGGCAGCAGCGAACAGATGCAGGCAGCGATTGAAGGCAAGAAGGTAGACTTTAATGGTTTTATCGAGCGGATGCCATCGGTACCGCAAGCCAACTACGTGTTTACGCTGACCGACACGGCGTGGCAATACAAGAATGTGTCGCATGCGTGGGGGCTGGACGAGCCCGGCTTTTCCAATGGGGCGGCGTATGGCGACCTCGATAACGACGGCGACCTGGACTTGATTGTCAACAACGTCAACGCGCCGGTGTTTGTATATCGCAACCAAAGCCATGAACGTGGCAAGACGCATTCGTTGTCGGTCTCCTTTAAGGGTACGGAAAAGAATACATTTGGGCTGGGTGCGTGTGTAAAAGCTTTTCAGGGCGGCGAGGTGATATTATTGGATCACATGCCCATTCGGGGTTTTCAGTCGAGTATGGATTATCGCCTGGTGCTGGGAGTGGGGGAAGCGAAGCAAGTAGATAGCCTGGTGGTGATGTGGCCGGATGGGCGAGTGGAGATCCGTACGGATGTACCCGTGGATCAACACCTGGTGTTCGATCATGCGCAGGCTAAGCCTTCGGCCGCAAAACCGGCCGCACCGGTCAAGCCGCTGCTGCAACCTGCTACGCGTACGACGATCACGCATCAGGAAAATGATTACAACGACTTTGATCGTGACCGCTTGCTATACCACATGCTCTCTACGCAAGGGCCGGCCTTTGCTACTGCAGATCTTACCGGCGATGGACTGGATGACATCTTTGTAGGCGGCTCGGTGGGGAATCCCTCGGCACTATATGTTCAACGGCCTGGACAGACGTTCATACCGGTGCCAGGCAAATTGTTCGATGCGGACTCGCTGGCCGAGTGTGTCGATGCCGTGTTCTTCGATGCGGACGGCGATCGCGACCTGGACCTATACATAGTAACGGGTGGCGCGGAATATACCACACAGTCGGCGGAAAGCACCGACCGCTTTTATGAAAATAAGGGACTACGTGGCGGCATGCCGGTATTTGAAAAGACCACGGGCCGGATTCCGATGCTATACCAGAGTGGTAGCTGCGTGCGCCCGGCCGATGTAGACGGCGACGGCGATCTGGATCTTTTTGTCGGGACGCGCGTGTTGTCTGCCTATTATGGATTGCCGTGCGATCAATTTGTGTTGCTGAACGATGGCAAGGGGACTTTTACCGATGTCACGGCCACCTATGCCCCGGCACTGAAACACCTCGGCATGGTGACGGACGCCGTGTGGTTTGCGTACGATAACGATGAATTCCCCGACCTGCTCATCGCAGGCGAATGGATGCCCATTACCATCTTTCGTAACAATGGCAAACAACTCACGCCGGTGACCGATGCGCCCGGCCTCGCGAATACGGAGGGTTGGTGGAACCGGGTAGAGGCTGCCGACCTGGACGGTGATGGCGATACGGATTTTGTGCTGGGCAACCTGGGCTTAAACTCCAAGTTTAAACCGACAGCAACGTCGCCCGTTACCCTCTATGTAAACGACTTTGATCAGAACGGTTCGGTGGAGCCTGTGTTTGCGTTCCGGCGTGAAGGCGAAGACTTCCCGATGGCGATGCGTCAGGATCTGATCAAACAAATGAGCTCGCTCAAAAAGAAGTTCCTATACTATCAGGACTATGCCGGCAAGTCTGTTGCCGACATCTTCGATGCCAACTTGCTGAAGCGGGCCACGGTACTGAAGTTTTATGAGCCACGCACCAGCGTCTTGTTGAACGACGGTGCAAAAGGCTTCCGGTTGCAGGCGCTGCCGTTCGCGGCGCAGGTGTCACCGGTATACGGCGTGGCCGTGGCCGATGTGAATGGCGATGGCGTGCAAGATCTGCTGCTGGGTGGCAACCTGTTCGCGGTGAAGCCGGAGGCGGGGCGATACGATGCGTTGCACGGATTGGTGCTGACGGGCGACGGCAAGGGCGGTTTTACGGCGCTGCCGTCCCGTACGTCGGGGCTGATGCTCCCAGGCGAGGTGCGCCACGTGCGCGTGCTGAATGCGCATGGTAAAAAGCTCCTGGCCTTTGTTCGCAATAACGATACCCTCCAATTTTATACCCTACGTTAAATTTTCCGATGAAACGATCCTGTATTTCTTATTTATTTTTGGTAGGCCTCTGTCTCTTCGTGGGGTGTTCGTCGGATAGCGACAAACGCTTTCGCCGGGTGCCATCGACGGAGTCGGGGATTACTTTTCGGAACACGCTGACCGAAAGCGTGGAGTTCAATATCTTCAACTACATGTATTTTTATAATGGCGGTGGCGTCGCGACGGGTGACCTGAACGGTGATGCGCTGCCGGATGTATACTTTACGTCGAATCAGGAATCCAATAGGCTGTACCTCAACAAAGGTAATCTGAAGTTTGACGATATTACCGACGTGGCCGGCGTGGCGGGCTTCCAGGGATGGACGACAGGGGTGACGATGGCCGATGTAAATGGCGACGGACGGCTGGATATTTATGTCAGCAACCTCGGCGATTACCTGATCTACAAAGGCAAGAACCAGCTGTTTATCAACGAAGGCAACGACGAGCACGGTGTGCCGGTCTTTCAGGACCGGGCGATGGAGTATGGTCTCGACCTGGTAGGCTTTTCGACACAGGCGTCTTTCTTTGATTATGACCGCGACGGCGACCTGGATATGTTCATGCTCAACCATTCACTGCACCAGAATGGCACCTTTGGTAAATCTACCTTACGCAAGGTTCCCCATGCATTGGCCGGTGACAAATTGCTGCGCAACGAGCAGGGTCACTTCATCGATGTGACGCAGGAGTCGGGTATTTATAGCAGCGTGCTGGGGTATGGCCTGGGGGTTGTGGTGAGTGACGTCAACCTCGACGGCTGGCCCGACATCTATGTGGGCAATGACTTTCACGAGAACGATTACCTGTATATTAACCAGGGTGACGGAACCTTCCGGGAAACATTGGAAGCGTCCATGACCCATACCAGCCGGTATACCATGGGCGTAGACTTTGCCGACTTTAACGACGACGGCTTTCCGGACCTGATCGCGATGGATATGCTGCCGGAAGACCCGAAGATCCTGAAAGCGTCGCAGGCCGAGGAGTCCTACGATGTCTATACCTTCAAGGCTAACTTCGGCTATAACCAGCAGTTTGCCCGCAATACGTTACAAGTAAATAATCAGGACGGCACCTTCAGCGAAATGGCGTTGCTGGCCGGTGTGGCCGCGACGGATTGGAGCTGGTCGTCGCTGTTTGCCGACTTCGACCTGGATGGGCGTAAAGACATTTTTATTTCCAACGGGATTTACCGCCGCTCGAACGACCTGGATTATATCAACTTTATGTCTGTCGATACCGTGCAGCGGAGGCTTGCGCAAGAAACGATGACCGAAAAGGAGATGGTATACATCGACAAGATGCCGAAGATCAAGCTGGCCAATTACCTCTTTCAAAACAACGGTGACTCGACGTTTACCAATCGTGCGCCGGAATGGGGATTGGATCTGCCATCGTATGGTAACGGCGCGGCGTATGTCGACCTGGACAACGACGGCGACCTGGACATTGTCGTGAACAACCTGGAGGATGAGGCGTCGGTATATGAAAACCGGACGTTGTCGGTGCAGCCGTCCGACACGGTGAAGCTGCCCGGCTACCTGCAATTTGTGTTGAAGGGACGTGGCGGCAATCCGCTGGGCGTTGGCGCCAAGGTATTTGTTTATCGCCAGGGTGGCCTGCAGGTGCAGGAGTGTATGCCGACACGCGGGTATCAGAGTGCGGTAGATCCGCGGATAACGTTCGGCCTGGGCGACGCGGCACGCGTTGACTCGGTTGTGGTGGTTTGGAATGGCGGTGCTTTCCAGACGCTGCGGCAGGTCCATGCCAACCAACGGATCACCCTGGATGAGCAGCAGGCCTCGGGCACCTTTGACTATGCACCCTTCCATCGCGTCGCGCCGGTATTCCAGCGCGCAACCGATACGCTGGCGCTGTCGTACCGGCACAAGGAGAATAAGTTTGTCGAGTTTAACCGCGAGGCATTGATCCCGCACATGCTGTCGGCGGAAGGGCCGGCCGTGGCCGTGGGCGATCTGGATGGTGACGGGCGCGAGGATATTTTCCTGGGTGGCGCCAAGTGGATCTCCGGACAGACGTTCCTGCAAACACCGAAAGGTGCTTTTCGCGCAGTGGCGCAACCCGCGTTGGCCGCGGATAGTACGAGTGAGGATGTAGACGCCATCATGTTTGATGCCGATGGCGATGGCGATCGTGACCTGCTGGTCGTGAGTGGTGGCAATGAATTTGCCAACAAGTCGCCGCACCGGTGCCCTCGCTTATATCTGAACGATGGCAAAGGGAATCTGGCGCGGTCGAAAGGCTTGCCCGAGCTGTTCCTGACCGGCGCGTGCGCGCGTGTGGCGGATATAGACGGCGATGGCGATCAGGACCTCTTTATCGGTGCCCGCACAACGGTATGGCACTACGGGATTCGTGCCGACAGTTATCTGTTGCGGAATGACGGTAAGGGTAACTTTACCGATGTTACGGAGGCGGTCGCACCTGCGTTGAAGGCCTTTGGTTTTGTGAAGCAGGCAGCGTGGGCAGATATGAACGGCGACGGCACACAAGATTTGGTGTTGGCGGCGGAGTGGGCACCCGTAACGATCTTCCTGAACCAGGGTGGAAAGCTGGCGCTGCTGCCGTTGGAGGGTTCGGGCCTGGAGCATACCGCGGGGTGGTGGAATACGCTACAGCCGGCGGACTTCGACGGCGACGGGGATCTTGACCTGGTGGGAGGTAATATGGGGTCAAACTCCAAGTTGCATGCTTCTGTGCAGGAGCCTGTCAGGATGTATGTAGCAGACTTTGACAAGAACGATAGCACCGACCAGGTGTTGACATACTATATTCAGGGTAAAGAGTATTCTTTCCATACGCGCGATGAGATGACCAAGCAGATGCCTTATCTGAAGAAGCGGTATCTCTCGTATCATCGCTTTGCGGATGCTTCGATCGAAGAGATGTTTGGCCGGGAGGCGCTGGACAAAGCGGAGCATTATACCGCGTATACATTTGCCAGCTCCTATATTGAAAACCTAGGGCAAGGTAAATTTCGCGTTCGGGCGTTGCCGACGGCGGCACAGCTCTCGCCGGTGCAGGCGATCTTGCCGGGTGATTATACGGGCGATGGCAAGCTGGATATTTTGCTGGCCGGTAATTTTTATCCCATCAATATTCAGATGGGGCGGTATGACGCGAGCTACGGGTTGTTGCTGAAGGGCGATGGTAAGGGCAACTTTACGGCCATGCCTTCGTGCCGGTCGGGTTTTTGTGTGAAAGGAGAGACGCGGCAGCTGCGGGCGATACAGGTAGGGAATACGGTGTACTATCTGGCGGTGCGGAATAATGATACAGTGGAAGCATTTAGCCTGAAGCCACACCCGTAGCCCTTTATTATTTTTTGCCCCCGGTGACAAACAACCGTTGCAGATGCCCGGATTTCGACTAAATTGTCGTATCGATCGAGTATGGCGAAAAAGAAGCAGCATCCGGATCCGGGCGCGGGAAACCTGTGGGGAATAGACCTGGGCGGGACTAAAATTGAAGGCGTTGTTTTGCGATCGGCGCAAGATCCGGAAGTATTATTCCGCGACCGCGTTCCGACGGAAGCGGACCAGGGATACGAGCACATCCTGGAGCAAATACACAAACTGGTAGAAATGATGAAGGCGGCACTGGGTACGGTGCCGACCATGATAGGATTTGCCACGCCAGGTACCGTGGACCCGCGGCGTGGCACGATGAAGAACTGCAACACCGTGGTCATGAATGGCAAACCCATGGCCGCCGACATCGCGCGCGTGCTCGGTGTGCCGGTGCGACTGGCCAACGACGCCAACTGCTTTGCGCTGGCGGAGACACGCTGGGGCATCGTCAAGCAAGAATATCCCGATGCGCGTATTGTGTTTGGCGTGATCATCGGCACGGGCGTTGGTGGCGGTGTCGTGATTGATGGCCGTTCGATAGCCGGGCTGCAAGGTATAGGCGGTGAGTGGGGGCATAATTTTTTAGATGATTCAGGCGGCCCTTGCTACTGCGGAAAGTCAGGCTGTGTGGAACGGGTCATCTCTGGTCCCATGTTACAGCAGTATTATTTTAAGGAGACAGGAAACAACAAGCCCTTAAAGGACATCGTAGCGCTGGCGGAATCCAAGGTGGATCCGACGGCCCAGAAGACCATGATCAGGCTCGTGCATTTCTTTGGAAAGGCGATGAGCGTAATCATTAACATTCTCGACCCCGATGTGATCGTCATTGGCGGCGGTGTAGGAAACATCGACCTGCTGTACGACCGGGGCCGGGATGCCGTAAAACAAAACGTGTTTAACGACCGGCTCGATACGCCGATCGTGCGTCCCATGTTGGGCGACAGCGCGGGTGTTTTCGGAGCGGCCTTTCTGGTGGATGATGCCGTATAGCAAGGAGCGCAGACTATACAACCGGTATGAAAAAAATAGCGATCCTCGGTCCGATACCCCGCGACCACATTGTCACGCATCAGGGACACCTCATTCAAAAGTGGGGCTGTGTCACCCACCCGGTCATTGCACTTTCGATCATGGCCGGTGATCAGATAGAAATTGTGCCGGTAAGCCACTTGCGCCAGGTGGATCTCGACAATGTACGCGAGGTCTTCAACGGCTATAAAGGTATAAACCTGAAACATATCGGCACTCGCAACGACCAGGGCGATATCATCAGCCTGCGCTTTCTCGACATGAACAATCGCCTGGAGCGCCAGACCGGATTTATGGATCCGATCGTTCCCGACGATGTCAAGAAGTTAGTGGACTGCGACGTGTTTGTATTTATTCCCATCAGCGACTATGAGATCTCGCTCGAGACGTTGAAATTTCTGCACAAGAAAAGCAAGGGCATCGTCATCTTCGACGCGCATGGTCCCACAACGGCCTGCCTGACCAACGGCGAGCGTCAGCGCAAGTTCTGGATCGACCGCGACCAATGGTTGCCCTACATTGATGTCTTAAAAATGAATTTAGAAGAAGCACATGCGTCGTGCTTTAAAAAAGAATATGAAACGCAGGATTTCTCCTGTCCGCCGGAAGAAGTGGTAGATCGCCCGGCGCTATTGGCGTTCGCTACCCATTGCATCAGTAAGGGGGTGAAGTGCGTTTACATCACAGTCGACTCGCGCGGGTGCCTGGTATACTACAAGGTGCGGGGCGAGGTGCGCGAGGAGATGGTCCCCGCGGTACCGGTCGACAACGTGGTGGACACCACGGGCTGCGGCGATTCTTTTGCCGGCGGTGTGGGCTTCGGCCTGCTGCAAAAACCACGTGACTACATCGGCGCTGCGCAGTATGGTAATGCACTCGGTGCGTTGCGTACGCAAGGCAAAACCTTTACGGTATTTAAGTCGCTGGAAGAGACCAACGCGCTCATCCGAAATACCTATGCACAATCCATCTAAACGAGTACACATAGTTGATCAAGGCTTGTATTTTTGACCTGGACGGCGTGATCGTCGACACGGCACGCTATCATTTTTTAGCCTGGAAGCGGCTGGCTGCCGAGCTGGGCATTCCCTTTACCGAGGCTGACAACGAGCGCCTCAAAGGCGTAAGCCGCCTGCGTTCCATGGAGATCCTGCTGGAGCTGGGGCATATTACCATGGCCCGCGACGAGCAGGAACGACTGGCCAACAAAAAGAATGGCTGGTTTGTGGAATATGTCGAACGCATGACGCCGATTGAAATCTTCCCAGGCGTGCCCGCCCTGTTGAAAGACCTGCGCCGGCGGGGCCAGCGTGTTGGCCTTGCTTCCAGTAGTAAGAACGCACCGCGCGTGGTAGAGCTGCTGGGCCTGGCCGATGCGTTTGACAACATGGTAGACGGTACCATGATTGTCCATACCAAGCCCGATCCGGAGATCTTTCTGCTTGCTGCGCGTAAGCTGAACGTTGCGCCGCACCAATGCGTGGTGTTTGAAGACGCCGAAGCCGGTGTGGAAGCAGCCCTGGCGGCGGGCATGGCGTGTGTCGGCATTGGCTCGGAGGAGCAACTGCATCGCGCGGACCTGGTGTTACCCACCACGGGTGAGTTCGATCCGGCGACCCTGGCGACGCTGGACGTGCGGCAACCGCGCCCAACCCCATAACCCTATACTTTCCAAACAACCCCAGATGTATTTTTATGAAAGAGTTTTTGAAGCATCATCCCTGGCAGATCATCGAAGAAGGTTTTGATCCGCACTATCATACGATCTCCGAAAGTGTCTTTAGTATTGGCAACGGACAAATGGGCCAGCGGGCCAACTTCGAGGAGACCTATACCGGCGAGACACTGCGTGGCAGCTACGTGGCCGGGGTATATTATCCGGACAAAACGCGGGTAGGCTGGTGGAAGAATGGCTACCCCGAATATTTTGCCAAGGTGCTGAACGCTCCCAACTGGATCGGGCTTGATCTGCGCGTAGGCAAGCATGTGCTGGACCTGGCGACGTGCAAGGTGGAAGACTTCCGCCGCGTGCTGGACATGCAGGCAGGGACCTTGTCCCGCAGCTTTGTAGCAACGTTGGCCGACGGCAAGAAACTGCGCATAGCGGCGCAGCGTTTTTGCAGCATGGCCCGGGGTGAAGTGGGGGCAATCCGGTATGCGTTCACGCCGTTGAACTTTTCCGATCAGGTGACAGTATCGCTTTTTGTGGATGCCGACGTTGTCAACAAGGACTCTAACTACGACGAGAAATTTTGGGAGGAAGTATACAAAGAAGCCTCGACAGCGTGTGCCATCGTAACAGCGCAGACGAAGAAGACATTCTTTCATGTAACGACCGGTATGCGGTACGTGATCACGTCGGGCGGACAGCCGGTGAAGATTGATCGCACCGACATCGTGGAGCGGGAAAAGTTTGCCGGCAACCAGGTGGTGTTTAGCGTAGAACAGGACAAAGAAATTGTGATCTATAAATACGCTGCGGTGCTTTCCTCCGAGAATCATGCGAAGAACGAGCTGGTGACGGCGGGCAAGCAAGTTCTGGACGACGCCGTGAAGGCCGGGTATGATGCTTTATTGGAAGAGCACCAGAACATTTGGAAGCATACCTGGGACGTCTGCGATATCACGATTGAAGGCGACATCGCCGCGCAGCAGGGCATACGGTTCAATATCTTTCAACTGATGCAGACCTATACCGGCAAGGACGAACGCCTCAACATTGGTCCGAAAGGATTTACCGGCGAGAAATATGGCGGCGTGACCTATTGGGATACCGAAGCATACTGTTTGCCGTTCTTCCTGAGCACGGCCGAGCCAAAGGTGGCGCGTAATCTGCTGGTGTATCGCTACAAGCATTTGCCGAAGGCGATCGAGAATGCACACAAGCTCGGCTTTGTTCAGGGTGCAGCGTTCTATCCGTTTGTGACCATGAACGGCGAGGAGTGTCACAACGAGTGGGAGATCACCTTTGAGGAGATCCACCGGACCAGCGCGATGGCCTATGCCATGCGTGATTACATTGCATATACGGGCGACAAAGCTTACCTGGCGGAATACGGCCTGGAGGTGCTGATCGGCATCGCGCGATTCTGGGCACAACGGGTGAACTGGTCGTCGGACAGGAACAAGTATGTGATCCTGGGGGTGACCGGCCCGAACGAATACGAGAACAACGTTAACAACAATTGGTATACCAACTACCTCGGCGCCTGGACTCTGAAGTTTACACTGGACGCCATCGACTATGTAAAGAGCACGTTCGCCAGCCGGTTTGGCGAGATCGCCGGCCACGTTCACTTTAAGGAGGCCGAAGAAACGACGAAGTGGCGCGAGATCGTTGAGAAGATGTATTATCCGGAAGACAGCCGGCGCGGTATATTTTTACAACAGGACGGCTTCCTCGACAAGGAGTTGAAGCGTGTAAGCGATCTGCGTCCGGAGGACCGGCCGTTGAACCAGAAGTGGTCGTGGGACCGCATTCTGCGCTCGTGTTTCATCAAGCAGGCCGACGTCTTACAGGGCATTTTCTTATTTGAAGATGACTTCGAGATGGAAACGATCCGTCGCAACTTCGACTTCTACGAGCCGATGACGGTGCATGAGTCTTCGCTGTCGCCGTGTGTGCACGTGATCCTGGCCTCCAAGCTGGGCTATAAATCCATGGCCTATGATCTATACCTGCGCACGGCGCGCCTCGACCTGGACGACTACAACAACGATACGGAAGACGGCTGCCACATCACCTCGATGGCCGGCACGTGGATGAGCGTGGTGAGGGGCTTTGGCGGTATGCGGGTGAAGAACGAGACGCTATACTTCACGCCGTTTATTCCCGACCAGTGGGCATCCTATTCCTTCCGGGTTGAATTTCGCGGGCGGGTGTTAAAGATCAAGGTCAGCAAAGACGGTGTCGAGACGAAGCTGGAGAGTGGTGCGGCATTGGAGATCCTGGTGAACGATGCAGCGGTGTTGCTGAAATAAATTATTTTTGTGCAGGGGGCGGGGCGGTGACAAACATCGCCCTTGCCGAATGTATGAATATGAATACCGGGAATGTATGCCTGGCGGCCCTTGGGCTGGTCTTGGGCCTGTTGTTTGTCACAGAAGTTAATGGACAGCCACCACGCGAATATGCTCCGCGTAATAAAGCCTACACCGAGGATTCCGAGCCTTTAAAAGAAGCATTACGCAAACAACTGGCCTGGGAGCTTCGAAGCCTCGATCGTACTGGTCGCTCGAAAGCTGTTGTCGACGCGGTTCGGGAATCCTTCAGACGGAATACAAAAGGATTGCTGCGCATGGTGGATAACCGCGCGTTTCTTAAAAACGACACCTTACAATACTGGGTTGATACGGTGATGAGCACGGTGGCGATTCGCAATGCCGTTCCGCGCATGCCGGTACGAACGCTGATCCTGCGCGCTCCTGTGGCGAATGCAATTTGTTTCAGTGAGGGCACCTTTGTTGTCACCACGGGATTGCTGGCGGGCATACGAACGGAGGATGAACTGGCCTTTGCATTGGCCCATGAGCTGGCCCACTACAGCCTTGAGCACGCCCGAAAAAGCGCGTTCTACAAGGCCGAGAAGAAAGTGGCAAAGAAACTCCAAAAGACGACAACCAAAATATTATCAGACGACGATGCTATACAGGAGAATCTTGACACGCTTCGGAGCCTGGTATATACCATCAGCCGATATTCCCGGCGGGATGAGCTACAGGCTGATTCCCTGGGATTGATGTATATGAAAAAGGCCGGCTACCGGCCAGAGGCAGCCTATACCGCGTTGTTGTTATTGGACTCGGTCGGGCAGTCTCCCGAGCGCCTCGGTCTGCGGTTGTTCGAGCCGTTTCAGATAAAGAGTTATCCTTTTCAGGATTACTGGCTGGCCCCGCGACCATCGATGTACTCTTCGCGGCGGGAGGGTCCGATTTTCGCCGCAGATTCGGTGCTCTCGCACCCCGAGGCAGCCGCCCGCCTGGCCGCACTGCCCTGGCAGTACGTTGTCGGCACAGCGCCTGATGCTCCGGCGTACGTCCGTTCGACGATTGCACTGGCGGAGTTCAAAAATGTGGAAGCCGCCATCAACACGACGGCGCTGGATTACGCATTGTTGCAGGCCCTACGGCTCAAGCATGCTTATCCACAACACGATTATCCGACGGCTGCCATCAGCCGCATCCTGCTTCAGTTAGTCCGGCTACGGGGCAGCGTCTCTCATGTGAAATTTGTGCCTGCTTACGTTCAGTATTATAGCCAGGAGCTGCGTATGGTCAACACCTTCTTACACAATTTGCAAATCGGAGAACTGGGAGAGCTGGCCTTTAATTTCCTCAACAACCGTGACAATTTTAATCCCGCCAGCCGCGAGCACTATTTTCTGTTGTGGCACATCTGCGACCTGACCGGGCGACCGGAAGTTGCCGGGAAGGTCAAAGCAAACTATGTTACACGTTTCGGAAAAGACGACGTATACAGCAAACTGAAAAGCGGTCCAATGAACGCACCGCTGGGTGGCCCCTTGCAAGAACTTTGGTCTGGGGAATACAGGTTTCCCCATGCTCACAGAGATTGATTCCGTTCAGATTTCAGGTCTGAATAGACTGATTTTATCCTGATGACGCATGCAATGTCGCGTTTGGCCGGTTCGGATCTCTGACAGTTCATCCGGCTGGGATTACAGTTCAGTCACATAGATTGCGGCCTGGTTGGTGTTTCGCCTATTTTTCTGTCGTATTCATCAAACAGTGACTATGAACTTCGAATTGTTTCTCCGGGCGACACTGATCGTTCACATTGCAGGCGGCACGGCAGCCCTGGTAAGCGGCCTGGTAGCGATGCTCACCCAGAAAGGTGGAAAGGCGCACCGTCGCGCGGGTATCGTGTATTTTGTCGGAATGTCGGCTGTCTTTGTCAGCGCTGTGATTCTCTCGATTGCCAGGAATAACGTCTTCTTATTGCTGGTTGGCTTCTTTAGCTACTACCTGACGGCGCGCGGTTATCGGATCCTCTATCTGAAAAACCTACCGGCAGGTCAGAAGCCGACGGCGGTGGATTGGCTCATTACCGGCGTGGCGGGCCTCTTTATCCTGACGCTGGTGGGTTGGGGTATAACGCTGCTGACGGTAGGCGAGCGCATGGGCATCGTGGCCCTGGTGTTTGGCGGTATCGGCGCAGTCTTTGTACGCAAAGACGTTGTACAGTTCTTTCGCCGCCCGCAAGAGAAAATGCACTGGTGGTATGGTCACATCAGCAGCATGGGTGGCAGCTACATTTCGGCGGTGACGGCCTTTATTGTGGTGAACATCCGGCTGGCAGAGTTTCAGTGGGTGCTGTGGATCGTGCCGTCGATTGTGGGCACTGTTCTGATCACACGGACCATCCGATTCTACAAAACGAAGTTTAACGGTAAGGCTGCGTAAGGAAGCACTTCGCACTCACCCTCACTTTCCTTTTACACCCGGGCGTGGCGGTCTTTTGAGAAGCGCCAGATAAAGCCATCGAGAACGTAGTGCGTGACCTGCGGCAACACCAACAGCGGCACGATGAGCGAGAGCACGAGGGGATCTTCCAACGGCGCTGCCTCGATCAGGAAGGGGAACACGACGGCATGGTCTTTCCAAACGAATACATCCCAGACGGTTTCTTCCAGGTAGGCTAATAACAACAATACACCGGCGAAGATGGCGACGCCTTTCCAGGAGAACGAGAACGAGCCGGCGGCCTTCTTCTCGCCGTGGATCCAGATCAGGCCCATGTAGGGAATGCCGTGGGCCACGACGTTGAGCAGCGTAAAGATCAGGTCGCCTTCAAACCACACGATGCCCGCATACCACGAGCAATAGGTGCCATAGACGATCAGATTCTTGGGAATGTTAAAGAACCGGTGCCGGATGGAGACGGTGATCTCCCGCACGGTATAGGTAAGCAAAATCGCGAAGAACAGGTACCACAGATAGGGACCTGCAGCGGCCAGCGGCAGTGGTATAAAGTCGCCGGCGACAAACCAGCTGAGCGAGTCGGTTAAATGAATGTGCCAGTATACCAGTGGGTAGAGCGTGGCGTTGTAAATCGCGATCGCTTCGATCAGGCGTCCGAGGCGGGAAGATTGTTCCTGGCGGGAGTAGAGCCGCATAAAACCATACTGCTGCCGGACGAAGTGATAGACGGCGATGTACGCCAGGATGCGCCAGAATAACCCGGCGCTATAAAAGTGCACTAAAAAACCGACGGCGAATGCCGCTACCGGAATAATGATCAGCAATCGTTTATACTGCCGGAATGTGGGGCGGTCCCAATATAGCCGGAACA
>NZ_JAHESE010000058.1 GCF_018598175.1 Dawidia cretensis
CCCCCTCCGTCCGGTGGTGGTGGCCCGGCGTTTGTTATAACCACACACAAAAGATCCGCTAAAAAGCTTTAAAAAAAACCCCGCGGGGGGGGGGGGGCTCCCCTCTCAAAAGGTGCGCCACCCGCCGGCCGGCAGATTGGATTTCTTAGTTCGCGTATTCAGACATGAATTTGATACGCATCAGGCGGATTTCCTCCTCTGAATAGTCGGCAATGGAATCGTCGTTCAGGGCGGCCTCCATGCTGTCCGTATCAGCACTCATGAAGTAATCGTGTATATCGTCCTGCTTGTGCTCGTCCAGAACCTGGTCGATGTAGTAGTTCAGGTTCAGCTTCGTGCCCGAGTAGCAGATGTTTTCGATCTCCGTCAGCATGTCGCTAAACGACAGCTTCACCGTTTCGGCAATTTCTTCCAGGTCTACCTTGCGGTCGACTTGCTGAATGATCAGGATCTTCGTTTTCGACTTGTTTACCGACGACTTCACCACTACGTCGTTGGCCGTTTCGATGTCGTGCTCGTCTACGAACTGCTGAATAAGTGTCAGGAATTCATCGCCGAACTTGTTCACCTTGCCCATGCCTACACCGTTCACCTGGGCCAGTTCGTCCTTGGTGGTGGGATAGGTGGTTGCCATTTCCTCCAGCGACGGATCCTGGAAGATCACATATGGCGGCAGGTTCTTGTCCTTGGCAATCTTCTTGCGCAGGACTTTCAACATCTCGAACAACTTTACGTCGTACGATTTAGTGTTGACCGGCATGCGTTCGGCTGACTCTTCTTCTTCGTCAATCTCCGTGGTAAAGTCGTGGTCGCGTGCCAGTTCTACTGCGTGCGGCTTCCGCAGGAAGTCCTCACCTCGTTGTGAGACCTTCAGCGCGCCGATATTGTCAATGTCTTTTTCCAGGAATTGATAGATCAGCGTCTGGCGGATGACGGATTTCCAGTAGTCGACATCCTCGTCGCCACCCTTGCCGTATACAGCGAGGTCGAAGTGGCCATAGCTTTTTACATATTCGTCTTCTGTGCCGCGAATCACGTTCACAAGGTGATTCAGACCAAAGCGCTCGTTGGTTTGCTTTACAGCTTGTATTACCAGCTTCACGGCTTCCGTGCCGTCAAAGCGCTCGCGCGGATGTACGCAGTTGTCACACATGCCGCAGTTCTCTTGCGTATACTCTTCACCGAAGTAGTGCAGCAGCTGGCGACGACGACATACCGGCGACTCTGCATAGTATTCCATTTCCTGTAACAGGATGCGCGAATTCTCGCGCTCTTGCACCGGCTTGTCTTTGTTGAACTTCTCGAGCTTGCTCAGATCGTTATGGCTATAGAACATCAGGCAGAGGCCTTCCAGTCCATCGCGGCCACCGCGGCCTGTCTCCTGGTAATACCCTTCCAGCGACTTGGGCACATCGTAGTGTACCACAAAGCGCACATCGGGCTTGTCGATACCCATACCAAAGGCGATGGTTGCCACGATTATATCTACTTCTTCGTTGAGGAAGTCGTCCTGGTTCTTCATCCGCACATCCGGATCAAGCCCGGCGTGGTACGGAGCGGCTTTAAAGCCGTTTACATTCAGCAGCTGAGCGATCTCCTCCACCTTCTTACGGCTGAGGCAATAGATCACGCCTGACTTGCCTTTGTGTTCCTTCAGGAATTTGATCAGCTGTTTCTTTGTCTCTTTTTTTGGACGAACCTCGTAGTACAGGTTCTTACGGTTGAAGGAAGAGATAAACACATCGGCCTCTTCCATTTGTAAGTTCTTCTGAATATCGATCTGTACCTTGGGTGTCGCGGTGGCGGTCAACGCGATCACCGGCATATCGCCCAGGGTCTGGATCATGTTCTTAATGCGGCGGTATTCCGGGCGGAAGTCGTGGCCCCATTCCGATATACAGTGTGCTTCGTCAATGGCAACGAAGGCTACATTTACTTTCTTGAGGAACTCGATTGTCTCTTCTTTGTTCAGCGACTCCGGTGCAACGTATAGAAGCTTTACGTTGCCATTCATACAATCTTTCTTCAGTCGCGTGATCTCGCTCTTGCTTAGCGTAGAGTTTAAGAAGCGGGCATTTACACCGTACGCGTTCATTTGATCCACCTGGTTCTTCATGAGCGCGATGAGCGGGGATATAACGATAGCCAGCCCGTCTTTCATCATGGCCGGCAACTGATAGCACAAAGACTTACCAGCGCCCGTCGGCATGATGACAAATGTATTTCTACCATCCAGTAGATTGCGGATAATCGTCTCTTGATTACCTCTGAACTGGCTGTAACCGAATACTTCTTTAAGTCTTTCTTTTAGCGCATCTTTCTCTTCTACCAACATCATTTCGTCTGATAAGTTATATCTTTGTCAACAGACAAAGATAATTTTGAAAAGGCATTGAATTTAGGAAAAAATATCAAAAAAATTGCACAGGAGGTATTAATAAACGAATCCTTAGCAATTCAGAATCTCACCAATTTTATTGACGATAGCTTCGAAGCCTGCGTGAACGAAATTTATTCTGCCGGCGGGCGAGTTGTCATTACAGGCGTTGGCAAAAGTGCCATCATTGCCAATAAAATTGTTGCTACGTTGAACTCTACCGGAACCCCGGCGCTGTTTATGCACGCTGCCGATGCTATACATGGCGATCTGGGCATGATCCAAAAACAGGACATTGTCATTTGTATTTCCAAAAGTGGTAACACCCCGGAAGTCAAAGTACTAATTCCGTTATTGAAACGTAGAGGCTCCAAGCTTGTTGCCCTTGTGAGCAATACAAATTCATATTTAGCACAGCAGGCCGATTTTATACTCAATGCAACGATTGCGGAGGAAGCGTGTCCCAACAATCTCGCACCAACGACCAGCACTACGGCTCACATGGCCATGGGCGATGCCCTGGCAGTATGCTTGCTGGAGCTTCGCAATTTTAGTAGCAAAGACTTTGCCGAGTTTCACCCAGGAGGCTCCCTGGGCAAACAATTATACCTGAAGGTCTCCGACATCTATATCAACAATCAGCTACCGCTGGTAAGCCCTGAATCGCCGTTGAAGGATGTTATCATGGAAATATCCTCGAAAAGGTTAGGTTGTACCGCTGTTGTTGACAGCGACCGTAACCTCTTGGGTATCATTACCGATGGTGACTTGCGACGCATGCTCGAAAAGAGCAGCGACCTCACCCAGCTTGCCCACCTTAAAGCTGTCAGTATTATGAGCCCCAATCCCAAAAGGATCGAAAAAGATGAATTTGCAGTCAAAGCCTTACATGAGATGCAAGCCAACAATATTACCCAATTGGTTGTGCTCGAAGGCACCAAAGTAGCCGGTTTTATTCACCTGCACGACCTGCTGAAGGAGGGAATCGTTTAAAAAACCAGAAAAGTCTTTTATAAAATTCTGCATTGAACGTCTTTTGTAAAACGTCTTATCGACAAAACACTTAAATGAATCAAAATCTGTATGTTGTCCTCATGGCCGGTGGCGTGGGCGTCCGCTTTTGGCCATATAGCCGTAATTCTAAACCCAAGCAATTCTTAGACGTTCTCGGCACAGGAAAAACCTTACTCCAATCCACGTTTGAGCGTTTCCTACCGATCTGCCCCCAGGAGAACATATTTGTCGTCACGCATGAAGAGCACGCCGGTCTCGTACGCCAACAGCTGCCCACCCTGCAGGAAGACCAGATCCTGACGGAGCCCATGCGGAAGAACACCGCTTGCTGCATCGCATACGCCAGCTATAAGATCGCCAAACGGAATAGTGAAGCCGTGATTGTTGTGACACCGTCCGACCACCTCATCCTGAAAGAACAGGAGTTCCAGGACGTGATCCGCAAGGCCGCTGACCAGGGCCGCGTGCAAGACAAGCTTATTACCCTTGGCATCACGCCTACCCGTCCCGAGACGGGCTATGGCTATATACAATACCATACTGAAAAGGCTTTCGCGAAAAAGGTAAAAACCTTTACCGAAAAGCCCGAGCTGTCGCTCGCCAAGAAATTCATCGAGAGTGGTGACTTCGTGTGGAACTCGGGCATCTTTATCTGGGGTGTACAGGCCATCTTAAAGGCTTTCCATGAACACCTGCCCGAAATGTCGGAAGTGTTTGACGAGGGGGTAAAGCCCCGCCTCGATACGCCCGGCGAGAAGGAGGCCATTCTCAGCGCCTATTCACAATGCAAGAGCATCTCCATCGACTACGGTGTTATGGAGAAAGCCACCAACGTCTATGTATGCCTGGGCAATTTTACCTGGAGCGATCTGGGCTCGTGGGGATCGATACATGACATCTCGCCCAAAGACGAGAACAACAACGTGATCAATGCCAACGCACAGCTATACGACTCCCGCAACTGCATCGTCAAGGGCTCGGCGGATAAGCTAATCGTTGTACAAGGATTGAACGGCTACCTCGTCGGCGAATTCGGCAACGTGGTGATCGTTTGTGAAAAGGATAAGGAAGAGCAGTTCAGGCGGTTTGTCAATGACTTGAAAGCCCGCCCGAACTCCAACGACTTCCTATAATTCTTACCAGAGCTTCGAAGGGTATTCGCCCTTCTCGATCAGCGCCCGGATTTTGGACGACACTTCTTCTTTGTCTTCTTTATAGGTAACGCCAAACCATATGTTACCGCCGCCCAGTACTTTCACCTTGCCCTGGCCGCGGTGGATCAGCTCGTTTACGATCAGGGGTATATAAAACTCCGACTTGAGGTTCTGATTATTTTCTTTCAGGAAGTCTTCGAACATCGACGAAGCCAGTGCAAACACCGATGGATGGAAGCCCCAGAAGTTCATCGACGTGGGAGCTGATGGATCCAGTACACGGTCGCCGGCGGCTTCTTTCGAAATGACTTTGCCCTGTTCTTGTACGATGGTCGTGCGCTCCACGACGGATTGCAAATAGCCTTCGGCATCCTGCTCGCCTACACCGCGCGATACGCTGCCGTGCTCTGACAGCACGTTGCTCAACGTAAAGCCTACCATGGCGTGGGCGCCGGTCGTATCGTTCTTGAAATAATTGGCTACTGAGGCGAACGCCTCCTTTCCGTAAAAGTCGTCGGCATTGATGGCTACGAACGGCTCTTGAATGACGTCTTTGGCGCATAGCAACGCATGGCCTGTACCCCAGGGTTTGGTGCGCTCGGTAATGTCATAGGTGGGTGGAATAAGCTTATCGATGGACTGCACGACAAATTCAACCTCTACTTTGCCCTGCAGCTTCGGCAGGAATTTCTCTTTTACGGTCTCCAGGATTTCATCGCGCACAATAAAGACGACCTTTGTAAAACCCGCACGTACAGCATCAAAAAGGGAATAATCCATGATAGTCTCACCGCTGGGGCCAAAACCATCGATCTGTTTAATGCCTCCGTAACGGCTTCCCATGCCGGCGGCCATAACTAAAAGGGTGACTTTTTTTTGTGTGCGATTTGGTGTGTCCATGGGGTTTTAGTTTATTTCAGACCGGTAAAACGAAGTGTTTGCGCGAACATTTTGATTTTAAGAGGATTTTAACGGGCTTGAAGGAAGTTTCACAAAATTTCCTCTTGGGAAGCTCAAAAAAATGATATTCAAAGGCCCGCGCTTTAAAAAGTAATAAGGCCTCAAAAATAGAAGTTTTAAGACATGTGTGCATAGAACACACGAACAATAATAACCTATTTACCTAACCTAAAACCTAAAAACACCACCTGTATGACCAACGCAAGGAAAGGCTACCTGGTGCCGATGATCATCATCGGAACGCTCTTCTTCATTTTCGGCTTTGTTACCTGGGTCAACGGTACGCTGATACCGTATCTCAAAATAGCCTGTCAGCTGGAGAGTGACTTCCAGGCTTATCTTGTCACTACTGCTTTCTTTATTGCCTACGGTGTGATGGGTATACCTTCTTCGTACGTATTGAACCTTACCGGGTATAAAAAGGGGATGGCACTCGGTCTGCTCGTGATGGCCGTGGGTGCGGCGATGTTTATACCCGCTGCTCAGACCCGCAACTATAACCTGTTCCTTACAGGCCTTTTTATTATCGGTACCGGTCTTGCATTGCTGCAAACGGCCTCTAACCCGTATGTTACCATTCTCGGCCCGATCGAAAGCGCCGCCCAGCGCATAAGCATTATGGGGGTTTGTAACAAAGTGGCGGGTATCCTGGCGGGTATTGTGTTCGGCTATATTGCCCTGAAAGATGCAGATCAATTAACGGCCGCCCTGAAAGTAATGGACGCCGCGGCGAAAGAAGCGCAACTGACCGAGCTTGCCTCACGCGTAATCGTTCCTTATATTATTATCACGGCAGTACTTGTGGTCCTGGCTGTCGCCGTCATCCTGTCGTCATTACCAGAGATCAATGAAGAAGATTCCGAGGAGAGCCATGACGCATCCGTCCCCGGCAAGACCAGCATCTTCCAATTCCCACATCTGTTTCTCGGTGCATTGGCGCTGTTCGTCTATGTAGGTGTAGAGGTAATGGCCGCCGATACGATCATCAGCTATGGTAAATATTTAAATATTGAGATGGCTACCGCCCGCTACTTCTCGCAAGCCACACTGGCCTTTATGCTGGTAGGGTATATCACCGGTATCTTTACCATTCCCCGGATACTCTCACAAGAGCTTGCCATGAAGATTTGTGCGATCTCGGGAGCAATCTTTACGGTATTGGCGGTGCTGACTTCCGGCGCTACATCGGTGCTCTTCATTGCGTTGCTGGGTCTGTCCAACTCGCTTATCTGGCCTGCAGTATGGCCGTTGGCACTGGATGGTCTTGGTAAATTTACCAAGCAGGCGTCGGGCTTGTTGGTCATGGCCATTGCCGGTGGTGCTATCCTGCCACTGATCTATGGCTGGCTGTCGGATAACCTGCACGATGCCCAGTCAGCGTACTGGATCATGCTGCCCTGCTATCTGTATATTCTGTATTTCGGCACGAAAGGACACTTGGTCGGCCGGAAGAAATAATCGCCGTCCTAGTGCATGGCCTTTAGAATTTTCATCAATACTTTTTCCTCTGCGGTGAGATCAGCCTGTCCGTCGTTTACTTCGATCGCGTCCAGCTCCTTGAAGTAACGTTGCAGGTTGTTCTCTTCGTAGAGGCGAACCAACGAGGGGTGTACATAATACTTCCGACACACAGTTCGCGTATTCCCCAGCTTTTTACTTACGGCATCGAGCGCACTGAGTATATTACGTTTCACTTCGGCAGCGTTCGCCACATCCCCCAACGTCTTTAGCTCACGCAAAAAGTGCAGCGATCCCGCCCACGTACGAAAGTCCTTGGCCGTAAATTCAAATCCTGTTACCTGCTGGATATAACCGTTGACCATACCTGAGTCGATCGGGTGGCGCACACCATCGCGATCATAGTATTGAAACAGCTCCTTACCCGGAATTTCCCTGCATTCCTTTACAATACGCGCCAACCGCTTGTTGCGCAGCGACACATTGTGGAAGATACCTTTCTTGCCCTTAAAGGAAAATTGCAGGCTACTGCCCTCAATGGACACATGCTTGTCTTTTAATGTGGTCAACCCATACGAGCCGTAAAGCTTTTCATATCCATCATTACCGATGCGGATATAGGTGCGCTCCATCAGCGCAATCACGGCCGCCAATACCTTTTCCTCATGAAGCTCACGCCGGCTCAAGTCTTTCTCCAACTGCAACCGCAGCGTCGGCAATGCTTTTCCAAATTCATATAGCCGATGAAATTTAGTCTCATTGCGCAAGGCGGACCATAACGGATGATAGCGATATTGCTTGCGCTTACGCAGGTCAAAGCCCGTGGCTTGTATATGTCCCATGGGGTCAACACAAATCCATACGTCGGTCCACGCGGGTGGGATGGCCAGCTTGCGAATGCGCAGGATTTCGTCTTTGTCGCGTATCGCCTTCCGCTCCAGCATATAGGCAAAGCCCTTCCCCTTGCGCAGGCGCGTAATACCACGCGACGTGTCGGTTATATATTTTAATGATGCCGCCTTCGCCGCTTGCGCGTAGTTGCGGTCTATGCGAAGAAACTCGCGGTGTGTTAGTGGTGCGGCGGGTATATCCATAGCAGTATAGAGAAAAAAGTCAGGGCGCTTCGCCCTGACCCATAAAGCTGACAGGAAGCTGTAACCTTACTCCTGGTCAGCTGTTCCGTTGATATCCTCTTCGGCCAGTGACGTGAGCAGCTCGTCACACTCTTTTTCTTCATCCAGCGTTTGGCCCAACAAATTTTTGATGTCTTCGCGGCCCATGGTCTTGGCCAATTGCGCCAAACCACCATAGGTTGCAATTTCGTAGTGCTCGGCTTTCTGCGCCGCCAGGATCAGGCCCACATCGCGGGTAGCCGATCCTGCTTCGGTTTCTGAGATAATGCTCTCTCCTTCTTTGATAATGCCTTCCATCGCATCGCATTTCTTAGCCTGCGGCTTTTTGTCGAGCATTTCAAATACTTTTTCCAGACGGGAAATATGCTCCTGTGTGGCCACCAGGTGATCGGCAAAAGCACTGGCCAGTTCCTCCGATGTAGCGGCCTTCTGCATTTTCGGCAGGGCCTTCGTCAGATGCTTCTCAGCCCAATAGATGTCTTTAAGCTCTTCTACGAAGAAGTCTTGCAGCAAAGAAGCATCCTCTTTGGATGTTGCTTTTTTAGTTTTTGATGGTGTCTTTTCCATGGTATCCTGAGTTTATATAGGTTGTTACACCCGCGTTAAAAAATCGTATACCCGTTGTGCCTCCTGCAGGACTGCTCTTCGTTGTAGATGATCATCTACGCCTGTGGCACAATTGTCCGCACTGGCTCTATTTATCCCCAGCTTCGGCTGCCTTGCGGTCGCGTTTCTCCTTTTTTCGGAAATACCCGCGCAACAAGAAATTATGCTGCATCGCTTCCATATTCTCATCCAGTTTTGCCGAGGCGCTTTGCGCGTTGACCATTGTTTTTTCCATGCGGTTTGCGAAGGTTGTATCGGCCAGCAGCTTACCCAGGGCGTTGTCGTTGCTATTTACTTTCGACACTACTTCTTCCAGCTCGCTGGCGATCTTTGCTGAATTGGCCGATACTTTCTGCACATTCGCCAATGCGTCGTCAAACACGGATGCCATCGTCGTATCCGACACCAGCTTATGAATTATCCCCTGACCATTTTTCATCTCATATACAAGTGCGTTTAACTCCGCCGATGCTTTGCTCATATTCGAACCCACTTGTCGCAGGTTGGTGGCGGTCTCACGCAGATCGTGTGAAAACGAGCCCTTGTCGGTAATCAGGTCCCCTACGATGCCTTGCCCGTCGCTCACCCGGCGTGCAACTTCTTTCAAATCGAACGTAAGTGAACGTGTATTCTCTCCTACATCTTTCGCGATGTTGATGAGGTCTTGCGTATCTGTCGGCGACAATGAATTGATCGTGTCGTTATCAGCAATATTTTCAGGCGCAGCGCCGGGACGTATTACCACGATCTTGTTACCTACCAGTCCATCTGAGCCGACAGACGCTGTGGCATCGCGCCGGATAAATTCATTCTGTTTTTCCTTCAGCAACATGGTCACCAATACTTTGCCTTCCGAGGCAATCGTTACATCCCGTACGGTGCCAATCTTTACACCGGACAGCCACACGTTGTCGCCGCGCTTGAGGCCTTCCACGTTTTTAAAGACGGCCATAACCGTGATGGTGCGGTTAAACAAATTGTTTTCACTGCCAATAAAGAATGCCGCCAGGACAAATAGCAGCACCCCGCTTACGACAAAGATGCCGAGTTTTATATCCTGTTTTACTTCCGCTGTTTTCATAATTGTATAGACTTAATGTTTTCAGATAATACTGTCAATAGTTAAAGAATGGCTGGAGTTCCGGATCCGTAGTTTGCTTGATCTCATCAAATGTTCCTTCCAGTTTATTATATCCTCCCACCAGCGCGATGACGCGGTCTGCCGTATGGCGGGCACTGCTGATATCGTGTGTAATAATGATGGAAGCTGTTTTATATTTGTCGCGTACTTTTACGATCAGGTCGTTGATCTCGATCGAGGTGATTGGATCCAGGCCGGCTGTTGGCTCGTCGTAGAGCATGATCTTGGGGTTCAGGATCAACGTGCGGGCAATGCCCACGCGTTTTTTCATACCGCCTGAAAGCTCCGACGGCATCTTGTCGATGGCTGATTCCAACCCCACATCTTCTAAGGCGCTTACTACACGCTCGTCCAATTCCTTCAGGCTAAAAATGCCCAGATTACGCTTAAGGGGAAACTCCAGGTTCTGCCGCACGGTCATCGAATCGTAAAGAGCACTGCCCTGGAACGAAAACCCAACTTGCAGGCGCATTTCGTTTAGCTCGTCCTGATTTAGTTTCAATACGTCGTAGCCAAGAATGTTGATAGAACCGGCATCGGGTTTGATTAGGCCCACCATACATTTGATCAGTACCGACTTGCCAGTACCCGAACGGCCAAGGATGACCAGGTTCTCGCCGGCGTAGAGGTCCAGGTTCACATCACGCAATACGGCTACATCGCCGAAAGACTTTTGCAGGTTGCGTACACTGGCGACTATGGCGTCGTCAGCTTGCTGTGTCCCGGCGTCGGTAGTATACCGGTTATTTTGCAGAGGCGTGGTCATCGGCGGAAGAGGTTAATGAATTGCAGGCTTAATAAGTCCACTATAAAGATCAGGATCATCGATGCCACAACAGCGGTATTGGCGGCGCGCCCAACCCCTGTCGTGCCACGTTCAGCATGATAACCGGCGTAGCATCCTACAATGCCGATGGCAAAGCCAAAGAACCCGGCTTTGATGATGGATGAAAATATATCGACATACGTGACAGATACGGACACGTCGTTAAAATATAGCATAAAGCCAGTGTTGTTGATGGCGCTCACGGTAAGGTAAGATCCCAGCAATGCCATGACATCTGCAAACACCACCAGTAACGGTAGCATCAGTGTCGTCGCCGTAACCCGGCTTACTACTAAGTAGGAAAACGGCCGCGTGCCCGACACTTCCATGGCGTCGATCTGCTCGGATACACGCATGCTGCCTAACTCTGCACCAATATTAGAGCCTAGCTTGCCTGCACAGATCAACCCTGTGATCAACGGCCCCAATGAACGTATTACTGCTTGTGACACCAGCGAGGGTAGCCAGGACTCGGCACCAAACGATGCAAGCGACGGTCGTGACTGCCGCGTAAAGACGACACCCGCCAGAAAGGACGTAAAGGCGATCAGGAACAGGGACCGGTTACCCACTACAAAACATTGGTGCAACGTTTCCTTCCATTCATACGGGGGCATAATGGTCTCGCGCACCGCACGGGCAACAAATCGGTATATATCAGCAATGCGTATTAAGAAATTTCTGATTTTCATGAAGTAAAGTACTATGCTCTCCGCCAGCACAGTGTAAAACTTGTACCCCGCTCGCAATCGCCCATGCGCAGGGTCGCTGTGCAAAAAAATACCCAATAGCGATGACCGACTATTGTTTCCCAGACTCGCTACAGGTGCATATAATAAGCATTGTGTATAGAATGGGGCCTGCGTGCGCTGCAATGGCAAGCTTTTTTATTCCACACTCCGAAACCATATTAATAACAACTAACAAACCCCTATATGAGATCACTATTGTATTTAATTGCAGTCATCTTGATTATCGGCTGGCTGCTGGGCGTATTCTATTATAGCGCTACAGGCTTGATCCACGTTCTTATCGTGTTGGCTATTGTCTCCCTGTTATTGGGCGTGATCCGACGAGCGTGACAATCTATCGCCTGCCCGCCGAGGTTTTAACGTTGGCGGGCAGCGAGTAAATAAACTAAACCAATGAAGTATGAAAACCGTACAGCAATTGATTTCCAGATCGACCTTGCTGTTGGCCACAGCGGCCATCACAGCAGGTTTGCTTGGCGGCTGCCAGGCAAATAATACCATGAAAGGCGGTGCTATCGGCGCCGGTGCCGGAGGTGCCATCGGGGGCGTAATCGGCCACCAGTCGGGTAACACAGCCGTCGGCGCCATTATCGGTGCGACGGTAGGCGGTGCGGCCGGCGCGTTGATCGGCCGTCAGATGGATAAACAAGCAGAAGAAATTAAGCGCGACCTCGAAGGGGCGCAAGTAGAACGCGTAGGGGAAGGGATCAAGATCACCTTCAATTCAGGATTACTCTTCGCACTGAACTCGTCACAGCTTAACAATACCACGCAGCAAAACTTGCGCGAGCTGGCCGCCACGCTGAACAAGTACGAAGATACTGAGATTCTCATCGAGGGTCACACCGATAACACGGGCGGCGACGAACTAAACCAAACACTGTCAGAGCAGCGCGCAAAGGCTGTAGCTTCGTATTTGACTGCGCAAGCTGTAAAAAATGCCCGACTGTCGACAGTGGGCTATGGTGAAAACCAACCCGTTGCCGACAACGCCAGCGATGCGGGTCGCAACCAAAACCGTCGGGTAGAAGTGGCAATCTTCGCGAACAAAAAAATGAAGAAGCTTGCTGAGAAAAATCAGCTTGGCAATTCGTAGCGATACCGTCCGCTATATCTGGATCCCTGGGGGAGCTATACTCCTTCAGGGATTTTTTCTGAAAGTCCTGCCCGGGTGATATCCATGAAACGCAAAAAAATTCTGTTGATCTTCGCTGCCTGCATCCTTGTATTGGGGGTGTTGGCATTCGTGGGCTATACCCGGTTGCCCGCCTTTTTACAACAAAAGGCCCGTACGGCCGTAGCCGACCTGAAGCAGCAGGGCATCGATATTCACTACGATTCGTTACACATCGACCTCGCAGGCATGAACGTGGCCATCGACTCGTTCGAGCTGAATGTCCCTGCACAACATCTGCACCTGCGATCTCCCCGCATTGAAGTCTCTACCATCAAGCTTTTACCTTTACTATTCCGTAAGCGCCTCCATATCGCCCACGCCCGCATCGACCACCCCATACTGCTGCTGACAAAGCCTTCTGTAAAGGACAGTGTAAACGTGGAAGAGGCGGAGAAAAAACAAAAAACCTCGTCCTTTGCGTTGAAAATAGATTCGCTGCACATCCCCGGTCTTACCCTGGTACAAACCGATACCGTTCAACATGATACATTATCCGTTTCATTGCACTTCACGGCGGCGGCGCTCACCTTTGATAAACGTTCACCACAGGCTTTCGACGTCGGCGGTATCCGTCTTGATTCCACCCGGATCGTCACGGCCCTGTATACTTTTGGCATCCATCAACTGACGATCAACAAAACCTTACAACAATTAGAGGCCGACACCATCACCATTAAACCGCGGTACTCCAAGCGTGCCTTTGCCCGCCGCATGGGGTACGAGGTGGATCGTTTCGATGGTCTTATTCCCTATCTCAGCCTGCGCAATTTTCACATGGGCACCGGAGACTCCACATTTTTCACCGCCGGCCGCCTGGAGACGAGCACCACGCTACGTGTTTATCGTAATAAACATTATCCTTTTCCCAACAAGACGTACACACCCTTACCGATCGATGCATTGAAGCGTATACCGTTCTACCTGCGAATCGACACTTTGCGTCTGGTAAGGAGCTACATATCTTACGAAGAGGTTGGCGAGAAAGCCGACTCCAGCGGCACCGTGTTTTTTGAAGATTTGAATGCGACGCTCACGCATATCACGCAAGACAGCTCGGCTAACCCCCCGGTACTGGTCGCCGCGGCTAATTTTATGGGCAAGGGTAAACTCGCTATACAGTGTACCTTTTCGCGCACGAAGAAACCCGCCCACCTCAAAGGCACCCTGGTAGCGTTTCCGTTGCCCAGCCTGAACGATGTATTACAACCCCAGGCAGGGATCAAGATTGAAAGCGGCGTGATGAGCCGGCTGGCATTCCAATTCCGGTTCAACGACATCCGCTCCGATGGCTCGGTCGACTTAAGCTATCATGATCTGAAAGTAGCAGGCCTGCGCAAGACCAAAAAGAAGGATCGCAGGAAAGATCGCGATAAGGACAAGGACGGCACGCTCAAGAATGAGTTCCTGAGCTTTGCGTTGAATACCTTCATTCAGGACGATGCCGGTAAACTTTTTACGGGAGAGAAGAAAACGGGGACTGTGCTGTTCTACCGCGACCGTAAAAAGGCCATCTTCAATTTTTGGTGGAAATCGCTCTTCTCGGGCATTAAGTCGTCGTTCAACATTGAAAACGACAAAGCGCGTGGCAAAAAGCGCAACAAAGAATAGATCAAAGGAAGCTCTTCAGCGTGCTAAGGCTGATCGGTTTTTCGAGAAACTTAACAGAAGGTATATTTTCAAGCTCCTGGGGTGGGTGGGTGAAGGCGCTCATCAGGTTGATCTTGCTGTGCGGTAAGAGCGCGCGCAATTGGCCTACGGTGTCCCAGCCCAGGCCGTCGGGCAGGTTGTTGTCCAGGAACAATATATCCGGAGACAACTCCCGTGCTTTTTGCAACCCATCCCGTAGGGTAAATGCCAGGTGTACATCGAACTGTAGGGGCTGAAGGTATGCGCGCATAAGCACACATAAGTCTTCTTCATCATCGATAATCAGTATACGCTTCATCAACTCAGTCCAATGATACAAAATCTATACAAAAAAGCGTAAAAAGAATATTGTTAACCCCATTTTGGCGGCTGTAGATATTCGTACCCAGCCAATAAGCGGCGGCAGCAAGCTTTCAAGAAAGGAACAATTTTTTACCGTTTTCTTGCAAATCAAACCAAATAAGGGTATGAACAAGAGTAGTAAAATAGTCCTCGGAATCATCGGCGCAGCGGCTGTCGGCGCTGTTATTGGTATGTTGGTCGCTCCCAGCAATGGTGACGAAATGCGTAAGAAAATCTCCAAAGCCGCTTCTGACTTTGCGGAAGATCTGACAAAAGCGATTGCTGCCGGCCGCGAGCAAATGAGCGACGCTAAAGGCACAATCCTCAAAGAAGCTAAAGGCCTGAGTAGTGATGCTGCAGCACGCTATAGCCGTGTGAAGGAATCGTTAAGCTAACAAGACGACCTACACGCGCCTCCACAACAAGAGCACGTGTACACGGCATCGGAAGTAGCCGGTCGAGCCGGCTGCTTCCGATGCCTTTTCTCACCACCGCCCAAACCTATACTACATGGAAGAGCTGAAAAACAAGGCCGAAAACCTGACGGATCACGTCAGTGATTACCTGGAAACGTACTATAAATTAACCGTTCTCAATGCCACTGAAAAAACCGCAGGAATTGCCTCAGTAAGTATTACCGCCATCTTTGTAGGCTTCCTGGTGCTGTTTGTTTTGCTGTTTTCCGGCTTCGGATTTAGCTGGTGGATCGGCAAGGCGATCGACAACATGATTGGCGGCTTCTTTATCATGGCCGGCATCTACCTGGTCTTCATAGGCATTATCTTCATTTTCCGGAAGAAGTATATTGCGCCCTTTATACGCGACTTTATCATTCAAAAAATCTATGAATAGCATTATACGTTCGCATGATGACCTGCTCGCCGAGCAAGAGCGTCTTCGGTTACAACTGAAGGTGCAAAAAGAACAAATTCGCGACGACCTATCCGAGATCAAAGAAGAGTTCAAACCGGTACTGAGTCTGGTTCGTGTCATTGGTAAGTTTACCAGCCGCGAAACGCGTAACGATGCCATTGTCACGACTGGCTCGTCCCTGGCCATCGACCTCCTTCTGAAGAAATTTGTATCAAACAATCTTCTGGCGCGGATGTTCCTTCCATCGCTGCTTAAAAATGTATCCTCCCACGTCATTTTTAATAACGTGGCACCCTTCTTAGGCAAGCTGTTTAAAAAGAAAGGAAGATCGAATGGACTAGCCGTTATGGAGTAGACGCAACCTGAAACCAGTAGTTGCGAATGTTTTCGACGACGCTCAAAAGCGCCTCAAAGCTGGTGGGTTTTACTACATAACTATTCGCCCCCAATTCATAACATCGTTTAATTTCGGAGTCATTCTTTGTCGTGGTAAATACAACGACCGGGATACGCTTAAATATGGGATGCTGCTTTAGGTCGCGCAATACTTCGCGCCCGTCTTTTTTGGGCATGTTTAGGTCCAGTAAGATAAATCCCGGAAAATCCGGCCCGCCGTGGGCAGTTTCTGCCATTTCCAGGAAGCGAAGCAGTTCTACGCCGTTTTCCACAAATTCAATCCTGTCTGAATATCCTTTTTCGCGGAACGCAGTCTGCATGAGATAACGGTCATCGGCATCGTCTTCGGCCACCAGGATAAATGCCTTACTCATAAAGTGAATAAATTAACCAAATATACGGATTCACTTGCGAAAGCATACAATATCGCGCCTACTCTGTAATTTGAAAAAAAACCGGTATCTTCGAAAAAGCTCTTGTGTTGGCATTCGTTTTTTAGTTGTTCCCCTAAAATGAAACATCATGAAAACGCAACATACCACTCCGGCCTCACCCACTTCCAAAAAATCTGGGACCAAAGAAAAACCCACTAAACCTGGCCGTAAAAAGAAAGCTACTGCTCAAGAGGAACGCTTACAGGAAGAAGCTGAGCACGCACAGCAACCTACGGTACAAAATAGCCCCCCTGACAATGTGCGGGTAAACGAAGACGAGCAGCGAAAACCCGTCAACCGCGCGGATGCTACGTCCGACATTACACCCGAAGACACCGACAATTAAAACAGTGCGAGAGCGAATACGGTATTCTGTCTTTTCTTCGCTCACACTGACCCTCACACTTTGCATTCACCTGTACTACCAACGCCATGAAAACCGTACCTGCGTATCCGCCCGCGATCCAAAAATTTAAGGAATTGCTCAACGATGTTGAAGTATGCATGCTTATGACGACCGACAACGGCGGTAAAACGACCAGCCGCCCGATGATGACCCTGGACGTGGACCGCGACGGACGCATCTGGTTTTTTACCAATGAGCTCTCGGACAAAGTGCAGAACGCCAGCGAACGCGACGCCGTCGCGCTTATTTATGCACGGCCGTCAAAAAATATCTATATACACATCAACGGGACGTGCACCATCGTACGCGACAAAGCAAAAGAACACGAGCTATGGGTGCCGCCACTCACCGAGTGGTTCCCATTAGGATTAGACGATCCTAAATTATGCTTGATTCGCGTTGTCCCGGACGAGGCTCACTATTGGGAAAGCACGCTCAGTAAAATGGTAGCGTTTATCTGATCACTGCACCGGGAAAGCGATCACAAAGGTAGTTCCCACATTTTCTTTGGAACGTACGTCGATGTGCGCTTTGTGCGTTTGTAGAATATTAAGTGTCGCCGCCAGTCCGAGGCCCATACCGTTGCGTTTAGACGTGAAGTAGGGCTCGAAAAGCTTCGAGATACTCTCCTGCGGTATACCACATCCGTTGTCTGCGATCTCGACCGCGTATTGCAACGCCGAAGGTGTTACCTTAATGCTTAGCTCGCCCGGCCGGTCGCGCATCGCTTCTACCGCGTTTATAATAATGTTGAGGAACGCCACCTTCAGCTTGTCGGCATCGGCCTGAATATAGCAAGGCACATCCGGGTAGCTTACCTTCATGCTGATGCGCTGCAGCGTAATGCGATCCAGCGCCGCACTGATACTTTCGTCGAGTACCGTCTGTAGAATGACACGTTTGAAGATCATCTCCGTCGGCCGCGACGAATCCAGTAGCTCGGTAATGAGGTCGTTGATGCGTTTGGAGTTCCGGTGAATGATCTCTAAGAAAGGAGTGTCGTCTTCACTCTGGTTAACGGGGATCAATTGTTCCACCGACATCTGAATATTGTTCAACGGATTGCGCACTTCGTGCGCCAGCGTGCGTACCAATCGCCCCGTGGCTGCCAGCTTTTCGGCCTGGAGCGTAGCTTTCTCGACCTTCTTCAGGTTTGTAATATCGTGAATGATGCCTTGCACGTATGGAGCGTCGTCGTTGCCGATTTCCAGCGAGGCTGAAATGATACAGTATTTTTTTTCACCCTGCCGGTCGGCCAGAGTAATCTCGACATCGTCGATTTCCTTCGACTGCAACAAACCGTCATACACCTTGTCTTTGCCATCCAGGATGAGGTCGTATAACGACAGGTTTAAAAGGTCTATCTGGGCATAGCCCAATAGTTCCGATGTAGCATTGTTCATGTCGCGAAAACGCAGGCCTTCATCGGCAATAAACACGGCGTCTTTAGAGCGTTCAAAAATGATGCGGTATTTGCGTTCGTTCGAACGCAGCGCTTTCAGCGCACCGGCACGTTCCAGCGAGTAGCGAATACTTCGCTCAAGCTTCTCGGTATTCAACTCTGACTTGATGAGATAATCCATCGCCCCGATCACCATCGCCTCATTGTCGACGGCTTTGTTGCCTTTCCCTGTCAGGAGAATGATCGGTTCTTCACAGTTCAGTCTAACGGCCTCTTTCAACAGGTCCAAGCCCGTTTTCGCGCCCAGGCGATAGTCTACCAGGTATAATTGATACTGCCGCTGACGAATGTGCTCCACAGCCCGGGCATATGTCGGGCACCAATCGATTTCGTAGCGTACGCCCTCGATGCTGCGGATATAATCACTGGTTAGGATGAAATCGTCTTCATCGTCGTCTACAATGAGAATTCGTGTAACGCTGGACTGCTGCATGTACTCTATTACGGTCAGAATTGTTTTTCGGGAAGGAGCAAGTGAAAGACGGCACCGTGGCCCGGTGTACTTTCGGCATAGATCGCACCGTTGTGGTTGTCCATGATCTTTTTACAAATGGCCAGGCCGATGCCTGAGCCTGGGTATTCCGATTTGCCATGCAACCGCTGAAAGATCTGGAAGATCTTTTCAGCATATTCTTCTTCAAAGCCGATACCGTTGTCTTGTATCGTGATCTTGATAAATTCTTTGTCCGTCGGCAAATGCTGATCTTCTTTGTCGCGGCGTGTAGCTTTATCGCTACTGATCGTAACTACCGGGGGCTTTTCTTCGCTGTGGAACTTGATGGCGTTACCCAGCAGGTTGTTAAACAACTGCTTCATTTCCGCCTCGACTACTTCCACTTCCGGCAGCGGACCGATCATGATCTGAGCACCGGTCTCTTCGATCTTCAGTTCCAGATCAGTCGTAACGGACTGTATAGTTTTCCTGAGGTCTGTGCGTGAAAACGCATAGGAGCTCCGGGCCATGCGCGAAAACTCGAGCAGGTTATCAATCAGAATACGCATGTTTTCCGTCGACGCGAGAATACGCTCTACGTACAACGATCCTTCGCTGCCCAGCTGCGTTATAAATTTCGCTTTCAATCGCTCACTAAATGTCGAAATCTTGCGCAGCGGCTCCTGCAAATCATGTGATGCCACATAGGCGAATTCCTCCAGTTCGCGGTTGGAGCGGTTTAGCTCGCGAATGCTACGTTCACGTTCACGCTCAAAATATCGTAAGGGTGTAATGTCACGGGTAATTCCAATCATCTTCACCACTTCGTTCTTTTCCCCCAGAATCACTTTGCCTTTGGTAGAAACGAACTTCTGCACGCCCGCGCGTGTCGTGATACCATACTCGCACTCAAAACCTGTTTGTGTGTCGATGGCTTCTTTCACATGAGATTGGAAGTTGGCGGCATCTTCCGGAGACATATGCTTAAAAAAGAACTCGCGGGTGATGTCCGCGACTTCTTCGGGAAGGTATTCAAATAGCTGGTACAGACCTTGTGTCCACTGTGTGGTATCAGTAGCGGCATCCCAATTCCAGCTGCCGAATTGTAACAGCGCCTCCGTTTCGTGGAGCAGCTCACGCAACGCTTGTACTTCCTCCTGCCCTTTCCACTGATCGGTAATATCCTGTGCCATGAACAGTAGTGACGACGCCGTGCCATCAGCCTTACGGCGTAACACCGAGCCTTGCGTGCGGAAGTAACGCCAGCCGCCCTGACGGTGTGTCATGCGGCTGTTGTAGGCATGCGACGCGTTATCCTGTAAATCCTGGAACTTCTCCAGCTCGCGTTGTACCAGCGCTAAGTCTTCGGGAAAAATAAATTTATCGAGTGAGCAGTCTTTCAGGTCCTCCAGCGGCAAACCCAGAAAATCAGTGACGCGTCTGCTGATATACTTCAAGCAACGGCGGTCGACGTCGTAGACATAGACTATCCCTGGAAAGAAATCAGCGAGTCTCCCATCAAAAGAGTCTTTGCCTTCTTCCATGTCAAATATTTCGCCCAGATAATTTATGCCATCCACGCTTATACCTCCTGCTGAAACTCAATATTATTGAGTTCCTTATATTGCTTGATCTTATTGTATAACGTTTTACGATCGATCTTTAGTAGTTTGGCTGCCTTACTTTTATTAAAATTCACGCGCTTCAGCGCTTCGAGTATAATTTCATACTCCGCGTCGATGCCTGCGCCCTTCAAGCCTGACTCTTTGATCACAGGGCGCGAAGGCGAGGGCTGGTACGGCAGTCCATGTTCGGCGGGCGACGAGGTGCTGCCCATCGGGACTGCTTCTCCACCGTTTCCGTCGAACTGAAGCTTGCTGTAGTTGGACACCTCAAACGGAATGGTCCGCGTCTCAATAATATCGGTATCACTCAGCAGCGTCGCACGTTTTACAACGTTCTTCAGCTCGCGCAGGTTTCCATGCCATATGTAGTTCTTAAATATGTTCTCCACTTCGGCACTGAAGCCTTTTACGTTCTTGCCGAGCTCCTGGTTGGTAATGCTCAGAAAGTGCATGGCAAACGTCATGATGTCGTTCTTGCGTTCACGCAGCGGCGGTACGTTGATCTGGAATTCGTTGAAACGGTGGTATAAATCTTCGCGGAAGCGACCGGTACGGGCAGCATCCCACAGCTTTTCGTTACTTGCCACGATAATACGTACATCGAGATCGATGTCTTTTGTACCACCGACGCGTTTCATTTTACGCTCTTGCGTTACGCGGAGCAGCGATACCTGTACGTCGTACGGCAGGTTGGCGATTTCGTCCAACAGGATCGTGCCGCCATTGGCAAGCTCGAAGCTGCCGATCTTTTGGTTCAAGGCGCCGGTAAAGGAGCCTTTCTCGTGACCGAACAGCTCACTGCCGGCCAATTCTTTAGAAAGCGCACCACAGTCTATGGCAATAAAAGGTTTATCACTGCGTTTGCTTCGCTTGTGGATTTCCTGTGCAATCGCCTCTTTACCGCTACCGCTCTCACCATAAATGATGATGCTATAGTTGGTCGGCCCTACCAGGTCAATTTGGTTGAGTATATTTTTAAAGTCCGGGCTGTTGCCGAAGATATACTGCTGACGATCGTTTTTCTTGGCATACTGCGTTTGAGACTTGGGCGTATAGGAGGCAGATGTGGACTCGCTGGACGGCGACGACTCGCCGGAGCCCGAGGGATTGGCCAGCGCACGCTTGATGGTCAACAGAATTTCGTCTGGCAGCAGAGGCTTGGTGACATAGTCGATCGCCCCCAGTCGCATGACTTCCACGGCTGTCTTAATGTTGCTATAACCGGTAATGATGATCACAGGTACGGCCGGAAGCCGCTCTTTGATGTTTTTCAGGATAGTCGTGCCATCCATATCTTCGAGCTTGAAGTCACACAAGATCAGATCGGGACTTGTGTTTTCCAGCACCTCCAGCGCTTTCTTACCGCTGTTGGCTTCCATGGCTTCAAAGCCATGTTTCGATAAAAAGCGCTTTAGCACAAGGCACATGTCCTTGTCATCATCAATAATTAGAATTTTTTCTGCCATATCTTTTAGTAACCTTTTTCAAGACGAAAAAATCAAGCCCAGAAGGCACGCATCTGCGCCACCGGGATTTGGAGATGCTCACGATACTTCGTTACCGTTCTCCGAGCGATGTTAAATCCTTTGGTCGCCAGCACCGCCGCCAGTTGCTGGTCTGAGTACGGCGTCTTTTTATCCTCGGTCTTGATCACTTCCTCAATTTCTTTTTGAATGACCTTGTTACTGACAATGGCGCCTTGTTTGTTTTCAATGCCTTCGCTAAAGATGTTTTTCAGCAGAATGGTACCAAACGGCGTCTGTACATACTTGTTACAGGTAATGCGTGACACCGTTGAAATATCCACACCGACGCGTTCGGCAATGTTTTTGAGGATCATCGGCCTGAGCAACGACTTGTCACCTTCCAGGAAGTAGTCGTACTGATATTGCACAATAGCATTAATCACATTCAACATCGTGCCTTCCCGCTGGCGGATGGCGTTGACAAACCATTCGGCGGAGTTGAGCTTGCTCTTCAAGTATTGGAAAGTGCGTTGATCTTTACCTTTCTCGGCATCCTTCACCATCGACTTCATACGATTGTTGATGAACAGATTGGATGAACGCTGGTTGGCCAGACATACCTCTACGCCATCGTCACGATGCGTAACGATAAAGTCGGGGATGATGCTTTCGACGTTAGTCTTTTCCTCGGTCGTACCGATGGGATTCAAATTCAGATGAGCCATCAATTCGAGCACCATACGCAACTCTTCCTCGTCGATGCCCAATGCCTCTTCTATCTTCTCAAAGTTGCGGCCTTTAAGGTCTGTATAAAAATCTTCCAGGATACGAATAGCCGCCTTTACGTCGGGGCGCTTCGTGTTCATGCGACGCAGTTGCAGCATCATGCATTCTTGCAGGGTGCGGGAACCTACACCGGCAGGCTCCAGCTGTTGGATATTTTTCAGAATTTTATCGGCATCGTCGGCCTCAATCCAACTCATAGTCTTCAGGGAGTAATCATCCGCCAGCGTGTCGAGGGATGTTTCTAGGAAGCCTTTCTCGTTCAGGTTGTCGATAATGAAATGCGCAAAGGTCTCTTCAGCTTCCGACATCTTGATGGCCGAGAGCTGTTCTTTGAGGTCTTCGCGAAAATCACGCCGAGCTATGATCGGTTTGTCCGGCATATCATCCTGCTGGTAATAGTGCTTGTTCTCCGTCTTGTAGTCCGGAACATCGTCATAACCATACTCGTCCCAATCCTGATACTCCTGAACATCGTCCTTACTGGTCGTAGCGACGGCGTCGTCGGCATCAGTTTTTTCTTCTATGATGGGATTCTCTTCGAGCTCATGAATTATGCGTTGTTCCAGTTGCAGTGTCGTCAAATGAAACAGCTCCAGCATTTGTAGCTGCTGGGGATTAATCTTAAGCTGTTGCTTCTGTGTAAGGTTCTGGTGAAGCATAATGTTTCGGGTTTATCGAACAATAGCTTATGCAACCTCAGCACCAAAAATCTGACCCGTCTTAAAATTTTATGCAAACGACTGAAAACCAGATCAATAAATATTTTTTGACGTGGTACCGTAGGAAAGCCTATGTACAAATATGTAGAT
>NZ_JAHESE010000059.1 GCF_018598175.1 Dawidia cretensis
AGCTGGTAAAACAATATCCGCACATTGATCCCGAGCGGTTAAAAGGAGGCGTGCCTGTCGCGCTCGAAAAGGCCAGGCATACAGCGATAGAATTGAAAGCAAGTTTCGCCTTTGAAACCAACTTCTCTTCTGATCTCACTGTCGAGCTAGTCAATCATTTCAAACATCATGGGTATACTGTAAGTCTCATCTATCTTGGCTTAGATGATATCATTTCTGCTGAAACACGGGTGGCCACCAGGGTGATGCTTGGGAGCCACGATGTACCCAGTGATGTCATTAAATACAACTTCGATGAAGGGATAAAGCGAGTATGTGACAGCCTCAATCTATTTGATAAGGCGGCTTTCGTTGACACAAAGCGCGACGCGCAGACAGTGGCGCTTACCTCTGCACCTCCGTTCAATTATCAAATTCTCAGAAACGATGTTGGATGGTTTAATGCGTCCTTCCATCCTTTGTTGGAGAGACTTAAATCAAATCAGGCGCTATCGGAAGCTCAAAAAATACCGGTCAGGAAAAAGATTCGCCGACCTCGAAAAGGCAGAGGGATGTAGCCGAAAGTCAGCATTGAAATGGTTAGTCTTGGAAGTATTTCAAACGGGGTTCCTAAGCGATCTCATTTAAAAACTGTGGATTTATCGTGGATTGGGCACTGCTTTAAAACGGTTGAGTATCTTAAAATTCCGATGGCATGAGGTCGTTACGTTGGCAACGGTAAGCTATCAAACCATCGCAGCGGCGCTTATAATCCAGTAAAGCCTACGTTCCGAATAGCCCTTCATTTTACGGTTATCGATCACCCGAATCACATTAATCCCAAAAATCCCAGTCATGGCGCCGCAATCAACATCGTCACTTTTTCCAACGCCTCTTTAGATTCATAGGAATCTTTCACAACCAGCTCAAACGTACCCTGGAAGTGATGGAGAAAAAGAATATCGGCCTTCTTCACGGAAGTTACTTCTGTGTCATACTTTTTGATGTTGTATGATTTACTGGGGCCGTCGGCATAACGCTCTTTATGCTGGCTTAACGATCGGCGCCAGTTTTCAGCCGGTACGCGAATGATGTCTGGAACGACTATGCGGGCCGTGTTTTTCAAAACTGATTTCACCTGAAACGAGAATCCCGTTTTTTTAAACAGAGGTATGGTTTTCATGGCATCACTGTTTTTGATCGTCACATCTTCGCTAAACGCCTCCAATCCTTTTACCTCAACGATGAGATTCGCTTCTGTAATAATCTCATTCAGTTCGGTGGGTATATATCGCATGACGCTCATAATCTGATGATGTTCTTTGTGTGCAAATATAGCTGATCCCTGAAGCACGACCAACGTTGCGTTTCGGTGGATTTTCATTCGCCGATGCTCAAAATGCACGAACGAAATATAGGCAAATTGAGTCCGTAAACAATCAGCTTGAGCTTTAAGGAGCCTTTACCGGTAACGGCCCCGTCTATCGGGGCTAAATAAGTATATTCCGCTATTTACTATCCAGTCAGTTATTGCCGAATTTCTAAAGGCGCTTGCGTTTTTTTTCTTGCGTGGGCTCTGATTCACGTAAGGTGCTGGGCCACTATGAACATGATAATCAGAAGCACCACTGAGGAACAGGCCATCAATAGCGCGACCAAATAGGTCCGCTGTACTCGTCGTTTTTGCTCCTGAATTAGATTCGAATGGAGCATTTTTATCATCGCCTCTGTGCTGATAAATCGGGCCTGCATGTCGCTGGCCAGCTTGTTTATGCTTCTGTGAATGATCGCCTGACTCTTGGTTATTTGATGAATATTGTGCTGCGTTTCGGCTATCTCCGTTGGCTTGGACGGCTCGGGGATAGGCGGAAGAGTCTGTTTTTCCGGCGTAGGCTGCTGCCTTTGTTCTAATATTTGCCTCGCGAATTGCTCGGCCATCTCTTTCTTGTTCATAGCGTATTACGTTTTTTATGGCTGACCATTTGTAGGCATTTCCCAGGCTTGCGCCCTTAAACAATAGGCCCGCATAGCCGTAGGAAATACCGCTGACGAACCCTGTACTTGCCTGATTAAACTGCACATTAACACCTCTGCTCTCCAGCCCTTTTATGAATTGCTCGGTCGTGAGCGGTTGTTTAATGAGGTCTTTAAGAATGACCTGGAGCTGGATTTTGGCAGACGGTATACCAGTCCGCTGCATCATTTCCAGCTCGTTCTTGGTAAGGGCCTTCTCCTTTGCCTCGCGGCTCGATATGACCTGCGTCAGGCTGTATTTTTGTTCCAACGCCCGAATAACCTTCTCGCTTCGCGCATAATCCTGACTGTCGGTAACCACAGAGCCATCGTAACCGATACGGTTAACCAGGATGTGAAGGTGCGGATGATCGGCGTCATAGTGCCGAACGATTAGATATTGATGCTGATTAAAACCATTCTGTTCTAAGTATTCATGTGCAATCTTTAGCATTGCTTCGTTCGAGAAGTTTTCATGCACAGGGAAATTCAACGAGGTATGGTAGAAGTACTTTTGAAGATTCGGGCGCTGCATACGCACCATCCGAACCTCCTTCATAATGCTGTCCTCGGACAACCTTGAAAAGGACATATCCAGCACCTCGGCCACCTTGTTTTGGACCTTCTCAAGGTTGTACCGCAGTGCACCCTGGAAACTCTTACCCTTTACTTGGTCCGCCGTCATTCACCAGGGCGTTTATTATCTTCTTAATCTGCATCGACAGTTCCGCCAGGATCATCACATAGTCGCGTGGAATCTGGCCGCTGTTTATCTTGTGAGTCGCCTGATTGAGGTTAACCCCAATTTTGTGCAACTCACGATAAATCTCAGCATCCAGTGGCGAAACCTTGATCTGAGGGAATTTCCCGGTAAAGATTTTTTTACGAATCCAGTTCGCAGGCGTCAGGTCACTCGCCGCCGCATACTCGTTGACCCTTTCGCTTTCTGATGTAGTCAGCCGGATGTTAACCGGAACGACTCTCCTATCTTCATCTTTTAAACGCGGTCTGCTCATAGTCCCTATAGTTAATTTTAACGCAGTGGTTGCCTTCTCAAGCCGTTTGAGCGTAGCGAAAACATGGCTTGCTCCTTCCAACATGTTGCACCTCTCCCCCGCGGAATCTGCATTCAAGACAGTCCATCAGTAGGCGTTCGCATCAGCCCATAGCTTGACCGTCCTGGCGATCGAACTCTGTCTTCCAAAGTGGGTAAGCAGGAAATGGTCAGGGATTTGTTTCCCTGAGGTATTTCCCCTCGTCGCTTGAGAGGCGGCAAACGACTGACGTTTAAAAATCTTGTCAGATCAAATCCCTTTATCGAGGAGAATTTGCAAGTCATACCCGTTGAATAATTTTTAAAGTTTGATGTGATTTCGAGAGGCAGGCACCTTGTCTAGACCTTGCAGTTCTATCGTTTCGGTCCTCGCGACCTTGTGATAGGATGGCTTACCATCGAAGCCTGCTCTGCGCTCTTCACCAGGTATTCATTTAGGTCCTTATGTTGTCTGTAAAGGCCAGATCTGTCGTACGCCTGGACGCCGGCGTCTTTCAAAACAAGTTTTGCGTTGGCTGCTGCTGCATCGTTATCCAGAAATAGATTCACTTCATCGCGACCGGTCAACAATGGCAAAGCCCGATCAATCAATGCCAGTGAATTGAGCACCAGGAAATCCGAATCACTCCTGAGTGCTTTTACCTGATTGCTGTCTACTTGGAGCAGCGAGAGAAAATCCATGAACCCCTCTACGACAGCGATTTTTGCGTGCCCGCTCGTCAGAAAGGAAATATCTTTTGGGGACGACGAACCTTTGAACCAGGCATTGCGCAGTTCGTAGCCACCGGATCGATTCTGAAAGCCAAGTGCCTTATAAGACCTCTCGCCTATTCTAAAGTCAACCTCTCTACAATACTTTCTACCGGTGCCTGGCTCAATGCCGCGTTTCTGTAAGTAAGCTACAAGGTCGGAATTGGAGATATCTGCGGCAGATAATACCTCTAGCCGATTGATCATGTGGGCCTCAGGTTTAACCGGGCAGTGAAAAGAGAAGTCCGGGATATTGTTTGCGGAAAGTCTGTGCAGGAATCCCGTTAACGTGCATTTATGCAACTTGGCGCCAAGGTCCAAAATCGATCCGCCTTCGCCGGTGCCGTGATCGTACCAAAGATTCAATTTCGTATTGACCTTAAACGACGGCGTGCGTTCGCTGCGGAATGGGGAGAAATACCACGTGTCATGGCCATGAACTTTCGCTGGCGCGATCCCAAGGCCTGCCAAGTAATCGATTATAGGTATCTGCTTTGCCTTCTTGAATGTCAGCTTATTGCTCTGCATAATTGTCTGTTCGTGTTTCACAAATAATCTCGATGCGACTTCCGTTTGTCGGATGGTATGACGGATAGTATTTAACGTATCCGAATTTTTGCAGCTCTCGAATCGCCTTATGGTACGTCGCCGTCGACTTAATTCTGGAAGCCTTCATTAAAGGTCCGCGCGATACCTGGTAAGCTCGCCTAAACCCACAGCTTGCCCATTTATCGCATATCGCGATAGACAATAGAAGATGAACTAGTTTCAGTCTACTATCTGAAACCAGGCGGTGTATGTAATGAATGAGGATCGGCGGCCTATCCATTACGCTTTTGACTACTTTGTTTGACTTCCCGATTCCAGCAATGCAATTATATCCTCGTGCTTGTATAACATGATGCCTCTGACTTTGACGAAAGAAAGCACTCCCGTAATCCTAAGATTTTGCAGGGTGCCCGCCGAAATACTCAGCATTTTCCGGACGTCGGCAGACCTCAGCCATTGCTTGTTTTCATTTGTTCGCCTCTCTCTTAGAAGATTCTGAAGCTCTTCGAAGAGCTGTTGCTTAAAAGCCTCCAGGTCGCCTACTGTCAAAAGCTGGTCGCGATTCAATAGTGGCGTGTTTTGTTCTAGTCTTTGCTCACCCATATCCGTTCATTTTTGTGGTTCCGGAGAGAAGGCTGCCGTATGTTATAGTTATAGCTATCGCTCCGGCGGGTAAGTTGGAAAAGGGTTTTTGGATTTGTTCACAACATCGTCCACATGTGGATCGACTTTTTTTGAAAAAGTTGTCATTTGCCTTTGGATGGGGCCAAATAACGGCTGAGGTGGAAAAAACCTTCTTATTGCGCTAATTTCCCGAACCTTACCGGTACTTACCTACGCTGTGGTACAAAAGAACTCAACTTCCAACCGCCCTTGCGTATGCACTGAATTGGGCTAAAATGTATCCAAACCATGCGGCCAATGGATAGTCGCTTCCATTGAGATTGATGGTCCAGTCGCGTATATATGCCGGAACGGAAGCGGGACTGTAAAGAATAGTATTAACGCAGCCGGCGTCCGCCCAAAATGACTGCGAATGAGCATTTTTTTGCCCAAAATTGGCTATTTTTAAAACGATAGCGGAGATAGATTCGTAGCACATTTCCTAGTCTGCATCGTTTAATTTAACAAATGTCCGATTTGATCTACTTCGACAACAACTCCACGACACCCGTAGATCCGCGAGTGGTCGAGGCTATGATGCCTTATTTTTCTACCAATTATGGTAATCCATCGAGCGGTCATCAGTTTGGCGCGTCAACTGCAAAACACCTTGATCTTGCACGGGAAAAGGTGGCGGGACTACTTTGTGCGAATCCAAACGATCTAGTCATTACCTCTGGAGCCACCGAAAGTATTAATATTGGAATAATAGGATACGCTCTTAAACACGCCGCAAAAGGTAAACATATTATTACCATTAATACGGAGCACAAGGCAGTACTAGAGACCGTCTCGTACTTAGAATCAATTGGATTCGAAAATACCATCGTTGGTGTTGACACTTTTGGAAGATTGAATCTTGATCAACTATCAGGTGAAATACGCACCGATACCATTCTTGTTGCATCAATGTTTGCGAACAACGAGACAGGAAACATCCATCCAATAAAAGAAATTGCTAACATTGTACACGGCCGCGATGTTGCCCTGTTCTGCGATGCGACACAAGCCATTGGCAAAATCCCTACTGATGTCCGTGAGTTAGATATTGATTTGCTTGCATTTTCTGCTCACAAGTTTTACGGCCCCAAAGGCGTTGGGTGCCTATACGTAAAAGGACTAAAACAGAAACCTGCGAACATTCAGCCCATCTACTTCGGTGGCGGCCATGAGCAAGGAATTCGGAGCGGTACGTTTAACGTGCCCGCGATTGTCGGAATGGGGGTGGCTTGTGAAATAGCATATGACGAGATGAAGACAGACTCCGAGCGGATCATTGTGTATCGAAATCTGTTAGAACGGGAATTGCTTTCAATCCCGGAGTCTACCGTAAATGGCGACCGCGAAAATCGAATGTTTAATGTTACCAATATCTGTTTCCCCGGCCTTGACGCGAATACACTTGTCGCGCGACTTTCAGGTGTTGCTATGTCAAACGGGTCGGCATGTACATCTTCAATAGTTCAACCTTCTCATGTCCTGAAGGCGATGGGTCTGACGGACGAGCAAAGCAATGCTTCTTTAAGATTTTCCCTTGGTCGATTTACTACTGAAAATGAAATAGAAGAAGGTGCTCAGATATTAAAAGAAGCTATCGAAAACGAACTGATACGATGCTAAACTCGATCAACTGGGCCGAAGACAGAACATATCGATCAGAGACGGAGAATGAGCCCTATCAGTTCTATTCTGAGTGCCTCGTTGCCAGCACTAAATTAGATCTGCTATTAGGATATTTCAGTTCATCGGCAATTAACGTTCTCTCACATGGCTTTGCCACATTCCTGTACAATGGCGGCTCGGTGCGAATGGTTATCAATAACATACTTTCCGAAGCTGATAAACAAGCTATTAAAAAAGGACATCAAGGAAGCATCCCAAACCTAGAGGTCGATCTTAATGATATTAAGAAACTAAGACGAACACTCGATGAGTACGGCATCCACTTCTTTGAATGCTTATCATGGCTTATTGCAAATGACAAGATTCAAATTAAAATTATTCGTCCAAAAGACGGCACAGGAATCGCCCATTATAAGTCTGGTATCTTTTCTGACAGCAACAATTCAGTTGGTTTCAATGCTTCATGCAATTTTACTGCCTTTGGTCTTCTTGAAAATCTCGAAAAATTAACTTGTCACCTGAGTTGGGATGACAGAAGGTCACAAAGGTGGATCGAAAAGGAAACAGAATATTTTGAAAACATCTTTAACGGAACGGCAGAGTTTGCCGAGTACTTAGACGTTGATAGTGTCACCGTGGCGATGAAGAATGAATTTGGAAGCCGGGACATTCAGGAACTACTTGTCAAGGAAGCTGAACTCCATGAGCGCAAAGTAAGTAAACTTCGGAAGCCTAAAATCAGGGAGTCTCATGAGCGGGTACTAACACGAATAGAGGAACTATCAAGAGAACCCAAATTCCCTTATCCCCAGGGCCCACGAGAATATCAAAGACAAGCTCATGCAAGCTGGGTAGCCAATGGCTATAAGGGTTTATTTGCCATGGCAACAGGAACTGGTAAGACACTCACCTCGCTGAACTGTTTACTGAACGAGTTTTATCGAATCGGTTCGTATAAAGCGATCATCCTCGTACCGACCATAGCATTGCTAAATCAGTGGAAGGACGAGTGTTTAAAATTCAATTTTCGCAACATCATCACCGTTAGTTCTAGGGGCGATTGGAGTGGCAAACTTTCTTTCAATGCGACTGCGAGCAATTTCATTTCAACATCATTTATTGTTATCGTCACATACGCTTCTTTCTATAGAAAGAAGTTTCAGGCCCATTTCGTGACCCTGCCCGAGGATACCTTACTAATCGCTGATGAAGTACATAATATCGGATCACCAAATGTGGCAAGGATCCTTCCAAAAATACATTTGCAAAAACGAATTGGTCTGTCAGCGACACCTAATCGAAAATATGACGAAGAGGGTAATTTGTCGATTGAACGCTTTTTTAATGATCGACCGCCCTTTGTATTCAGCTATTCAATGCGTCAGGCAATGGAAAACGATCCGCCTGCGCTTTGCCAGTATAAATACTATCCGCACTTAGTAAGGCTTAGTGATGAAGAGCTTGAAGAGTATCTCAGAATCTCCAAACAGCTTCTCAAGTACTTTGACGCGGCATCGAAAAAATTTAAGGACAACCCGGAGGTCGAGAATTTATTGTTAATGCGAAAGCGTGTGATTCACAAGGCAGAGCAAAAGCTGCCGGTATTTAGAAAAATACTTCAAGATGAATTTCGTTTGCGCAAAAACCTGAAATATACATTAGTGTATGTGCCTGAAGGATTGGAAGCTAATTACGAAGAAGTAGATGAAATAATCGAAGACGATGAAGAGATCAGGCTTATCAACGAGTACACCAGGGCGGTAAGTAGGGTCGATCAGTCAGTGATGGTCAGTCAGTATACTGCGGCCACTAAGGATCGTCAAAAGTTGACCGAAGACTATGAGCAGGGTAAGGTTCACGTGCTTACTTCCATGAAGTGTTTGGATGAGGGCGTCGACGTGCCTCGATCCGAACTTGCCATTTTTTGCGCGAGCACTGGAAATCCCCGTCAATTCGTACAACGTCGAGGTCGCGTGCTACGGTTACATAAGGATAAGATCTTTGCCGTCATTCACGATTTGGTGGTAGTTCCGGCTACCAATGACGATGAAAGCACTTTTGAAATGGAGAAAAATCTTGTAAAGGCTGAATTGGAGCGCGTTATAGATTTTTCCTCTTTGTCAATGAATTCGATGGATACCTATCAGGAACTCCGTCCTGTATTGGAATACTACAACTTAAATTTGTACGAAGACACGCAAGTTAACAGCTAATCTATGGCAAGAAAAGATGAAATTTTCAAAAACTTCATGGAGCACGAAAGTTTAACCGAGAAGTACGGCATTCCACAAGCAGAGTTACCGACATCGCTTGCAGCGGGCTTGAATTCAGAAATACCGGTAATAAAATCAATCGCACTCATTGTCCAAAGTTTAGAGTCAACTACAGCCATGAATGACACCTCATTAAGAGGCGTTGTAACTTCTTATTTAAACTCCGCAATATGATTTTAAAAGAAGTCGTCATCGAAAATTACCTATGCTATTATGGCATTAAAATTTTTGAGCTTGCTAAGGGACTGAATATTATTCTGGGCGAAAACGGAGAAGGCAAGACAAAATATTTTGAAGCTCTTGACTGGTTATTCCGGGGTGATAGCTTGGGGCTAGAACGGTTGGTATCAGTTAAGGCTCTCTCTGAGCTTGCTATCGGCGGCGATCTTCGCGTAAGAGTGAGCATTGTAGCTGAGCAGTTTGGCGAGCAAAGAACCCTTACAAAATCCTTTATATGCACGAAAGTGTCCGCATCGAAATGTACGACCTCAAATTTTTCACTTGAGGGAATCGAGGAAACTCAGTCAGGTGAGCGTAGTCAGGTTGACGGTAAGCATCTGCTTGAGCAACTATTCCCGACCGAAATCCGCCGCTACTCCTTGTTTAAAGGCGAGTCTGAACTGGATATCTTTAATAATGAAGATGCCTTAATCACGCTTATCAATTCCTTTTCTGACGCCAAGCATTATGAGAAGTATTCCGAAAAGGGTGAATATCTGCGGAAGATGGCTGAAAAGGCAGTTGACGATGCAACCAAGACAGACACTAAAAACCAAAGCTTATACAAACGCCTGCAAGCCGAAATAGATCAGCTTGAAGACCAACGAATCAAGACACTAGCGTTACAGACCAATGCGCTTGACCAGATTCGAAAAACGGAATCAAATCTACAGGAGGTAGAACATTTGGTTAACAACGCCGATGCCCTTGAAGTTGTGAATAAAAGAATTCGACAACTAGAACAGAAAATATCGGAAACCACTTTGCAAATCGATGAAAACTATACAACCAAGTTGTTTGATGATTGCTGGATTCTGATCCAATACGAGCGCTTTCATAAACGCTTCCTTGAAAAAGTTATGCAGATGAGTGCTGTTAAGCGAGAGGCGCAATCCAATTTTGACAGAGAAGAAGGTATGCGTGAAGGGGCTAAGCGTGAGCGTGAGCGCATTATCAATAATTCTGTACCACTACCAGTTGGAGTTCCTTCCAGGGCTCACATGGAAGAGATGATACGTGAAGAGATTTGTAAGGTTTGTAATCGACCGGCTAGGAAGCACACCCCCGAACATGACTTTATGATCCAAAGGCTTGAGGAATATTTCACCAGCCAAATACCGAAAGAAGAGTCGGGCGAAGAAAAGAAGACATTGTTTAAAAAGGATTATGTTTCTCGGCTATTAAATCTTGCGACAAGTCACGATGAGACTCTATCTAAAGTTCGACGCATTCAAATCGAGATAAAAGAGTTTTTTGAGTTCAACGATGCCCGTCGTAGGGAGCTTGAAGAACTGAATCACAAGCTGGCTTCGGAGACGAAAGAACGGGAGAACATTGTCGGAAATTCGACTGGTGGCGCCGACAAGCTGGTTGACATTTACAAAAACTACAACGCGTGGCAAAAATCACTCACGCAGTTGAATCGAGAGAGTGTACGCCTGGAGGATGATCTTAAAAAAATTGAACTGGAGCTACAGGTAAAGCGTGAAGAAAAGGAAGGCATCGACACGAAAAGCGTCAAAAAGTTCTTGCTAGATACGCGGTCAATATTACGAGACATTGAGAAGATTTTTAAAGACACGAAAGTCAGAAAGTTTGGTCAGTTTATAGCGCTCCTTGAAGGAAAGGCTAACGACTATTTTTGGAGAATGAACAAGGGAGCTTTTGTGGGATCGATTAAGCTTGAAAAGGAAACGCGTGGGGCAAAGACTGTGATAAAGATTGAGCTTCAGGAAAACGAGAGGCTATTACACAAACCCAATCAGTCCCTTTTGACATCGATGCACATTTCGATTCTTTTCGCTATTTCAGAATTAGCGAAAGAGCAACGGGAGGAGTCGTTTCCAATGGTGTTTGATGCGCCTACTTCATCATTTGGGGATGTAAAGACAAAAGAGTTTTTAAACATCATTGCGGAAACCGGAAATCAGATCATATTGCTGATGAAGAATTTTATTATTAAGGATTCTAAATCTGATGGGTTGGTTATCTCACACGAGTTTGCCCAGGTCAAACGTGATAAGGCCTTTTGGGTAAAGATAAACCGGCCGTTTGATTCTCAGAATCTCGAAACGATTAATACCGAAGTTATAAATCTTTAATTGGGGGAATATGGAAAATCTTTTTGATCGCTGGAAAACTAAAATCCCTAAATACGATGAGCAATTTAGGGAGACCCTGTTTGATGCTATTTCCAAAAAATTCGGAGGCTCGGAAAAGCAAAAGGCTGATTTAGGAAAGAACTTTAGTACAAATTACGAGTTATATATCTACGCCTTCTTTCTTGGTTTGTACAACGACGAGTTTTGTCCAATTCCTGATTCATCGAAAAAGGTCGATTTTAGCCATGCAATTCAGCACTGGGGGAGTAAGAGTGGACGATTAGAAAGAAAGGATTTCACCATTTTACAAGAGTACATGTTTGCGTCGCTTGTCGCTCAAACGGGCATTGATATAATGGCTTTGGAGAAGGGTGAAGTTTCGGACGATGAAATTTGTCGCCAGTTGATCCATACGATGGAGAGTTTTACCAACGGTGGACTTGTTTTGATCAGGGAGAAATTAGATTCAAACCCAAACTACTTTTTACAACAAACGTCCTTCTTAAACTTAATTTTAGGCAAAACGAATCAACCGCAACGCAACAGCTAACTGCTTGCAAGGTTAGGAACTAAACTCTGATGGGTAATACATCCATTGAAGTCAATGGCCTCAAGTTTGTGGTAGGCTTTTGCTATAGCAAGGTAATAGGGTTTCCACATTCTTGCTTGCGCCTGCTGAATTAAGTATCGATATTCCCGAGATGTAGTCAGGTTTTTATGTTGTTCTCTCTTAAGATAGTTGTGAACAACAAAATCGATCCCAAGAATTCCATCCATAGGTGGCGAATTGAGCCGCGGCGTTGGTAGTATGAGCGTCTGTCCATAATCGAAAGACGTTTTATCCCACATTCGGCGGCCTCCATAGGTCATATGATATTCCGGGTGAATAAATTTTGTAAGCTCGTCTTCATTCTCAGCAATGTGCTTATCCAAATGCCACGAAGAGATTAGATCCACAACGTCGCCATTCGCATCGTAACGCCCTCCAGAGACGACTACGTTAAACTCTAAATCGGTAAGCGGGTTTCTTACTTTGTCGTCAGGATGGAATGGGCCCTTAACTTTCACCGAAAGAGACACTATTAAATCATCTGCATCATTAGGAATTGTATGCCCCATGCTTGCTACATGAAACAAAAGATCACTGATTTTATACGACCATACTTTATCATTGGAATCCCTCATACAAGCGCCATAAGCTGCCGCCAATGGCGAAGTGTCATTGCAAATACCGTGCTTCATTAGCAGGTATTGCATTTGGTCAAGCTCTTTTGCGAGATCGTTTTTATTTATTTCGCTCACGGGTGTATCGCGCTTTTATTTTCTGTAATCGATCAAGTTCTGTCGCAGAAACATCCCTCCATGCGCTGATATGCTTTCTAGTCAACGCTTCGAAGATTGATATATATTTTCTCTCTTCCCAGGGTGCTACGTTATCTTGGTTTGTTATAACAAGCCCGTCGATTGGATCAAGAGGCCTTTTCGTACCGAAACAGTGCGTCCAAAAAGATGTGCTTTTGGAGTACTCAAGAGGCTCAGCTGCAGTGAGCCCACTTAGCTTCGTTTGCGTTTTGATTATTTCAATCCGGTCGATGGCGTTCACATCCCTTACCGACACATCGGGAGGAAACCACGAGGACAGAATTTTTTCAGCGTCATCAGCCCACCATAAGCGCCATCCTTCGTTAAGTACGCCTCTATATAAAGCCGAGTCAAAAAATGCAATTAGCTTGTCGCAGTCAGGAGATTTTTTAGGGTCAAGACCGATTCTTGCTGCAAGAGTCCAATGACAAATCAAAAGACCGTCACATGAAAGCAGTGATTTGATGAGAAACGACACAAAGGAATGTGTAGGCTCACCGAACAAGGTTCGTGCTTTGATGAAAAACCGATTGTCCAGAACTTCTTGCTTTACTTTAAAGACTGCGGTGGACCAATCATATTCGTCAGTGCGCTGCTTTAAGCCAGAAAGGAATTTGTAACCGTTTCCGAGCGCTACCATACGCGCCCTGATGACTTTAAACTCATCTCCCTGAAGTCTTTCTTTCGGAATTCGGATGTCGAAAAGATCTTTCCCGGTATTGTCAAGAGACTCTAGAATATTCGCACTCGCTGAGAGCAAAATGATTGGTACCTCGTTGAATTTCTTTTCAGTTGAGAGGGTTCGCAGCTCCTGGGCTAGAGACGTGCCTTTATAGAATGATTGGCGACCCTGGGAATTCGGCTCATCATCCAATCTAAGATCAACGATTAGACCATCAAATTTTTTAGAGAACTCGTTTAAAAAAAAATCGCGTTCTCTTTCCCAATCGCCAACGGGCTGTTGATGCGTGACCTCAAGTTCTGCCCTATTGCTATTTAGCGCATTGACCTGGCCGTTGACGGTCTCAAACTTGTTATCGTCAAGATATAGATACTTAATAGCCATAATCTTTTAACTGTTCTTTGGTTGCGTGAGGTAGTTCGATTCTAAAGCAGGTCACATAACTTTCCTCCGCGTTGCTCAGATATATTTTTCCTCCGTACGACTCAATAATGTCCTTCACTATCTTTAAACCAAGGCCAGTTCCTGTTAGCTTATCTTGGTTTGCTGAATCAAACGAAACGGGAGTTGAGGTTGTAAAGAAGGCATTGAATATTCTATCCCTATTTTGTAGTGGTATGCCGTCGCCATTGTCCAGAAATTCAAGATAGACTCGATTTTCCTTTTCATCCAGTCCGCAGAGAATCAGTATTCTTCCTTCGCCACCTGCTCTTTTGATCGCTTTTTTTGAATTAGTATAGAGATTAAACAAGATCGATCCCCATTCTGAAGGATGCATTGGTACAGTGTAAAGGTCAAATCCAAAGTTTTCAGTCTTAATTTGAATGCTCTGCTTCAAAGAATCCTGAGAAATAACATCAACAAAATTATTCACGACATCGATAAGTAATATAGGCTTCAGTTCACGACTTACGTTTTGCGATACAGTTGTGTTGAAGTAAGAAGTGTACGAGGTAAAATGTTTGAACGTTCGATCAAGCTGTTCAAGGAGTTCGATTCCTTGTGGATCTCGTTGTAGCTGACTCAGCGAGTAGATGTAGCCGTTAATCGATGGAGTAAACTGAATAATCTCATGAGTAAACTCGGCAATCGTTAGGCCTAGTCCAGCAAGTACTCTGAGCATACCCATTTCCTCCAACAGATTTTCTAATTGCGCTCGAATTTGTCGAAGTGCCTGTAAACCGGAAGCGTTATTCTGAACATTGAGCAAATTCTCAAGTTCGGTAAATTGATCAACGGGATTTTCAAACGGCAGAATCTGCTCGTCCGCTTGAATATTCCTTTGATCTCGGATTATCTTAATCTTTTCCCCAATACGCAGACGAGCAGCTACCAGCGATTTATTCACGAAGTCTCTTAGCTCGATGAAGGCGGCGGTGTCAATTAACCCCTCTCGGCTTGCTGTTTCTTGAAACGACATTCCCTGCGGATCGATAACCTCTACAAAGCCGAATAAATTTTTAGTTGAGAAAGGCACATTCGTACGCTCGGCAGATTCTCCTGCATAGCGAACGTCGAGTGTCAGCCAGTCATCAGTCGGCTCTCCGTAGGGCAAAACGCGAAAGCCATTTCGGTATAATCTTAACCCACTGTATTCGTTGGACAACTGCTGAATATTTCGCAACTCCATTTTATTGATATTGGAGTAGTATTCTGTTCGATTGTAGATGAAATAATAAGCCTTGAAATGAACGTTCCTAACAGAATTGAATCGGATACGTTCCTTGGAGGCTTCAACGGATATACCATAGTCGTCAAGGCCCAGGCTCTCGCTTTTAACTCCGTAGAATCCATCGCCATTGTCATCGACAAAACCTTCAATAATTGCAATCGCTTTATCGAAGAGCATACGCTTTGGATTAGCTACAAGCTCCGTCACGCCATCCTGAGTTCGTCGAAATTCTACATTAAAACTGTTGTCGCTCTGAACTGCGGTCTGCAAATTCAAACTTCTGTCAGATAGGTAATCCGGTTGAATGAGTTCGGAGACATATCGATAGACGCGTTCAATATCTTTCGTTGTCCAATAGTCTCGCAGGTCTTCAATTAATAGCGTCGTGCCGTGAGATTGTTGTTTAGGAATGCGCTCGAAATTGTTTCTTACAGAACTTAACTCAACATCAATCTGATACCGATTCCAATCTATTTCGAGTTTAAGAGCAAACCCTTCGCCCTCTGTTTGCGTAATGATAGTCAGTCTCCTCCCAAGCCGTTGTGTGGCAAATCTACCAATTCCCTTTTTTCCAGCTTTGCTTCGGTTGAACCTTCGCGTTCTGGGATTATGTATTTTGTCCGGGGAAGATATTCGCATAAATCCCCGGATCAGTTCGTTTTGTGTCATGCCGTCGCCGTCGTCACGGATGACTAATGTTCCCCCAGCCTGCCAGGTGTTAATAAATTCAACTTGTACTTGTTGCGCATCGGCATCGTAGGCATTTTTTATCAGCTCCGAGACCGCAGTTTCAGCCTTGCCAACAAGTTCACGGCCTAATCGATCGATGAGGCCGGCATCGATTGAAAACGGTATTCCAGATTCATAGTTTAGGTCTTCCATTAAATAAAGCAAGACGCGCAACCTTCGTCCTCTACTTCGTCCAAAATGTCGAGGAGATAAAGTGACTTCGCTTGTGCTGTTTTTGTTGTTCTTTTGACGTATTCCGCTTTTATTCTCTCAATCCGCTCAGGCTGGATTAATTCCTCAAGCGATTCTTCTTGATTCCATGTATAGCCATCCTTCTCATACTCCATCGCTTTTTTATACAGTTCCGGATGTTGTTCGTAGAGCCAAACCCATTCAATTTTCTGCTGAAAGAAACAGAAATAACAGCCAGAACGACTTCGAGCATATTGGCCGGTTTTTTCCTTGACCGTAAAATCAACCTTGTTATAGTAGGCTGGTACTCCGACACCGCTGCTTTCGAGAATGGCAAAAATATCGTTGCGAACCAGAACCTCATCATTCGTCACCAATGGAAAACTCTCCACTTTTGAAAGAGGATATTCCGTGTTTCTCAAAAACTCGTGAATTAACAAGTTGAAGGTTACGGTATCCGTGTCCAATAGCAATGAAAGCTTCTGTGACAGGGTAAAGCTCGGCGAGAGCGGTTGAAGTAATATTTCCTTAAAACGTTTCGGCCCCTCATTCGACAATGTCTGATACAAACCCGTAAGTAACTTAGCATTGCCCGCCGACAAGGCCTTGAAAATTACATCTTCACTCCAAATGTTCTTTCTGAAAGGGAAAATGCTTTGAATATTGGACTTTTTGGAGATGTAACCCTCCCTGTCTTCATCTCCACGTATTCCGACGTAGGAAATTACTGGGTCGTCACCGACGAACTTTTCAAACGGCGCTAACTTTAACACCTTAGTACACCAGCGCGAATTGGAGGACGGGAGAAAACCGCCATACATTTTAAGGAAGTGATCGAAAGGGGTTTCATTGCTTCCGTCTGCGGCTTGCAATCTAATAACCTTTTTGCCGAGATATACTTCTAGATTCTCTATCAGCTTATACGTCTCATCTAATTCCTTACCCGTATCTGACGTATAGTATTCAATATCCAAATCTGGATATTTGGATTTCATATAAATCGCCAGCGCAGCGCTGTCTTTTCCACCTGATATACCTAGTACATGCCTAACTTTTGTCATTTCACTAATAACTCTTTTAATAAATTCGTCAACGCTGCAATATTCAAATTCTTATCAGCGCTTAGTTTAGCACGGATGTTGCCCTCTATCTTCGAAACATCGGAAGTTTTGTGCCTGGGCATCCTGATTAGGCTTCTCTTTATTCCGTCAACAAATGAGCTGAGTTCAATTCCCAAAACACTTTCCTGATTTATATCCACATCTTCTTTAGACAAGCGTGTTAAGCTATCAAGCTCGGAGATCATCGTCTTGAATTTGTCGTAAAGAAGTATTTCCTCTTCATCTTTTATGATTTCGAGAGACTTACCAACCACCGCCTGGGCCAAAGAATTCAACCAGAGTTTTTTATCATCGAGCTGCGAATCAATTCTCTGTGCGAATGTGCGCTGATGAGGCAGGCATAAATGTTTCTTTAGATTCTGATACCGTTCCTGAAGTCTCAACTTGTATGCCTCGAAAGCCAGGGCCTCTCCGAAGTACTCGGCTAGAATGAAATCTTCAAATCGAACAATGAGATCGTCATAACTTGTCCGAAGTTCGCGAATGGAGTCATGAAGTTTTTCAATATACGCTTTAAGATTGGCCTTAGACTTCTGGATTGAGTCAATGCTATAACCCAATGCAGTAGGGAAGTCTTCAAAGAAAGATTTTTCGGGATCTTTTGAATTTGCTATTGCATTTCTGATCTGTAAAGTTTCGCGAGTTAATCTGCTCGTATTTTTCGAGTATTCGGGCAAGCTCTTATAAAATGTCAGAAATGGCTTGATAGTTTCAATGAATGTATGATTACTTATTTTTTCCTTGGACTGTTGGTTAAGGAAAATTCGATAGCTGTTGAAGATGTCTAATTTTACGCCTTCTATATCAAAGGCTTTGACCTCATAATCCTCGGGATACTTTATGACAAGTTCCAAGACTTCATCTGTGATGTAAGGAATAAACCCGCTTGATCCAAAAAGCGCATAGTCGTCACGCTTGATAAATAGAAACGAGGCTACCCAAAAGTCGATCAAACCTTGTTTGAGTTTGAACGGCCTCTTCTTCAGCGGTTCGATGAATTCAAGAAGAGATTTGCGGTTCGCTTTGGCGCTATTAAGAAATTGATTTGAGTAATTCCAAACATGCAAGAATGTCGACTTCTTTGAAACCTGAGTGACGAAGTTTATTTCATCGGAATAGAGCTTGAATCCATTTTCTTTAAGCAGGGTAAGATAAATGGTTTTCTCAGGCGGAAACTTATCCTTATCAAAACCGAGATCAGGCAGAGTGTAATTATCTACAAGCGCACGCAGGTAATTCTTTTTAGCAACGTGAATCGAACTCGATATTTTGTGTCGATTCACTAATTCATTCTTGAATCTGGGAGCTTTATGATAAACGCGGTCACAAATTTCTGAAAGCTTTTTATTAAACTCTCTTTTACTGCTAATATCAAGTTCCTGACCTTCCCAAAACCAAATTACTTCTCTTGTGCTTGAATATAGATTGGTTAGTATGTAATGATTTAAAAGGTTTTTTTGGTGAAAGAGTATGTGCTGTAGTTCTTTAATGGCGGCACGATCATGACTGTTTTCTTCTAATACCCTTTTTGTTTTTTCAATTTCAAATAATAAATTCTTTACGGTTCTGGAATTTGAATAAAATCCATAAAGTATTGCTTCACCCTGTTCGAGCGATGCTTGTCGTACGATTTCAACGTTAAGTTGCTCGTTAAAGATGAGGTTAATAAAACCGTCAATTTCGTCCATCGGGACTTCATTGATAGGTCTTTCCGAAATTTTAAATTCAAACAGTCTTGGCGTACCATTCAAATAGGAATTAGCCTTTGCCATGACAGGTGGCAACTGGTAATATTTATTGAGAAGAGTTGGTACATCGACAACTTCACTGAGCTTGTTACCAGCTTCAATAAGCGCAGAAGGAATATCCAGATCTGTGCCTTCCGCCAGCACATATCGATTATTGTATTTTCTATACAGGATGATTCGCTTTGCCTCTAATCCATCGATAACCTTTCCTGCATTTGCAATGCCGAGGCACGTCGATGCGTACTTAACCAAAAAGTCACGGTCGAGGTCAGCGGCTTGTGACGCCGTTAGGTTAATCAGCCCAATTGTTTTAACAACCTTGGCGTAGTCCAGCGTATTACCTTCAAAGGCTCGCTCTAAAGTTTCGAGAGCGCCCTTTATCGCAGACCAGCCTGAAAAATCCGGATTATATCTTGAGTTTATAAACGTGTAGAAATTAAAAACCAGATAGTCATAAACGTTGGCTGTACTATAGAACAGATTTTTCTTTTGGTCAAACCTGTTTATGCCGGTATGATCCGTTGACTCAAGGAACGAAAACAATGACCGCTCGTTCTGCCCGTATCGCTGGAGGGAAAGGGTGAGTGTGTTTGCGGCTAGCAGATCCATTGGAAAGAGTTTCAGAGAAACTTCTGCTGCGTACCCAGCATTCAATGAATATGCTCTTGACTTCTTTACGATTGACAGTGCTGATCTGATTGAACTTTCCGTCACCTTGTCAATGCCCTTTGGTTTCTTAAGGTGTTCAGAAGCAAGATATAAAAGCTGCTCCACAGGTTCATTGAAGGTGATTTCGCGGAATCGCCCCTTAACCTTTGACCATTCCTGCTTTTGACTGTTGTTTAGCTTGAATGCATACGCGTCGATGTTCTGATGGACTGTGGTAATCAGAACAATATTCCGGTCGGGGTTATTGATAAATTCGGACAATTGCTGAACGAAGTACAGTTCTTTTTCCGGATTGTTATCAGCGGCGTATTCGAGAAACTTACCAAATTCATCGATGAGGATAAAAAGCAATCCATTCTTCTTTAAAGCATGGTAGCTGTTGAATATTTCAGCAAAAATGTTTTCGTGGGAGCCCTTTGCAAGGTTCACTTCAAAGTACTCTGCGAAAACCTTCGTAATGGATTTATACTCTCCGACAAAGTTGATTACATCGGCTTTTGCGTTTGAAACAAGATTCAAGTTAAAGATACGCTTCCGTCCTAGGGCACTTTGTTGCAATGCCCACAAGAAGGAAGACTTACCTGTACCATATGAGCCGATAATGTTGAACGAACGTAGGCCCCTCTTAAAATCATTTGAAACCTGGTTGACTACTCGGGTGGCGTTTGGGGTTGGGATGTAGTTGATGTTCCTGGACGAATCTCGGATAATATTGGTTGAATTCGTATACTTAGTTTGCATAGTAGTGATTCATTATCGCCGTAGCAGTCTTTTTTCTTTTGAACTGAAGTTCTTTGACTCCGGCATTGTCATTGTACACGAGGTCTGAAAATTTCTCAGTCAAGCTCTCAATTTTAGCTACGATGCCTGCGCGACTTAGTGCGAATATGGCCCCTGGACTGTTGTAGTCATGCTCGATGTTATTCATGTTCACTGACATATCGAATGTATCCGCATCCAAGATGGCAAACAACAACACTTCTTCCGGAATCTCGTTTCGCTCCCCATTCTCTACTATGAAAAAATCATCTTTGCCTTTACTATAGGCTTTGATCAGGTCGAGTTCAGAGAGCAATCCGGAAAAAGTATCCTCCTTCTCCTTGGAAGAATCGATTCTCATGTACATTCTGAGCAAGACCGAAAAATCATCGTTCAGTGTTTTTTCGTTCACCTGAAATTTTTCAGATTCCGATTTGCGTTTTATAAAGGAAATGAAGTTCTCTTTCGTAAACTCAATTTTCTCACGACGAAGTTCATTGAAAATGATCGAATAAATTGAGGCATACCCATTCTTTACAAGTTGATAATGTAAAAGCCACAAACTTGCCTCATCCTCTAGGTAAGGGTCCCATCCATCGTCGGCGAACAGTTTATGCGCAAATGCTGTAAGCTTTTCGTCAACAGTAAGGAGATTGAATGCTTTCATCCAATAGCGGATTGAGCTAACCATGTTCTTTCCCACACCTAATTCAACAACGGCGTCCTCAGAATTAAAGAACTTTTCCCGCGCTTTATAATCATAGCCTTTCTTGAGCCAAAGATGGCGGCATTGAAAAGATTCGTGGCCTGAAAATGTCAGCTTGAGGTGATTAGTCATGATCAAAAAGTCAAAAAAATAGCCCAGGTTATGGATCCTTACAAATTACTACATTCCGCGCTGTTTTTGAAAGTTTTACACGATCAAACTCCCAATTTTGACAGATAAAATAGATGACTGGTTATCAGTCAGTTACTAGTCTTACTAGGGACATCTATAAAGTTTTCTTCCTGTTCCATGATTTACTTTATAACCTTCAATCTGTTGTTTTCGCTGGTTTGATCTCGGAACTGTGCATCGAAAAGTTTTAACGTGTTCAGAAATGGTGTCATTGGCAGCAACCAGCTGCAATGCAATATTTTTTAGACTATCAACTGGATATGCAATCCAGAAAGCAGAACATCCCTAATGCAGATTCAAACAACAACGAAACGCCACAACCATGAATAAATTAGTCACATACCTGGAGAGCAAAGAAGTGATCTTTCACGGAGCGCTTGTGTTAA